>JAFKFI010000091.1 GCA_017307285.1 Alphaproteobacteria bacterium | reverse complement strand
GCCGTGTTCTCCAACGACCCGACGGTCATTCGCAAAGCGCGCTCGCTGGCGTCGCGCTTTCGCCAAGTGCTCGGCGAGAGCGCGGACGAATTCGTGTTCATTGGACGGATCGGAGAGCCGCTGCCGCGGCTTCCGGTGACGCGCTCGACTCGCCTACCGCTGAACCAGCTGGTCGAGAGCGACCGTCGCACGCATAGCTCCGATGTCGCGCGTGAGCTGGCCGTCTCGCAACCGCTCTAACCGCGATCGAGGGGCGCCGCGGGGGGAATTGCGCCCGCGGCGCCAACAACTTTCAGCTAGCGAGTTCGTTCATAGTTGCAATCAAACCAACAAAGGCCGCTTCGATGGCTAGTGGCCGGTCATGTCCGGCGCCTGACGCCGATCTGTTCACCGCGGAAGAGCGGCGGATCTTGCGGAGTTGGTTGCGGAACGACAGCGAGCCCGCGGTCCGGCGAATTCTGGCCAAGTGGAGACTGCCCCCACCACCGCCATGCTCCTCGGCATTGGATGCTGCGGTCGCGGCCGTGCTCGAGCGGGTGCAACTTCGCAATCCGCGCCTGGGCGCCACTGTCGTACCTGTCCCCCAATTAGGGGGCGGAACGATCTTTGCGGTCGATCCGCGACAGCGTGCGCGCCCACCCAGCATTGTTCCTTTGGCCCGGCATCTATTTACTTTGCAATGGCTCGATCGCGGCGCGACGGACGCGTTTCGGCCATCTACTTACAGCGCGATACCTCTGCCGGGAACCGGCAAGATTGTGCTGGCCGCGTCCGACGATGCGGACAATTCTTATCGGATTGCGAAAGACGTCGCGATCGGCTGGGCGCCAGGCGAGGCCGAGTTTCCCGAGTCGATCGGCATTGTGGTCCGCCGCCAGTGGTCAACCTTGCGCGATCAGGCGAACTTTGGCCGCTGGTCGCAAGTCCGACGGCCCGGACTGCTAGGGGAAGACATCCTGGCCGCATGGGCCGCGGCTGTCTGGCCATAATCACGTTCCAGCACGCATTCGCAGGCAATATCGTTGCTGAGCTCTTGCCTCGGCTCGGCCCGAACATGTATACGATTTGTCAACCATTTGCCTAAATAATCAGACATCGATCAATCTACGGTTGATCAGGATTTAACCTCTTGATCACGGGTCGGTGATGGACCTTCCGACTCCAATCGGATACATCACTGAATGCGATCGCCGGAAGGTCACGATCGGAGGCAGACGTTTGATACCGAACCATTGTTTGCAACGAACAATGGGAACCGTTCCGAGAAAAAGCTCGGCGCACCGGCAATTCGGCCCAAGAAGCGTATAGCTGATCTACAATCCTTGGAACCAGGACTGGACGGTTCCGGCCAAAGTGCAGCTATGACGCCCAGTATGCAGGTCACTCACAGCGGCTTTTGGTGAAGCGGGGGAGCTAGAATGAACCAGATGTCTTTGACAGAGGCGGTATTTGCCGTTCGCGACGAATTCGACGTTGTGGTGGCCGACAGGCCCTCGCTCATCCGCCAATCCTTTCAGCTCCGACACCAAGTCTATTGCGTGGAACGAGGTTATCTCGAAGGCATCGAGGGCCTGGAGTACGACGAATATGACGAGCGCTCCCGACATGTGATCCTCGTCAGCCGGGATCTCGGGGAGATCGTGGGAACCGTTCGCATGGTACTCCCGTCCGCGCAGGACCCGGACAGCAGCTTCCCCCTGCAAGCGGTCTGCCAACCGGGCCTGCTCGGCGATATCCCGATCGAATCGACGGTCGAGATCTCCCGGTTCGCAATCTCGAAAGAGCGCCGCAGTGGGCTCTCGACAGGTCTGATGCGGCTGGGCTTGGTCCAGGGTCTGGTCCGGCTGAGCCGCGAGCTCGGCATGACGCACTGGTGCGCCGTCATGGAGCGGCCCTTGCTCCGCCTGCTGCAGTCGAATTCGATCTATTTCGAGCCCCTCGGTCCGCTGGTCGAGTATCACGGCCCAAGGCAGCCCTGTTTCAGCGAACTCGATAGCCTGCTCGACCGGGTCGGTCGCGACCAGCCCGACGTCTGGGACTATCTGACCGAAAACGGCAGATACTGCTCGCCGGACACATCGGCTCGCAGCTTGGCCGCCTGAGGAGCAGTCGAACGCCACGCGCGGCTTGCCCGACGCCGCGCGCGCCGCTATATGCCGCGGCTCGGCCGGAGTGTAGCTCAGCCTGGTAGAGCACTGTGTTCGGGACGCAGGGGCCGGAGGTTCGAATCCTCTCACTCCGACCAGCCACTATTCCAATCCTAAAGGGGCGGCCGCGTGCTTCGCGTTCCGGCGGCCCGCTCGAAATGGTGGCCGAGACGCAGCACCGCGGCGTCCCCCCAGGCCGGCCCCATGATCTCGAGGCCGAGCGGCAGGCCCGCCGAAGTGCGGCCGCCGCACACGACGAGGGCGGGAACGGCGGCGACATTGGCCACCGTGGTCAGCAGCGGACGAAGAAACCCGTCATCGGGGCGTTGTTCCGTCAGCATGGGCGCGGCGCCGGCGGTCGCGGGATAGATCAGGGCGTCGAAACGCTCGAACAAGCGCGCGGTGGTGGCGATCAGGTCGGTGCGGCGGCGCTGGGCGGCGAGATAGTCGGCTGCCCGCAACAAGCCGCCGGCCAACACGCGCACCCGGAATACGCGCGAGAAATCCGACAGCCGCGTCTTGAGATTGGCCTCGTGCATTGCATAGGCCTCGGCCGAGATGATGATGCGGCCCACCGCGTTGTAGTCCCGCACCGGGGGTAAGGTCGCGTCCTCGACCCGGCATCCGAGGCTGCGGAAGATGGCGAGCGACGCCGTCATCATCCTCTGCACATCGGGCGAGGCGGGGACGTCGCGCTCGTAGAACTGGCGCAGCACGCCAATGCGCATTCCCTTGACGGGGCTCGCGATCGATCGGGCATAACTCACCTCCGGGCCGGCGACCGAGGCTGGATCGCCGGGATCGAGGCCGGCCAGCGCGTCGAGCAGAATCGCGCAATCCTCCGCGGTCCAGGCCATCGGCCCCACCGTATCGAGGCTTGGTGCCAGGGGGATCACGCCGCGACGCGAGACGAGGCCGGGCGTTGGCTTCAGCCCGGCGATCCCGCAATAGGCGGCGGGCAACCGGATCGAACCGCCAGTGTCCGAGCCGAGCGCCCCCAGGCACAACCCCGCCGCCACCGCGGCACCCGATCCCGAGCTCGACCCACCGGTGAAACGGCGCGGGTCCCACGGATTGCGCGCGGGTGGCCAAGGCAAATCGAAGGCCGGGCCGCCGATCGCGAATTCGTGGGTCGCGAGCTTGCCGAGCATTGGCGCGCCCGCGGCCGAGAGTCGCCGCACGCTTTCCGCGTCACGCTCCGGCACGTTGCCGGTGAGCAGGCGCGAATAGGCGGTGGTCCGCACCCCGGCGGTCTCAAAAATATCCTTGTAGGCGAGCGGAATCCCGAGCAACGGCCCCTTCCGGCCAGCCCGGACTGCCCGTTCGGCCGCACGGGCACCTGCGATCGCTCGATCGGCGGTGACGGTGATGAAGGCGTCGAGCTTAGGGTTCACGAGCTCGATCCGCGCCAGCAGCATCCGCGTCAGTTCGACCGGGGAGAGGCGTTTCGTGGCGATCAGCCTGGCGGCTTCGGCGATGGTCGGAAAGGCCGGAACGATACCCTTCATCGCCTTTTCTGGGCCGTTTTGCGGCGCGCCGGCGGCTTCAGCGTGCCCGCTCGCGCGCTCCGCTTCACGCTCGGTTTCATATTGGACTTCGCAGACGGATTCGGCGGCGCGGCGGCGGCGCGGGGCTTGGCGGCAGCGCGCTTCTTCGACTGTGGCGGCGACAGGCGGAACGTGATCGCGAAGTCGTCGGCGAGCGGCCGGTCGCGAGAGATCAGCGTGCTGAGCTGGGCCACCTGACGCCAGGCGAGCACCAGGTCGGCGACCTGACCGGGATTGAGTACCAGCCCGGCGCGGGAGATCATCTGATCCATCTCCTCCGGGCTGATCGGGGGAACGGAGATCGCCGGACGCAGACCCATGCGAATCAAAGCCACCCTTTTGGAACGCCGGCGGAACCCTATCGATCGACGTGCGCCCCAGCAAGCGGTTGCGGCGCCTTTTCGCGCGCAATCGGCTCGATGCGTCGCCCAGTGTCGCCGTCGAACAGATGCAGCCGCGCGGTGGGAAGGATCAACGGGATGGTTTCGCTGGGTGCCACCGGTCCCGGCAGCTTCACCGTAAGCGTTTCATTTCCAACGGCCCCAGCACCGGCGATTCGGCCGTGCACGAGCGATTCCGAGCCGAGGCGCTCAACCAACTCCACCGCGAGCACCAGGTCCCCCTCGCCCGGCTGCAGATCCTCGGGCCGGATGCCCACGGTGATCCGTCGTCCTTCCGGCCCGGCCGAGGCGCCGTCGAGTGGAACCACCGGCCCGCAATCGAGCTGGAGCGCGGTTCCACCCCTGGTCAGGGTAGCCGGGAACAGGTGCATCGCGGGGGCGCCGATGAAGGTCGCCACATAGGTATCGGCCGGGCGGGCGAACACCTCCATCGGCGTCGCGAGTTGCGCCGGGCGACCTTCATGCAGCACCAGCAGCCGGTCGCCCAGGGTCATCGCCTCTACCTGGTCATGCGTCACATAGAGGCTGGTCACGCCCATGCGGCGCTGCAGCCGCAGAATCTCGGCCCGCATCTGCACCCTGAGCTTGGCGTCCAGATTGGATAGCGGCTCGTCGAACAGGAACAGCTTCGGCTCGCGGATGACGGCCCGGCCCATCGCCACGCGCTGCCGTTGGCCGCCCGAGAGCTGGCGTGGCTTGCGGGCGAGCAGCGCCTCGAGCCCGAGCATCGACGCGGTCTGCTCGACCCGCCGGCGGATCTCCGCCCGCCCCAGCCCTCGCACCCTGAGCGCATAGGCCATGTTGTCGAACACGGTCATGTGGGGGTAGAGCGCGTAGTTCTGAAACACCATCGCGATGTCGCGGGCTGACGGATCGAGCCCCGTGATTTCCCGCCCGTCCAGCATGATCCGCCCGGCGCTGGGCGTCTCCAGGCCGGCGACCAGTCGCAGCAGGGTGGATTTCCCGCAGCCCGAGGCGCCAACGATCACCAGCATCTCGCCATCCGCCAGTGTCAGGTCCACGCCATGCAACACGGGCGTTGTGCCGAAGGATTTCCGGAGGCCGGCGATCTCCAGGGTCGCCACTATTTCTCCCCTTCCGTCAGCCCGGCGACGAACCAGCGCTGCATCAGCAGCACCACCGCAACCGGTGGCAGCAACGCGAGCACGGCGGTTGCCATCACCCGATCCCACGCAGTCTGCGTCTCGACCCCGATCATTTTCACCAGGCCGATATTGATGGTGTCGAGCGATGGATCAGTGGCGACCAGCAGCGGCCAGAGGTACTGGTTCCAGCCGTAGACGAACAGGATCACGAACAGCGCCGCGAGATTGACCGCCGAGACCGGGACGAGGATGTCGCGCAGGAACCGCCACGGCCCCGCCCCGTCCATCCGCGCCGCCTCGACCAGCTCGTCGGGGATGGTCAGGAACACCTGCCGGAACAGCAAGGTAGCGGTGGCCGAGGCAATCAGCGGCAGGGTGAGCCCGGTGAAGCGGTTGATCAGCCCGAAATCGGCCATGACCGCATAGGTCGGGATGATCCGCACCTCCACGGGGAGCATCAGGGTGATGAAGATGGTCCAGAACGCCGTCATCCGGAACGGGAAGCGAAAGAACGTCACTGCGTAAGCCGAGAGCAGCGAGATGACGATCTTTCCGACCGCGATCACCAGCGCCATGCCAAGCGAGACCAGCAGCATATGCCACACCGGCGTGACGCCAGGCACGCCCTCGGCAAGCACGGTCGCGTAGACGCCGAGATGACCGAGATGCGGAACAAGGGACAGCTCGCCTCGCGCGATGGCGTCGGGGTCCTGGGTGGAACCGGCAAAGGCAAGCCAGACCGGCAGCGCGAATAGGGCGATGCCGACGAGGAGGATCGCGTGGGCGAGCCAGTCAGGGCGGTTGTCCCTCATCGACCAGCTCCAGTCATCGGTGTCCCAGTATCATCCGAATGGCCCTCAGCCTGAGACTGTTTTCTTGACAGAAAGCGAGGCGACGAACCACCATCGAACAAAATCGGATGCCGCCCGGCGTCAACGCCGGTTCCAAAAGGCTCGCGAAGAGCCGAACGAGCACCGAACAGGGAGGTAAAGTCATGTCGCGTTGCCGCATCCTGGCGGCGGCCTGTCTTGCCGCATGTCTCGCACCATTTGCCGCCGGCGCCGAAAGTACAATCAAGATCGGATTTCCCATGCCGCTGTCGGGACCGGCCGCGGTCTATGGCGCCCCCGTGACCAAGGGGGCCGAAATGGCGGTGCAGGAGATCAATGCCCACGGCGGCGTACTCGGCCACAAGCTCGAACTGCTGGAGCGCGACAGCAAGGCCAGCGCCGACGAGGCGGTGCGGCTCGCGCGCGAACTCATCATCAAGGACAATGTCGACTTCCTGGTCGGCACGCTCACCTCCGCCGAGGCGCCGGCGGTCTCCACCATCGCCAAGGAAAACCGCATCGTCTTCATCGCGCCAACCTCAAAGAGCGTGCAGCTGACCTCGCCGAAGAACTTGCACCCCTACCTCTTCCGCCTCGCCTCCAACACCGACATCGAAGGGCACAGCGCGGCGTCGATCATCGCTGGGTGGAAGGAGGTCAAGCGTGTCGCCATCATCGCGCCGGATTACGCGTATGGCCGCGACGCCGTCGCCGCGTTCATCGGTTATCTGAAGAAGGCGCGGCCCGACATCCAGATCGTCGACCAGCAATGGCCGAAGCTCGGCCAGAGCGACTTCACGCCGTTCATCACGGCGCAGATGGGCACGCACCCGGACGCCATCTTCTGCGACGTCTATGGCGGCGATTTCGTCACCTTCGCCAAGCAGGCGGGGCCGCTCGGCTACTTCAAGGCGGTCAACAACCGCCTCGTCGACGGCGGCGAGGTCGGCACCACGGACGAGGCGCAGGCGCTGGGCGCCGATTACCCGTACGGAATCTGGTCCGACGCCTACGACCCGGTGATCTGGGCGGGAGACGAGCCGCCGGAGCACAAGGCGTTCATCGAGCACCTGAAGGCGTTCACGCACGAGAAGTACGGCTCGGGTTGGGCGATCATGGGCTACAGCGCGATCGTCGCGCTGACCGACGCCATCAAGAAAGCCAACAGCACGGACTCGGACAAGGTCTCGAAGTCGCTGCTCGGACTGACCTTCGATACACCGGTGGGCAAGCGGACCTTCAACGCCAAGACCCATGAGACGGAGATGGGCGAGTTCTGGGGCCAGATGGTCAAGGGCGAGCACTACCCCTTCGCCATCATCTCGAACCCTAAGTATCTCGCGGTGGGGCCGTTCACGGACTGACGGCATTCTCTGGCCCGGAGCCTGACGCGTGATGGACGTGTCGTTCCTGTTCGGCCAGTTCCTGGGTGGGCTCACCACGGCGATGTTCCTGTTCCTCATCGCCTCGGGCCTGTCGCTCGTCTTCGGCGTCATGCGCGTGCTCAACTTCGCGCACGGCTCCTTCTACATGATCGGCGCCTATCTCGCCTGGCAGGCGATGCAGTGGCTAGAGCCCACGCTGCACCGCTTCTGGCTCGCGGCGTTGGTCGCGGCGCTCGGCGTGGCGCTGCTCGGCGCGGTGATCGAGCGCGTGCTGCTGCGGCATCTATATGGCCGCGAGGAGCTGTATCAGCTGCTGTTCACCTACGCGCTGGTGCTTATTCTGGGCGACGCCGCGAAGGCGATCTGGGGGACCCAGCAACTCTCGGTGTCGCGCCCGCCGCTGCTTGCTGGCGGCTTGGACATCCTCGGCACCACCCTGCCGACCTATAACCTCTTCATCATGCTAATTGGCCCGGCGATCGCCGTAGCCGCCTGGCTTTTGCTCACGCGCAGCAACGCCGGCCGCCTGGTGCGCGCGGCGGCGCTCGACCGCGAGATGCTGGGGGCGCTCGGCGCCAATGTCGGCGCGATCTACACCGGCATGTTCGTGGTCAGCTCGTTCCTAGCGGGCCTCGCCGGCGCGCTGGTCACGCCGATTCAGAGCATCGTGCCGGGGATGGACGTCGAGATCATCGTCGAGGCCTTCATCGTCGTGGTGATCGGCGGTCTCGGCTCGTTCTGGGGCACGTTCTGGGGCTCGGTGATCTACGGACAGGTGCTGTCCTTCGGCATTCTCGTGTTCCCGAGCTTTTCCATCTTCTCGGTGTTCGCGCTGATGGCCGTCATCCTCATCGTCCGTCCCTGGGGCTTGTTCGGACGGCCGATCCGATGAGGTTGCGCGGCCCCACACTCGCGCAGCGCGTTCCGTGGACGCTCGTTGTGTTCTTGGCGGCGCTCAGCGTGCCGTTTCTGGGCTCGCGCTACGACGTGTTTCTCGCCACGCAAATCGCGATAAGCGCGCTGTTCGCCGTGAGCCTTAACTTGCTGCTCGGCACGACTGGCCTCGTCTCGTTCGGCCACGTCGCCTATTTCGGCATCGGTTCCTACGTCTGCGGCATCCTGATGAAGACCTACGGGGTGCCGTTCTCGCTCGCGCTGCCGGCGGCGGCGCTCGGGTCGGCCGGCTTCGCCCTCGTCGTCGGCTTCTTCTGCGTCCGCCTCATCAAGATCTACTTCGCCATGCTGACGCTCGCCTTCTCGCAGATCGTCTGGGCGATCTGCTTCAAATGGAACGAAGTCACCGGCGGCGACCAGGGCCTGCCCGATGTGCCCTACCCCAATCTCGACTGGATCGCCGCGATCCCCGGTTTCGATGGGCTACGCATCGGTGGCCAGTTCTATGTGCTGGCGCTGATCGTGGTCGCGATATCGCTCGCGGCGATGCGGCGGATCGTCGCCTCCCCGTTCGGCCGCGTGCTGACCACGATCCGCGAGAACCCCGAGCGCGCGGCCTTCATCGGCGTCAACGTCCGCCGCTACGAGCTCGCCGCCTTCGTAGTCGCCGGCGGCTTCGCCGGGATTGCCGGGGCGCTGTTCGGCATCTTCAATCGCGGCGTCTTCGCTGACTATGTGTATTGGCCGAAATCCGCCGAGGTGATGATCATGACCATTCTCGGTGGCATGCAGTATTTCTGGGGACCGGTGGTCGGCGCAGCGACGCTCGTTCTGCTCAACCAGCAGATCACGTCCTACACCCAGTACTGGCCGTTCGTGCTCGGGGTGATCCTTCTCGTGCTGCTGTTCGTGTTCCCGGGCGGCATCGTCGGTGGGATCGCGGTGGGCGTCGCGCGGCTGCGGCGTCGAAGCTGGAGGCGCCTCGGTGCTTGAGGTGCGCGGGCTCAGCAAGAGCTTCGGCGGCTTCCGCGCCGTCTCGGAGGTCAGCTTCGCGGTCGCGGAAGGCCAGATCGCGGCGGTAATCGGGCCGAACGGCGCGGGGAAATCGACGCTGTTCAATCTCATCACAGGCCATTTGGCGCCCACGTCCGGCCAGGTTCTCCTCGATGGCCGCGACATTGCCGGCTTCCCGCCGCATCGCATCTGCGGCATGGGCATCGGGCGCTCATTCCAGCACGCCAATATCTTCCCGAAGCTCACCGTGATCGAGAACATGCGCGCCGCCCTGCTCGTGCATGGCGGGCAAGGACGGAATTTCTGGTCGCGCTCCGACGCGCTGTATCGCGAGGAGAGCTTGGCCCTGCTGCGCTCGATCGGCCTTGCCGAGCAGGCGAAGGCGATCGCCGGCACGCTCTCCTACGGCAATCAGAAGCAGCTCGAGCTTGGCATCGCACTCGCCAGCGATCCCAAGATCCTGCTGCTCGACGAGCCGACCGCCGGCATGTCGGCGAGCGAGACGCACGAGGCGATTGCGCTCCTCGGGCGCATCGCCCATGAGCGCGGGCTCACCTTGCTGTTCACCGAGCACGACATGGAGGTGGTGTTCTCCATCGCGCAGAAGATCGCCGTGCTGCACCAGGGCCGCATCATCGCCGACGGCGCACCGGAGGCGGTGCGCACCGATGCCGAGGTGCGGCGCGTCTATCTCGGCGAGGGACATCGCCATGCTGCTCGAGCTTGAGGACATCCGCACCGCATACGGGCTCAGCCAGGTGCTGTTCGGCATTTCGCTCACCGTCGAGGAGGGCGAGTGCGTCGGCCTGCTCGGCCGCAACGGCGTCGGCAAGACCACGACGATGCGCTCGGTGATGGGCCTCACCCCGCCGAACGCCGGCCGCGTCCGCTTCAAATCCCGCGACATCACCGGCTGGCCGCCCTATCGGGTCGCCCGCGCCGGCATCGGCTTCGTGCCGGAGGACCGGCGCATTTTCGCGGAACTCTCGGTGTGGGAGAATCTCGACGTGGCGCGGCGCGCGGCCGGACGACCGGGGCGCTGGACGATGGAAACGGTGTTCGAGCTGTTTCCCGTGCTCGCGCGATTGCGGGACCGACAGGGCGGGTTTCTCTCAGGCGGCGAGCAGCAGATGCTGACCATCGCCCGCACGCTGATGGGCAACCCCGATCTTCTGCTGCTCGACGAGCCCTCGGAAGGCCTGGCACCGCTCGTCGTCGAGGCGTTGCTCGTCAAGATCGCCGAGCTGAAGGCGCAGGGGCTGACCATCCTGATCGCCGAGCAGGCCGTCGATTTCTCCCTCGCCCTGGCGGACCGCGTCTATGTGCTGGAGAAAGGCAAGGTCCGCTTCACCGGCCCCGCCGCGACGCTGCGGGCCGATCAGGCGTTGGTTGATCGGTTAATGTCGGTGTGAGTCAGGAGGCTCGCGGTTCGTGATTGTCGTCTCGCCCCGCAAAGGTCCAAACCGTCACACCGTTCGCACGCCGTCCTATAGCGGACCACGATACAAACTCACCTGAGGCGAGGCTTCAGAAGAAGCGGCTCAGTCCCCGCTATACTGCCAACTGGTAAATTGCAGAGCGATTCGATGATTTTAGGCGCAAGGGCAAGCTCGGTGCCCACATCCTCTGGACCCTTTCGACCGGCTGCAAAGATCATCTCTATAGCCTGCCTAAGCATTTTGGGCTGCTCCAAGGGATACCTACTTGGATCATCCAGCGGCTCCTTAGTGCGCCATCTCCGAGCAGAAATCTGCTTGTACAGATTTGTGATCTGATAGTCGTCAAATACCTCTAAGTCTTTACAACGATATACCATCGCTTGAATCGCAACCTTCCATCGCGACTTTAGCTCGACAAAAGCTTCTAGTCGGGTGGTAAAAATCTCGTTGGGAAACGATTCGCGCGGCAACAGCAGCGCGCCGGCAAAGCGATTCGCCTCGACCTCGAGCCTGCGCAGGATCTTCGGATCTTCTATCTCTTCCTGGCCTATGCCGCGATGAAGCACGAGGTGGCCAATCTCGTGAGCCACGTCGAAGCGCGCTCGAGCAGCCGATTCTTTTTGCGATGCAAGAAAGATGAACGGCCGCGCGCCGTTCCAGAATGAAAATGCATCGATTCGCTCACTTTCTATCGGGAGTCTTGCAACGATGATCCCCTTTGCCTCAGCGAGCCCCAAAACATTCGATAGCGGCCCCAAACCTAGCCCCCAAAGTTTTCTGCAATCTCTGGCAGCTTCCTCAATCTCTTCTTCTTCATAGCCTTCACGCCCACTCTGTGGCGATTTGGCTGGAAGCAGCACGGGTGGGTAGTTTACAAGGCTATCGATATAACGCGCGATCTGAACTTGCCATGCCGCGAAAGCATCGCACATCAAATTGCGACGTTTAGTTTCCGGGCCAGCTGCACGAAAAAACCTCGCCCCGAATTCGCCAAACCCTTCGCGATCTTGGCTAGTGAAGTACGCCAAGGGCTGATCGAGTGTCCGCGCAATTGCCACCAGCGTTGCCGCCTCTGGCGTCTTTTCTCCAAGCTCATAGCTTGATATTGACTGGCGAGTTTTTCCTATTGCCAATCCAAGCTCTGCTTGATTCAGCCGTTTGGCGATACGCGCACTACGAAGCCTAGCCGGAACAAGACGACTCGGCGGAGATGAACGCACTCCGGTCGCAAAGAACGGAATTACGTTGTCGCTAGTCGTCCCCATTGTCCCGACGCCACTTCTCGATCTCTTCCTTCAAACTCAGCACTGCCTCCCAGTCCGTATCCTCGACAGGAGGAACATCGGATTCCTCGACGTGTGGCAGGGTCATGAGATTCGGAGTTCTATAAATGTAATTTCGTTTATGAACCGGGTGAGGGATTCCGATATGAGCAAAATCTTCTTGCAAGTCCGCTTGCATAATCCTCCCGTGAACGAGTAAAAATGATGGAAGACCAGCTACAGTCCGAGTATCATCGAACTCCTTCAGATTAAAAGACGGCTGATTGTTCAGGCGGGCATTTTGGCGAAAGCGGACATCACGCGGCTGAATGGCTGGATCAGCGACTTGGCTGATGCTCATCACGGAATGCGACATTATGATTTGTAAGTACCTGCCCGTAGGTTGTGCAAAGTACCGCCAGCGATAACTTACTGGCCACCGTCCAGAATCGATGAGTTTTTGAATGCCCAAGTCCACAGCCCACGATACAAGCCGGCCATGATTATCTTCCGCGCTTGGCAGCTGTAGGACCGGTTCCGCCTTCGCCAAAATGGCTGCCGACCTGCGGGCGTCCTTAAGAACCTGTGGGATCAATGCCCGGTACCGGGTCGGCACTTGGTCCAGTAGAAACTGCATGGCGGTCGTAGCGTCCATTGATGCCCTTCTCGGTCGCGCTGGCTGCGGCGCAACCATACCCGAAATCTAGGCTGATTTGTCAACTTACCTTTCGCGACGCCAAGCCTACCCGGTGAACCTCTTTCTCCTGGTTACCTGCCAGCTGCAGACAAATCGTGTCGTTCACCGGCCTCGTGCTGATCGGACACGTCTACCCGAGACTCCAAGGAAGGGTCCAGCTTGCTTTTACCCGCCCCGCCGCCCCAGGAACCGGAACTGAAACGCCGTCAACGCGATCACCGCCACCATCAGCACCACCGACTGCGCCGCCGACGAGCCAATATCGGCGTTGAGATAGCCGTCGCGATACACCTTAATGACGAGCGTCTCGGTCGCCTTGCCCGGCCCGCCCTTGGTCAGCGCCCAGATCGTGCCGAACGTGTCGAAGGCGGCGTAGACGAGGTTCACCACCAGCAGGAAAAAGATGGTCGGCGACAGCAGCGGGAAAGTGATGGTGCGGAAGCGCCGCCAGCCGCGGGCGCCGTCCATGCGGGAGGCCTCGATCACCGCGCGGGGGATGGATTGCAGCCCGGCGAGGAAGAAGATGAAATTGTAGCTCACCTGCTTCCAGGCGCTCGCCAGCACCACCATCGCCAGCGCCTGCGCGCCGTTGACGTAGTAGTTCCAATCGATCCCCGCGTCATCCAACCTGCGCCCGAGCAGGCCGATGCGAGGGCTTAGCAGAAACAGCCACAGCACCGCCGCGATCGCGGGGGCGACGGCATAGGGCCAGATCAGCAAGGTGCGATAGATCGCGCGGCCCCGTATCTCACGGTCGGCGAACACCGCGAGCAGCAGTGCTATGCCCATCGAGAGGACGCTGACCGCGACGCAGAACGCCAAGGTCAGCAGCATGGATTGCCGGTAGAGCGGATCGCCGAGCAGCAGAGAGAAATTCTCGAAACCGACGAATACGCTGCTTTGGCCGAACGGGTCCTGCAGGGTGAAGCTCGACCAGATCGCCTGCGCCGCCGGCCAGAGAAAAAAGAAGCCCGTCAGGAGCAATTGGGGCGCGACGAGCAGCACCGGCAACATCCGGTGCGGGAAGATCGTGCGCCGCTCCATCCTCTTTCGCCCTTGCCGCCGGTTTCCGCCCTGCATAGCACCGGCTCCGGGGCGGCTGTCGAGATTGGGAATGTCGTTGCCGCGTCGTGCCGAAGGGCGCACAAATGGCGGCCGAGCACCGCTAGGGGAGCCGATGCGCGCCTTCGCCCAGCAGGCCAGCAAGCCCGGCCCAGAATCGCAGCCGGCCGCTTCCCGCCCCAAGGCCGGGAACGCCGTGCGGGACGTGCTGCGCTCGGCCGGGCAGCCGCTCGACCCCGCGCTCCGCTCGTTCATGGAGCCGCGCTTCGGCCACGATTTCGGCGCCGTGCGTGTCCACGCCAACGCGCCCGCCGCCGAGGCGAGCCGCGACTTGCACGCCCGGGCCTTCGCCAGCGGCACGGATATTGCCTTCGATGCGGGCGAGTATCGGCCGGATACGGCGTCGGGGCGGGCGCTGATCGCGCATGAGCTCGCGCATGTCGTGCAGCAGCACGGCCGCGCTCCGATGATCCAGCGGCAGCCCAAGACCGGCGACAAGGACAAGAACCCCTTCGATTTCACCCTCGTCGATGTCGAGGGCCGCCTCCGGGTCGCCGCCGTGAACCGCCCGACCGACCCGGCGGAGTTCCTGCAGGCCTTCGAGGCCAAGGGAGGCGATCTGATCGACGCGGAGTTCCGCTGGATCAGCAACAACCTGATCCAATTCACCTCCGACGTCGTGCTGAAGGAGAAACGCAACCCGTTCGCCAATATCAGCGTCGATACCCTGCGCGAGGTCACCGGCAACGCCTACCACAAGGCATTGGGCGCGCTCGCCGTGAAAGGGGTCGAGAAGGCCAGCGGCGCGCTGCTGAAGCTCGTTCACTTCGGCAAGAAGGTCATCATCGTCGGCGAGAAGGCGGGGACCAAGCTCAAGACGTTCGGCGGCATCCTGGCCTGGGTCGGCTCCGCCATCGTGCAGTTCCTCATCGGCCCGCTGTTCGACAAGTCGAAGGAGCTCGTCAAACAGGCGCTCGGCCAGTTCAGCGAGGCGGTGCGCCAGCTGGTCAACGAGAAGATCATCCCCGAAGTCCGCAAGGCAGCGACGCAATTCACCAAATTCATGGCCGCGCTTGCCGACTATCTCCTGCAGGACCCCGACGAGCCGAAACGGAAGGTCAAGCCCAAGGGCGATGCCGACACGTTCTCGGTGGGCGAGGGCGACTACAAGATGACCATCGGGCTCGACACGTCGGCGCCGCTGAGCGACCAGAAGCGCGACGAGATCATCCTGGACCTCGCCAACGTGGTCCTCGACATTGATGCGGCGATCCCGAGCCTGGACAGCGACCGCTCGCTCTATCAAGACCTCGCGCTGAAGACCGGCGTGTTCTCGGGCGATGTCGCCAAAGCGTCTCCGACGAAGGAATCCGCAACCGACAAGCCCGCCGGCAAGCCGCCGCTCGCCACTTACGCCAAGCCGTTCCGGGTCAATCAGCTTCTGGTCGGGGACACCCGGTTCACCGTGCCCAAGGGCGCCACCGTCGCGGTCACCAGCGAGGCGCATTACGACACCGACGTCGATCTGACGCAGATGCGCGAAATCGACCGGCCGCCGCAAATCTACCGGATCGACCTCTACCGCGCGAGCCAGAGCCACTTCAAAGGCGACCGGTCGGTCTCAGCTTCCCGCGAATATACCGTGGGCAAGCCAGGGACCAGCGAATGGTCCAATCTGGACGAGGGAGAGTATTATTTGGTCATCCAAAAAGGGGGCAACCCGAGGTTTGCCCTCGTGGGCAATCTGCGGATCGACGTCCGACAGCCGTGATCCCGTTGCGGCCCGCCAGCGTCAGGTTCGCACCGAGCGTTGGAACTCGCGTAACACGCGGTTGCCCCGCGCCACCGCGCTGTCCATCGCCGCCTGCGCCCCCTGCTCGCCGGCGAGGGCCTTCTCCAGCTCCTCCTGGATGATGTTGCGGATCTCGGGCAGCCGGCCGAGGCGCAGGCCCTTGGAGTTCTCGGTGGGCGTGCCGCGCGTGAGCTGATGGATCGGCAGGTCGGCGCCTGGATTCTTCTCGTAGAAACCTTGCTTCTTCGACAGCTCGTATCCGGCCAGCGTCACCGGCACGTAGCCGGTGTGCTGGTGCCAGGCGGCGGCGTTCTCCGGGGTGGAGAGGAAGGCGAGGAACGACGCGACGCCCTTGTATTCGGCAGGCGTGCGGCCGGGCGCGGTCATCGGCCACAGGCTCGCACCGCCGATGATCGAGTTGAGCGGTGTCGCGATCAGCGCCGGGTCATAGGGCAGCATCGCCGGCGCCCAGGCGAACTTGGCGCTTTTCGCCAGATCGCCGCGCAGGCCGGAGGTCGCGAAACTGATCCCCGCCTGGCCGGAGATCAGCAGCGGGTCCGGCGCGTTGTCGCGGCCGGCGTATTTGAAGACGCCCTCCTTCGCCATGTCGATCAGGCGCTGCACGTGCTTCACGTGCTTGGGCGAGTTCACCACAAGCTCGGCGTCGAGCCCCTCGAAGCCGTTCGCCTTGGTGGCGAACGGGATGTTGTGCAGGGCGCTGTATTGCTCGAACTGGATCCAGCTCGGCCAGGAGGTCGTGACCGGCACCTCGGCCGCGCCCTTCGCCTTGATGGCGCGTCCCGCCGCGATCACCTCGTCCCAGGTGGCTGGCGGCCTGGTGGGGTCGAGTCCGGCCTTCTCGAAGGCGTCCTTGTTGATCCAGGTGATCGCGGTCGAGGAGTTGAACGGCATCGAGGCCATCCGCCCGTCCGGCAGGCTGTAATAGCCGCGCACCGCCGGGATGTAGGCGGCGGGGTCGATCGGCGTGCCGGTCTCGCGGGCGAGCTCCCAGACCTGCTTCACCGCCTTGCCGGCCGCGAGCATCGAGGCGGTGCCGACCTCGAAGATCTGCACCAGATGCGGCGCCTGGCCGGCGCGGAACGCGGCGATGGTCGCCGTCATGGTATCGGCGTAGCCGCCCTTGTAGAGGGCGGTCAGCTCGGCCTCGTGCTGGCTGGCATTGAAGGCGGCGGCGAGCCGGTTCACCTCCTCGCCCAGCGCCGCCGTCATGGCGTGCCACCAGATGATTTTGGTGCGGGCCTGCGCCAGGGCTGGGCGCGCGAGCGGCGCGGCGGCGAGCGCCACGGAGCCGGCGAGCAAGGTGCGACGCTTCATCGGATGTTGTTCTCCCAGCATTGTGCCCGCGACGTAGGGACATCGCGTTGCGCTGCCGTCACGCTACCATGACGTCGCGGTGGAGCGAGAAACTTAGCGGCGTGCGGCCCAGTACATCAGCCAGCGGGCCGGAATGGTCCACAGCAGGCCGGCGGCCAGGAAATACAGCGCCTGCACGCTCCAATGCAGTCGCTCCACCGGGTCAGCCAGCGTTACGGCGGCGGCAATGTAGAGGATGAAGCCAACCAGCCCGACCAGGGTGGCGATGAGCACGCGGGACATGGCGCGGGTTTTAGCGGCTCGGCGCCGCGGCGCAAATCGGCGAGTTGCCGAGCGGCCGGGCGCCCTCTACACCCCGAGGGAAGCAGTGGGAGCCGCTCATGGACCTCAAGGATCACATCCGGGGCATCCCCGATTTCCCGAAGCCCGGCATTCTATTCTACGACATCTCCACCTTGCTGCGCGACGCTGACGCCTGGCAGGTGGCGATGGGCCGAATGGCACGTGCGGTTCGGGCCTACCACCCCGATCTCGTTGCTGGCGTTGAGAGCCGCGGCTTTCTGATCGCGGCGCCTTTGGCCCTCAAGCTCGGTTGCGGCTTCATCATGCTGCGCAAGCGCGGCAAGCTGCCTGGCGAGACGGTCGGGCTCGACTACGCCCTGGAATACGGCTCCGACCGGATCGAGATTCAGGCCGACGCGGTGCGGCCGGGCCAGCGCATCGTGGTGGTGGACGACCTGCTGGCGACCGGCGGGACGATGGCCGCCGGTATCGCTCTGCTGCGCCGGGTCGGCGCCGTGGTGCCCGCAGCCGCCGCGCTGATCGAGCTCGCCTTCCTGAACGGCCGCATGCGGCTCGACGTGCCCTGCGAATCCTTGGTCTCCTACGACCGATAGTCATGCCTCCGCGTGCATGGTGATTTGACATCGAGGGACGGGGATAGGACATCGCGACGGGCGGATCGCCGTCCGCTGCCCCTTCGGCGGGAGGAGGCCCTCGATGAGCCATGCTCTGGTGCAGCCGAACCGTCCTTCACCCGGGCGACGCCGCGCGCTGCGGCTTCTGGCCAGCCTGCCCGCGATTGGGTGGGCCGGTTCCGCTTTGGCGAGAGCGCCGCACGGACCGCAGTTCGCAGTCGCGTCACAGGCGACCCTCTTCCCTGCCGGTGCGTCGATTCTCGTCGCCGGCCCCGATGGCGGCGAGTTGGACCGCTGGGGCCGGGTTCTGGCTCCGGCGCTCGCGCGTTACTTGCCGCAAGGTCCCGCCATCCGCGTACAGAGCGCCGGGGGTGCGGACGGCGTGACTGGAGCCAACCAGTTCGACGCGCGCACTGCGCCCGACGGGACGACAGTGCTGCTGGTGCCGGGCGCCGCGGCGCTCGCCTGGCTCGCCGGCGATCCGCGGGCGCAATTCGATGCGGCGCACTGGGTCCCGGTCCTGACGGGCATGACTCCCGGGATTGTCGCCGGCCGGGCCGGCCCAGCCACGCTGGCGCGGGGCAACCGGCTCCGCATCGCCGCTGCCGGCCCGGGCGGGCCGGAGCTCGCCGCACTGCTGGCGCTTCAGCTGCTCGGCGCCGAGCCGGTTCCGCTCTTCGGCCTATCGGAGCCCGCCGCCATCCGAAACTCGTTCGCTCACCGCGAGGTGGACCTGGTATTCCTGGCCGGGCCGCGCGTGCCCGATCGGCTCGCGGCCCTCGTACCTGCAGGTGTGCAGCCGCTCTTCTCCCTCGGTGCTTTCGACGCCGAAGGCAAGCCTGGGCGAGATCCGCTGTTTCCCGACCTGCCGCGGACCGCCGAACTTCTTGGCCGGCAGCGCGGTGCGCCTCCCGCCGACCGGCTTTATGACGCCTATATGGCGACGGCGGCGGCGGCACGGCTCGATTTCGGCCTCATGCTGCCGCAGCTCACGCCCGCTTCGATGGTGGCACTCTGGCGTCGCGCGGCCGCCCAGGCGGTGGGATCGCCCGAATTGCAGGCGGCGGCGGATGCTGCATCCGTTCGCCCGCTGAGCGGCGCGGGCGCCGCGGCGAGCACCAGCGCGGTTGCCGCCGACGCCGGAACGCTGCTCGACCTACGCCACTGGCTGGCCACCCGCTTCAACTGGCGGCCGGGCTGACGCGCTTAACCGCTCGTACACGAATGTAGTGGATATTGAGACGTATCGCCCGCGCCAGGACGGCGTCAGCAGAGGCCGTTCCGTCATGCCGAACGATCTTGTGGTCCGCCCCACGCCGCCGGTCGCCCCTGTCGCGGAGATATCCGGAGTCAGAGACGCCACTCCCGATGCCACGCCGCCGCCAGCCGAGACGGCCCGGCCCAACCCGTCATTACGCCTCGACGGAGCGCTCGGAATGGTCATCATCGAGTTTCGCTCGGAGGCCGGGGCCGTAACGGCATCCATCCCAACGGAGCGGCAGCTTGAGGCCTACCGGATGTGGGAGCGGACCGGAAGCGATGGCGCCCCCCCGCCAGGCCGACCGGCCCACGCCCACGTCCCGACGTCGGCGAGCGGTCCGCATCGAGCGGCGACGAAGCAACCGTAACTCGCCCGCTGCTGGCAGACCACGGTCGCGATGCGAAGGCGGCGTGGGTCATTCCGGCACCTTTGTCTGCCCCTCGCACCAGTCGCGCCACGCTTGCCGCAGCGCCACGCCGAGCGCGCGACCAAATCGCGGCGCGTCACAGAGCGGACTCGCTGCCATTCGCCGCCGCAGCGCGGCCCGCAGCTCGGCGAGCGCGCCGAGATCGGCCGCCTTCAGAGCGGCAAGCGCGACATAGTCATCGAGATCGGCCGCGACCCAGTCAGCGAGCCCGACATTGCACATATGGCTCGTGCTATGGCGGGAGGCGAAGGTCTCCCCCGGCAGGGTGAGCGTGGGGACGCCCATCCACAGCGCCTCGCAGGTGGTTAACCCACCGGAATACGGGAAAGGATCGAGCACCAGATCGACCCGGTTGTACTGCGCGAGGAATTGCCTGTGGCCCGAGGCTCCCTGCAGCTCGATCCGCGAGGCTTCGACGCCCTGCTCGGCAAACGCCGCGTGGACGCGGTCACGCGTGGCGGGATCGGCGAATTGGTGCGTCTTCAGCACCAGCCGCGCGGTCGGCAGATCGCGCAGGATGCGGCCCCATGTGGCGATCACCGAGGGCGTGATCTTGGCGAGATTGTTGAAGCAGCCGAAGGTCACGAAGCCGTAGGCCAAGGCCGGCAAGCGCGCGACGTCCGGCGCGTGGGCGGGCGGACTGTAGCAGATATACCCATCGGGCAGCCGCAACAGCCGTTCGTCGTAAAACCGCTCGAAGCCCGCGGGCGTCTCCCACCGATCGGTCAGGAACCAGTCCATCTCGGGCAGGCCGGTGCCGTGGTTCTGCATGCCGACCCATTTCACCTGCACGGGCGCGAGCCGGAACGCGCAGGCCGACATGCGGCCCGCCTCGCCGTAGCCGCCGAGATCGATCAGCATGTCGATCGACAGCTCGCGCGCGAAGGTCGCGAGCGCCGGATCGTCGAGCCCGCTCACCTCGTGCCAATCGGACGCAAGCGCGCGGAACCGTCGCGCCAGCGGATCGTCCGCGCCGTCCTGGGCCAGGCAGACGATCTCGAAGCCGCTCGGGTCGAGCGCCTCGAAGCCGGCGACCGTGAGCCAGCCCACCGGGTGCGTCTTGAGAGAGCCCGATAGCAAGCCGACCCGCAGACGGCGGTCCGGATCGGGGCTGCAAGTCCAGGATGGGGCGGGCGCGCGCGGCAGGCGACGGGCGCATTCCCGCGACGCGGCGAGCAGCTCGTCGCCGTCGACTCCCGCTCGATAGGGCAGCGCATTGCACAACGTACGCCACGGCAGCACCACGGTGGGCGCAAGCGCGACCGCCTCCTCGGCCAGACGCACGGCCTCGCTCTGCTCGCCGAGCGCGACCGTCGCATTTGCCAGGTTGCAGAGCGCAGTGGGCTCTCGCCCGTGCATCCCGATAAGCTCGTCTAGCAGGCGTCTTGCCTCGGCGTCGCGCTGCATTCGGATCAGCATCACCGCGCGGTCATTGCGCGGCTGCGGGTTGTCCGGATCGAGCTCGATCGCTCGCGACAGCGCTGCCTCGGCTTCGCGCGGCCGGTTCAGGGCGGCCAGCACGCGACCGAGCAGGACGGCGGGTGTGACCGCTTCGGGGTCGAGCGCGGTGGCCGCTTCCAGGATGTCGGCGGCGTCCGCGCGACGACCGAGCCGCTCCAGCAGCAGGCCCCTCGCGCAGAGCAGCGCGACGTTCGTCGGGTCGTGCCCGCTCGCCAGCTCCGCCCGCGCCAGCGCCGCCCCACCGGTCCCCGCCGCCAGCGCGGCCTCAGCTCGATGCAGCGCGTAATCCGTTTTGTGGGGCGCCAGACTTTGAGCCTCGGCGAACGCCGTCTCCGCGGTCGCCAACTCGCCCGCCATCAGCAACGAGACGCCGAGCGCGTCCCATATGTCCGCCCTGCCCGGCGCGATGCCACAGCAGCGGATAAGAAGCGGTTGAGCTCGTACTGGCTCGTCCCGTTGCATGTACAGCGCGCCGAGGCCGAGCAGCGCTTCCAGCCGCCCTGGATTGATTTCCAGCACCGCCGTATATGCGGCCTCGGCTGCCGCGTCGCCGTCCTCCCGCAGCGCCTGTGCAAGACGCAGCAACGGCTCGTCCCAGCCGGGAAATTGGCCCGCCAACTCCAGCAACGCGACACGGCCCGCCTCGCTGTCGCCGTTGCGCCGCAACGCGACGGCACGTCGCAGCAGCGCCACCGGTGCATCGTCGTCCGCGCTTCCGTCAGGCCTTGCCAGCGCCAGCGTCTCGGTGGTCATCGCGGCCGGGCGAGTACGACGAGCAGGCCGGGCACCGGGGCACCGGCCTCGCGGCGCAACGTCTCGCGGTCGATCGCGCGGATCTCGAGCCCCGCCGAATGGGCGGTTGTCTCGACGTAATGAGTGTCATGGGCGTAGCGGCCTTGCCGTCCCAGACGCCAGCCAGCGCGCTGCCCAGGGTCGCCATCGGATGCGGGCTCGCGCTCCTCGAGCGAGAACACGAACAGACCGCCGGGGAGCAGCCGGTCGTGCACGCGGGCGAACGGGGCATCAAGGGCGCCGAAATAGCAGAATACATCGCCGGCCAGGATGATCGGCCAGGGCCGCTGCTCGGCCGCAAGCGCCGCCATCAGGTCGGCCTCGTGCAGCTCGGCGTAGAATTCCTTGGCGGCAGCCTCGGCCAGCATCCGGGTCGAGAGGTCCACGCCCACCCAGGGACCGAGCGGCAGATCGCAACTGGCAGCCGCCAGCAGCCCGGTGCCGCAGCCGAGGTCCAGCACCGCTGGTGGCGCCTCGTCCGGAGTGGCGGTCGGCAGATGACGCACGAGAGCCGCACGGATCAGACCCGGCACGCGATAGCCGAGCGCCACCAGATGCGCCTCGAAGCGTGGGGCGTAGCCATCGAACACGGCGCGAACATACGGCTCCGGTGCACGGTCACCGGAGGGCAAGGCGCCGGACGATGCGACCATGTGACGCACGTACACATCGTCGGGTCCGAGCTTCAGGGCCTCACGGTAGGCAACCGCCGCGTCTTCGTGGCGGCCGAGGCTCGATAGCGCATGGCCGTGCAATCCGAGCACGCAGGCATCCACCACGCCGTCCCGCTGCGCCGCCTCGGCCTGAGTAATGGCGCCGGTAAAGTCGCCGCGACGCACGCGCAGCAGGATCGCCAAGTTTCGCAGCCCGACGGCTCCGGGGCAGAGCTCGATACCCTCCTCAATCGCTTCCTCCGCCCCGGCACGATCGCCATCGGCCTCGCACGCCTCGGCGAGGCCCTGGCGGAAGAAGGGATTGGCCGGCGTCATCCGAACCGCCTCGGCGAGGCACGCGACGGCGTCCGCCGCTCGCCCGAGACCGAGCAGCGCCATCCCGAGCAGCGCCTTGGCGTTGGGCCTGGCGGGATCGAGTATCACGGCCTCCGCCGCATCGGCCGCGGCGCCCGCGGGATCGTCCATCTGCAACCGCAGCTCGGCCCGAAGCGCGCGCAGCGTAGGTTCCGACGGGCTGCCGGCGACGGCCGCGTCGAGTTCTTCCAAGGCCTCGAGCGGGCGCCCTTCCCGCATGGCGAGACGAACCGACAGGCAGCTCAGATCGGGCGAGGGAGCCGTCATCCGCCGGACCGCCGCGAGCAGTGGACGGGCGGCACCGGTGCGGCCTGCATCGATCAGCACTGCCACGCGGCGGATGAGCGCGTCTGGGTCGGCGAGACTTGGCAAGGCGTCCATGTGGGGCTCCTTTTGAGCCAATTGCGAACGAATGGTGGGATTAGACGACCAGGCCCCGGGCTTGCACTGCGAGGCTCATGAGGTCGGGCGCAGTCGAGCTGCTCGAGGCTGAGCTGGCGGCCGCGACCAGGTAGCGTTGGGCAAATTTCTCGACGAAGCGAGGATCTTGGAGCTGGGTGATATCGAGCCGCGAGCTGATGGCCTTCTCCTGGGCGGGGAGCTCTTGAAACGCGATCTGCTGGGGAATGCCGAGGGCGGTGGTCACGACCCGACGCAGGACCGGGTCACCCAAGATCTGATCGACCGAGGTGACGCTCGCGGCCTGTGCGCGAAAGGTGAGCGCGTCCGACAAGCCCGGCGTGGCGGCGTCGAGCGATTGCCGCCAAGTCACCTCCGCGTAGGCATTGGCCAGCGTGTCCAGCACTTTGGGATTCTGGATGACTGCCAATCCCTGATTGGCGAAGTCATAGGTCTTCGCGGTTGATTTCCACTGCGTGTTGCTGAGCTGGTTGGCTAGCGCGTTCGGATCGCTGGTGTCGGACAGCAGCGCCTTCCTGACCAGGGCCGGATATTGGATCTGGTCGCCCAAGCCGTTCGCCGTCAGCAGTACCTTCATCACCGCAGGGTTGGCCAGCAACGAGGCCGGGTCCTTGGCGTTGGCGACCCCGGCACGGAAGGCCGCGATATCGCGCGCGACGGCCGGCTGGGCCGCCGTTGCCGCGACGCTCTTGGTCTCGTTCCGCTCGGCCGACAGCAATGCCGTAACCGGGTTCTGGCCGGACGATGCGCTGGACTGCCCGGCGTAACCGTAGAGCGTGGCCAGCAGACTGCTGCCGCCCGTGGAGGTGGCAGACCCAAACAGGGACGGCAGATAGCTGAGTGTGCCGCTCATGATGAGCCGCCGCTCAGGGCGCGCCGGACAAGCCGGCGGCGATGTTCTCGTTCACCGAGATCAGGAAGTCGAAATCCGGCGCAGCACGATCCATCTCGCGCTGGACCGCGAGACCGACCGAGACCATCGAGGCACGCAAATCCTCGGGCAGTGCGTTCGCCTCGTCGCGCAGCAGGTCGATCATCGCCATCCATAGACGGCGGTTGTCGGCGACCGCCCGCACCCGTTCGACGATGCCCTGATCCCGCGCCGTGCGCAGCGCGCCGTTAGCCCTGCGGAACACGTCGGCCTCCTGCTCGCGCAGGCTGCGATGGGAGGACGAGACCTCATAGGCGCGGGCCGCGCGCGTCATGGTGTGCATGATAGGCTTTGCTCTCCATAGGAATGGGCAGGTGCCGCAGGCAGGGTCGTCCGACCGAGTGCTGCGTCCTCATGGCGGATGATCCGCCGGGCGAGCTTCAGCGCCTGATAGCAGTCGTCCGCCTCGGCATGGGCCAGCGCGCGGTCGAGAATCTCGCGCGCGAGAGCGGAAGTGGTCGCCCCCTTGAAGGCCTCGACCAGATCGCGAGCGGCACTCAACCCGCGCTCGCGCTCCTCGTCGGTGCCGATATAGGCCGCCTGCAAGGCGAAATAGATGCGCCGCGCCGGACTGTCCGCCTGATCCGGCGGCATGATCTGCTTGCCGAAGAGAAATCGTGCCTTCGCGGTGAGTTCGATGCGGGATTTGGTACGAAAGCGGATGGGCGCGCCATTGACGATCATCATCTCGCCTTGGCGCAGCTCTAAGACCAAGTTCGACATGCGCCTGTTCCTGTTCGTCCGCGCAAGCGAGCGTCTCGCTCGCGGTTTCGCCGGCGAGCCGGCCGTGCATCAGCTTTCCGAGGCGGGCGTGCTGCCCGCCTTCGGGACGCTGGCTACTTGAACAGGCTGAGCAGGCTCTGCGGCGCCTGGTTGGCGATCGACAGCGACTGCGTGCCGAGCTGCTGACGGATCTGCAGCGACTGCATCTGCGCCGATTCCTTCGCCAGATCCGCGTCGATCAGAGATCCGAGCCCGGAGTTGAGCGCATCGATCTTGTCGTTGTTGTAGGTGACCTGAGCATCGACGTAGTTCGACGCGGCGCCATAGGCGTTGAGCTGCGTGCTGACCTTGTTGAACTGGGTGACGAAGCTGCCGCCTGCGGTGATCAGGGCAGCCGCGCCGGCGGCGTTGGTGATGGCGGCGCCGTTGGTGACCGCGCCATACAGCGCCGAACCGCTGAACGTCCCGATTCCATAGGTGGATCCGACCTCGTTGCGAACGACGTTCACGGAACCGAAGCCGCTCCCGCCACCGATATCGCCGATCAGCGTCTTGCCGTTGTAGGTCGCGTCGGTGATGGCGTTCTTGAGGCTGTCGGCAAGAGAGTTGTAGGCGGCAATGTTCTGGTCCCGCGCGTCTCCCTGCACGTTGCCGTCCGCCAGCTTGACCAGCAGATTCTTCATCTGGATCATGGTATTCGACACATTGGTGAGTGCCGTGTTGGTCGTCGAGAGCAGCCCCTTCACGTTGCCGAGCTGCTGATTGGCGCTGGTCAGCGCACCGACATTCGAGCGCACGCCCTGGGCAATCGCGTATGCCGCGCCGTCATCGGTGGCATCCGCCACGCGATAGCCCGTCGAGATATGCTTCTGCACCGTCGCGAGCTGGGAGTTCGTGGCGTTCAGGGATTGCAGCGCGATCATCGCGCCGGAGTTGGTGTTCACGGAATTCAGGGACATGGTGTCTTACCTTTTCTGTCCAATGTGTGTCGCATGTCCCCGCCTTTTTGCGGGCTTGCCGACATCTTGCGGCATGGTGGTTAAGGGAGGATGAAGCCGCCCGAGATTTTCTCGTCAGGACGACAGGAACTTGACCAGCGACAGGCTGCTGATGTTGGCGATCAGCTGGTAGGAAGCCTGCAGCTGGGTCTGCGTCAGGGTGATCCGCGACAGGGTCGCAGCCATGTCCACGTCCTCCGCCGACGAGACCTGAGACGTCAGCGCCGTCGACGTGTCCGATAGCTGGGTCTTGGTGGTGGCCAGCCGGCTTTGCGCGTTGCCGAGCACGCCGACATCGGCCGCCATAGCCGAGATCGCGCCGCTCAAGCTGGTGCGCGTGTCCTGCACGAGGTCCTGAAACCCGCCGGCGCCGAGCTGACTGCTGCTGAGCGAGCCGATGGTGGCAAGCGCCCGCAGCACATCCCGCATGTAGGAGCCAGTGGTGGAGCTGCCGGTCGAAGCGGTGAAAGCATTGGCGCTAGCGGCCAACCCCACCGGCGTGCGCTGCCCCTCACCGGTCTCGACGGTCGCGAGCGGGATCGACGAGGCGGGCTGCGACAGGGCGGTCGAGAACGGCGAGGTACCCGCCGCGTTCGAGGAGGCGGTCGCCAGGGTCGCCGCGGCGACGGGGCCGGCGGTCGCGCCGAGGCCCGAGACGGCGGTGGAAATCTGCGTGTAGAAACCACTGGTAAGAATCTGGTCGGAGTTCGGCACCGGCGGATTGGCGGTGTCCTGGCCGGCGAAGACGTAGACGCTGCCATCCTTGGTGTTGAGCAACCCGGCGACCTGCCGCAGCGCGTCGCGCGCTGAGGCCGCGACGCTGTTCACGGCGTCCGCGCTGAGGCCGTTGAGGTTGTTGAGCTGGGCATACAGGTTGGACGCGACCTGCTGGATCTGCGTCATCGCGGTTTGCGCCACCGTCATGCGCCCGGTCGCAGCATCTATATTGCCCTGCCATGTGGCCTGGTGTGCGATGAGCGGGCGCAGATCGAGCGACGCCGCGGCGCCGCTGCTGCCGAGGCCCGCGTAGCTCTCGGCGATACGGCCCGTGGCGGCCTGTTGGGTGAGCGCATCGAGCTGCTGGCGCACGGCGGCGCTGTCGCCGATCAGACGCGTCAGCCCGCCATAGTCGCTCGGGCCACTCAGCGCGTAGCTCATGGGCGGGCTCTCACTGTACCGCGTTGAGGAACTGCGACCACATCGCCTGCGCGGCCGAGATAAGCCGGGCCGACGCGCCGTAGGCGTTCTGCAGCTGCACCATCGTCGACATCTCGGTGTCGATGCTGACACCGCTCTGGGCCGAGAACTTGCTTTGCAGCGTGGCCTGGACCGCGTGCTCGGTGCCGAGCTGGCCGGTGGCGGCTGCGCTATCCTGCGCCTGCGCGCCCACCATCGCGGTCGCCAAGGTGCCGAGGGCGCCCGACCCCGAATAGGGCGACGACACCGCGCCGGTCGGGCCGAGCCCGGCGGTGTGGAAGGCAGGCTGCGTCACGCCGCTTTGCACCTGCGCACCGAGCGCGTAGTCGAGCACGCGTGTAATCAGCGTGGTGAAGCCCGCCGGGCCACCTGCGGGGTTGGGGGTGAACGCGCTGGCGCCGGTCGGGCTGCCTGCCACCGCCTGGGTGCCGTCGCGCACCAGCGACGGCGTCGCTCGCACGGCGGGATTGACCTGGATGGCGGCGGCGAACCCGACATAGCCCGACTGAACGGGCGCACCGCCGCCGCTCGGGACGTTGCCCGAAGGGTCGGTGAACAGCCGCAGCCCCTGCGCGTCGAAGCGCGAGGCCAGGTTCTGCGAGAACTCGTCGAGCTCGGCTTGATTGGCGGGCAGCGTCTTGTCGCGCAGGGCGATATTGGCGCCGAGACTGCCGCCGATCAGCTGCGAGGTCACGTCCACCCCGCCCAGCGTGATCGCCGGGATGCCGCCGCCCGGGTAGAACGATCCTGCGCCGATCGTGGCCGGGCCGGTGGAGAACGGGTTCGGCGTGTCGAGGGAGGGGCTGAGGCCGGAGCCCAACACCAGAACCACGTTGCCGTTGTCCTGGTTGAGCACTTTGAGATCGACGATCTGCGAGACGCTCTGCAGCGCCGCGTCGCGCTGGCTCTCGAGGTCGGCGGTGCTCTGCCCCGAGGATTTCAGCACGATGATCTGCTTCGTCAGCGACGAGATCGTGCCCATCGCGCTGTTCAGGGTGTTGAGATCCGATTGGATCGCGTCGTTCGCCGCCTGCCGCTGGCCGGTATAGGCGCTGCTCAGCGTGTTGATTCCGCTGGCCAGCGTGCTGGCCGCGCTGACCACCGCCTGCTGCTGCGTCGGGTTGTCGGGGCCGCTGGCAAGCGTCGAGAACGCATCCTGCATCTTGCCAAGCAGGCTCGGCAGATCGCTCCCCTGGCCCGGCGTGCCGAGCGCCGCATCGATCGCCTGCAGCGCCGCCTGTCGGGTCTGCAGGCCGGACACCGTGGCGTTCTGCTGCAACATGCCGGCCTGCAGCGCGGCATCGATGTTGCGCTGCGCCGGGCCGGAATGCACACCCATCCCGAGCCCGCCCGCCGTGACGCTCTGCTGCGTCGAGACCTCGCGCGCGTAGCCAGGCGTCGCGGCGTTGGCGACGTTCTGCGACACCAGCGCGAGCTGGCGGTTGATGTTGGCGAGGCTGCCCGATGCGATCGACAGCGAGGCGTCGAGGCTCATGGCGGCCGTCCCTCGCTCAACGCTTCATGTCGATCGTCTGCTGCAGCATGTCGTCGGCGGTCGTCACCATCTTGGTGTTCGCCGAATAGGCACGCTGGGCGACGATCAGCTTGGTGAACTCGCTGGCGATGTCGACGTTCGAGCTCTCCGTCGACTGCGTGACCAGGCTGCCGGCGCCGTTCGTGCCGGCATCTTCGGCGAGCGGGGTGCCCGAGGCGTTGGTCGCGGTGAAGGCCTGTCCATCCTGGCGCTGCAGCCCGTCGATATGCTTGTGGCTCAGCGAGACCTGATGCTTGAACGCCGGATAGATCATGGGTGTCTCGTCCAGCAGCAATCCGTGGATCTTCTTGGCCGTAGCGCGTTGCGCCTGCAGATCGACCTCCGCAGCGCGCAGCTGGAGCTGGCGAA
>JAFKFI010000182.1 GCA_017307285.1 Alphaproteobacteria bacterium | reverse complement strand
GAACCGTCGCGGCACTGCTTTCTGGACTCTGCTTGTTCGCGGCCGTCGCGTCGGCTGGGAGTCGCGCCGCGACCATCACGTTCGGCCCTGGCGCGAACACCGCCATCGCGGTGTCCAAGGTCCCGGCGCCGCTCGCTGGCGGCGGAGAGGTCGGGACCGGCTATGTCGGGTTCGGGGTCGACTTCTCGATGGGCGGCCGCGAGGGGGTGTTCTGCGACGAATATCTCGGCTGGTCCTGCACGGTGCAGGCCTTCGGCGGGGTCAATGGTTCTGGTGATATCGATCTGCTGACCGCGGTGGATGGTCGGATCGTCGTGCCCGGCACCCTGGCGCAAGGGCTCACCAGCCACTTCTATGCCGAGGCCGGGTACGCCGCCGCCGGCGCGCTGTTGTTGACGGTGTACGACATCGACGGGAACGACATCGGGCACGTCTTCAATGGTAACCCCGTCGGCCCGCACGGCCGGACGACGTTCTCGATCACCGCGCCGGGTGCCACGATCGCGAGTTTCGCGATCAGCAGCCCCGCCGCCGACGGTTTCGGCGTCGACCTGATCTCGCTGGAAGCACCCATTGGCGTGCCGGAGCCGGCCTCCCTGGCGTTGATGGGCGCGGGGATCCTCGGGCTCGGCCTGCTCCACCGGCGCCGGAGCTAGCGCCCGAGGAGAAAACCGGCCGAAAGGCGCGGCGTTGTAGGCCTCGGCGTCGGGCGTTCCCGACAGCGCCGGGACGCTTCTCAGTGGCCGATCAACCCCGCGCGATGGAAGCCAACACATGGATGCTCGGATCACCCTGCACGTGGACGGCGTGGCGCGGTCGCTGACCGTCGACACTCGGACCTCGCTGCTGGACGCGCTGCGCGATCATCTCGGCGCGATGTCGCCGAAGAAGGGCTGCGATCACGGCCAATGCGGCGCCTGCACGGTGCTGCTCGACGGCCGCCGGGCGACGACATGCCTTGCCTTCGCGGTCGCCCATGACGGCGCCACGATCATCACCGCCCAAGGTCTCGCCAACGGCGACGGGCTGCACGAGATGCAGCGGGCGTTTCTCGACCACGATGGATTCCAGTGCGGCTATTGCACACCGGGCCAGATCTGCTCCGCCGTCGGGATGCTCGAAGAGGCGGAGGCTGGCCATCCCAGCCATGTGACGCAGGACCTCACCGGCCCCGTGGTGCTGACCGACGACGAGATCCGCGAGCGGATGAGCGGCAATCTCTGCCGCTGCGGCGCCTACGTGAACATCGTCGCGGCGATTCGAGAGGTGGCGCGGAAGGAGGGCTCGGCATGAATCCCTTCGCATACGAGCGCGCGAGCAATGCCGCCGGCGCGGTGGCGGCTGTGGCGGGGCATCCGGGTGCCGCGTTCCTCGGCGGCGGCACCAATCTCGTCGACCATATGCGGCTGGGGGTGGCCAGCCCCGACCTGCTCGTGGACATCACGAAGCTACCGTTCGATCGCGTGGAGGAGTTGCCGAGCGGCGGCGTGCGGATCGGCGCGGGCGTCCGCAACAGCGATCTCGCCGCCGACCAGTTGATCCGGTCGCGCTACCCCATGCTGTCGCAAGCCTTGCTGTCGGGGGCGTCCGGGCAGTTGCGCAACCTGGCGACGACCGGCGGCAATCTGCTGCAGCGGACGCGGTGTGTGTACTTCCAGGATGTCACGACGCCCTGCAACAAGCGCGAGCCCGGCACCGGCTGCTCGGCGATCGGCGGCTACACGCGCTATCACGCGATCCTTGGCGCGTCGGAACACTGCGTCGCGGTGCACCCGTCCGACATGGCGGTGGCGATGGTTGCACTGGATGCGACGGTGGTGGTGCTGGGCCGGTTGGGCGAACGGCGTGTGAAGCTGGTCGAGTTCCATCGTCTGCCCGGCGATGACCCGTGGCAGGACACCGTGCTCGGGCACGGCGAGCTGATCGTCGCCGTCGAGCTGCCGGCGCTCCCGTTCGCCACTCGCTCCGCTTATCGCAAGGTGCGCGACAGGGCTTCGTTCGCCTTCGCGCTGGTCTCGGTGGCGGCGGCGCTCGATGTGGAGGGCGGCACGGTGCGCGATGCGCGGGTGGCGCTGGGCGGTGTCGCGCATAAGCCCTGGCGCGCGACCCAGGCGGAAGCGGCGTTGCGCGGCGCGCCGGCCACGGCTGAGAGCTTCCGGCGGGCGGCGGATGCCGAATTGGCCGCCGCACGGCCACTCGACGGCAACGCTTATAAAATCCCGATGGTCCGCAACACGATGGTTGCCGTGCTGCGCGACCTCAGCGCGGAGGCAACGCCATGAGCACGTCGCTGGCGAACGCACCGCTCGAGATCCGCGCGATTGGTCTGCCGCTGGAGCGTATCGAGGGCCGCGCTAAGGTCACCGGAACGGCGCCCTACGCATACGAGCAGACGGTCGCCGATCCGCTCTATCTGCATCCGGTGCAGGCGACCATCGCGCGCGGCAAGATCGCCTCGATCGACAGCGCGGCCGCCAAGGCGCTGCCGGGCGTGGTCGCAATCATCACGCATGAGAACGCGCCCCGGCTGGCCTCCGACAAAGACAAAGAATTATGGGTGCTGCAGTCGGATGCGGTCGGCTTCCGCGGGCAGTTCATCGGTGCGGTGATCGCGCAGACGCCGGAGGTCGCGCGGCAGGCGGCGAGCTTGGTACGGGTGACTTACGCGGAGCAACCGCACGAGGCGGAGCTGCGCGCGGATCGCTCCGATCTTTATGCGCCGAAGCAGGTCAATCCGGACTATCCGACCGACACGGACGAGGGCGATGTCGAGGCGGCGCTGAAGGCGGCGGCGGTCACGATCGATCAGACCTACTCGACGCCCTGGGAAAACAACAATCCGATGGAGCCGCACACCACGGTCGCGACGTGGGGGGACGGCAAGCTCACGCTTTATGATTCGACGCAGGGCGCGCATTCCGTGCGGACGATGCTGGCACCGCTGTTCGGCCTCAAACCCGAACAGATGCGGGTGATAGCGCCGCATGTCGGCGGCGGCTTCGGTTCCAAGGGCACGCCGCACGCGCATGACGTGCTGGCCGGCCTCGCGGCGCAGGCCGTGCCCGGCCGGCCGGTGAAGCTGGCGCTGACCCGGCAGCAAATGTTTTCGTTGGCTGGCTATCGCACGCCGACCATCCAGCATTTCCGGCTCGGCGCCGATCGCGAGGGGCGTCTCACCGCGATCGTCCACGAGGTGATCGAGCAGACCTCGCGCATTAAGGAATTTGCCGAGCAGACGGCAGTTCCGACGCGACTTTTGTACGCGTCGCCGAACCGCCGCACCAGTCATCGCCTGGCGGCGCTCGACGTGCCGGTGCCATCCTGGATGCGGGCGCCGGGGGAGACGCCGGGCGTGTGCGGCAACGAGATGGCGATGGACGAGCTCGCGGTCGCCTGCGGACTCGACCCGATCGAGCTGCGCATCCGCAATGATCCGCCGGTCGATCCCGAATCCGGCAAGCCGTGGTCCGGCCGCAATCTGGTCGGCTGCCTGCGCGAGGGCGCGCGCCGGTTCGGCTGGGACCAGCGCGACCCGGCGCCGCGCAGCCGTGAGCGCGACGGCTGGCTGGTGGGCCTGGGTGTCGCGAGTTCCACCTATCCGCGCTACGCGATGCCAGGCTCCGTCGCTTCGATCCGCTATGGGGCGGACCGGCGCTACGCGGTCAGGATCGGCGCGGCGGATATCGGCACCGGCACCTGGACCGCGCTGACGCAGATCGCGGCCGATGCGCTGGGCTGCCCAGTCGAAGCCATCCGCATGGAGATCGGCGACACGGATCAGCCGAATGCCACCGTGGAAGGCGGATCGAGCGGCATCACCTCGTGGGGAACAACGATCGTCGCCGCCGCGCGCGCTTTTCGCGCGGAACACGGCGATGCGCCCAGGGAGGGCGCGGAAGCGTCCGCGGGGATGCCGGAGAACCCCGACGAGAAGCGCTTTGCCATGCATTCCTTCGGGGCGCAGTTCGCCGAGGTGCGCGTGAACGTCGATACCGGCGAAATCCGCGTGCCGCGCATGCTCGGCGTGTTCTCGGTGGGGCGGATCATCAATCCGCGCACGGCCCGCTCGCAGTTCATCGGCGGCATGACGATGGGATTGTCGATGGCGCTGCACGAGGAGAGCGTGATGGACCCGCGCTTCGGCCACGTGGTGACGCAGGACCGACGAGCGCCGGCTGATGCTCGACGAGCAGGACCCGCACTCGAACCCGATGGGTTCGCGCGGGATCGGCGAGATCGGCATTGTCGGCGCGGCGGCGGCGATCGCCAACGCCGCTTGGCACGCCACCGGAATCCGCGTGCGCCACCTGCCGATCACGCCGGACAAGGTCCTGTCCTAAGCGCCAACACGGCAACACGATCATCGGTCATCGGCCGCTTACGTGCGGCGAGGCCGGCGAGCGATAATTCTTGACATTATATCTAACTAATCCTATCCTCTCCTGGTCATGAGCACCCATGCGCCCTCCTCACCCCCTTCCGGCCTGGTGCCGCGCTTTGGGGTGTTCATCGGGGCGGTGAAGCGGGCGCTGGGCGAGACCTTCTCGCTGCGCCAGATGCGGGTGGACGGCAACGCGCCGGCGGTGGCGCCGCTGTTCCTCCGGCTGTTCGATTATCTGACGGCGACGCAGCGGCGGTTTACCGCCCTGCACGCGCGCTTCGT
>JAFKFI010000090.1 GCA_017307285.1 Alphaproteobacteria bacterium | reverse complement strand
TTGGGCAATGATGCGGCCGAGCGGGCCGCCGCCGCGCGGCGGGGCGGCGGGTGCCAGGCTCGGCCGGATCAAAGATGTCCCGACCACGGCGACCAGACACACGTTGAGCGCCACGGAAAGCCCGAACAGCCAGCCTCGGGTCGAGGTGCGGCGCGCGGCCAGGGCGGAACTCATGGAGAGGAATCCAGCATCGGAGTGATCTGCACCGAGGCAAGCAGGGTGGGAGGCGGGGCGGTGGCGGTCGCCGTCCAGCCGACCCACACGCCGAGCACCGCACAAGCCGCGAGCGCGCCCCACCGCATGGCGGGAAGCGGCAGCTGAATATGTCGGATAGACGCCGAGCGGCGCACCTCGACGCTAGTAGCCCGTCGCGCGCCGGCCACCATTCGCGCTATCACGGCCGGATCGACCTGGGCGGCTTCGGCGCCCATCCCGGGATCGTCGTCGAGCGCGGCGAGGTAGCGGCGCCGCGCCGCTGCCGACCGACGCAGCAGGCGAAGAGCGGCCTTCCGCTCGCTTTCGGGCCAGTGCGCCATGTCGGAGCCATGCCGCGCGAGCCGCTGCAAAAATCGCTCCCCGATCATCGGCGCGTCACATCTCGCGGGCGAGCAGCCAGTCCTTCAGAAAGAGGCGCCCACGTCGCAGCAAGCCTTCCAGCGCTCGCACTGAAACGCCGAGCGTCCGGGCCACGTCCTTGCCGGCGCCGCCCTCCGCATAGGTGAGCAGCAAGGCGGCGCGCTGACGGGGCGGCAAGGCGGCTAGCCCGGATGAGAGCGCGGCCGTCCGATCGCGCGATTCGATGGCTTGCAGCGCGTCCGGCTCCATTGTGGGAAGATCGTCTGCAAGCGCATCCAGCGGTCGCGCAGTGCGCTGTCGGTCGATTGCTAGGTTCAGCGCGATGCGGTTCAGCCAGGTCGCCAGTTTGCCCCGGTTCGGATCGAAGCGAGCGGCATTTCGCCAGGCACGCACCATCGCGTCCTGTGCGATCTCCTCCGCCAGTGGGGGATCGGCGCAAAGCCGCAACGCGACGACATACAGGCGCGGGAGGTGCCGCACGCACAGCGCGTCGAACGCCGCCTGATCGCCCTGTGCGGCGCGGGTCATCAGCGCCTCGTCGGGCTCGGGCAGGTCGCTCTGGGTCCGCGTCACGAGCGACATATAGGTCGGGAGCTGAGATCGCGCAGGCGGGCATGTCCTATATACGAGCGCCGCGACAAAAACCCACGCGGGCTTCACAGGAGCGCTCTGCCCCGAATTCCGGGATGTCTCGCACAAAATGGACGAACCGGCGGACACAATCTTGCGTCGGGCCGGCCGATATGCAAATCAGCCCTGCAAGGCAGCAATGGGGGGCGTGCAGGGTGTCCGACATCATCCTCGAGACATCGGGGTTGACCCGCGAATTCAGCGGTTTCGTCGCTGTGGACGGCGTGGACCTGCAGGTTCGCGAGGGCACGATCCACGCGCTGATCGGCCCGAACGGTGCCGGCAAGACGACGTGCTTCAATATGCTGACGAAATTCTTGCCGCCGACCCGTGGGACGATCCGGTTCAAGGGCGAGGACATCACCGGCAAGCGACCGGCGCAGGTCGCGCGGCTGGGGCTGGCGCGCAGCTTCCAGATCTCGGCGGTGTTTCCGCATCTGACCGCGATCGAGAACGTCCGGCTCGCATTGCAGCGGGCGCGGGGGAATTCCTACGATTTTTGGCGGTCGGAAGCCGTCTTGCGCCGATACGACGAGCAAGCGCGCGACCTGCTCAACGATGTCGGGCTGTCGGGCTACGCCGGGGTCGAGGCGGCACTGCTGTCCTATGGCCGCAAGCGGGCGCTGGAGATCGCGACGACGCTCGCGCTGTCGCCGACGATGATGCTGCTCGACGAACCCACGGCCGGCATGGCGCACGAGGACGTCGATCGGGTGGTGCAGCTTATCAGTCGGGTTCGCGAGGGAAGGACGATACTGATGGTGGAGCACAATCTCTCCGTGGTCGAGGGACTGTGCGACAAGATCACCGTGCTGACGCGCGGCCGCGTGTTGGCGGAAGGGGACTACGGCACCGTCTCGCGTGACCCCGAGGTCATCGCGGCCTATCTGGGAACAGCCGATGCCTGACGCCGCGATGCTCGAAGTCAAGCAGCTCAACTCCTGGTACGGCGAGAGCCATATCCTGCACGGCGTGGATTTCGACGTCCGCGAAGGCGAGGTCGTGACCCTGCTGGGCCGGAACGGCGCCGGCAAGACCACGACGATGAAGTCGATCATGGGCCTGGTGCCGCGCCGGGAAGGCAGCATCCGCTACCGTGGGGCAGAGACCGTCGGGTACCTGCCGAACGCGATCGCCAAGGCGGGAATCGCGTTCTGCCCCGAGGAGCGGGGCATCTTCGCCTCGCTGACGGTGAACGAGAACCTGCTGTTGCCGCCGGTGGTGGCGCCGGGTGGGCTCGACGTCGACACGATCTACGCGCTGTTCCCCAACCTCAAGGAACGCGCGAACACCGCGCAGGGTACCAAGCTCTCGGGCGGCGAGCAGCAGATGCTGGCCATCGCGCGCATTTTGCGCACCGGGGCGCGGCTTCTGCTGCTCGACGAGCCGACCGAAGGGCTGGCGCCCGTCATCGTGCAGCAGATCGGCCGCACCATCCGGGAGATCAAGAGTCGCGGCTTCACGGTGCTGCTGGTCGAGCAGAACTTCCGCTTCGCGGCGACGGTGGCGGATCGCCATTACGTGATGGAGCACGGCCGGGTGGTCGACATGATTCCGAACACTCAGCTCGAGGCCAGCATGGACAAGCTGCACGAGTATCTCGGCGTCTGACGGCGCGCCGACCACCAACCGCCGGCGCGGCATCGCGGCCAGGAAGGCCAGTCGCCCAACTTGCCCGCGATGCGGCAAGACTAGCACCAGGGACCAACACTATGCGGATCACACGGCGCAATCTGATCGGGTCGGCGGCGGTGGCGGCAGCGGCAACCACGTTGCCGCCGGCCCGCGCGCGGGCGCAGACGCCGACCATCAAGATCGGGCTGATGAACGACCAATCCGGCGTGTACCGCGACGTGACCGGCCAGACCTCGATCGCCTGCGCCCGCCAGGCCATCGAGGAGGCAGGCAACGGCCACGGCTTCAACGTCGAGCTCATCACCGCCGACCACCAGAACAAGCCCGACATCGCGGTGGGCATCGCCCGCCGCTGGATCGACACCGACCAGGTCGACATGCTGCTGGACGTGCCGACGTCCTCGGTGGCGCTCGCGGTGTCCTCGGTCGCACGCGAGAAGAATAAGGTGTATGTCAACGCCTCGGCCGGGACCGCGCAGCTCACTGGAGAGCAGTGCTCGCCGAACACGATCCACTGGACCTTCGACACCTACATGCTCGCCAGATCGACCGGCGGGGCGATGGTGAAAGCGGGCGGCGAATCCTGGTTCTTCATCACGGCCGACTACGCGTTCGGCCAGCAGCTGCAGAAGGACACCACCCGGATGGTCGAGGGCGCCGGGGGCAAGGTGGTCGGATCGGTCGCCTATCCGTTCCCGGATACCTCGGATTTCTCCGCCCTCCTGGTGCAGGCGCAGGCGAGCGGCGCAAAGGTGCTCGGCCTTTGCAACGCGGGCGGCGACACGGTGAACAGCCTGAAGCAGGCCAACGAGTTCGGCGTCAACAAGAAGATGCGGATCGCGACGCTGCTGATGTTCATTACCGACGTCAACGCGATCGGCCTGGACGTGGCGCAGGGTCTGGCGCTTACCGAGAGCTTCTACTGGGATTTGAACGATCGTACGCGCGCTTTCACCAAGCGCGTGCTGCCCAAGACGCCGAACAACTATCCCAACATGAACCACGCCGGCGCCTATGGCGGCGCGCTTCACTATCTCAAGACCGTGGCGGCGATGGGCCCCGCCGACGCCAAGGCCGACGGGCGCGCGACGGTCGCGAAGATGAAGTCCATTCCCGTCGATGACGATGCCTTCGGTAAGTCCCGCATTCGCGAGGACGGACGGAATCTAGTGAACGCCTACCTTTTCGAGGTCAAGAAGCCGTCGGAGAGCAAGGGCAAGTGGGACTATTACAAGCTCCTGGCCACCACGCCGGGCGAAGAGGCTTTTCGGCCGCTGTCCGAAGGTCATTGCCCGTTCGTGAAGGCTTGATCGTCGTGGCGGGAGATTTGACAGGGAAAAACGTCATGCAGCTATCGCGGCGCGCGCTCGTCGGCGGCGCGGCTCTCGCCACGATCCCGTTGATCCGGCCGCGCGCGCAAGGCCAGCCGGGCGTCAAGATCGGTGTGCTCACCGATATGTCGGGCACCTACGCCAATACGACCGGCATGACTTCCGTGGTCTGCACCAAGCAGGCGCTGGAGGATTTCGGCGTCTCGGGCAAAGGTTTCACGGCCGAGGTGATCTACGCCGACCACCAGAACAAGCCGGACATCGGCGTCTCGATCGCGCGGCGGTGGTTCGATCAGGACGGTGTGGACGTGATCGTGGATGTCCCGACATCGTCCGTGGCCCTTGCCGTCCAGGGCGTGTGTCGCGAGAAGAACAAGGTCTACATCAACTCGGGCGCCGCGTCGGCCGCGCTGACCGGCGTCGATTGCTCGCCCAACATGGTGCATTGGACGTACGACACGTACATGCTCGCCAAGTCGACCGGTGGAGGCATGGTGAAGACCGGCGGCGATTCCTGGTTCTTCATCACCGCCGATTATGCCTTCGGCCACCAGCTGCAAAAGGACACCACCGCTTTCGTCACTGGCGAAAAGGGTAAGGTCCTGGGCAGCGTCGCCTATCCGTTCCCTGGCACTACCGACTTCTCCTCCTTCCTTGTCCAGGCACAAGCCAGCCGGGCAAAGGTGCTGGGCTTGGCGAGCGCCGGCACCGACACAGTCAACCAGATCAAGCAGGCGAATGAGTTCGGCCTGACGCAGACCATGAAGCTGGCCGCGCTGCTGATGACCATTGGCGACGTGCACGCGCTCGGCCTGGCCACGGCGCATGGGCTCAACCTCACCGAGAGCTTCTATTGGGACCTGAATGATCGGACCCGTGCCTTCACTGATCGCGTGAAGGGGAAAGTGGCAGGCAACTGGCCGAACATGATCCACGCCGGCTGCTACTCGGGCACCTTGCACTACCTCAAGACGGTCGCCGACATGGGCGCGGCCAAGGCGAAGGCCGACGGGCGCGCCACCATCGCGCGAATGAAGGCGATGCCGGTGGACGACGACTGTTTCGGCAAGACCACGATCCGCGAGGACGGGCGGCACCTCGTGCCCGCCTACCTCTTCGAGGTGAAGCAGCCCTCGGAGAGCAAGGGGCCGTGGGACTATTATAAGCTCGTCCACACCACGCCGGCCGATGAGGCCGCCCGGCCGCTCGCCGACGGCCACTGCCCCTTCGTGCATGTCTGAGAGAACATGATCACTATATTCGGAATCCCCGGCCCGCTGTTGTTTGGCCAGCTCCTGCTGGGCCTCATCAACGGCGCGTTCTACGCCATGCTGTCGCTCGGACTGGCGATCATCTTCGGGATGCTCAACATCATCAACTTCGCGCACGGCGCGTTGTTCATGATGGGGGCGTTCGTCGCCTGGATGCTGCTCAACTATCTCGGGATCGGCTATTTCCCGGCGCTTATCCTGGCGCCAGTGATCGTCGGCATCTTCGGCCTCATCTGTGAGAAGACGATCATCAGCCCGCTGTACAAGCTAGATCACCTATATGGCTTGCTGCTGACCTTCGGCATGGCGCTGGTGATCGAGGGTCTGTTCCGCAACGCCTATGGCAGCTCGGGGATGCCCTACCGCATTCCCGACGTGTTCCAGGGTGCCACCGATCTCGGCTTCATGTTCTTGCCGAACTATCGCGGCTGGGTGGTGATTGCGGCCTTGATCGTGTGCCTCGCGACCTGGGCGATCATCGAGAAGACCTTCATCGGCGCCCGACTGCGTGCGGCGACCGAGAACGCACCGCTGGTCCAGGCATTCGGCGTCAACGTGCCCCGGCTGATCACGCTGACCTATGGGGCCGGCGTGGCTCTCGCCGCGTTTGCCGGCGTGCTGGCCGCGCCGATCTATTCGGTGAACCCGAACATGGGGTCGAACTTCATCATCACCGTCTTCGCCGTCGTGGTGATCGGCGGGATGGGGTCCATCCTGGGTTCGATCGTCACGGGGTTCGCCCTCGGCGTCATCGAGGGGCTGACCAAGGTGTTCTATCCGCAAGGGTCGGCGACCGTGATCTTCCTTGTCATGGTCATCGTGCTGATCGTCAGACCGCGCGGATTGTTCGGAAAGGCCGCCTGACATGTGGGGTTTTTCACGCGCTCAGGCGATCGCCTTCGTGGTCATGGTCGCGCTGATCATCGTCTGTCCCTGGGTTCTCTACCCTGTCTTCCTCATGAAGGTGCTGTGCTTCGCGCTGTTCGCCTGCGCCTTCAACTTAATGATCGGCTATGTCGGCCTGCTGTCCTTCGGCCATGCCGCGTTCTTCGGGATGGGCAGCTACATCGCCGCCTGGACCGCCAAGCACTGGGGCATCACGGCCGAGGCGGCGATCCTGCTCGGCGGCGCCACGGGCGCCATTCTCGGCCTGGTGCTCGGCTATATCGCGATCCGGCGGCAGGGGTTGTACTTCGCGATGATCACCCTCGGCCTCGCGCAGATGGTCTACTTCTTCTGCCTGCAGGCGCCGTTCACAGGAGGTGAGGACGGCATTCAGCAGGTGCCACGCAGCCCGCTGTTCGGGGTGATCTCCATGCAGCCCGACATGCACATCTACTGGCTGGTCGCCGTCGTGTTCCTGCTCGGCTTCCTATTGATCCACCGCGTCGTGCATTCGCCGTTCGGCCAGGTACTGAAGGCGATCCGCGAAAACGAGCCGCGCGCGACATCGCTCGGCTATCGCACCGACGACTACAAGCTGATCGCCTTCGTGCTCTCCACCTTTCTCGCCGGGATCGCCGGCGGCACCAAGGCGCTGGTGTTCGGCATCGCCACCCTGACGGACGTGCACTACTCCATGTCGGGCGAAGTTGTGTTGATGGTGCTTCTGGGCGGCCTCGGCACCATTTTCGGGCCGGTGATGGGGGCGCTGGTGCTGAGCGCGATGGAGAACTACCTGGCGCAGTTCGGCGCCTGGGTGACGGTGACGCAGGGCGCCATCTTCATGATCTGCGTGCTCGCCTTCCGCCGCGGCATCATCGGCGAGATCGGCGCGAAGCTGCGGATCCAGCTCTGAGCCTGGCGGCGTTCAACCGCGCCGCCCGTGCCCTTCCTGCAATCGAAGCCACCGGGCCGATTCAGCCTCTCTTGCCTGTTCCGACCTGAATCGGTCGCGGTAATCGGTGCGGACAGCCCCGCTGGCGGTCAGGTGCTGCGCAACGTTCTGAGCGGTGGCTATGCCGGCACCGTCCTGGCGGTGGCGGAGAATGCCGACACGATGGGCGCCGCGCGGGTCTACCCCGGCATCGCCTCGCTGCCGGTCGCGCCGGAACTCGCCGTCTTCGCCGGAGAACCCGATCGCGTTGCAGGTGATGCGGCGGAGCTTGCCGGCAAGGGGTGCTTTGCCGGGATCGTCGTCACGATGGAGGGCGATCCGGCGGGGGTGGCGCGCGCGACCGGGATGCGGCTGCTCGGGCCAGGATCGTTCGGCGTCGCAGTCCCTGAGATCGGGCTCAATGCGACACGAAGCCATCTGGCCCCGCCCAAGGGGCGCCTCGCGCTGGTGTCGCAATCGGCGGCGCTGTGTCGGGCGGTGCTGGATTGGGCCGAACCGAACGGCGTGGGGTTCAGCCACATCGTCGGCGTAGGCGGGAATTCCGATATCGGCTTCGGCATGGTGCTGGATTGGCTATCGCGCGACCCCGGCACGGGGCCGATCCTGCTCGACATCAGGCGCATCAAGAATAGCCGTGCGTTTCTATCCGCAGCGCGTGCCGCCTCGCGCCTTCGCCCGGTTGTCGCGATCCGCGCGGGCGGGCGATTGCTGGACCCGTCGGGCGATGCCGACCGCGCGCTGGAGGGCGCGTTGCGCCGTGCCGGCGTGCTCTCGGTATCGCGGTTCGAGGATTTGCTTGCCGCCGCCGAAACCCTCAGCCGGGCCAAGCCGCTCCGACACGAGGCGCTGGCCATCCTCACCAACGCAACCGGGCCTGGCCAGCTTGCCGCCGATGCGGCGTTGCGGGACGGGCTGAGCCTGGCCCAGCTGACGCCCGCTACGATCGAGGCCGTGCGCTCTCGTCTGCCGAGAGACGTGCCGATAACGGAGCGCGGGCCGCACTATATCGGATCTGACGTGCCGGGCCGGATTGCGGACATCGCTGCGGTTCTGGGCGGCGCGCCGGAGGTCGGCGGCGTGCTCGTCGTGCACGCTCCCGCGGGGGAGAGTGATAGCGCGACTATCCAGTCGCTTGCCTCCGGCGTCGGCGGCATTCGCGTGCCGGTGCTCGTCTGCGCAATGGGCGAGACCACCGGGGAAGGGCACAGGCGTGCCCTGGCAGCAGCTGGCGTCCCGGCCTTCGACACGCCTGAGCACGCCGTGCGCGGGTTCCACCACTTGGTGGAGGCGAGGCGGAGCCGTGCGGCGGCGAGCGAGCTGCCGTCGGGTGCCGTGCTCACGTTCACTCCCGACCGTGTGGCGGTGCGCCAGCTGTTCGCTGGCCTGCGGCGGCAGGGCAGGCTGGCTCTCGCGCAGGAGGAGGGGCTGGCAGCGCTGGCAGCTTACGGAATTCCGACGGTGCCGACGCGCGTGGCGGCGGACGCCGATGAGGCGGCGGCGGCGGCAGTGTCGCTCGGCTTTCCTGCCGTCGTGAAACGTCGTCGCACCGAGCCGCCGGCCGGCGACGAGTTGGGCAGCTTGGCGCTGGATCTGCGCATCCTCGAGGAGGTGCGGGTGGCCGCGCACGCCGTCCTGGGTCGGCAGGCGCGAGCCGTGTCGGACGGTGCAAGGCTCGGGCTTGTGGTGCAGCGCCAAGTGGAGCACGGCCGCGAATTGCGCGTCCGCGTGGCCGACGATCCGGTGTTCGGGCCGGTGATCGGCTTCGGCCAGGGCGGCGTGGCGGCCGACATTCTGGACGATATCGCCGTCGGCTTGCCGCCGCTCAATCTGCCGCTCGCCCGGGCGCTCATCGCGCGAACCCGCGCAGCCGCGACCTTCGGCGCGTTCCGTGACCGGCCAGCGGCCAATGTCGAGGCGATTGCCGAGACGCTCGTGCGGGTCAGCCAGCTGGTGGTCGACTTTCCCGAGATCGCCGGCCTCGTAGTCAATCCGCTGATCGCCGACGCCGAGGGCGTCATGGCGGTGGATGCCTGGATCAGCTTGCGACCGGCCGGCGCCGCACCCGGCAGGCTGGCGATCAAGCCGTATCCGGCCGAGATGATCGAACGCTGGGACGCACGCGGGGAGACGGTCACGATCCGGCCGGTCCGCCCGGAGGACGCGGTGGCGCACGAGGCATTGTTTCATCGCCTGTCGCCCGAGGATGTGCGGTTCCGCTTCTTCAGCGCCATGCGCACGCTGTCGCCCGAGCAGGTCGCTCGCCTGACGCAGGTCGACTACGACCGCGAGATGGCGCTCATCGCGGTTCAGGAATCAACCGGGGACACCGTGGCCGTCGCGCGCTTGGTCTGCGAGCAGGATTGCCGCTCGGCGGAGTTCGCCGTCGCGGTGCAGCCCGATATGAAGGGCCGAGGGGTGGCGAGCCGGCTGATGCGGCGCCTCATCGAATGGGGCCGCGCTCGCGGTGTTGTGGAGATCGTCGGCCAGGTGCTCGCCGACAACGCGCCGATGCTCGCCTTCGCGCGGCATCTCGGCTTCGAGATCCACCGGCTGCCCGGCGAAGACGACGTGCTGGAGGCGCGTATGATGCTCGCCGGAACGGGGTGAACCGGGGCGTCACCAGCGGCCGATGGCGGCCACGCACACCGTGATGAGGCCCAGGATCAGGTTGACCATGACGAGCCTGCGGATGCTGTCGGCCGCGCGCACGGGGTCGGTGCCGTAGCGGACGCGAGCCCACGGGCCGAAGAACACGACCAGGAACAGTGCCGCCATGATGAGCCCGAGCAGCATCATTAGGTTGATGCTCCACCCGGCATTGGCGAAGCCGCCCAACAGGCCGAGCAGCATGGCGAAACCGCTGATCAGTGCGAGCGGCATGACGTGCCAAATGACGAGGAAGAACCGGCGGAACACCTGGCTGTGGAGTTGCAGCCGCTCCGCCGGCTCCAGCACGCCGAGACTGGGGCGCAGCACCAGCAGGGCGAAGAACATCCCGCCCACCCAGATCACCGCGCAGAGAATATGGATCGCGAATACGATGGGCCAGATCGTCGTGGTCCAGATCATCGGCGGGTGATCTCCTGGATTTCCGCGAGCAATGCTCGCAACTCGGCGGCAGCGGTGGAGCGCGGTGCGGCCTCGGTGACGCCAAGGCCCGCGGCGAATGCGCTGGCGAAGACGGTGCGATTGCCGAGCGTGGCATGCAGCACCGGGAGCTTGCGCGCGGCGATGTCCGCCTCAACGCTTTCGCGCAGCCGTGAGCCGGTCGGAACACGGTTCAACGCGAGGCGCGCGGCTCGGCGCTCGTCGGCGGCGAGCTTCAGCGTGCCCTCGGCGGCCCAGATGTCGGGCGGGCTGGGCTGCACTGGGATGAGCACGAGATCGGCGCCGCGAATCGCGAGCCGTGCGTCGGTGTCGATCTGTGGCGGGCTGTCGATGAAAACGAAGTCGTGGTCGCGCTGCAACTGATCGAGTTCACGTCCGAGGCGCCAGCCGGAGACGTCGGAGAATTCCAATGCCGCCACCCGATCGCCGTGGGTCGCGCGCAGCGTGTGCCAGCGGGCCAGGCTGCGTTGCGGGTCGATGTCGAGGAGCGCCACCCTGCTGGTAGCGGCGAGGGAGGCGGCGAGATTGGCGGCTAGCATCGTCTTGCCGGCGCCGCCCTTCTGCTGCGCCACCGTGATCACCACCGCCATGCAACGCGACTCCGGCTGAGGCGGTCAGTCTAACGGATGGGTGCAGTGCGCGACATCCGGCTCCCCGTCCTGGCACGCGAGTGGCAGACTGCGCCCATGCGGTTCGATGCGGCATGGTTGCAGGGCCTCGCGGAACGGCCGGAGTTGCTCACTCCCGAGGAGATGGCGCGCGCCGATGCGCTGTCGCCAAGGCTCGGCGTTCCCGGTCCGATGCTGATGGCGAACGCCGGACGCGCCGTTGCTCGCGCGGTGCGGCGGCGTTTCCGCCCGTGTCGAACGCTCGTGCTGTGTGGGCCGGGCAATAACGGCGGCGACGGCTATGTCGCGGCCCGGCTCCTAGCGGAGGAGGGATGGCCGGTTTCGGTTGCGGCTTTGGCGCCTCCGCGCGACGGATCGGATGCCGCTGGTGCCGCGCGGTGTTGGCGTGGGCCGATGGCCGACTTCTCACCGCACGAAGCCGCGCGCGCTGAGCTGGTGATCGATGCGGTGTTCGGTGCGGGGCTCGCGCGAGACGTGACGGGAGGCGTCGCCGAGACGCTAGCTCGCGCGGCACGAATTGTCGCGATCGACGTGCCGAGCGGGGTCGATGGCGCCACCGGCGCGGTGCGCGGTCACGCATCGCGGGCGACAATGACGGTGACATTCTTCCGGCTGAAGCCGGGTCATCTGCTGCTCCCCGGACGTGATCTCTGCGGTGAACTTTTGTTAGCGGATATCGGCCTGCCCAGGGCGGTACTGGAGCAAGTGGGCCCGAAATGCTGGGCCAATGGTCCTTCGCTCTGGCAAGTGCCGAGCCCGTCAGCCTCCGGACACAAATACACACGTGGTCACGTGACCGTGCTCGGCGGCGCGGCGATGACCGGCGCGGCACGCCTCGCCGCCGCCGGGGCGCGGCGCGCGGGGGCCGGGATGCTCACCATCGCCGCGACGGGCGGCGCCGACATCTACCGGACGGGCGACGCTGGTGTGATCGTCAGCACGGCACCCTTGGCCGAATTGTTGACCGACGAACGGCGGAAAGTCTGGGTCTGCGGTCCCGGCCTCGGTGCCGACGAGGCGCGCCGCGCGTTGCCCGCGCTGGTCGCAGCGGAGCGCGAGCTGGTCGCCGACGCGGACGTCTTCGCTGCCTTCGCCGGCAATCCCGACGCGCTGCGCGGCGCGACTGTGCTGACCCCTCATGAGGGCGAGTTTACCCGGGTCTTCGGCGCGCCCGGTCCCGACCGCGTCCGCGCGGCGCGCGAGGCCGCTGCGCGGGCGGGGGCAGTCGTGCTGCTGAAGGGCTCGGATACGGTGATCGCGGCGCCGGATGGTCGCGTAGCGATCAACGCCTCCGCGCCACCGTGGCTTGCGACGGCGGGGGCGGGCGACGTGCTCGCCGGCATGACCGCGGGGCTGCTGGCGCAAGGAATGCCGGCATGGGACGCGGCAGCCGCGGCGGCGTGGCTGCATGGTCGAGCGGCGGCGCTGGTCGGTCCCGGCATGCTGGCGGAGGACCTGCCAGCAGCACTCCCGCGTGTGCTCACAGAAATAACCCGCACGTCACCTGACCCCGGCCCGCCGGATGCCATATCATGGGCGGGACCTAGGAGAGCTCGATGAGCGAGATTGTCGCTACCCCGCCGATCCCAATTCCGCCCCTAGCAAAAGCGTCGGGCACCAAGCCTCCGGCTGCGGGCGCGCCTGCGCCGATCGGCCTGTTCGACCGGGCGATCCGCCGCATCACATCGGTGTGGCGCGAGATGGCTTCTAGCGTTACCTCCGAGGAGGACGAGGATATCGCGGCGCAGATGCGCTCTTGCCTGGATGGCAAGGGCGGCGAGGTCAGCGCGCGCAACCGGGCAGCCAAGCTCGCGCAAGCCTATCTGGCGCTCGACGAGGCGGGACAGATCGAATTCCTGCGCACTCTCGCAGGCTTCGACTCGGACCGGGAGGCCGTGTCCGGCGCGTTCGGTGCGGTGCAGAAGGCGGCGAACCCGGCCGAGCTGGCCAGCGCGAAAGCAAAGCTGCGCCGCGTCCTGGAACCACCCCGCATGCGGCTGCTGACGCAGTTCACCACCATTCCCGACGGGATGAAGTTCCTCGTCGATCTGCGCGCCTTTCTCCTCGCGGTGCGCAAGGATGACCCGCTGCTCGGCGCGTTGGAGGCCGATCTCAAGGGGCTGCTGGCGAACTGGTTCGACGTCGGATTCCTAGAATTGCGCCGCATAGACTGGGCCAGCCCGGCGGCGCTGCTGGAGAAGCTGGTCGGCTATGAGGCGGTGCACGAAATCCGCTCCTGGCGCGACCTCAAGGACCGGCTGGACTCCGACCGGCGCTGCTATGCCTTCTTCCATCCAAGAATGCCCGACGAGCCGCTGATCTTCGTAGAGGTGGCGCTCGTCCAAGGTCTCGCCGGCAGCGTGCAGCGCCTGCTCGACCAGAAAGCGCCGGTGCTCGATCCGCGCTCCTCGGATACCGCGATCTTCTACTCGATCAGCAACTGCCAGCGCGGGCTGTCTGGCATCAGCTTCGGCAACTTCCTCATCAAGCGCGTCGTCGAGGTGTTGTCGCACGAGTTCCGCAATCTCAAGACGTTTGCGACGCTCTCGCCCATTCCTGGATTCCGCACTTGGCTGGAGCGCAAGCTCAAAGACGCTGACGCGGCGCTCATAAGCGACGAGGAGGCAACGAGCCTGCGTACCGCCGCCCCTGGCGATTTGCCGGCGCCGGAGACCGCGGCCGAGGCGCTTGCCATCATCCTCGGCCGTCGCGGCTGGTATCGCGACCCGGTGATGCTACGCGCGGTCGAGCCGGTGCTGACACGGCTCTGCGCGGCCTACCTGCTCAACGAAGCGGCGGCCTCGAATCCGCGCCGGGCGCGCGATCCGGTGGCGCATTTCCATCTGTCGAACGGCGCGCGCGTGGAGCGCATCAACATGGCGGCCGATACCTCCGAGAAGGGGCTCAAGGAGAGTGCGACGCTCATGGTGAACTATCTCTACGATCCGGCCCGGATTGAGGACTATCACGAGGACTATGCGGGCGAGGGGAAGCGCAACGCTTCCACGACCGTCCGGCGCATGGCTCGCGGCCGAGCCTGACCTCTCGCGGAGGAGACGAGGATGAACGTTCCGGCCCGGACCATACCGGCCCCCGCCGCGTCGGAGTTGGCGACCCCGTCGCAAGACGCGCGGCTCCGCACGCTGCGCCAGCTCGAACGCAAGCTCCTCTGGCTTTCCGCGTGGATGGTGCACAACGCCAACCACATCCGACCCAATCGCGATGGGCTCAAGGTGGGCGGCCACCAAGCCTCCTGCGCGTCGGTCATCTCGATTATGGCGGCGCTGTATTTCGAGGTGCTGCGCCCGCAGGACCGCGTCGCAGTGAAGCCCCATGCCGGGCCGGTGTTCCACGCCATCAACTATCTGTTCGGAAGGCAGACGCGCGAGAAGATGGCCGGGCTGCGCCAGATGGGCGGCGTGCAGCCCTATCCGAGCCGCGTGAAGGACGGGCCGGAGGTGGATTTTTCAACGGGCTCGGTCGGCCTTGGCGTTGCGATGACCACGTTCAGCGCGCTGATGCAGGACTATGTGCATCTGCACGGACTCGGGCGGCCCGACATCCCTCAAGGGCGACACATCGCCATCGCCGGCGACGCCGAGCTCGACGAGGGGAACATCTACGAGGCGCTGCTCGAAGGCTGGAAGCACGACGTCCGCGATGTCTGGTGGATCATCGACTACAACCGCCAGAGCCTCGACAGCGTGGTTCCGGACCGGCTGTTCGGCCGCATCGAGGGCCTGTTCCGCGACATGGGCTGGGACGTCGTCACCATCAAATACGGCCGCCTGCTGGAAGCAGCGTTCGCGCGTGAGGGCGGCGAGGATTTACGGCGTTGGATCGACGATTGTCCGAACAGCCTCTATTCCGCGCTGACCTTCCAGGGCGGTGCGGCATGGCGGCAGGTGCTGCTGGCCGATCTCGGCCGGTCCCGCGCGCGCGCCATCGTCGACGAACTCTCGGATGCCGAGCTCGGCGCACTGATGACCAATCTCGGCGGCCACGACATCGAGACGATCATTGAAACGCTCCGCGCCGCCGACGCAGCGGGTGACCAGCCGACCTGCTTCATCGCCTATACGATCAAGGGCATGGGCCTACCCTTCGCCGGCCACAAGGACAATCACGCCGGCCTGATGACCAAGGAGCAGATGCAGCAGTTCCGCGAGGAAATGGGCATCCGCCCCGGCCATGAATGGGATTTGTTCGAGGGGCTCGACATACCGGAGAGCGAGATCCGCGCCTTCCTCGATGCGTGCCCGTTCGCGACGCCGCTGAGCCCGAAAGGCCGCACCCTGTCGGCGCCGCTGGTGAGCGTGCCGCCCAGCCTGCCGTCGCCCAATGCGGCAGGGCGCAAGATGTCCACCCAGGCGGGCTTCGGCGACATCCTGGCCGAAATCGGGCGCGGGCAGGGGGCGTACAAGGAACTTGCCCAGCACATCGTCACCACCAGCCCGGACGTGACGGTCTCGACCAATCTCGGGCCGTGGGTGAACCGGCGCGGCATCTTCGATCGTCACACCCGTAACGACGTGTTCCGCGACGCCAAGCTCGCCAGCGCGCAGCGTTGGGGCATGAGCCCAAAGGGGCAGCACATCGAACTCGGCATCGCCGAGCAGAATCTTTTCTTGCTGCTCGGCGCGGCCGGACTGACGACCGGGCTCGACGGCGCGCGACTGCTGCCGGTCGGTACGGTGTACGATCCGTTCGTCAACCGCGGCCTCGATGCGCTGCTTTACGCCTGCTACCAGGATGCGCGCTTCTTGCTGGTGTCCACGCCCTCCGGCCTGACCCTCGCGCCGGAAGGCGGGCAGCACCAGTCCATCAACACCCCGCTGATCGGCATGGCCGCGGACCGCTTGGCGAGCTTCGAGCCGACCCATGTGGACGAGCTCGCGATCCTGCTGCGCCACGCCTTCGAGCACATGCAGAAGCCAGACGGCTCGGCGGTGTGGCTGCGCCTGTCGACGCGGCAGCTGCCGCAGCCCGCGCGTGTGCTCGACCCGTCCGCCGTGATCGCCGGCGCGCACTGGATCGTGCCGCCTGCCGAGGGCGCGCCGATCGCCGTCGCTTATCAGGGACCGGTCGCGCCGGAAGCGGAAGCGGCGTTCGCCACCTTGCGCGAAGAGGAGCCGGGGGCCGGGCTCCTGGCGATCACCAGCCCCGACCGGCTGCACGCCGGTTGGACCGCGTCGTTGCGCGGTCAACGGGGTGGCAATGGCCTCGTGCCGTCGCATATCGAACGCATCCTCGCACCGCTGGCGCCCGGCGCGGCGCTCGTGACGGTGCTCGACGGTCACCCCGCCAGCCATGCCTGGCTGGGCGCAGTACGTGGGCAGCGCGTCCTTCCGCTTGGCCCAGATCGGTTCGGTCAGAGCGGCGATATTCCCGACCTCTACCGGGAATACGAAATTGACGCCGACGCCATTCTGGATGCTTGCGCCCAGGCGCTGCTTGGCAGCCCGCGGGAATAAATTGCCCTCCCGGGCGTTTGGTTACGCAAACGCCCGGAGCCACCCGCATGACACGAACTGCTGCTGCTGCCCTAGCTCTCCTGCTGACGCTGGCCGCCTGCGCCGCGCAATCCACTCCACGGCCCAACGTGACGCCAATGGAGCCTCCAGCTTCCGCCGGTGGGGGTGGCGGTGGCGGCGGTGGATATTGAGGAGGGTGCCATGCGACGCATCGGCGTGCTGACGCTTGCCCTTGCCGGGCTGCTTGTCGTGGCGGCCTGTTCCGCGCAGTCCGGTCCACCTCCGACGGCTGCGGGCGCACCGGCCGAGCGAGCACCGTTGCCAACTGGCACCATCGGCTCCTACTGAAGCTCGTTCCTAGCCGCGGCCGGCGAACGGCATCTTGTCGGCGGCGACCATGAGGAACTGAATGTTGGCGTCGCGCGGCAGATTGGCCATCAGCAGCACGGAGCGGGCGACGCTCTCTGCGTCCATACGCGGCTCGACCATCATCGTGCCGTTGGGCTGCATGACGCCATTCGCCATCCGCGCCGTCATCGGCGTCGCGGCGTTGCCGATGTCGATCTGCCCGCACTGAATGTCGAACGCGCGGCCGTCGAGCGAGATCGACTTGGTCAGCCCCGTGATGGCGTGCTTGGTCGAGGTGTAGGCGGCGGAGCCGGGGCGTGGCACGTGCGCGGAGATCGAGCCGTTGTTGATGATGCGCCCGCCCTTCGGCGACTGCTCGCGCATCATGCGGAACGCCGCGTTAGCGCACAGGAACATCCCGTTGAGGTTCACCGAGACGACGTGCGTCCATTGCTCGAAGGTGAAGTCGCCGAAATTAGTCGTCGGCACGTTGCCGCCGGCGTTGTTGAACAGCACGTCGAGCCGCCCAAATTTTTCCTGCACGGCGGCGAACAATGCTCCCACCGCGTCGGGGCTGGTGACGTCGGTGGGAACCACCAAGGATTGCCCCGCCTTGGCCATCGAGGCGGTCTCTTCCAGCGGCTCACGCCGGCGCCCGGCGAGTGCGACGGCATAGCCGTCGTCGAGCAGCGCGAGTGCCGCCGCCCGGCCCACGCCGCTGCCCGCGCCGGTGATGATTGCGATGCGTTCGGCCATGTTTCGTGTCCCCCCGAGGATCGCGCGCGACTGGCGTCGCGTGCCAAGGCTGCATTCTGGCGCGCCGGGCGCAGGTGGTCCATTGGGGCGGTCTACGCGGCCGCGTGTATCGGTGGCGGCCCAGGGTCCGGAGGTACGGGGATAGTCGGCGGCGGCTCCTCGATTGGCACGGGTTCGTCAGGGTCTGGCCCTGGAGGATGCGGCCCCGGCGGCGGCGGTACGGGCGGATCGCTCAGAGTGAGTTGTCGCATGACGAGACCTCCAACCCAGGCAACTCCCGCATCCCCGTTCGGTTGCAGCCGGGCGATTGACCTCTGCCAAGGTCGCCAGCAAGGTCGGACGTCGGGAGGGTACGGACATGAAGGCATCGCTGTTCTATCTGCCGAGCATCGGCAGCCGCGCGGAGATCGAGCAGGGCATGGCCGGGATGCGGCCGGAACTCTACCAGCGGATGCTGCACGAGCTTTCCGAGCAGATCCGTCTCGGCGACGATCTCGGCTACGACTCGGTTAGTTTCACCGAGCACCATTTCCACATCGAGGGCTTCGAGCTTTCCAACAACCCGGTGCTGCTCGACCTCTCGCGATGCAGACCAAGCGCATCCGCGTCGGCCAGCTCGGCATCGTGCTGCCGGCGTCGAACCCGATCCGCGTCGCCGAGGACATCGCGATGCTCGACCACATGACGGGCGGACGCGCCAATGCGGGCTTTGCGCGCGGCTATCAGCGCCGCTGGGTGGACGTGATGGCGCAGCAGACGCACGACATCCACGGCGCGCTGCCCAACCAGCACGACGAGATCGACGCCGCGAACCGCGCCGCGTTCGAGGAGAATTTCCGCATCATCAAGAAGGCCTGGACCGAGGAGATGCTGACCTACGAAGGGAAGTATTGGAAGATTCCGGTCGAGGGCACGCCGTGGGCGCTGGACACCACCCAGAAATGGGGCAAGGGCGTCGAGAATGGGATGCTGAAAGCGGTCGGCGTCGTGCCGAAGCCGCTGCAGAAGCCGCATCCGCCGCTGTTCCAGCCGTTCGCGAGCTCGGAGAACACGGTGCGTTTCTGCGCGCGGGAGGGCATCACGCCGATCCTGCCGCCGATGCACCCGAGCTATGAGGACAAGCTGTACAGCGTCTACGCGGAGGTGTCCGGCAAGCCGAAGGGCAGCGGCGTCGGCGTGCTGCGCGACGTCATCATCGCCGACACGGACGAACAGGCGATGGCGCTATGGCGCGATTCCGGCCAGTTCAGCGGCCGCGCCTGGTTCGAGCCGTTCGGGTTCCGCAAGGGGCTGATGGACCCGGCGACGGGCACGTATCCGAGCGCCGAGCAGGTCATCGCCGACGGGTATGCGTTCGTGGGCACGCTCGACACGGTGCTCCGCTCGATCGAGACGATGCAGCGGCGGCAGAAGGTGGATTGGGTGTTCGCCTACACCTACAACGCGCTGGTACCGCACGGCGTGCTGATGAAGTCGATCGAGGCGTTCCACAGCAAGGTGCTGCCGCAGGTGAGCTAAGCCGTCACTTCGGCCCTCTCCCTCAACGGAAGAGGGCCTGTCAGGCTCAGCTATTCGGCCCGCGCTCCATCGAGATCGGCTGCCAGCGGCGCAGGTTAGATTTCATCAGCACCGCGGGATTGACGCAGCTGATGGGCCAGCGCCCGCTCAGCACCATCGCCAGGTTCTCGCCCACACGTCGCTTGCGCGCGGGATCGAAACGCGCCGAGGCCGAGGCCGTGTGGGCGCTGAGGGTTACATTGTCCATCTTGAGGATCGGATTGTTGTGCCCCGGCGGCTCCTGTTCCAGCACGTCGAGGCCGGCATGAGCGATCCATCCCTCCTGCAGGGCCTTGATCAGCGCCGTCTCGTCGACCGTCGGCCCGCGTCCGGTGTTGATGAAGACGGCGGTCTTCTTCATCAGCCGGAAGTGCTTCTCCTTGAGCATACCTTGCGCCTCGGGCGTCGCCGGCGCGTGCATCGAGACGAAATCGGATTGCGACAGCACTTCCTCGAGCGTCGCCGGGAGCACGTCGTACTCCGGCATCACCAGTTCCTCGATGAACGGGTCGTAGGCGATCATGCGCAAGCCAAACGGCTTCGCGCGCCGTGCCACTGCACGCGCGACGTGGCCGAAGGCGACGAAGCCGAGCGTCTGGCCCATCAGGCGGGGGATCTTCAGCAGCGCCGGCCGGCCTTCGCGCCAGCGGCCCTCGCGCACCATGCGGTCCTGCTCGATCACGCGGCGGAAACTTGATAACAGCAAGGTCATCGCGTGGTCGGCGACTTCCTCGATGAAAGTGTCGGGGCAGTTGGTGACGGGAATGCCACGCGCGGTCGCCGCCGCGACATCCACCTGGTCGACGCCGACGCTGCCGAGCGCGATGATCTTACAGTTGTCCAGGCTGTCGATGATCTTCTTGGTGATGGGAATGCCCTTCGCGTAGAGCGCGTCGGCACCCTTCGCGGCGGCGATGAAGCCGTCCTCGTCGGTGGGGCCTTCGACGATTTCGGCCTCCATGCCCTCGAGCGGTCCCATCTCGTCGTCATAGCCGCCGCCAGCGACCGTGAAGCTCGCGCCGGCCGGCGTGATGATCTTGAACTTCGCCATTCTTGCGATCTCCTCGGACGGTTCAGTGCTTGGGCGGATGGGCGCGCACGCCCTTCTCGTCGATGTCGATGCCCCAGCCTGGTGCGGTGGGCAGCACCAACTCGCCGTTCTCGATCACCGGCGGCGAGGTAACGAATTCGTCGCGCCATTTCACGCTGTCGATGTCGATTTCCATGATGCGGAAATTCGGCACCACCGCGCAAAAATGCGCGCTGATGATCGTCGACATGTGGCCGTAGAAATTATGTGGTGCGACGTTCATCTCGTAGGCATCGGCCATCGCAGCGATCTTCAGCGATTCGGCGAGGCCGTTCCAGACCACGTCGACGATCGGCACGTCCATCGCGTATTGCTCGAAATACGGCTTAAACTCCCGCCGGCCGTGCAGCGTCTCACAGGAGGCGATGGGGCAGGGCGCCTCGCGCCGAAGCAGGGCGAGCGACGCCGGATCGTGCAGGTCGATCTCCAGCCAATTGAGGCGGAACGGTGCCACTGCTTCCGCGATGCGGCGGAAACCCTCAGTTTTGAAATTGAAGTTGATGTCGAGCATGATGCCCATGTCGTGGCCGGCGCCTTGACGAAGCGCGTTCAACCCGTCGGTCGCGGCGCGCACGATGTCATGGTTCCAATTCAGCTCGGGCCAGCCGGGCGTGTAGGCGAAGCCGGGCGTGAAGCTCCCGAGCTTGTCGCCGATCATGGGAAGAATATTGGTCTTGAGCGCCTTGAAGCCGCGCTTACGGATTTCCTCGCCGTGCCGCGCTAGATCGTCGTAGGTGCGCAGCGGCGGCACCCCCATCAGCTCGGCGTTACGCACGCGGTAGGTGCCGGTGTGCGACCAGTACAGCGGAATGCGTTCGCGGATCGGGCCGCCAAACAGCGCGTAGACCGGCACGCCGAGCGCCTTGCCCTTGATATCGAGCAGCGCGTTCTCGATCGCCGCGACCGCCTGGTGATTGATGCCGCCACGCGACTGGCGCGTGCGGACGTGCAGTTCCGCGGTGAGATGCTCGAAGCGCAACGGGTCCTTGCCGACGATGTAGGCGCTGAGCTTGTCGATGACTTGGCTGAGCCCGGCGCTGCCGAAGCTTTCGTTGTATTCCGACCAGCCGACGATGCCGTCGTCGGTGGTGATCTTGAGGAAGGAGAAGAGTCGCCAGCCGGCATCGGCTTGCAGCGTCTCGATCTTGGCGATCTTCATGATTCCTCCCGCGCCGGCAAGAACGATTGAAAGCACGGAGCCGCCGCTGCTTCAAGCAGCAGCGGCTCCGTTTCCCTCAGGTCTTGTAGTACCGCTTCGCCTGCCGCTCGCCTTCCTGCGCCGCGTCCTCGGGGCTTGACTGACCCGACGCGACGGAGGCGAACATGTGAACCGTGACATAGTTGGCCGCGGCGGCGCCAGAAGCCGCGCTGATCGGACCCTTGTAGCCGGTCCAGAACTCGCGATCTCCGGAGTGGCGGAAGATTCGCACCTTCGGATCGCCGCTCCAGACCGCCGCCTCGTCGTAGGCCTTCAGCTGGTGGCCCCAATAGCCGAGACAGGCATTGAGCCACGGCTCGTACTGATCGGCCTCCAGCATGAAGCGAAGATATTCCTTTGCCGCATTGGGGTACTTGGTGTGACGGAACACCATCCCGTTCAGGATCAGTGGCGCCTCTGGCGGAGACTTCGCCAGACCGGTGGGCATCGGCGCGTGATCCATGTCCTCGGCGATGGCCTGCGTTTTGGGATCGTTCTTGGCGACGAAGTAGATCGAAACGCCGTTCTGCGTCAGCCCGATGTCGCCGGAGAGGAATGCCTTGTTGTTGGACGGGTCGAGCCAGGAGAGGGTTCCTGGAACCATCGTCTCCTGCATCGCCTTGGCGTATTTCAGCGCCTCGATCGTTTCGCGGCGATTGAGCGCCACCTTGCCGTCTTCCTCGACGATATAGGCCCCGTGGGTCCAGAGCAGCCAGTTGGCGTAGCCGTTCGCGTCGCCCACCGCGTTGCCCAATGCAAAACCGGGCGGATGGCCGTTCTTCTTGAGCTTGCGGCAAAGATCGAGGAAATGATCGAGGTCGGTCGGGATCGAATTGTAGCCGGCCTCCCGCACCCAGCTCGTCCGGTAGTTGCACGGCCCGATGCCGCCGCCGATGGGGATGGCGATCCAGTCGTCGCTCTTCCATTTGCGGCCGAACAGCTTCGCCTGGAACTTCCAGCCGCCATATTTCTTGCCGAGGTATTCGGCCAACTCGGTCATGTCGAGGAGCTTCGTCGCATAAAGCTGCGGATCGTCAGCCCAGCCGCACACGATATCGGGGCCGGCGCCGGTGTTGGCTGTCACCGCCGTTTGCGGCCGCAAATCCTCCCAGCCGACATAATCCACCCGGACCTTGACGCCTGTCGCCTTGGTGAATTTTTCCGTGTTCTCGTTCCAGATCGTCTCGTCGGGGGCGATGAACTTGGTGGGACGCGAGACGCGCAGGACCGCGTCCTTCTCGATCGGATGCTTGGGCGGCTCGACAGTGGCGACAGGAACGGCGGAGTAGACCGGCTGGCCAAGTGCTGCGGCGGCCAGCGAACCGGTGCCGATGGCGAAGACGCCTCGGCGCGTGAAGACAGGCATGGATGACCCTCCCGTAGGTTGAACGCGCCCGCGTTCTGTGCGCGAGCGACGCCGTAACCCTAGCAGAAGGATCGGGCCGGCTGGCTACTCCTTCACGGCGCCGGTCAGGCTGGAGACGTAGTACTCCACGAAGAACGAGTAGAAGATCGCGACCGGCAGGGAGCCGAGCAGCGAGCCCGCCATCAAGGCGCCCCACTGGTACACGTCGCCCGTCACCAGCTCGGTGAGGATCGCCACGGGCACGGTCTTCTTCTCGGACGACTGGATGAAGGCGAGGGCGTAGATGAACTCGTTCCACGACAGGGTGAAGGCGAAGATGCCCGCCGAGATCAATCCCGGAACGGCAAGAGGCAGGGTGATGCGGCGAAGGATCTGCAGCCGCGTCGCGCCGTCGATCAGCGCGCATTCCTCGAGTTCATAGGGGATCGACTTGAAGTAGCCGATCAGCAGCCAGGTGCAGAACGGGATGAGGAAGGTCGGATAGGTCAGGATCAGCGCCGCCGGCGTGTCGAACAACCCGAGCTGGAAGACCATCGTGGCCAGCGGGATGAACAGGATAGAGGGCGGCACCAGATAGGCGAGGTATATCGCCAGCCCGACATAGGTGGAGCCGCGGAAGCGCAGCCGCTGGATGGCGTAGGCGGCGAGCACGGAGGCGAACAGGCTGAGGAAGGTCGACCCGATCGCGACGCCCATCGTGGTCAGCAGCCAGCGCGGATACTCGGTGTCGAACAGCAGCTTCCGGATGTTCTCGAAGGTCGCGTGCTGGATGAAGAACGGGTTGTTGTTCTTGTAGTCCAGCAGCTCCGCGTCCGGTTTGAAGGCCGTGATCGCCATCCAATAGAACGGGAACAGCAGCACGATGAGAAAGCAGATCAGCGGCAGATAGACCGTCACCAGCCGACGCGAGCGGCTCTCCCAGGAGAGCAGCGTCTTGCCTTCCGGCTCGCTGACGCCGTCGAGCGTGGAAGCGGCGGCGTCAGTCATTGCCTTCTCCCTGCTGCCACTTGCGCCGAGCGAGGGCGAAGTAGCTGAACAGCGTGGCGAAGATGAGGAACGGGATCATTGCGACCGCGATCGCCGAACCCTCGCCGATCTGGCCACCCGGAATGGCGCGCTGGAACGCCAGGGTGGCCATCAAATGCGTGCTGTCGATCGGGCCGCCGCGCGTGATGGCGTAGACCAGCTGGAAGTCGGTGAAGGTGAAGAGCACCGAGAAGGTCAGCACCACCGCCAGGATCGGCATCAGCAGCGGCACCGTGATCCGCCGGAAGCGCTGCCAGCTGCTGGCGCCGTCGAGCAGCGCCGCTTCGTAGAGCGAGGGCGAAATCGTCTGCAAGCCGGCGAGCAGCGTGATCGCGACGAAGGGGATGCCGCGCCAGATATTCGCCGCGATCAGCGACCAGCGGGCACTCCAGGGATTGCCGAGGAAGTCGATATAGGTGTCGCGCCAATGCAACACGTCCACCAGCAGATAGGAGATGATGGAGAACTGCGGATCGTAGAGGAACCAGAAGGCGATAGCCGAGAGCACCGTCGGAACGATGAACGGCAGCAGGATGATGGCCCGCAGCAGCGACTTGAACGGCAGGTTCTCGTTCAGCAGCAAGGCGAGCCACAGGCCGAGCGCGAATTTCCCGACCGTCGCGACCACCGTGTAGAACGTCGTCCACCAGACCGTGTTGAGGAACACACGGTCGTGCAGGATGGACTGGAAATTCTCCAGGCCCACCCACTCGCCGCTCCTGCCGATCTGGGTGTCGGTGAAAGCCAGCCAGAAGCCGAGCCCGAGCGGGTAGGTGAGGAAGATCAGCAGCAGCCCGGCTGCGGGGAGCATGCAGAAAAAGACCAGGACCGCTCGATTGTCGAAGAAGCGGCCGAGCGCAGTCTGCGTCGGTCGCTGATAGGTCCAGCTGGCGGTCGCGTCCATCAACGTCTCCCCGCTACCGTCAGGATTTGTAGTATCGCTTGGCCAGGCGCTCGGCCTCGCGCACCGCGTCCTCCGGTTCCGCCTGTCCGGAGGAGACTGCAGCGAACATGTGCACTAGCACGTAGTTGGCCGTCACCGAGCCCGCCGCGGCGTTGATCGGGCCTTTGTAGCCCTCCCAGAACTCGTTGCCGCAGCCGTCGCGATAGATCGCGAGCTTCGGATCGGACGTCCACACGGCGCTCTTGGCGTACGCCTTCAGCGGCTGCGCCCAGTAGCCGAGGCAGCCCGTCAGCCATTTGTCGTACTGCTCCTGCTCCATCATGAAGCGGAGATATTCCTTCGCCGCGTTGGGATATTTTGAGTGCTTGAAAAGCATCGCGTTGAGGATCAGCGCCGAGGCCGGCGTCTTGCCGGCATGGCCGAACGGCTGCGGCGCGTGATCGGTATCGGCGGCGATGCGCGCGGTCTTGGGGTCGTTCTTCAGCACGTAGTAGACCGACACGCCGTTGAACGTGAGGCCGATCTCCTCCGCGGCATAAGCCTTGTTGTTGCTCGCGTCGTTCCAGGACAGCACGCCGGGGATCAGGTTGGGATACAGCTCCTTGGCATATTTGAGCGCGTCGATCGTTTCCTTGCGATTGATCGCGACGTTGCCTTTCTCGTCGACCAGGTAGCTGTTGTGCGCCCAGAGCAGCCAGTTCGCGTAGCCGTTGGCGTCGCCCACCGCGTTGCCGAGCGAGAAGCCGGCGGGATGGCCGTTCTTCTTGAGCTTGCGGCAAAGGTCGAGGAATTTGTCGAGATCGGCGGGGATAGTGTCGTAGCCCGCCTCCTTGACCCAGGAGGTGCGGTAGACCGTGGGACCGGTCGAGCCGCCCATCGGCAGGGCGATCCAGTCGTTGGTGCCCCATTTCTTGCCGTATTTCTCTGGCAGGAAGTACCAGCCGCCATATTTCTTGCCGAGATATTCGGCGAGCTCGGTCATGGAGACGAGCTTGTCGGAGTAGAGATGCGGGTCATTGGGCCAGCCGAGCACGATGTCGGGGCCGGCGCCGGTGTTCGCCGTCACCGCGGTCTGCGGCCGCAAATCCTCCCAGCCGACGAAATCCACCCGCACCGGAATGCCGGTCGCCTCGGTGAACGCCTTGGTATTGGCACGGAAAATGGTCTCGTCGGGATCGACGAACTTGCTCGGGCGGAGCACGCGCAGAGTCGCACCCTTCTCGGGCTCCTGCTTCGGCGGCGGCACGTCGGCCGTCGGGATGGCGGCTCGCGCCGCTTTGCCGGCAAGCCCGGTCGCGGCGAGCGCCCCCGCCCCGAGGATGAGGGTATCGCGTAGCGTCAGTCGATCGATCAACTTCGTCTCCTTGGGTCGGATCAGGCCAGCAGGCGCTGGCCGGTCTTTTCGTCGAACAGGTGAATGAGCGCCGGGTCGGGTGCCACGCGGATGGCCTCGCCCGGCCGCGCCGAGACGCGCTCGCGGAACGCGCACGTGACCGGCGCCGCCCCGAGATGCGCCATCACCTGCGTCTCGGAGCCGGTCGGCTCGATGACGTGCACGGTGAGCGGCACGCCGTCGTCGCGCAGCATGAAATGCTCGGGGCGGACGCCGTAGACGATGGGCTGGCCGTTCGCGGCGCTGACCTTTGCCGGCAGCGGCAGCGCCATTCCATCGCCCGTGCGGAAGGCGCCATCCTCGATTCGGCCGCGCAGGAAGTTCATCGCCGGCGAGCCGATGAAGCCGGCGACGAACAGGTTGTTCGGCCGGTCGTACAGATCGAGCGGTGCGCCGATCTGCTCCACGTTGCCGCTGTTCATCACGACGATCTTGTCGGCCATCGTCATCGCCTCGATCTGGTCGTGCGTGACGTAAACGGTGGTGGTCTGCAGCCGCTGATGCAGCTCCTTGATCTCGGCGCGCATCTGCACGCGCAATTTGGCGTCGAGGTTGGACAGCGGCTCGTCGAACAAGAACACTTGCGGATTGCGCACGATGGCGCGGCCCATAGCGACGCGCTGGCGCTGCCCGCCCGAGAGCTGGCGCGGGTAGCGGTGCAGCAGGTCGGAGAGCCCGAGAATGCCGGCGGCGCGGTCCACCTGGGCATCGATCGCCTGTTTCGGTGCCTTTGCCAGCGACAGCGAGAACGCCATGTTGTCGCGCACCGTCATGTGCGGATAGAGCGCGTAGTTCTGGAACACCATCGCGATGTCGCGCTCTTTCGGCGGCACGTTGTTTACCACCTTGCCGCCGATCGCGATGTCGCCGCGCGTGATGTTCTCGAGCCCCGCGATCATCCGCAGCAGGGTCGATTTCCCGCAGCCGGACGGGCCGACCAGGATGACGAACTCGCCGTCCGCGATGTCGACGGAAACGCCGTGCAACACTTCGGTCGTGCCGAACGCCTTGCGCACGTTGGCAATCGTAACAGTCGCCATTCTTGGTGTCGTCGCCTCCCCAACGCCCGGCGCCATGTCGCGCCGGGCGATCTCTTATCAGAACTTGGAGACGCGCGTCTCCTTGGCGGTGATGAATTCGAGCAGCGCCGGCTTGCCCGCCTGTGTCTGCTCGATGCCGCGCTGGATCGCCGCCTTGATCTGGTCGGGATCGGTGACGCGCTCGCCATAGCCGCCGAACGCCCGCGCCATCGCCGCGTAGTCGCCGGAGATGTCGGTGGAGCGATATTTCTGTGTGGAGACCGGCATTACCTTAAGCTCAATCGCCATCGAGAAATTGTTGAGCAGGATGGAGAGGATGGGGATGCGCTCGCGCACCGCCGTCTCGAAGTCCATGCCCGTGAAGCCGATCGCCGCGTCGCCCCACAGGTTGATGCAGAGCTTGTCCGGCTTGGCGAGCTTGGCGCCAATCGCGAGGCCAAGCCCCATGCCGAGCTGTGTGGTCTTGCCCCAGCCGATATAGCTCATCGGCTCGGTTGAGACCCAGAAGGGCGAGATCTGGTCGCGCGGGCTGCCCGCGTCATGCGTGATGATGGTGTTCTTGGGATCGACCGTGTGCATCAGCTCCCAGATCACTCGGTACGGATTGAGCGGCGCCTCGTTGGAGTTGAGCAGCGGCCGCCACTCCGCCATCCACGCCTCGCGCACCTCGGTGATCTCGCGCACGACATCCTTGGTGTCGCGCGGCGACTTGATCGTCTGGCCGAGCTCGCCGATCAGCGCCTCAAGGGTCAGCGCCGCGTCGCCCACGAGGCCGACCGCGACCGGCACGTCCTTGTTGAGGTGATCGGCGTCGAGCGTCGCCTGAATGAATTTCTTCCCTTTCGGGAACTTGATCCCGAAATTGGTTTCGGTGAAGGAAACGCCGATGCCGATGATGAGGTCGGCGTTGGCGATGAAGTGGTGCACCGTCTTGGGCACCGCGTTGCCGCCGGAGCCGAGCGAGAGCGGATGGTTCTCCGGGAACGAGCTCTTGCCGCCCAGGCTGGTGGTCACGGGGGCGCCGAGCAGCTCGGCGAATTGGCGGAGCTGCGGCCAGGCTTCGGCCCATTGCACGCCCGTTCCGGCGTAGATCACCGGACGCTTGGCGGCGAGGATCGCGGCGGCTGCCTTGCGCACGTCTTGCGGGTCGGGGGCGGAGCGGGCCGTGATGACCGGTGTATAGTCGAGGTCGCCGATCTCCTCGTTCCAGATGTCGGTCGGCACCTCGACGATGCACGGGCCGCTCCGGCCGTTCCGCAGCTTGCTGAAGGCGCGGCGCATGATGTTCGACAGCTCCGCCGGCACGATCACCGGCTCGGCCGACTTGGCGACGCCGCGCATCTCGCGCACCGCGCTGTAGTTCGGGTCGATGTTGGCGATGCGGCGCGGATAGCCCTGCGGGATCACCAGCATCGGCACCGATTCGCTGTACGCCTGCGCGACGCCGCCATAGGCGTTCTCCGTGCCCGGGCCGTGCTGCATGCAGAACGCACCGATCTTGCGCCCCGAGGTGACGCGCGAGATGGCGTCGGCCATGTGCAGGCCGATACGCTCCTGGCGCACCATGATCGGCCGTATGTCGGCGGCGGCCGCGAACTCGATCAGATGGTTCACCGGGTAGCCGCAGAGGATCTCGATCCCCTCGCGCTTCATGATCTCAGCAACTGCCTCGCCGACTTTCATCTGGCCCGTTCCCCTCTACGCTGGAGCGTGTGTCCGCTTCAGGCAGCGTAGGGCGCGTCCAGTGGGGTGGCAACCGGGGGCGCGGCGCGGGCGAGCAGCGTGTGCGCGGCGGCGAGCGCGTCGGCGACGCTCAAATCCTCCATTCGCGCGGTTCCGGAGAGGGCCACGCCGGTACGCCGGCCGGCCGGCGCGTATTCGGCGGCGGGGGTCGGCCCGAACAAGCCGAGCGTCGGCGCCCCGGCGGCGGCGGCAAGGTGCATCAGGCCGGAATCGTTGCCGGCGTAAATGGCGGCGCGCCGCAGGCAGGCGGCGGCTTCGGGGAGGCTGAGCATCCCGGAAAGGTCGATCGCATCGGGGAGTGCCGACAGCAGCGGGGCGGCCATCGCGCGCTCCTCGGCGCCTGGCCCGGC
>JAFKFI010000089.1 GCA_017307285.1 Alphaproteobacteria bacterium | reverse complement strand
ACCGATTCTGGCCACGATCAAGGAGATCAACGACGCCACCCGCGAAGACGACGATCCCGTCATGGTGCTCGACGCGCCGGCCGCGGGGCTTGTCGTGCAGGCGGTGGAGGACCGCTTGGTGCAGGTGCTGCGCAACCTGATCGGCAATGCCCATTCGTTCAGCCCGCCCAACGGCCGGGTCGGGCTGCGGGCGCGGGAGACCGGCGGCATGATCGAGATCAGCGTCGAGGATGACGGCCCCGGTATTCCCGACGACAGGCTCGAGCATATTTTCGACCGGTTCTATTCGGAGCGGCCGCAGGGCGAGCGCTTCGGTCAGCATTCCGGCCTCGGCCTGTCGATCAGCCGCCAGATCGTCGAGGCGTTGCGCGGCCGCATCAGCGCGGAGAACCGCCGCGACGCGTCGGGCCGCGTGCTCGGCGCGCGCTTCGTGGTGCGGCTGCCCAAGGCGTGAGAGCACGGCCGCAAGCCGATGCGACCGGAACAATGGGACCAAGCACGGCGTTGAGCGCGCCATGACCGACGAAGTCGTCCCAGGCTATGACGAGCGCGACGTCAGCCGTCGCACCGAGGAGGCGCAGGAGCAGGTCGCGCGAACGCATGGCGACACGCGCTCGGTGTCGCTGCTGGTCCTGGCGATTCTCGGCGTGCTCTACACGCTGTATCTCGCGCAGGACATCATCCTGCCGATCGTGCTCGCCATCGTGCTGAACCTGCTGCTCCAGCCGGCCAGGCGTTTTCTCACGGGGAGGCTCCGCGTGCCGGCCGCGTTGGCGTCGCTGTTGCTGATCCTGGCACTGTTCGCGGTGGTGAGTGGCCTCGCTGCCGCCGTCTCGCTGCCGGCCTCCACCTGGATCACCCGCGCGCCCGAGGCGCTGCCCAAGCTGCAGCAGAAGCTCGGGCCGCTGCAGGGGCCGATCCGCTACATCCAAGAGGGTGTGCAGAAGGTCGAGCAGATGATGGAGCCGTCGCCCGGCCCGTCACAGGGCCAAGCCCAGGGCGAGAACCAAGGCCAGAATGGCGGCGACCAGGCGAAGACGGTGACGGTGCGCCAGTCCTCCGGGCTCGGCAGCGTTGGGCTTTCCGTACTCAATGGCACGCGCGCCTTCCTCAGCAAGTTCTTCACCATCGTGGTGATCCTGTTCTTCCTGCTGTGGGCGGGGGACACGCTGCTGCGGAGCTTCGTCGAGATCATGCCGCGCTTCGGCGAGAAGCGCCGCGTCGTCGAGATCAGCAGCGAGATCGAGGACAACATCTCGGGCTATCTCGCCACCATCACGATGATGAACGCGCTGGTCGGCGTCGCCAACGGGCTGTCGACCTGGGCCTGCGGCCTGCCGGACCCGCTGCTGTGGGGGACGCTCGCCTTCCTGCTGAACTACATCCCGATCCTCGGCCCGTTCACCGGCGTCGTGGTGTTCTTCATCGTCGGCGTGTTCACCTATTCGACGATCTGGTGGGCGTTGCTGCCCGCCGGCATCTACCTGCTGATCCACGTCATCGAAGGCGAGACGGTGACGCCGATGCTGCTGGCCAGCCGGTTCACGCTGAACCCGGTGCTGGTGATCCTGTCGCTGTTCGTATGGGACTGGATGTGGGGCGTGATCGGCGCGCTGCTGGCGGTGCCGCTACTGGCGATCACCAAGATCGTCTGCGACCACATTCCGCGGCTGACGCCGCTCGGCCACATGATCGGTGGCAGCCGCAAGGGCCGGGACGCCGCATCGACGTGATGCGGCGTCCGGCAGATCACTCGCCGATATCGGGCAGCAGCTGGTACATCTTGCCGTCGAAGCGGGCGAGTCTCATGCTTTTCATCGGCCGGTAGTCGGTCGGGCTGGTGCTGATCTTGATACCGGGCAGCACCATCGGTAGCGTCGTCGTGTCGGGCAGATGCGTCGCGGCGTGCAGGATGTTCTCGCGCGACAGATCGTTGCCCGCCTGCTTCAGCACCACCACGAGCGCTTGCGCCATCGTGTATCCGTAGGCCCAGACCGGATTCTCGGGGTCACTGTCGGGAGCGTATTTGGCGCGCCACGCCTGGAATCCCTTCATGCCCGCGTCGTTGTCCCATTGCGGGTCGGTCGGGTCCTTGAGGTAGGCGGCGGTGATGACGCCGACCGACTTGTCGAAGCCGGCCGATTGCAGCGCTGGCTTCACCAGGGCGCCGTTGGAATCGATGATGTGCAGCGGATGCCAGCCGAGGTCGAACACCTTGCGGATCGACATGGCGGAGAATTTCGGGGTGCTCGCGTCATACAGCAGGTCGGCGCCCGAGGCCTGCAGCTCGAGGATCTGCGAATCGATGGTCGGGTCGGTGATTTCGTAGGACAGCGATTTCACGACCATCTTGTCGAACTTGGCGCCGAGCCCGTCCTTCAGCCCCGCCACGTAGTCGCGCCCGAGATCGTCGTTCTGATAGAGAATACCGATCTTGGCGTTCGGCTTCTCCTTCAGGATGTATTTCGCATACATCTGCCCTTCGAGCCGATAGCTCGGCTGGAAGGGGATGCTGTAGGGATACTCCTTCGGATCGACGAACACCGAGGCGCCGGAGCCGAGCCAGATATCGGGCACTTTCTTCTGGTTGTAGTATTTGCGGATGGCCGTGTTAGGCGCGGTGCCGATGGTCTGGAACAGGATCGCCACCTGATCCTGCTCGATGAGCCGCCGGACCTGCTCGATCGTCTTGGGCGGGCTATAGCCGTCGTCGAGGGCGATGAGGTTGATCTTGCGGCCGTTGATGCCGCCCTGCTCGTTGATCATCTTGAAGTAGGCGGATTCGGCCGTCGAGATCTGGCCGTAGACGCTGGCCGGGCCGCTGAACGGCGCGGTCTGGCCGATCTTGATCTCAGTATCGGTGACGCCCGGCGTCGCCTTCTGTGCCAGTGCCGGCAGGGCGGCGGTGGCCAGCAGCAGCGCCAGGGCGGCTCCGATCGACGGCCGTTTCTTCATCTTGGTCTCCCTTTGGTTTTCTTGTTGAGGCACGGCTGGAGAGGCACGTAGCAGACGGGCGCACCGCACGGGCGGCGCGCCCGCGGGACTCACTCAGGCAGCAGAACGTACTTCTTCCCGTCGAACCGCGCGAGCCGCATCGTCTTGAGCGGGCGGTAGTCGGTCGGGCTGGTGCTGACGGTCACGCCTGGCAGCAGCATGGTGAAGCTGACATCATGCATGTTGGTCGCGGTCTTCATGATGTTCTCGCGCGACAGATCGTTGCCGGCGTGCTTGAGCACCCAGACGAGCGCCTCCGCCATGTTGTAGCCGTACCAGGTGGCCGCGTCGGCGATCTCGTTCTCCGGCGCGTATTTCTCGTGCCAGGCGAAGAACGCCTTCATGCCGGGGTCGTTCTCCCATTGCGGATCGGTCGCGTCCTTGAGGTAGAACGCGGTGTAGATGCCGACTGCCTTGTCGAACCCGACCGACTGCAGCACCGGCTTCACCGTGCTGCCGTTGGAATCGACGATGTGCAGCGGATGCCAGTCGAGGTCGTTGACCTTGCGGATGGCGAGGGCGGCGAATTTCGGCGTCGTCGCCTCGACCAGCACGTCGCAGCCGGCCTGCTGCAACTCGATGATCTGCGAATCGACCGTCGGGTCGGTGATCTCATAGGACAGCGACTTCACGATCATCTTGCTGGACTTGTCGCCGAACGCATCGTGCAGCCCGGCCACGTAGTCGCGCCCAAGATCGTCGTTCTGGTAAAGCACGCAGACCTTGCCGTCGGGCTTGGTCTTGAGGATGAACTGGCCGTACATCTGGCCCTCGATCCGGTAGTTCGGCTGGAACGGAATGCTCCAGGGATAGGTCTTCGGATCGACGAACATGGACGCGCCGGAGCCCAGCCAGATGTCGGGCACCTTCTTCTGGTTGAGGTATTTGCGGATCGCGGTGTTGGGCGCGGTGCCGATCGTCTGGAACATGATCGCCACCTGCTCCTGCTCCACGAGCTTGCGGGTCTGCTCGATGGTCTTGGGCGGGCTGTAGCTGTCGTCGAGCTGGATCAGGTTGATCTTGCGGCCGTTCACGCCGCCCTGCTCGTTGATCATCTTGATGTATGCGGCCTCCGCCGTGGCGATCTTGCCGTAGGCGCTGGCCGGGCCACTGAACGGCGCGGTCTGGCCGACCTTGATTTCGGTGTCGGTGACGCCGGGCATCGGCTTTTGCGCCAGCGCCGGCAAGCTAGCGGCGGTGAGCAGCAAGGAGGCAAGGACGGCTCCAAACGGCCGTTTCGTCATTTCGTTCTCCAACTTCGTATGTCAGTCGGCGAGAGATGCAGGGTGGCGCGCCAGGTCACAAGGCGCGGCCCGCAGCGCCGCCGTGCTGCCGGTCCAAACGGAGCATCCCTTTTCGGTGATCGTGTGCCGGCCGGCAAGCAAGCAGAAGTATGGTGCCGACCGTCGATGATGGGCGTGTTAGCGCCCCGCCTGGGCCTTGGAGGAGGCGCGAACGTCGCGCCAGAGCTCCTCGAGATACGGCCCCCATTCGAGCGCCGCCATGAGGCTCAGCATCGTCGCGACATAGCCGACCGGCAGCTTGCGTCGCTTGCGTCGGATCGACCAGTCCGGTCGGCCACCGAAGCCGAACAGGGCGCGCAACTGCGGCCAGTGCAGTACCGAGAGGAAGGAGACGGCCATCAGCGGCACCATTTCGAGGAAGCTGTGCACGTGCTGCTCGATCGGCGTCACCTCGCGGCGGGTCACGGCGTAGCTCACGTCCCACAGCGCGGTCGCTTCGTGCAGCAGGAAGGCGGCGAGCATCAGCGCCAACACCGGCGAGGTCACTTCCAGGAACATACCCGCGAGCACCGGGATTGCCGCCTCGACCAGCATGGCGAGATGCATCAGCGATTCCTTGGTTCCCGTGGTGTGCTCGATGTCGGTCGCGCGATGGCAGATCCAGTCGGCGATTCCGGCGGCGAGCCAAAGCGGCAGCACGAAGCCCATGAGGAAGTTGCGCGTGACCTCCGTCACGTCCATCGGCGCGGTTTCGGCGGGTGCGATTACGACTGGCGCGCGGCCCGCCGGTGCGGCGCGACGGGCGCCCCGTGTGCGGCCCGCCCGGTACAGCGCAAGACCGGCCAGCGAGGTGCCGAGCAGCAGGAGGGCGCGCATCTACAAGTTGGGCCAGAGGCCGGGCGTCGCGACCTCGAGCGAATGCCCGTCCGGGTCGCGGAAATAGAGGCTGCTGCCGCGGCCTGGCCAGTTCACCCGGCTTTCGAGCTCAACGCCCAGGTCGCGGAGGTGGCGCTCCCAGTCGGCGAGCGCCATCCAGGGGATCGCAAAGCACAAATGCTGCTGGCCGTGCGCATCATGTGCGGGGATCATGCCGCCGGGCGCCGGGGAGGGTTGCACCGAGCCGCCGTGGCGGAACAGCAGCAGCACCTGCCCGCCGGGCACGCCCAGGGTGCGCATCCGGTGGTCCGAGAGGAACAGCTCGAAGCCGAACACGCGCTGGTAGAACGCCTGCGAGGCATCGAGATCGGCGACATAGAGGGACGTCTCCATGATGCCGTTCAGGCGAGGGTGGGTCATGCGGTCCTCCATCGGCAGGAGATTTTGACACGTCTCGCCGCCGCGACGGAGACTGCGGGCAGGACGGCATCAGGGAGCGATAACGATGGCCGAGCTGTTCGTTTGCCTGACCTTCGATCACGACAACGTCTCCTCGTTCATCTCGCGCGGCCTGACCACGCCGACGATGATCTCGCGCGGCGACTACGGCATCGTGGCGACCGAGCGCATCCTCGCGATGCTCAAAGCGCGCGGCATCCCGACCACCTGGTTCATCCCTGGGCATACCATCGAGAGCTATCCCTCCTGCGTCCGCGCGGTTCATGAGGCCGGGCACGAGATCGGCAATCACGGCTGGACGCACCGCATCCCGGCAAGCCTCGGCCGCGAGGGCGAGGAGGAGGAGCTGGTGCGCGGCTCGGCGGCGATCGAGGCGCTGACCGGGCGGAAGCCGCGCGGCTACCGCTCGCCCTCCTGGGATCTGTCGCCGCATAGCGTCGAGCTGCTGCTCAAGCATGGGTTCGTCTACGACAGCAGCATGATGGGGCATGACTACGTGCCGTATCAGGCGCGGCGGGACGACCGGATCACCCTTTTGGAGAAGATGGAATTCGGGCCCGACACGCCGCTCGTGGAAATGCCGATCAGCTGGTCGCTCGACGACCACCCGCATTTCGAGTTCATGCGGACGGAGAACGCGATTCTGCAGGGCCTGCAGAACGCCCGCGCGGTGTTCCAGAATTTCGCCGACGAGTTCGAGTACATGCGCAAGACCGTGGATTGGGGGATTCTCACCTACACCTTCCACCCGCACGTGGTCGGGCGCGGCTACCGGATGCTGGCGCTGGAGGGATTGATCGAGGCGTTGCGCGCGGGCGGCGCGCGGTTCGTCACGATGGAGCAGGGGGCGGCGGAGTATCGGCGGAGGTTTCCGGAGGGGGTGAGTTTGCGCGGCGGCTGATTCAGCGCTCCGTCGAGCGTGGGCCTGCCGGGCGCGTGAGAATGCCTTTTACGGCCTCGCGGATTTCCGGATCATGTTGGCTCCAGAGGTCTCGCAGCGGAGGATTGCGGCCGACCCGGCGAACTTCCTCGATCACAGCGTCGGCCGATTGGATGCGTTGAGCCGCTTCGAGCTGGCGAAGGTAGTCCCACGTCGTGAGCAGGATCAGCTTGCCAGGATCGATCACCACGAGCCGCTCCGCGTCGCGATCGTCGCTCAGCAGCAATGCGCGCTCGTGGTCCGAAAGCGGGTAGGTGCGGACGACCTCGACAGCGGCACGTTCTCCCAAATCCTTCGCCATGCGACCGCCGCGCATGTTCGCGAGGGCAGTCGCGTCCCGGAAAGCCTCGGTGGGCTCAATGTGAACTGCGTTCGGGTGCGCGCGATACCAGGCGATGATCTCCTGGGCCCCGAGCTTTCCGGCGGCGTTGGTCGCCTCATAGAACACGGCGTCGGGGATGAGCACCGGCAGGTCGGGATAGAGCAGATAGTCGAGGCCCTGCGCCGCCGCCAGCGTGATCAGCGGCGGCGCGTCGGTGACGATGATTCGGACGTCAACCGGCACGACGCAGCAGCGGTTGCAGGATCGACCGGGCGCGCGCCTCGTGTTCGCGATGGCGCGGCGTATCCGCCGGTTTGGGCAATGGAAGGTCCTGCTGAGCGAGCGCGATGATGAGGTCCGCGTAATCCTGCAGTCCGGCACTCGCGATGGCGTCGCGGGTGCCGAGTTGGCCCGCCGCGTATCGGCGGAGAATCTCAAGCTGGTCGGGGTCGCTCATGCGATATTCTAGGCCGCGACGTGCATCGGGGCCAGCAATCAACGCCGCCACGCTACCCAGCACGCCAGCGCCAAAGCCAGCACCAGCGTCACCATCGCCGCGGCCAGCGCGCGCCCATAGGCCACCGCACCCGTACCGTTGCCGAGCACGGTGAAGAACAGGCTGACCAGCGCCGCGTTGCTCACCGCCGCGCCGATCTGCAGCAGCGAGTTGACGATGCCGGCCGCGAGCCCCGCCTGGTGCGGCGGCACGTCCTGCAAGGCGGTGTTGAACAGGCGCGGCATGGCGATGCCCTGGCCGAAGCCGGCGATGAAGGTGACGAGCACGAGCGTCGGCCCGGTCACGTCGAGGCCGACACAGAGCGCGATCAGTATGTAGCCAACGACCTGGATCGACATGCCGAAGCCGAGCAGGCGCGGGCGGATGCGTGCCGGCAGCCAGCCGCTGGACAGCGGGCCGAGAAACAGCCCGAGCCCGTAGGGAAGGATCGCAAGCCCGGTCCAGAGCGGGCTGGTGCCGCGGCCCTCCTGATTGTAGAGGCCGAACAGCAGGTAGTAGGCCGTGGTGAAGAAGAACAGCGACGCCACGATGGCGCCGCGCCGGAAGCTCGGGATGGCGAAGAGGTCGAGATCGACCAGCGGCATCCCGCCCTGCGCCCCGAGTCGTCGCTCGTGCCATAGGAACACGACCAGCAGCACGGGCGCGGCGGCCAGGCTGAGGAAGATCCAGGCGGGCCAGCCGTGCTCGCGGCCCTCGGACAGCGGGACCACCACGGCGGCGAGCACCAACGAGATCAGCACCGCGCCTGGCAGGTCGAGGCGCGGCCGGCTGGTCGCGCTGGTCTCGGGCACGAGCGGCCAGGCGGCGAGCATCGCAAGCACGCCGATCGGCAGGTTGAGCAGGAACACCGTGCGCCAGCCGAGATCGAACGGGCTCCAGGCGACCAGCGCGCCGCCGCCGAACTGGCCGGTGACGGAGGCGAGCCCCATCATCACGCCATACAGGGTCATCGCTCGCGCCAAGTCGCGGTCGCTGTCGAACAGTGCGCGGATCGAGCCCAGCACCTGCGGCAGCAGCATCGAGGCCGCCAGCCCCTGCACGACCCGGCCCGCGACCAGCCAGCCGGCCGTCGGCGCAAATCCGCACAGCGCGGAGGCCGCGGTGAAACCGGCCATGCCGCTGATGAACAGGCGCTTGCGTCCATAGAGATCGCCCAGCCGGCCGCCGGTGACGAGGAACACGGCATATCCCGAGGCATAGCCCGAGATCACCAACGCGACTTGCGATGGCGTGGCACCCAGCCCGTCGCGGATCGAGGGCAGGGCGACGTTGACGATGAAAAAATCGGTGGGCGGCAGGAAGGCGCCGGCCAGCAGCACGACGAAGGCGAGCCAGCGTCGCGCCGGCGAGAGGGCAGCGTCGGGTCTCACCATGCTCGGATTCCCGCGCGGCGCGCCCGATGCGCCACCAGCGCCAGCCAGACAAGCTGCGGCGGCAGGACGAGGAACGGCACAAACGGCTTCCATTGCGACGAGACGTGGATGAACACGAGGCAGCACAGGCCGCCGATCGCCGCGAACCCCCAATGCACCATCGCCACGACGGGCGCCGGAATGCCGGAGCGGTGCGCCACCTGATAGACGTGGCTGCGATGCGCCGCCGTGATGCGCTGTCCGGCGAGGGCGCGGCGGACCAGGGTGAAGGCGACGTCGAGCAGCACGCCCGACAGCAGCATCGGCACCAGCAGGAACGACATCTCGATCGCGCCGAACCGCGCCGCTGCCACGCCCAGCACGGCCAGCATGAAGCCGCAGAACTGGCTGCCCACGTCGCCCATGAAGATGCGCGCACGGGGGAAGTTGAACGGCAGGAACCCGACCAGCCCCGCGGCCAGCAGCAAGGCGGCGAAGTAGACGAACGAGCCCTCTTGCCCGATCGCGATGTAGGCGAGGAAGCCCGAGGCGACCAGCGCTGTCCCCGCCGCGAGACCGTTCAGCCCGTCGATGAAATTCATCGCGTTGGTCGCGAACAGAATCCAAACGAGGGTCGCGACGATGCCGAGCCAGCCGAGATCGAGCGGCCCGACATAGGGCACGCGGTACTCGGTGACGTAGAGCCCCGACGCCACCGCCATCAGCGCCGCGACCACCTGCGCGGCGAGCTTCACGGTGAACGGCCAATCCCGCATGTCGTCGAGGAACGCCACCACCGAAATCGCCACGGCGGCGAGGATGACGCCGCGGAAATATGGATCGGCCAGCCGGGAGAACTCGGCGTAGCGGTAAAGAACGTACATCCCGGCGAGGAACGCGGCGACGATCCCGACACCGCCGCCCTTGGGCGTTGGCCGCGTGTGCGATTTGCGTCGGTCGGGCGTGTCCATCACGCCGACTCCGATCATCATGCGGACCAGCATGGCCGAGAGCAGCGCGAGCACGCCGGCGAGCTCGATATGATGCAGGAAGGCGGCGAGGGTCATGCGATGGTCTATGCGGTGATGAGCCGCTAGATCACGGCGCTTGCTGCCGGGAGCAGACTTGGGGCGAAACGGAAATCACATCCGGCCTTCCTCGATGAGCTCTCGGATGGTCAGGCCCTCGCCGAGACTCAGGTTCTCGCTCGCTTTCCAAAGTCCCTCAGCCGCGCGTCGGGCCGCTTCTCGGTCGAAATTTCGTTGGATTGGCACGAGCCGGGCGACCGCCTTTTCGTGTCGAGTAATGAGCACTTCGGCCCCTTGCTCGATTTCGTCGAGCAGGGCCTCCATGCGATCCCTTGCCTCGACCACATCCACAGTGCGCATGATCATCCACCTAGCCCGACAGCTAGATAGTCCAGGGCAGGCAACAACTCAAACGCGGTGGGGAATCAAGCCCGCTTGCGTGCGGGCTTCTTCGCAGAGGAACGGGTGCTGGCCGACTTCGGCTTGGGCGCCGATTTCTTCGCCGGGCTCTGGGAGGCGGGGCGGGAACGACCGCCGGACGGCTGCTCCTCGGTCGTCTGGCCGAGGCTCTTCTTCAGCGCGGCCATGAGGTCGATGACGTTGCCCCGGTCCGGCTCCTCGTCGCTGTCGGGCGTGATGCCTTCGCCCTTCAGCTTGGCCTCGATCACCGCGCGCAGCCGGGCCTCGTAGCGATCCTCCGTGTCGGCGGGATCGTAGCGCCCGGTCTGGCGGTCGATCAGCTGGGTCGCGAGCTTGACCATCTCGGGGTCCGGCTTGGCGTCGGGGATCTCGTCGAACAGCGCCTTCGGATTGTTGAGGTCGCGCTCCTCGTGGAGCGTATGCACCACCATGCCGTTCTGCATCGGCATGATGGCGATGGTGCGCTCTCGCCGCGCGATCACCACGCGGGAGAGGGCGACGCGGCCGGTCTTGGCGATTGCCTCGCGCAGGACGACGTAGACGTCCTGCCCGGCGTCGCCGTCCGGGGCGACGAAGTAGCTGGAATCGTAATAGATCGGATCGATCGATTCGGCGTCGACGAATTTGTCCACTGTCATGGTCGACGAGCTCTCGACCTTAGCGGCGTCGAAATCCTCGTCGCTCATGATGAGGTAGTGGTCCTTCTTGAACTCGTAGCCTTTCACCAAGTCCCTGCGCGACAGCTCCTCGTCGGTCTCGGCGTCGAGTGTGACCATTTTCACGCGGTGACCGGTCTTCGGGTTGATGAAGTGAAAGTGCAGATCGCCGCGGTCGTGCCGCGCGCTGTAGAGCGCGACCGGGCACGAGACGAGCGCCAGACGGAGATGCCCGCGCCAGATCGGCCGTTGCGCCATTATCGCCTCCGCTTGGTCGTGCCCTCGGGGAGCGTCTGGTCGAGTTCGTCGAAGCCCTTCCACGGGTCGGTCCGCTGCTTCTTCAGCCGCTGCGGCACCGTGCCCAGGGTGAAGATGGCAGGATCAAGCGTTTCCGTCACCTCGCGCCAGGCGAGGCGTGTCGCCACCGTGGCACCCGGGCGCGCGCGCGGGGAGAAGGAGGCGACCGCGGTGGACCCGAGCCCGTTGCGCAGCCAGTCCACCAGGATTTTCCCGCGCCGCTCGATCTTGGGCAGGCGGGAGACGAACTTGTCCGGGTGATCGGCCGCCATCGCCTCGGCGAAGGCGCGGCACCAGGCCCGCGTCGTGTCCCAATCGGCGCGGGGCCGCAGGGGCGCGACGATGTGCAGTCCCTTGCCCCCCGTGGTGCGGCAGAATGAGTCGAGGCCCACGGCCTTCAGCCGCTCGCGAACCTCATGCGCCGTGCGGACCACTTCGGCGAAGGCGACGTCCTCGCCGGGGTCGAGGTCGAACACGACGCGGTCCGGGTGCTCCGGGTCGGGCTCACGGGAGCCCCAGGCGTGCAGCTCGATGGCGGAGACCTGCGCGCAGGCGAGCAGTCCGGCGACGTCGTCGACGACGAGATAGGGCCCGTTGCCCACCTGGCCCGGACGGATTTCCTTGGGAAAACCTGGCTTGGCGTGTTTTTGGAAGAAGCGCTCGCCGTCGATGCCCTCGGGGCAGCGCACCAAGGCGAGCGGCCGATGCGCGATTTCCGGCAGGGCGTGGTCGGCGACTGCCAGCCAGTATTCCGCAAGGTCGCGCTTGGTGATGCCCGGCCACAGCTCGCGGTCGGCATGGGTCAAATGCACGTCGCCTGCCCCCTCGGCATCGCGCGGCTTCGATGGGGTCACGATCTTTGCCGCCTTCGCCAAGCGGACGGGAGCCTTCGCCGGCTCTGCCTTGCGCGCGGACGGCGTGGCCTTGACGATCGCGGAACGGCGTCGGCGCGGGCCGAACGCGACTCGCTTGGCTTCTGGGTCGGCGACGGGCATCACCACCTCGTCCGGGTTCTTGTCCTCGCGCAGCCCGAGATAGGTCGCGTGGCGGATGCGCCCGGACCCGGACCATCCGATGAATTGCACCTCGGCGACAAGCTCCGGCCTCACCCAGACGATCTGGCTGTCGGGCGGCTCGCCTGCGTAGACCATGCCGGCGGGCGGATCGCTCACCAGCGCATCAAGCCGGCGGCGGAGGGCGGCGAGTTCCTTTTCGGTAAAGCCGGTGCCGACGCCGCCGACATATTGCAGCCCGCCCTCGGGATCGCGGTAGCCGACATGCAGCGCGCCGATGCCGGTGCGCGATCCGGCGGGCGGGGTGAAGCCGAGCACGATGAACTCCTCGCGGCCCTGGCACTTCACCTTCAGCCAGCTTCGCCCGCGACCGGAGCGGTAGGGCGCGTCCTCCTGCTTGCAGATGATCCCTTCCAGCCCCATGCCGCAGGCCTGCCGGCGCATCGCGGCGACTTGGCCAGCGAAATGATCGCTGTAGCGTAGCGAACCGCGCCAGTCGGACAGCCCAGCGAGCGCCTGCTTGCGGTCGAGTAGCCGGCACCCGCGCAAATCCCAGCCATCGAGATACGGCAGGTCGAACAGGTAGAAGAACAGATTCCGGTCGATGCCGTCGGACAGCGCCTGTTGCAGCAGCGCGAAGCTCGATACGCCGTCCTCGCGCAATGCCACGAGCTCGCCGTCGAGCAGCGCTGTCGCCGCATCGAGCCGTGATACGGCACGCGCGATGGTCGGCAGCCGCGCTGTCCAGTCATGTCCGTTGCGTGTCAGCAGTCGCACCGTGGCGCCATCCTTGAAGGCGAGCAGGCGGTAGCCGTCGAATTTCACCTCGCTGAGCCACGCGCCTTCCTCGGGCGGCTCCTCGACGAGAGTCGCGAGCTGCGGGCTCAGCTCCTCTGGTAGCGCGCCGCGTACTGCTCCGGGAACCGGCGCGGCGGTTTTCGTGCGCGGCGCCTTCTTCGCGTTCGGCGCCGCTCGCTTGGACGAGGGCGGCGGGACGTCATGCTCCAACGCCGCAGCGTCCGCGCCGGGCGTCTCGTTTGCGTCGTGCTCCTTGATCAACAGCCAGTTCTCCGCCCGGTCCTTCGGGCGCGGCTTGAGGCGCACCAGGACGAAGCCGCCGTTCAGCCTGGTGCCGTGCAGGACGAATTTCAGCTCGCCCTTGTCGAGCGCCGCCGCCGGATCGCCCTCCGCCTGGGGCTCCCAAGTGCCCCGATCCCAGGTCTCGACGGTTCCCGCGCCGTAATGGCCCTCCGGGATGGTGCCGGCGAAGTCGGCGTAGTCGAGCGGATGGTCCTCGGTGCGAACCGCGAGGCGCTTGTCGGCGGTGTCGAGCGACGGGCCTTTCGGCACCGCCCAGCTCCACAGCACGCCGCCATGTTCCAGACGGAAATCCCAGTGCAGACGCCGCGCGTCATGCTTCTGGACGACGAAGATCGGCGTGTGTGCGGTACGCTCGGGCGCGCGGGGCGCCGGCTCGGGTGTGGCCGCGAAATCGCGGCGGGCGCGGTAAGTCCGTATGGACGTGTCCCGCCCTTGGCGCGGAGTTGGCTGCGGCATGGCTGCGCAACGCAGCCTAGCCGAATCGGTTTCAAACCGACAGCCCTACGCCATCCAGGGTTCTCAGACAGGCTCCGACGCGGGCACCAGCTCGGCCGGCTTTACCTGGACCGGCCGGCCGAGATAGCTCTCCAGGACCTCGATGGCCGGCCCGTCCTCCTTAATCTGGCCTTGCTCCATCCAGATCGCCCGCGAGCACCAGTCGCGCACCGCGGCCTCCGCATGGGTCGAGAGCACCAGGATCTCGGCGCCGCGCACCATGTCCTCGAGGCGTACGCGCGCCTTCTCGATGAAGTTCGCGTCCCCCGCCAGGAACCACTCATCCATCAACAGGATCTGCGGCCGGATGGCCGTGGCGAGCGCGAAGGCGAGGCGGACGACCATGCCGGAGCTGTAGATGCGGACAGGCAGGTCGAGGAAATCGCCGAGTTCCGCGAACTCGGCGACATCCTCTTCGAGCCGCCGCAGCGCGGGGGCGGCGAGGCCGTTGTATTGGCCGCGCAGCCGGATGTTCTCGCGCCCAGTCAGGTCCGGGTTCATGCCGAGATTGGGATCGAGCAGCGCGTTGAGGCTGCCCTGCACCCGCAGCCGGCCCATCACGGGCTCGTAGATGCCGGCGAGCGTGCGAAGGAGCGTGGTCTTGCCCGCGCCATTGCTGCCGATCAGGCCGAGTCGGTCGCCGCTGTTCAGGGTGAACGAGATATCTCGCAGCGCCTGCACGACCACTCGATTGTGCGAATCCTGCCCGAGCCGACCGGAGGCTGCGGCAAAGACGGTCTTCTTCAGGCTGCGATTGGTGCCGTGATACAGCGGAAAGAACACCGAGACGCCGGAAACGTCGATGCGCGCCGTGCTGGTCATCGCGCTATACCCAAAATGCGAGCCGCCCGCGAACGCGCACGAACAGCAGCCAAGATACCCCGCAGAGCACCACGCTGTAGATGATCGCGCTCGCCACCGTGTATAGCGACGGCATCTCGCCCAGCAGCGGACCGCGGACGATTTCGAGCAGGGAGTAGAAAGGGTTGAACGGCAGCGTCCATTGCTTGCCGTAGAGCAGTTCAGGCTTCCAGATGATCGGGCTCATGAAGAAGGCGAGCTGCATGATGCTGCCGACGATCGGCGGAATATCGCGAAAACGCGAACAGAACGCGCCAAGCAGCACGATCACCGCGATCGCATCGACGGCCCAGAGCACGAATGCCGGAAGCACCAGAACCGCGACCTTTCCCGGCCACATCCAAAAGAGCGCGAAGACGCCGATGATGACGATGATGTTGTGCGCCAGTACCAACACGTTCCGTACGGCAACGCGGATTGCGTAGAGCAGATACGGCATCCGCATCGAACGGATCATTGCTTCCGATTCGGTGAAGCAGGTGCATCCCTCGGTGACGATGGCCGAGAAGAAGTTCCACAACACGATCGATAGCGCGAGGAAAGGCAGGTAGCTGCGCAACTCGATCTTGAACAGCGTCGAGTATAACAGGCCCAACGCGCCGACCATCACGGCGGTCGAAAGCGTCAGCCAGAACGGCCCGAGGACCGATCCGCGATAGCGCAGCCGGATGTCGAGCCAGCCCAGCACGCAGCCGAGCCGGAACAGCCGGAGGCCGCCGAGCACGTCCTGAACCGCCATCCGCGTGCGGATACCGGTCGACATGTCGGAGGTGAGCTCGAGCACGGCATTGCGAGCGAGCGGGTCCGGACGGGTCTCTGCGAGAAGGGTCATGAGCGCCGGGGCGATAGCCGATCTGCCCCAAAGCTGCAACCACAAGCCACCTACAACGCGGCCAAGCTGATCCCCTTCGTGTGACGCCCTTCCGGCGCAAGATCGTATTGCAGCGAACAGCGGTTTGCTTTAATGGCTTAGGAGCAGTTCCTGACTGTCTACCTGAGCGACGGCCGCCCGGTCGTCGTGCCCTCCGGCCATTTCTCCCGGCCGCGCCACGACGGAGGTTTATAACGGATGACCCGTGCGCCCTTCCTTGCTGTCCTCAAGATGGTCAGCAATCCTGCCCTATTTCGGGCGCTCGGTTGTCTGGGGGTGATTACCGCCCTGGCCGCGTGCTCGGGCCAGGCGCCCAGGATAGACCAGACGCAGGAAGCGGTCCGCTACCAGGCGCGTGCTCGGGGCAACTATCATCCGCCGGGGCCGCCGGAAGACCCGTGGCGCCCCTACATCGTTGAAGCGTCCCGCAAATTCGACGTCCCCGAGCGGTGGATCCGCGAGGTCATGCGGGTCGAGTCGGGCGGGCAGATGTATCAGAACGGCTCCCTCATTACGTCCCGCGCCGGCGCGATGGGCCTCATGCAGGTGATGCCGGAAACCTATGACGAGTTGCAGGCCCGCTACGACCTGTCGGACGACGCCTACGACCCGCATAACAACATTCTCGCCGGGACCGCCTATCTGCGGGAGATGTACGACATCTACGGGTCTCCCGGCTTCCTCGCGGCATATAACGCGGGGCCGAAGCGACTCGACGATTATCTCGCCAACATGCGCCCGCTGCCCGACGAGACCCGTCGCTACGTCGCGATGATCGGTCCGTACGTCATGGACAGCTCGCCGGTGAACCGCTCGGCCGCTGAGCAGTACGCGATGAATGTCCTGCCGACCGATATTCCACCCGGCCTGCGTTATGGCGGCCGGACGATCCAGCTGGCCCAGGCGCGCCCGACCTCGGGCCGGGCGCCGCGCGGGTCGGTCCGCTCGACCAAACTTGCCGAGGCTCCCCGCGCGCCGGTGCGGATGGCGGCCGCGACCGAGGCACCCCCTCCGCCGCCGGCGCCGCCCGGCAAGCATCATGGCAACTTCAACCTGATCCAGCCGGCGATGGCCGAGGGCATTCCGACGCACCGGGGCGGCTCGATGACCGGCGGCTGGGCGGTGCAGGTCGGAGCATTCTCCAACGCCGGCCAGGCGCACGCGGCGGCGGGCTCGGCCAAGGCCAAGGCGTCGCTCGGCGGCGCCCACTCCACCGTCGCGAGCGTTCGCCAGGGTCGCGGGACGTTATATCGCGCCCGCCTGATCGGTCTCTCCCGGGATACGGCGGTCGAGGCTTGCCAGAAGCTCAGCCGTAGCCGGACCAGCTGCATGGTGCTCTCCCCCGACGCGCAATCCTGAGATATCTACCTGTCGCCGACCTGGCGCCCCGCCTTGCGAGCCGCAGGGCGGGGCGCCAGAGTGTCGGCGATACGGCAGCCGGACCATCCGGATTGCGCCGGCCAGCCAGGGGGAACGCCTAGACCATGCCTGAGACCACGACGGCGCGCGCGTCCGCCGCCTCCCGCTTCGCCAGCCTCGACCCCCTGATCGCGCCACGCTCGATCGCCGTCATTGGCGCCTCGGGGGACGCGACTCGGATTGGCGGTCGACCGATCGCCTACATGCGGGCGCACGGGTTCAAGGGGACTATCCTGCCGGTCAATCCGAATCGGCCGGAGGTGCAGGGCGTCAAGGCGTTCCCATCCGTGGCCGACCTGCCGGAGACGCCGGACGTGGCGATCGTCGCCGTGCCGGCCAATCTCGCCGTCCAGGCGATCGAGGATCTCGGCCGCAAGGGGACCAAGGGCGCCATCGTGTTCACCGCCGGATTCGCCGAGGTGGACGAGGCCGGCGAGCGCGAGCAGGACCGGATGCTCGCCGCCGCTCGCGCGCACGGGATGCGGCTGCTCGGGCCGAATTGCCTCGGCGCGTTCGACGGGCGGACCGGCTACTATGCGACGTTCACCGCCTCGCTCGATAGCGGCCTGCCGATCCCAGGCCGAATCGCCATTGCCAGCCAGTCCGGCGCCTACGGCACGCACGTGTTCACGATCGCGCGAAATCGCGGCATTGGCGCCTCCCTCTGCGTGATGACCGGCAACGAGGGCGACGTGACGGTGGGCGACGTGATCGGCTGGATGGCCGAGCATCCCGATACCGACGTGATCGCGGCCTATGTCGAGGGCGTGCGCGAGGCGGACAGTTTCCTTGCCTCCCTCGCGGCGGCGAAGGCGGCGAAGAAGCCCGTCGTCCTGATGAAGGTGGGGCGGAGCGCGCTTGGCACCGCGGCGGCCAAGTCGCACACCGCCTCCATCGCCGGCGACGACGCTGTGACCGAGGCGGTGCTCAACGAGTTCGGCGTGGTCCGTGCCCGCACCACCGAGGAAATGCTCGATATCGCCCACACGGCGACACGCCGGATCTACCCGGCCCGCAACACGCTTGGCGTGCTGACCGTGAGCGGCGGGGCGGGCGTGCTGATCAGCGACGTCGCCGAGCAGGTCGGGCTGCCGATGCCGGAGATGCCCAAGCCGGCGCAGGCGCGGCTCAAGGAACTCGTCTCGTTCTCCGCCACGCGCAATCCGGTGGACGCGACGGCGCAGGTGTCGAACGACATGACGCTGATCACCAAGTTCTTCGGCGAGCTGGAGCGGGAGGGCGGCTACAGCTCCGTGCTCGCCTTCTTCAGCCAGGTGGCGGCGTCGAGTCGCGGTCCGCTCTTGCGCGAGAAGCTGGCCGAGGTGGTGCAGCAATTTCCGGACCGGCTCCACGTCCTATCGGTGATCACCCCGCCGGAGATCACCCGGAATTTCGAGTCGGACGGCTGGATCGTCCACGAGGACCCGACACGGGCTGTGGTGGCGATCGAGGCGATGGGCCGGTTCGGCGCCGCTTTCGAGGCCGGCCCCGGCCTGCCGCCTCCGACCGTGCCCGCAGTAACGCTGCCCGCGACGACGCCGACCGAGGCGGAGGCCAAGCGGCTGCTCGCGGAAGCCGGCATCGACTCGGCGCCCGAGCGGGCTTGCCCAACTCCGGCCGAGGCAGTCGCGGCGGCCGAGAGCTTCGGCTTTCCCGTGGTGATGAAGATTCTTTCGCCCGACATCCTTCACAAATCCGAGATCGGCGGCGTGCTGCTCGACGTGGCGGACGCGGCCGGGGTGCGCGACGGGTTCGCCACGTTGCTGGACCGCGCCAAGCGCGCCGCCCCGGCGGCACGCATCGAGGGCGTGCTAGTCGCCAAGCAGCTCAAGGGTGGCGTCGAGTGCATTCTCGGCATCCACCGCGACCCGGTCTTCGGGCCGATCGCGATGTTCGGCCTCGGCGGCATTTTCGTAGAGATTCTGAAGGACGTGGTGTTCCGCCGCTGCCCGTTTGGCGAGGACGTGGCGGAGCAGATGATCCGCTCGATCAAGGGCGCGCCGCTGTTGCTTGGCGCGCGCGGCCGCAGGCCGGCGGACGTGAAGGCGCTGGCCCGGATGCTCGCCCGGCTCTCGGTGTTCGCGCATCAGGCGGGGCCGCGCCTCGCCTCGATCGACCTCAACCCGGTCTTCGCCATGCCGGAAGGCGAGGGCGCCTTTGCCGCCGACGCGGTGGTGGAGATCGGCTGAATGATCGACAAGATCGTGCAATCGATGGCCGACGCGATGGCGGGCATCGAGGATGGCGCGACGGTGCTGATCGGCGGCTTTGGCGCGGTCGGTCAACCGAACCAGCTGATCGACGGGCTGATCGAGCAGGGCGCGAAGGACCTCACCATCGCGCTCAACAACGCCGGCGTCGGCCGCACCGGCGTTGCGCGGCTGATGGATCTCGGGCGGGTGCGCAAGGTGATCTGCTCGTTTCCCCGCAGCTCCGACCCGGTGGTGTTCGAGTCGCTCTACAAGGCCGGCAAGCTGGAACTCGAGCTTGTCCCGCAGGGCACGCTTGCCGAGCGGATGCGCGCCGCGGGGGCCGGCATCCCGGCCTTTTTCACGGCCACGGCGGTCGGCACAAGGCTTGGTCAGGGCAAGGAGACCCGCGAGTTCGACGGGCGCACCTACGTGATGGAGCAGGCGCTGCCGGGCGACGTGGCGCTGGTCGAGGCGTGGCAGGCGGATCGCTGGGGCAACCTCACGTTCCGCGAGAGCGGGCGGAACTTCAACCCGATCATGGCGATGGCGGCCAAGCTGACCGTCGTCCAGAGCCAGCACATCGTCGAGCTTGGCGAACTGGAGCCCGAGCAGGTCGTAACACCGGGCATCTTCGTGGACCGCGTGCTCCACGTGCCCTACGGTGATCCCCCTACCTTCTGAGCTAGATTTTCTGAGGATGCGAGCGATGCCCGATACCGCGGTCGCGGAGTTCAAGCCCCTCAGTCGCACCGAGATGGCGGCGCGCGCGGCGCGCGACATCCCGGAGGGCTGGTACGTCAATCTCGGGATCGGCATTCCCACCATGATCGCCGACCACGTGCCGAGCGAGCGGGAGGTGATCTTCCACTCCGAGAACGGCGTCCTCGGCATGGGGCCGCAGCCGCCGAAGGATCAAGTCGACCCCTGGCTCATCAACGCCGGCAAGCAATACGTCACGCTGCGCAAGGGCGGCTCGTTCGTGCACCACGCCGACAGCTTCGCGATGATCCGTGGCGGGCACATCGACCTCTGCGTGCTCGGCGGCTTCGAGGTGGCGGAGAACGGCGACCTCGCCAACTGGGCCACGTCGGAGAATGACACGGCCCCCGCGGTCGGTGGTGCGATGGACCTCGCTGCGGGGGCCAAGCGGCTGTGGGTGCTGATGGAGCACACCACCAAGGACGGCCGAAGCAAGGTGGTGCATCGCTGCACCTATCCGCTGACGGCGGTGGGTGCCGTGAAGCGCGTCTATACCAACCTGGCGGTGCTCGACGTGACCGAGCGCGGCTTCGTGGTGCGCGACATGGCGCCGGGGTTGAGCTTCGAGGCGCTGCAGGAGCGGACGGACGCCAAGCTGCTTCAGGGCTAGGGCACGATCCGATGGACGGGCATCGCGAAACTGACGCTCCCACCAGGGACGATTACGACGGTGATATCTTGGCCTGGTCGCGGCATCAGGGCGCTTTGCTGCGCCGGCTCGCGGCGGGCGAGGCGGTCAACGAGACCCTCGACTGGGACAATATCGCCGAGGAGATCGAGACGGTGGGCCGCAACGAATTGCGGGCGGTCCGCTCGCTGCTGATCAAGTCCCTCGTGCACTGGCTGAAAGCCGAGGGGTGGCCTCTGTTGCGGGACGCGCCCAGCTGGCGTGCTGATGCGCTGCATTTCCGCCATGAGGCGGCGGACGCTTTCACGCCCTTGATGCGCCAGCACCTGGATGTTGCTGCGCTGTATCGGCGCGCATTGCACGAACTTCCTGAGAGCGTGGACGGGCAGCCGCCGCGGAGTTTGCCCGAGACCTGCCCAATGACGCTCGATGAGCTTCTGAGCAAGTAGAGGCTCCGTTTCTTGACGCTGCCGCGAGCCGGCGCGAGCATTGCGGCAATCGACACACGAGGGGATGGATTGATGGAAGCGGCGGAGGATCGCGGCGAGAGCCTGCGCATGATCCGGGACAGCGCGGCGGCGGTGGCCCCGCGCGAAGGTGATCTCAAGCGTATCCGCGCGCTGCGCTTCACCGATCCCGGTTTCGATCGCACGGTGTGGCGCGAGATGAGCGAAATGGGCTGGCCCGGCCTGCGCGTGAGCGAGGACAAGGGCGGCTCCGGTCTTGGCGTCTCGGAGTTCTGCGCGCTGTGCGAGGAACTCGGCGCCGGGCTGGTCCCGGAGCCGCTGATCCCCGTCGCGATGGCCGCCAACCTGCTTCCCGCTGAGCATCTGACGCCGGTGCTGTCGGGCGAGCGCATCGTCATCCCGGCCTGGCAGGAGCGCGCCAGCACGTTCGATCTCGCCGGCACCACGGAGCTACGCGGCGGCAAGCTGCACGGGAAAAAGCTGTTCGTGCCGATGGCGTCCGGCGCGGATGCGTTCCTCGTGACGGTAAAGGGCGGTCTGGCGCTGGTGGCGCGCGACGCGCCCGGCCTCTCGCTCGAGATCGACCGGACCCAGGACGGCGGCAATTTCGGCACCCTGCGCCTCGATGGCGCCCCCGCCGAGGCGATCGCCGGGGACGCGGAGCAGGCGCTCGACGAGGCAGCGCTCGCCACCTCGGCCTACATTCTCGGCGTGATGGACCGGGCGTTCGCGATGACGCTCGACTACCTGAAGACGCGCCAGCAATTCGGCCGGGTGATCGGCAGCTTCCAGGCGCTGCAACATCGCGCCGCCGACCTCAAGATCCAGCTCGCCCTGACGCGCGCCAGCGTGGAGTCGGCGGCCGCGACACTCGACTCGTCCAGCGTCCCGGCGATCCGCCGCGCGGCCGTCTCGCGCGCCAAGGCGCGGGCGTCGGATGCGGGGATGATCGTGACCCGCCAGTGCATCCAGCTCTCCGGCGGGATTGGCTACACCGACGAGTACGATGTTGGGCTTTTCCTGCGTAAGGTGATGGTGTTGTCCAACCTATACGGCTCCGCCGCGCTGCACCGCGCGCGCTTCGCCGCCGTCTCGCCGGAGACCGACGATGAGTGATCCCGCGAGCGGCGTCACCGAGGCGCGCGATGGCGGCACCGTCATCCTCACCATCAGCCAGCCGGCGCGGCGCAACGCGCTGTCGATGGCGATTCGCGAGGGGTTGACCGAGGCGCTTGATCGCATCGAGGCGGACCGCGAGGTGCGCGCCGTGGTGCTGACCGGCGCCGGCGGCACGTTCAGCGCGGGCGGCGACATCAGCGGCATGGACGTGTCCGACATCCCGAGCGGGCGCGAGCGGTTCCGCCGCACGCATCAGATGGTCCACGCGCTGATCCAGTCGAGCAAGCCGATCATCGCCGCCGTGGAGGGTTGGGCTGCCGGCGCTGGCATGTCGCTCGCCCTGTGCTGCGACACGGTGGTCGCCGCCGAGGATGCGCGCTTCATGGCGAGCTTCGGCAAGATCGGCTTGGTTGCCGATTGCGCGCTGTTCTACACGCTGCCGCAGCGCGTCGGTATGGGCCGCGCGCGGCAGATTCTGCTCTATGGCGAGCCGGTGGGCGCCGTGGATGGCGAACGCATCGGGCTGGTCGATCATGTCGCACCCAGCGGCGGCGCGCTCGATCGCGCGTTGGAGCGGGCGCGCGCCGTTGCCGAGGGCGCGCCGCTGCCGATCGCGATGACCAAGCGGTATCTCGCGGAGGGGCTGGAGGCGGCGCTGGAGTTCGAGCGCGACGCGCAGGCGATGATGTTCGTCACCGCCGACCACGCGGAGGGGCGCGCTGCGTTCCTCGGCAAGCGCAAGCCGGTGTTCAGGGGAGTTTGATACGATGAGCGCCGCGATCGCCCCCGACTACAACGAACTCGACGACGACGAATTCCGCGCCGTCGTGCGCCGCTTCGTCGCGGAGAACTATCCGCCCGAGCTGCGCTATCCGCCGAAGCGCCTGCACTGGGCCGAGAACAAGGTCTGGTACATGAAGCTGGCGGAGAAGGGCTGGCTGTGCCCTGGCTGGCCGCGCGAGTTCGGCGGCATGGGGCTGTCGTCGATCAAGCAAGTGATCCTCACGGAAGAGTTCGAGCGCTACGGCGTCGCGCGCACCAACGACCACGGCATCGTCATGGTCGGCCCGCTGCTCATCGAGCACGGCACGGAGGAGCAGCGGCGGCGCTTCCTGCCGAAGATCCTGAGCGGCGAGAATATCTGGTGCCAAGGCTATAGCGAGCCCAACGCCGGCTCCGATCTCGCCAGCCTGCGTACCGAGGCGGTGCTCGACGGCGACGAATACGTCATCAACGGCCAGAAGACCTGGACCACGCTGGCGATGGACGCGAACTGGATTTTCCTCCTGGTTCGCACCGACAAGCAGGCCAAGAAGCAGGAGGGCATCAGCTTCCTCCTCGTGCCGATGGACAGCCCCGGCATTAGCGTCAAGCCGATCATCACGCTCGATATGCACGACGAGTTCTGCGAGACCTTCTTCGACAACGTGCGCGTGCCCAAGGCCAATCTCGTCGGCCAGCCGAACAAGGGCTGGACGATGGCCAAGGCGCTGCTCGGCCACGAGCGCATCTATCTCGGCTCGCCCAAGCTCTCCGGCTACGCTTTCTCGCGCCTCAAGCTGCTCGCCGAGCGGATGGGCGTGTGGGACGACCCGGTGTTCCAGTCGCGCTACACCCAGCTCCGCCTTGATCTTACCGATCTGCGCGCGCTCTATCAGCACTATGTCGACATCGTCCGGCGCGGCGAGACGCTGGGGCCGGACGTGTCGATGCTCAAGGTGTGGCAGACCGAGCTGTTCCAGCGCATCACCGATCTTTCCATCGAGATCGCCGGCGAGAACACCGCATTGCTCGAACCGATGGAAGGCAACCGCGAGCTCAATCCGGCGGGGCTCTATTTGCAAGCGCGCCCCGCGACGATCTACGGCGGATCGAACGAAATCCAGCGCAACATCCTCGCAAAGAACGTGCTGGCGCTGCCGGGGTGAGCGCGGTCGGCCGCTTCGATGTCGCCTATCTGGTGCTAAGCGGCACCACGACGGCGGCACGCGGCCCCGAACTGCTGCGCGGGCTCGTCGGCCTCGGCTTTTCGACGGTGATCGCCATTCCGACGCCCAACGCCTCGCGCGTGATCGCCCCCCGCGAGCTTGCGGATGTGGCAGGAGCGCAAGTCGTCGAATCGTATTTCGACACGGCGATCCGCCCCCGCCCGCCGCACGGCGTCGTGCTGTTCGCGCCCTGCAGCTTCAACTCGCTCAACAAGCTCGCGCACGGAACCGCCGACAATCTTCCGCTGTCGGTGGTGGCCGAGGCGATCGGCCGGGGTACGCCAGTGATCGTGGCACCGTCGCTGAACCAGCCGCTGCTCGATCACCCGATCACTCAGGCGTCGATCGCGACCCTACGCGGCTGGAAGGTGGAGGTCGTGCTGCCCGTCGATGAAGGCGAGGGGCCGCGCTTGGCGCCCACTGAGCGCCTGCTCGAAGCGGTTCGCGCCTGCGCTGCTTAGTCTCGTCGCCGGGTGGTAGGCGCACAAGGACTCGACTCTTGGACCCGCTGATTAAGAGCTACCTGTTTGATCTGGCAAGCCTTCGATTCAATTGCGCCGGTTCCGTTGGCCTGATCTAGTAGCTGATTAGAGCTGGCTGCCGTCACGCTCTCTTGAGGGACTGCTCAGACTTCCATTCCCCGCGCAGTCCTTCATGTTCTCAGAGTGAGTGCCGAGAGGGGTTTAGGGGACGGTAGCAGGCGTCGCGCAGGCGAACCATTGACGCGCGAATCGGTTGACGTGCTACCGGCTATCGCCATTACAAGAGGCTGGGGGGTTCCCGTGGGCTACATGGAAGCTGGCACTACCATGTCTCATAATCTGAGACGTCTGCAGGCCGAACAGTATGCGCATGACCGCCGCAACCACTCGGACGTGCTTTCGCTGCCTAGGGCCGAGCGGCTGAAGCACTATGGCTTGCACTACGCCAAATACGCCGGCCGAATGGCGCGGGGACGGTATGAGGAGAAGCCGTTCCAGCGCACGATCACCGATTGCTTCCTGATCAACCTGAGCGCGGCGAATGCGCTGGCCCAGGATCTAGGCGTTGAAGTGGTCGGAGCGCACCAGGAGCGGAACTCACAGGAGGACGGATTTCTCCGCTTCGTCGATGCCATGGGCCGCTTTGCCGATGCCTGTGAGAAGCAGGACCACCTCGAAGACTTCCACACAATCGTGAGGAGGGCCAACCGCGACATCACCGACTGGGTGGTTGACACGGCCAGTGAGTGGCACATCGATTTGCCGACGGCTGCCGCAGAGCGGCGGAAGGAGATAGCGCGCAAGCTATTCTTCATCGCCGACTGACTATGCCATTTTGGAGTGACGAGACGTGGCGCGCCTTGCCTCGGGACAAGGTGCCGGTGGATCCGTTTGATCCCGAACGGCTGGAAGAAGCCAAATACATCATGTCGATCGGCAGCGAGGTCTACCTTTCATCCGAGGAGGGAGGAGGGAAAATAATCCCACTTGCCGAGGACGAGGCTTTTCAAATTGCTCCGGGACAGTTCGCCTTCATCATTACCCGTGAAATTGTGCAAATGCCGTTTGATGCGATCGGCTTCATCTCAATCAATGCTAAGGTGAAGTTTTGGGGCTTGGTCAATATCTCCGGATTTCACGTCGATCCCGGTTATCACGGCAGACTGCTCTTCTCTGTCTCCAATGCCGGTCCTGGACCCGTTCATTTGCGGCGTGGGCAGGCGATTTTTCCTCTTTGGCTGGCTGGCCTTGATCGGCCCATCGGGCGCGCAACACCGAAATCGGGCTACATGAACATCGACACATCTTTGATCACCAGCATCGCTGGTTCCTACACATCAGTGTACCAGTTGAGCGACATAGTCAGAAGGCTGCGCAACGAATATGACGCCACCAAAACCGAAATCGCGACGCTGCGCGCAACAAGAACCCATCTCACTGTCCTGCTCGCAATTGTGAGCGTTCTCTTCGGCGGCGTGGTTACAGCCAGCCTAAGGTATGTGGGAGAGTACATCATTGCGCCGCTTACGATTACACGGTCGGCGGCGCGCCCAGCACCAGCGTTGCCGCCCCCTGCCGCAATACCGACACCACAGCCTCAACTGCCAGCACCAGCTCAGCCGCCGGCAAAGCGCCAAGGCTGAAGAACGGCTTCATAGGAAACGTAGAGCGGATGCCTAGGATGGCCGTCTTTGGTAATTCCGAGACATAGAAGATTTACACCAAGCTCGACTGCAACCGCACAGGCGGCGGCCACAGTCTTTGTATCAACGGCATTGCCACCCCAACCGACGACAGCCGTACCACCACCAGAGGAACATTCCATGAGGGCGGTCCGGATCCATCTGGCATTATCGGGCCCGACAGGATCATGAGCCTGACGCAGCTTCGCCGGATCAGTTGCCCGGAAAGCATAGATGTTCCAGACGACGAGGGAGCCGTGGCCAAGAGACGCAGCTCGGCGCACAGACCTCGTGATCGTAGGATCATCGACCTCGGCATCAGCCGTAGAGGGGTTCAGCATGCCAAGGACATAAGACGGAAGCGTCTGGTCCCACGTCCGCCGGAGTAGATAGCGATAGGAGCCACAGGTAGAGATGACGGCACTCGCCGAGAGGTAATTTGGCATATGGCTCGGGTGTGGGAGGGGGAACTGACGTCGTTCAGTCGCCAGTTCCGTTGATCGCGTCAAGGAGGCGTTCATAACCCATTGATTTGGTGGGCGCACAAGGACTCGAACCTTGGACCCGCTGATTAAGAGTCAGCTGCTCTACCAACTGAGCTATGCGCCCGCCGAGGCAACCCGTGCGGTGGGCGCCCTATAGCAAGGCCGGGGCGGGTTTGGAAAGGCCCCCGCCCGCCGTTATTCCTGTGGATAGCGCCAGGGCTTCGCGGGTTGCTGCGCGGCCTCGTCGATCGCCCATTGTGGCAGCGACAAACCGGGTGCGACGTCGGTGAACACCATGCGCAGGCGGGTGCCGATGCCGACCGTCTTCACCAGGTCGGCCGGCGCGAGCGTGCCGTCCGGCAGGGCGAGATTGCCGGCGACACGGATTGCCTCGTCCGCATTAGGCTGGCCCTTCTGCGTGTCGAGATCGACCAGCAGGATCATGTAGGGCGTGTGCGTCTTGAAGGCCGGCTGGATGGCGTGGTGCACCTCGCCGTAGGAATGCACGGCACCCTTGCCCTCGACCCGCGTCCAGCGGGCGCGCGGGCTGGCGCACCACGGGCAGCCGGTGTTGGGCGGGTAGCGGATCAGGTTGCAGTCCTCGCATTGCTGCAGGTGAAAATCATGCGCCGCGCAGTATTTGAAATATTCGAGATTCTCGGTGTCGAGGTCGTTGACGTCGAGCCCCATGCCGAGATGCGTGCCTTGCAGTGCCATATCTCGTTCTCCCCGCTCAGCCGCGCCGCATGACCATCGCCGAGCCGGTGCCCGGCATCGCCCAGCCCAGATTGGCGGTGACTTCCACGTTCTTCACCTGCCGGCAGCCACCCTCCTTGTAGTCGTAGGTGTGCTGGCGCTTGCCGTCGGGGCCAATCGGGCAGCTGTCGTCGATGTCGTGGCGCAGCTGGCGGACATTCTCGATCACCATGTTCATGCCGTGCGTGTAGCCTTCGCACAGATGGCCGCCGCTGGTGTTGTTCGGTCGCTTGTTGCCGAGCCGCATGATGCCGCTGCTGACGTAGTCGCCGCCCTCGCCGCGGCCGCAGAAGCCGTAATCCTCGAGCTGCAGCATGGTGGTGAAGGTGAAGGCGTCATACGCGCCGGTCACGTCGATGTCCTCCGGCCCGACTCCCGAGTTCGGCCAGAGGATATCCTTGGCGTACCAGCCGGCGACGCGCGAGATCGGGCCGGCCTGGTAGTGCATGTCCATGCGCGGCTTGTTGCAGCGGCCGACCACGCCGCGGATCAGCGCCGGCGTGTGGCGCAGATCCTTCGCGTGCTCCGCGCGGGTGACGATGATGCAGGTGGCGTTGTCGGTCTCGACGCAGCAGTCCAGCAGGTGCAGCGGCTTGCAGATCATGCGGCTGTTGACCACGTCGTCGACGGTCATGCGCTTCTTGTAGTAAGCCTTCGGATTGTTCGAGGCGTGCTCGCTATGGATTACCTTGACCATCGCGACCTGCTCGGGCGTGGTGCCGTAATCGTGCATGTAGCGCATGAAGGTGGGCGCGAAGGACTGGCCCGCGCTCTGCCAGCCATAAGCGCGCGTGTGCAGCATGTCGCCCGAGACGGGCGCCGCCGAGCGCGCGCCGGTGCCGCCGATGCGGACCTGCGAGAATCCGTTCATCGAGCGGAAGATCGCCACGCACTTGCACAGGCCGGCTTCCATCACGCCGATGGCAATGCCGATCAGCGCCTCGGTAGATGAGCCGCCACCGAACACGTCCATGTAGAAATTGAGCCTCATGGCGCAGTCGCCGGCGATCATCGGCCCGAAGGTGGAATCGACGCCTTGATACGAGAGCATCCCATCCACGTCGCCCGGCTTCAGCCCGGCATCGGCCATCGCGTTGCGCACCGCCTCGCTGCCCATCGCGCGTGTGGTGCGGCCCGAGCCGCGTGTGTAGACCGTCTCGCCCACGCCGACGATCGCGTATTTGTCGCGCAGATATTTCGGCGTGCTGGCATCGGTGTCTGCCGGTAACGGCATGGACTTTTCTCCCCCGCGTCAATGCAAGGGATTGCACGTCCTGCCGTTGGGCCTGTCAAGCTGAGCTCAGTCGTCGGCCGGCGTCAGGGTCAGCTCGACGATGCGCGCGCGCCGGATCACCCGAACGCGCAGCGGGACCCCGGATTTCTCCGCGGTGAGCAGACGGTGCAGATCGTCGACGCCGGATACGTTCTCTTCACCGAGTGCGACGATCACGTCGCCATTGTGCAGGCCCGCGACAGCGGCGGGGCCATTGGGCTCCACACCGGTCACCATCGCGCCGGAGCGTACCGCGAGTTCATTGTAGCGGACGACACGCGGGTCCAGTGTCACGGTCTGGCCGGACAGGCCGATGCGGCTGCGGCGTACCCGGCCGTCGCGCATCAGGCGTTGCGCGACATCAATCGCGGTGTCGATGCCGATGGCGAAGCAAATGCCCTGCGCGGGCGCGATGATCGCGGTGTTGATGCCGACGACACGCCCCGCGCCGCTCACCAGCGGGCCGCCGGAATTGCCCGGATTGAGCGGTGCGTCGGTCTGGATCACGCTGTCGATGCGCCGGCCCGAGCGTCCGCGCAGGCTGCGGCCGAGCGCGCTGACGATGCCCGCGGTGACGGTGCACTGGAAGCCGAACGGGTTGCCGATCGCGACCACGAGTTGACCCACGCGTAGATCCGATGAGCGGCCAAGCTCGGCATGCGCGTGGCCGGAGCCGCCGAGCCGCAGCACCGCGAGATCGGTGTCGGGATCGTCGCCGACCAGCGCGGCCTCCACGACACGGCCGTCGGTGAGGGAGACCTTGAGTGCGGCGGCACCGCTCACGACGTGGCTGTTGGTCAGCGTGTAGCCATCCGGCGTGAACACCACGCCGGAGCCCTGGCCAATCGGGCCGCCATCGGAGCGCGTGCCGGTGATGTGCACGACGGCGGGGCCGGCGCGCTCGAACGCGCCGACGACCTGCGCGGAGTAGGGATCAAGGATGTCAGTATCGGAGATGCTGTCGAGCGGCATGATGAGTGACCCGTTGCAGGTCGGCAGAATTGGGGATCGCGTGCGGCGCTTCATCCCGGCCATCCGGCCGGGTGCCGCCCCGGCCATTCGCCCGATGGGCGATGGGGAGCGACAGGTTCATCCTCGCGGTCAACAGGGAGTTCATGCCATGTCTGCCACCATCACCGACCCGCTTTCCGCCTTGTCCGACGCCATCGCCGACCGTGTTGCAGCGAGCGGGTCGCTCGTCGCCGCCGTGCGCGTGCGGGAGGGGCGGCAGCTCAGTGGGATCGCGTGGCGTCCCGATCTCGTCGTCAGCTCCGACCAGGCTCTTGCGGAGCGCGACGGCTACGAGGTGGC
>JAFKFI010000181.1 GCA_017307285.1 Alphaproteobacteria bacterium | reverse complement strand
GTCGCGCAGCGCCGTCAGGTTGTAGACGCGGTTCCATTTGGCCAGCAGGTCCAGATAGGTGTTGTGATCGCAGGTCGGTGTGAAGGTCTTGTGCGGTGTTTGCAGTGCATCGAACAGCATCCGGTCGTGGACGATGCTGAAGCGCAGGGCTGCACCCATCGTCGCGCTTACCTCGTTCAGGACGGGCAGATAGGGCTGCCAATCAGCCTCACGGTTCAGGGCGCCGAAGAACAGGGTGAGCGGATGTTCGCTTTCGAAATTGCGAATCTCGGGCAGCATACGGACTGCGTTCGGGAATACAGCGACCTCTGAGTTGCGCGCGCGCAACACGTCAGCGAGGGCCGTCGTGCTGGTCTGGACCGCGTGGACACCGGCGAATGCGAACTGCTCGTCTCCCTGCAGAGCCTCGAAGAAATCCGGGTGATCGTCGAACTCGGTGATAACCAGGAAATCCCTTCGCAGGAGTCCTCGGATCGCCTCCAGGCCCTGCTCACCGTTCAGAATCGGGCGATGCAACACGAAAATCCTCGGACCATCCGCGTCCGGCAGGCGAATTCGTTCCGTTTGGGCGATGTGCACCGACACAGTCGGGTCGGTCGCCAATGCGCGCAGCGGGTAGACCACGCGCACGTCGCTCACGCCGCCCACCGGCCGTAGCATCGTGGCGCCGATGGTCATCGTCCGACGCGGGCGAGCGCGGACGCGCCACACGTATTGCAGGGGCGCGGCACGTCGGGCGTATTCTCCGGGATCGATACCCAGTGCCGCCAGGCCCGGCGCGAGCGCGCGAGCGAATGCCTCGACCTGCTCCGCCCCGAACACGCGCGGATGCACGTCGCAAGCGAACAGCCCGAGGGCCGAGAGGCCCTTGCGCATACTTTCCAACGTGAACCAACGTAGATGGCCCTCATCCAGCAGGCCATCCGTCTCATATGCCCAATCGCCCTTGAGCAGCCGGGCGGCGAAGCTCCAATGCTCTACATTGGGCACACAGATCAGCATCGTGCCTTCCGGTGCAAGCACCTTTGCGTGCCGTCGGAGTACCTCCCAGGGGTCGCGTAGGTGCTCCAGGACGTCGCCATAGACGATACAGTCGAGTTTGGCGTCGAGATCGAACGGCACCGCATCCTCCTCGACATCGCCAGCGACGACGTCGTCGAGATGCAGCGCCGCTTGTTGCGCCGCCTCGATATCCTTGTCGATGCCCAGCAGTCGCGCGGTCGGGTTCAGGCGACGGAAGCCGGCTCCGAGCGCGCCCGTGCGGCAGCCGACATCGAGGACGGTGCGCGCGGCCAGCGGGATGCGGCTCAGAAGGTCGGGATTGGCCAAATCGGTCATCGGCGATCTGAACTGATGCGGCAGCGGCACTTACGCGCGTCGAAGCGCGCCGGACACGCAGAGGACGGATGCGCTGTCATCCCACTACGGAACTCCAGCTCAGCGAGGCCTTGAGATAGCCCAGCGAATAGGCCAGCCGCCATCGGCAGCCGAGCAGCTTCGTGCTGCCACGCGGGACCAGCGACGCGGGCAGGAGCAACAGGGCGACGCCGATCCGCCGCAGCGTCTCGCGGCGCGTCGTTCGAGCCTCGCCGAGCAGTCGCCGGGTCAGCACGGCCGACGCGCCCTGCCAATAAAGTCGTGAGAGTAGCCATTCCGGTGTGAGGCGGCTTGCCTGGATCTGGTGCCAGACCATGATCCGCGAATCATAGCGAACTGAACGGCCGGCATTCTGCAGCCTCCAGGCGAGTTGCACGTCCTCGTCGGAAAGCAAATTGCCGCCGGAGCGTCCGACCGCCTCGTTGAACCCACCGGCTGCGAGAAGCGCGGCCGTCTCGACGATCATGTTGGCGCCGTAGGGTGCCAGGCCGGGAGGTAGATCGCCCGAGCGATATTCGCCGCGGCCCTCGTACTCGATAATGGAGAGCACGCCGCGTAGCCGGCTCGGCCACCAGGCAGGCAACGGTGCTTCCCAGAGCGGTAGGATGCGGCCACCGAGAGCGGCGGGCTTCGCGGCGGACTGAGAGATGGCGCGCCGGATCTGCGCAATCCAATCAAGAGCGGGAATAGCGTCGTCGTCGAGATAGGCCACGTATTCCCCGCTTGCCGCGTTCGCGCCTGCGTTTCGCGCGACGCTCAGGCCAGGTCGGTCGGCCCGGATCAGGCGAGCGTTCGGCAACGTGGCCACTATCGCAGAAAGCTCCTCGGCGACGATGGGCCTGGAGCAACTGTCCACCACGACGATCTCGAATACTGCCACTCCGGCGGTCTGACGGGCGAGCCCATCGAGGCAGGCGCGCACGTAATCGGGGCGGTCGCGGGTACACAGGCACACGGTGATGAACACGCCCTCGGTCAGGATGGATGACGGCTCATGCATGAACCGGTCGCTCGCCTCTGATCCGCGAAGGCGAGGGCAGCCGTGGCGGCGCGGTCATTAGGCCCAAGGCGCAGAGCTGCCGGCTGTCCTCCAGCCGTGTGGACGCCGGATGCCAGAGCGAGAGGTCCGGGGCTGCCTCGAGGACCGACGTGTAGCGCCGATATTCACTTGCGCCGTCGAAATATTCGCGCCGCTGCGCCTCGCGTGCGGCCTTGGGCCGAAAATCCCCGAGGAACTTGAAATGCAGCAGGAGACCGCTGCCGGTGGACAGGCGCACCGGCGAGATCTTGTGCGTCGAGGCAAGATAGCGCCGGCCTCGCTGCCAGCGGACCAAGGGTACCTTCGCGAGATTGGGCGGGCGCTTGGTCCGCCAGGACTGGATGCGTGTGTTGCGGCGGATCGGCGGAAGCCGGTGGCCTAGATTGTACAGCCGCTCGGTCAGGCGTAGGGTCAGGTCGGGCTTTTGCCACTGCGGATAGAACACGCGCTGGCGAACACCGCCGTAGATCTCATGGTAAGGGCAGGTGTCCGACGGGGTCCGCCAATACGGCGCCTCATCGAACCAGGGACATGCCTCGAGAAACGGCTGTCCAATGGTGTACTCTGATTCGGCGACCGGCTGGGCGCCGTACAAATCGAGCAACATGCAGGCCAGCGCCTCTGCCTCCTCCCGCTCCAGCGCGTCGCAGAGGTCGCGCAATGGCGTGCTCTCGATCTCGGGGTAGAAGAGCAGTTCGTCGGCGTCGAGCACGAGGCACCAATTTCCCGCGCCGTATTGGTCCAGCAGCCAGTCCAGCCAGTCCTGCCCTCCGCGCGCCTCGCGATACGACCCCTCAACCGTGAACAGATGCACGTCCGGTTCCCCAGCCAGTAGTGCCACGGTTCCATCGGTCGAACCGTTGTCGGCAATCACGAATCGATTGACGCCCAACGCGCGATAATGCGCGAGGAAATGCGGCATCCGCGTCACTTCATCCCGGACCCGGACGAACGCCCGTACTTCGCGGCCGGTCGGGTCGACGGGTGGCGGATGTTTCAGCGGCTGTAGCATCTGCCCTCGACCTCAATGCTTACTAAAAGGTTTATGAATCTCTGACCGATCTACCTATAATAGAATGACTATGGGACGATATGCAACCGAGAGAGGCTTAGCCGACCGCTCGGCCGATGGAATGATATTCAAACCCGGCCTCGCGCATGGCGGAGGGTTCGTAGATGTTGCGCAGGTCGACCAGCACCCGGCCGCGCATCGCGGCGCTCAGCCGCGCAGGGGCCAGGGCCCGGAACTCGTTCCATTCGGTGATGACGACCAACGCGTCGGCGCCTTCGGCCGCGTGCAGCGCGTCGCGGCAGTAGATCACATTTTCGGGCAGCAAGGGCCGGGCCTGCTCCATGCCCTCGGGGTCGAACGCGCGGACAGTGGCGCCGTCGCCGACCAGCCGTGCTACGATCGGCAGCGAAGGCGCTTCTCGCATATCGTCGGTTTCCGGCTTGAAGGTCAGGCCCAGTACGCCGATCGTGCGGCCGCGCACAGAGCCGCCGCAGGCGACGATGATTCGAGCGGCCATACCCGCCTTCCGCGCCTCGTTCACCGTTACGACGGCTTCGACCAGCCGGGACGGGGCGCCGTGGTCCTGCGCTATCCGCATCAGCGCCGTCGTGTCTTTCGGGAAGCAAGAACCGCCGAAGCCTGGGCCGGGGTGCAGGAATTTGCGTCCGATCCGTCCGTCGATCGGTGCGACGATGTCGGTGTAGGAGAGGTTGATATTGGCGGTGCGCAGGTCTGCCTCCGCTCGGATGACGCTGCCTTGCGCCTTCTGTTCGGCCGCGATCCGTTCATCGCGGACGGACAGCGATGTGGCGCTGGTTTTGACCAGTTCCTCCGCCCGCCGCCGCTGAACAGAGGCGTTGGCGTATTCGCCTTGCGCCTGGATCAGCGCACCGCGGGCCTGCAGGACCGCAGCCTCGA
>JAFKFI010000088.1:51430-79517 GCA_017307285.1 Alphaproteobacteria bacterium | reverse complement strand
GGAGAGGGAGAAGAAAGCCCTCTCCCCTTGTGGGAGAGGGTTGGGTGAGGGGTTGGCGCCGCCTTCGCGGAGTTTCCACGCCATGAAATTCTCTCTCTCCTGGCTACGCGACCATCTCGAGACCGACGCGCCGCTCGAACGAATCACCGATACGCTGACCATGATCGGGCTGGAGCTCGAAGGCGTGGAGGACCGGGGCGCCGCGCTGGCGTCGTTCCGCATCGCGCGGGTGATCGAGGCAGCGCCGCACCCCAACGCCGACCGGCTGCGCGTCTGCCGTGTTGACGCCGGCGAGGGCGAGGTTTCGGTGGTTTGCGGCGCGCCCAACGCGCGCACCGGCATGAAGGGCGTGTTCGCCGCGCCCGGCAGCTTCATTCCGGGCTCCGGCCTCACGCTAAAAGTCGGCGAGATCCGGGGGGTGAAGAGCGCTGGAATGCTGCTCTCCTATCGCGAGATGGGGCTCGGCGAGGACCATACCGGCATCGTCGAGTTGCCCGAGGATGCGCCGGTGGGGGAGGCATATGCACGCTGGGCGGGCCTCGACGATCCGGTGATCGAGATTGGCGTCACCCCCAACCGGGGCGACGCGCTGGCCATTCGCGGGATCGCCCGCGACCTCGCCGCCGCCGGACTGGGCTCACTGAAGCCTTGGAACCCGACGCCGGTTCCGGCCGGGTTCCAGGGCGGGCCGCGCTGGGCGATCGAGTGGCCGGAGGCGTGCCCCTGGGTGCTGGGACGCACCATACGGGGCGTGCGCAACGGCCCCAGCCCGAAATGGCTTGCCGACCGGCTGACCGCGCTCGGGCTGCGTCCGATCAACGCGCTGGTGGACGTGACGAACTTCTTCACGCTCGATCTCGGGCGCCCGCTGCACGTGTTCGACGTGGGCAAGCTCTCGGGCGATGTCCTGACCTTGCGCCGGGGGAGCGGGGAGACGTTCCGCGCATTGAACGGGCGCGACTACACGGCGGGGCCGGAGGATTGCGTCATCGCGGACGCGGCCGGGATGCAGTCGCTCGCCGGAGTGATGGGCGGCGAGGCGACCGGCTGCGACGAGGGCACCACCAGCGTGTTCATCGAGTGTGCGCTATTCGATCCGATCCGCGTCGCGCTCACGGGGAGGCGTCATCAGATCGTCTCCGACGCGCGCCAGCGTTTCGAGCGCGGGATCGATCCGGCGCTGATGCCCGACGCCACCGAGGCGGCTACGCGGATGATCCTGGAGCTGTGCGGCGGCGAGCCGGGCGCCGTGGTGAGCGCCGGCGACGAGCCGGCCTGGCAGCGCGACGCGACCATGCGCTTTGAGCGGTTGGCCGGGCTCGGCGGCGCCGACATTCTGCCGGACGAGGCGGTGGCCTCGCTGGAACGTCTCGGCTTCGCGGTGCGCCAGCGGGACGCGGCGCGCGTCACCGTCGCGGTGCCTTCCTGGCGCAATGACGTGGCCGCCCAGGTGGCGCTGGATCAGGCCGATGCACTGCCGGCCTCGGGGGTGGCTGCGGAGGGCTGCGCCGAGATCGAGCCGGAATGCGACTTGATCGAGGAGGTGCTGCGCCTGCGCGGCCTCGACGCGATCCCGCCGGTCTCGCTTCCCCGTGCCGCGCCTGTACCGGCTGCGACCCTAACGCCGGCGCAGACACGCACGGCTTTGGCCCGCCGCACCCTCGCCGCGCGGGGCCTGGCGGAGTGCGTGACCTTCAGCTTCATGGCGGCGAAGGAGGCGGCGCTGTTCGGCGCGACGCCCGAAGCCTTGCGCCTGCTCAACCCGATCGCCGCCGACCTCGACCAACTCCGACCTACTCCGGTCGCCACCCTGGCCTTCGCGGCGGCGCGCAACGCGGCACGCGGGTTCCCCGATGCCGGGCTATTCGAGATCGGTCCCGCCTTCGCCGAGAGCGCGCCGGATGGACAGCAATTGGTCGCCGCCGGCCTACGCGCCGGCGCGACGCCGCGCGGCTGGATCGTGCCAGCCCGCGCGTTCGACGCGATGGACGCCAAGGGCGATCTGTGGTCGGCGCTGGCCGCGCTCGGCGTGCCGATGGAGGCGCTGACCGTCACGCCGGACGCGCCCGGCTTCTATCATCCGGGCCGCTCCGGCACCGTGCGGCAGGGACCGAAGACCGTGCTCGGCACATTCGGCGAGCTACACCCACGACTCCGCGCCGAACTCGACCTGCCCGGCACCGCCGTCGCCTTCGAGCTGTTCCTCGATGCCATCGCCGAGCCCAAGCGCCGCCGCAAATCCGCGCCGGACCTGCCCGCGTATCAACCGGTGCGGCGTGATTTCGCCTTCGTGGTGGACGAGGCAACGAGCGCCGATGCCGTGCTCCGGGCGGCGCGGGGGGCGGAGCGCGCCCTGATCGCCGGGGTGACGCTGTTCGACGTCTATGCCGGCGACAAGCTGCCCTCAGGCAAGAAGTCGATCGCCGTGGAGGTGACGTTCCAGCCGCGCGAGCGGACGCTGACGGATGCCGAGATCGAGGCGGCGGCTCAGAAGGTGGTCGCGGCGGTGGGCAAGGCGACGGGCGGCGCGCTCCGGTGAGCGCCTGACATTGTCGGCGCGACACGGTATGATTCCAGAATGACCGAGCTCGCCTACAGACGTATGAGCGCCGACGAGTTCATCGCGTGGGCGATGGAGCAGCCGCGCGGCCGATTCGAGCTCGCCTGCGGCGAAGTCGTCCCAATGCCGCCGGGCAACTCGATCCACACGCGGGTGAAGGGCAGCCTGGCACGCCGGCTGGCCGAGGAAGTCGAGCGAGGCGGGCTAGGGTGCTCGGTCTACCCCGATGGCATGGCTGTGCAGATCGACGGGCGGACCGTCTACCACCCGGACGCGCTCCTCCGCCACGGCCCGGAACTGCCTGACGATGCCGTCCGCGTGCTTGACCCGCTCGTTATCGTCGAGGTGCGATCCAGAAGCCTCATCGAGCTCGACAGCGGGCTCAAGCTGCTCGGGTATTTCCGATTCCCGTCGCTGCGGCACTACGTCATTGTGCTCGCGGAGGATCGCGCCGGGGTTCACCACGAACGCCGGGGTGACGGGGACGGGCTTACGACCCACATCATCCGCGACGGCGGCCCGGTGGCACTCGACCCACCCGGCATCGTGCTGCGCGACCTGTTTCCCGCGTCGTAGCTGACATCCGGGCGCGTCTGCCCTATCTCATCGCCAGATCAGCCGGCCATCCCGCCCGGCGCTGCCAGGCACACCATGACCGACACGCCCATCGACCACATCCGCAACTTCTCGATCATCGCCCATATCGACCACGGGAAATCCACCCTGGCCGATCGGCTGATCCAGGCCACCGGCGCGCTCACCGACCGGGAGATGACCAACCAGGTGCTCGACAACATGGAGCTCGAGCGCGAGCGCGGCATCACCATCAAGGCGCAGACCGTCCGCCTCGCCTACCGCGCGCGCAACGGCGAAATGTACGAGCTCAACCTGATGGACACGCCCGGCCACGTCGATTTCGCCTACGAGGTCAGCCGCAGCCTCGCCGCTTGCGAGGGCTCGCTGCTCGTGGTGGATGCGAGCCAGGGGGTCGAGGCGCAGACGCTCGCCAATGTCTATCACGCCATCGAAGCGGGGCATGAGATCGTGCCCGTGCTCAACAAGATCGACCTGCCCGCCGCCGAGCCCGAGCGGGTCAAGCAGCAGATCGAGGACGTGATCGGCCTCGACACCTCGGACGCCGTCGAGATCAGCGCCAAGACCGGCCTCAACATCGAGGGCGTGCTGGAGGCGCTGGTCCATCGCCTGCCGCCGCCGCAGGGCGATGCCGACGCCCCGCTCAAGGCGCTGCTGGTGGACAGCTGGTACGACCAGTATCTCGGCGTGGTGATCCTGGTGCGGGTGAAGGACGGGCGGCTCAGGCGCGGCCAGAAGATCCGCATGATGTCGACCGGCGCGGTGCATGTCGTCGAGCAGGTTGGCGTGTTCTCGCCCAAGATGATCGCGACCGACGATCTCTCGCCCGGCGAGATCGGCTACATTACGGCCGCGATCAAGACCGTCGCCGACTGCAACGTGGGCGACACCATCACCGACGACCGCACCCCCGCCGCCGAGGCGCTGCCCGGCTTCAAGCCGTCGGTACCCGTCGTGTGGTGCGGCCTCTACCCGGTGGATGCCGACGATTTCGAGAAGCTGCGCGAGAGCCTGGGCAAGCTCCGGCTGAATGATGCTTCGTTCCACTACGAGCCGGAGACCTCCGCCGCCCTCGGCTTCGGCTTCCGTTGCGGCTTCCTCGGATTGCTCCACTTGGAGATCATCCAGGAGCGGCTGTCGCGCGAGTTCGCGCTCGAGCTGATCGCGACGGCGCCTTCGGTGGTGTACCGCCTCTATCGCACCAACGGCGAGACGCAGGAACTGCACAACCCCGCCGACATGCCGGACGGCAGCGTGATCGACCACATCGAGGAACCGTGGATCAGGGCCACCATCCTGGTGCCCGACGACTATCTCGGCGCGGTGCTCACCTTGTGCAACGAGCGGCGCGGCGAGCAGGCGGACCTCACCTATGTCGGCAACCGGGCGATGGCAGTCTATCGGCTGCCACTCAACGAGGTGGTGTTCGATTTCTACGATCGGCTGAAATCGGTCTCGCGGGGCTATGCGAGCTTCGACTACCAGATGGACGGCTACACCGAGAGCGACCTCGTGCGCATTTCCATCCTGGTCAACGGCGACCCGGTGGACGCGCTCTCCTTCATCGCCCACCGCAGCGCCGCCGAGAGCCGCGGCCGGGCGATCTGCGCGCGGCTGAAGGATTTGATTCCCCGCCAGCTGTTCAAGATCGCCATCCAGGCGGCGATCGGCGGTCGCGTGGTGGCACGAGAGACGATCGGCGCGCTGTCCAAGGACGTCACCGCGAAATGCTACGGTGGCGACATTTCGCGCAAGCGGAAGCTGTTGGAGAAGCAGAAGGAAGGCAAGAAGCGGATGCGCCAGTTCGGCAAGGTCGACATCCCGCAATCCGCCTTCCTGGCAGCGCTGAAGATGGACGGGTAGACCGGACACGACTTCACGCGGCGGCTTTTCCGTGATCCTATCCGGGTATGCACGCCCCGGTTGCCACAGAGCCCATGCCTTCGCCGGATAAGCACAGTTGATCCGAGGCGGGCTATTCACTCGGTTCTTCGTCGAAAACGGCATCCCGACACGCCGGGGTATCTTGCCCTCGATCCAGGCCGGATCGCGGCTTTCGCGGAGGCGGCGCGGGGGCGGTGGGAGAGGCTGCGCACCATGCCGCGCCCGAACGAGGGCGAGACCGAGAGCGAGTTCATCTTTCCGGTGCTCGATCTTCTCGGCTGGCACCACTTGCCGCAACAGGAGCCCGGCCGAGGCCGTCGGGACATCGCCGACGCGCTCCTCTTCCGCACCGAAGCGGACAAGGGTCGCGCTCGGCCTCTGCCGGCGGTCGACCGTTTCAGGCACGGCGCCGTGGTGGTCGAGAACGAGGCCGTCGGCACCGTTCTTGATCGCGCTGGCGGGAAGGGTGAGGCGCCCTCGACGCAAATCCTGCGCTATCTCGGCCGAGCCGAGGCGCAGTCGGGCGGCGCGGTCCGCTGGGGACTGCTGACCAACGGCCGGTTCTGGCGGCTCTATTGGGCCCAGGCCCGGGCGCGGCTGGAAGGGTTCGTCGAGCTTGAGCTGGGCGCGTTGTTCGACTGGCTGCCCGCGCCGGTGCCGACGGGAGCGCCCGACGATCACTGGTTGCGCGTTTTCCTGCTCCTGTTTCACCGGGACGCCTTTGAGCCGCACGGCCCGCAGGGGCGGACATTTCTCGACGACGCGCTGGCCGAGGGACGCCGCTACGAGGCCCGCGTCACGGCGCAACTTTCATCAGCGGTCTTCAACAAGGTCTTCCCCGAGCTTGTCGCCGCCATCGGACGCCATGATCCGGCAGCGAAAATAGCCGAGGCGAAGTGGCGCGAGGAGGCGCGGGAGTCGGCGCTGCGCCTGCTGTATCGGCTGCTGTTCCTGCTCTATGCCGAGGACCGAGACCTGCTGCCGAGCCGACACGAGGGGTACCAGGCTTACAGCCTGCGTCGCCTGCGGGAGGAGGCGGCCGAGGTCGAGGACCAGCGAAAAACGCTCTCGTCGCGCGCGGTGACATGGTGGCCACGGTTGCGCGAGCTTTTCGGCGCGATCGCCGGCGGCGACCCGGAGCTCGGCCTGCCGCCGTACAACGGCCAAGCTGTTCCACGACGATGCCGACGACCTCCTGGCTCGGCTCTCCTTGCCGGACGCCCTTCTCGCCCCGCTGATCGACGCGCTCTCGCGCGAAGGCGACGCGCTGGCGCGGCGCTGGATCAACTATCGCGATCTGTCGGTGCAGCATCTCGGGTCGATCTACGAACGGCTGCTCGAACGCGATGTGGTTGCCAATGAAACCGGCCAGGCGACGCTCCGCCCCAACGCCTACGCGCGAAAGACGAGCGGCAGCTACTACACGCCGGAGGAGCTCGTGCAGCTCATTCTGCGCCGCGCGGTGGGGCCGCTGCTGCGAGAGCGGCGCGAGGCGTTCACCGCTCGGGCCGCCGCGCTGGAGTCCGACACGCGCCGCAAGCCGGAGCGGCTGGCCCAGCTCGCGCGCGTGGACCCGGCCGAGTCCATTCTCGCGCTCCGCGTCTGCGATCCCGCGATGGGCTCCGGGCACTTCCTGGTCTCGCTGGTGGACTATCTCGCGGAACAGACGCTGGAGGCAATGGCGGACGCCGCCCGGCAGGTGAAGTGGGCCGAATACACGTCGCCGCTGCTGGGTCGGATCGAGGCGATCCGGGCGCATGTGGACGCGCAGGCGAAGGCGAACGGGTGGGAGGTGCGGCCGGAGCATTTGGACGACCGGCACATCATCCGCCGCATCGTGCTGAAGCGTTGCATCTTCGGCGTGGACCTGAACCCGATGGCCGTGGAGCTGGCGAAGCTCTCGCTCTGGCTGCACAGCTTCACGGTCGGCGCGCCGCTGTCCTTCCTCGATCATCACCTGCGCTGCGGCGACAGCCTGTTCGGCGAGCTCGCCGGGCCGGTGGAGGCCGATTTGCGGGCGAGATATGGGCTGGCGCTGGCGGGGGCCATCGTCAGCGCGCGTCAGGCCGCGAAGGGCATGGCGCGCGTCGAGGAGCAGACCGACGCCGACATCGCCAGCGTGCGGGAGAGCGCGGCAGCATTCGCAGCGGTCGAGGCAGCCACCGCGCCGCTGCGCGCGTTTCTCGACCTCTACCATACCGCGCGCTGGCGGCCCGACCGGCGGCCGGAGGCGGAGAAGGGGCGCGACGCGCTGTTCGGCGGCGCCTATGGCGACCCGGTGGCGATCGCCGATGGCGCGCCGATGCGCGCGCCCCACGCCGATGCGCCGGCGGTGCCACTTGGGCGCAAACGGGGAACGATTCCCGCCTCGGAGGTGTTCGCCGCCGCCCAGGAGCTTGTGCGGCAAGCGGATGCGCTCGCGAAGGAGCGCCGTTTCCTACACTGGGAACCGGCCTTTCCCGGCGTGTGGGACGATTGGACACGCGATCCGCCGCTCGGCGGCTTCGATGCCGTGATCGGCAATCCGCCGTGGGACCGGATGAAGATGCAGGAGGTCGAGTGGTTCGCGGCCCGCGTGCCCGCCATCGCCCAAGCGACGCGCGCCGCCGACCGCAAGCGGGCGATCGAGGGGCTGCGGAAGGCGGGAGACGCGATCGCCGCCGAGTACGACGCCGCCGCGGGGACGGCCGAGGCGGCGGCGCGGGTGGCGCGCGAGGTCGGGGCCTACCCGCTCCTGTCGGGCGGCGACGTGAACATCTACGCGCTGATGGTGGAGCGCGCGGCACGGCTGGTGAAGGCGGACGGCGTCGGCGGCCTGCTCGTGCCGTCTGGCATCGCCGCCGATCTCGGCGCCGCGCCGTTCTTCCGGCTGCTCAGCACCGGCGGGAGACTGGCGGCGCTGCTCGACTTCGAGAACGGCAAGCGTAAGCCCGAGCCGTTCTTTCCCGATGTCCACCGCTCGTTCAAGTTCTGCGCCCTGGTCTTCGGCGGGCGCGAGCGTCGGTTCGCGGCGGCAGATTGCGCGTTCTTCCAGCAGGACGCGGTGGCCGCCGAGCGTGACGCCTTCGCGCTGTCCCCGGCCGACTTCGCCGCCGTGAACCCGAACACCGGGACCGCCCCGGTGTTCCGCAACGAGCGCGACGCAGCGATCACCAAGGGCATCTACGCCCGCCTGCCGGTGCTGGTGGACCGTCGCCAGACCCCGGCGCGTTCCGTCTGGCCGGTGCGCTACCTGCGCATGTTCGATATGACCAATGACAGCGCCAAGTTCCGCACCGAGGCGGAGTTGCGGAAACTGGGGGCGTATCAAGTTGCCGGAGGCGGTTGGGAGAAGGGCGAGGCGCGCTGGGTTCCGCTCTATGAGGGCAAGATGGTGCAAGCGTACGACCACCGCGCCGCGTCGGTGGTGGTCAACCCCGCGAACGTCCACCGCCCGGCGCAGCCGGAGCCCACCGGCGACTTGCAGCACGCCGATGCCGGTTTCCGCCCGGCGCCTCAGTTCTGGGTTCCGACGGCGGATGTGGACTTGCCGCAGGGGCTTTCCGCGGTACTGGCGTTCAAGGATGTGACGGCGCCTACCAATGCGCGGACGATGATTGCCGCGCTGGTGCCGATGGTGGGCGCCGGCAATACGTTGCCCTTGCTCCTGCCGGACACGCTCGGGTCGCCCCTGGGATCACTCGACTTGCGGCCTTGCGCGGAGCAAGACTATTGCGCGTGGGCTCCGCTGCTGCTGGCGAATTTTAACTCCTTTGTTCTGGACTACATCGCGCGGCAGAAGGTGCAGGGGCAACACCTCAACTTCTTCATCGTGGAACAGCTCCCTGTCATTCCGTCAGATGGCTTCGCTCGCCGCTTCGGACCCAAGACGGCCGAGCAGATCGTGCGGGAGGACGTGCTCGCGCTGACCTACACGGCGCACGATATGGAGCCCTTCGCCCGCGATATGGGGTATGCCGGGCCGCCGTTCCGCTGGGACGCGGAGGATAGGCTGCGCCGACGCGCCCGGCTGGATGCGTTGTTCTTCCTGCTCTACGGCCTCTCGCGCGAGGAGGCGGAGTACGTGCTCGGAACTTTCCCGATCGTCCGTGAGCAGGAACAGGCCCAGTACGGCGGCCGCTTCCGCACCCGCGACCTCGTGCTGAACTTCATGGCCGCGCTGGAAGCCGGGCGCCCGGATGCGCGAGTGGCGGGCTGACCCCCTGCCATCCTGCCAACTTGCTTGCCTCGGCGCCCGGCGCTGCTATTTTGCCCCCGCTCCTCAGCCGGAGGGATGGCCGAGCGGCTTAAGGCGCACGCTTGGAAAGCGTGTGTGCGTTAACGCGTACCGTGGGTTCGAATCCCACTCCCTCCGCCAGCGGCTCAAGGATTTCAAGGCGTTTTCGGCGAATTTCGCCATCGTCCCCTCGTCTGTCCCCTAATCCAACAGTCAGGCCGTGTGCATCACCGGCCAAAGGGCGCCATGATTCCAACCATCTCGACGCAGCGTGCCGCCATTGCGGGGGATATCGGTCCAGCTCACTCTCAAGCCCCAGCGGATATCGATCAGGAAATCCGGCCAGCCTAATTCAGCTACCTCATCCGAGCCCTGGCGCTCTCGCGCTCTCCAATGCATTCTACCCTAAGTAGTGGGAGCGTTTAAGAGTTGAGCACACCGGGTGTGGGCGCTTTCGTCAGCGCCCGTGGGCGACGTTGGCTCGTGGAAGGAGAGCGCGACCTCGGCGAACGGCTCTCTGCTCTGCGCCTTGCTTGCATCGACGATGATGCACAGGGAGAAGCAACCGAAATCGTCTGGCCGGCGGAAACCGCGCTGGGGGCGGCGGAGCTGGGCGATGAGGGGTGGGACGCGATCGCACGATCGGGAACCGATGATCCGGCGGTTTTTGCCGCCTATCTGCGAACCTTGCGCTGGGGAACGGCCACCGCCGCCGATCGGGACCTCTTCCAGGCGCCGTTTCGCGCCGGTATCCGGCTCGACGCCTATCAGCTTTTGCCGCTCCGCAAGGCGCTGCGCCTGCCCCGCGTCAATCTGCTGATCGCGGACGACGTTGGTGCGGGCAAGACGATCGAGGCTGGGCTGGTGTTGCGCGAGATGCTGCTTCGCCGGCGCGTCGACTACGCCGTGGTCGCGGCGCCGGCCGGCATGGTGCGGCAATGGCAGGACGAGCTCGAGGCGAAGTTCGGCCTCTCCTTCGTGGCGGTCGATCGGGAGCATCTCGCGACCTTGCGCCGAGAGCGGGGCTTCGGCGCCAATCCCTGGGCGGCCGGATCGTATTTCGTCGTCTCCCACGCTCTGCTGGCGGACGAGACTTACGCCGCCGGGCTGCGTGACGCGCTCGGCGATTTCCGCGGCAAGGCGATGTTCATCCTGGACGAGGCGCATCACGCGGCACCCGCCGGCGCGGCGCGCTACGCGGTGGACAGCCAGTTCACCCGGGCGGTGCGCGACCTCGCCGGCCGCTTCGAGCACCGGCTGTTTCTCTCGGCCACGCCGCATAACGGCCACTCCAACTCCTTCTCCAGCCTGCTCGAAATCCTCGACCCGCAACGCTTCACGCGCGGCGTGCCGGTCCGATCGGGCGAGCTCGACCCGGTGATGGTCCGCCGCCTGAAAACGGATTTGCGGCACTTTGGCGAGCGGTTTCCCGAGCGCGTGGTCGAGCCGGTGCGCATCGCGGGTCTGCCGAGCGACGCGCCCGACCTCGTCCTGCCACGCATGTTGGCCGCATACGGAGACACGCTGCGCGCGCGCGCCGCCGCCCTGCCGCCGCGCGAGGCGGGATTGACGCGGCTTGCCTTCGTCGGCCTGCAGCAGCGGCTACTGTCCTCGCCCGCCGCCTTCGCCCGCACCCTCGAAGTGCATTTGCGCGGAATCGAGCGCCGTGCTCCGGCGTCGATCGCGGTTGCCGAGGCGTATCTGTCGGCGCCGGTCGAGCAGGAGGACGAGCCCGAGTCGGAGGAGAGCGCACTGCTCGCCGTGGAGCGCGAGGAGGACGCGACGGCCGAGGCGGCGGGGGCGCTCGCCGCGCCCGCCGCCGACCGCGCGCAAGTCGAGGCCATGCTGACGCTCGCCCGCGCCGCCGCGGGGCAACCGGACGCGCGGGTGCGCTGGCTCGCCAGCTGGGTCCGCGCGAATCTCATCACCGATGGCGCCTGGAACGGCCGCCGGCTCGTCGTGTTCACTGAATACGAGGACACGCGCCGCTGGCTCCAGCATCGCCTCGCCGAATTGCTGGACGACGTGGCGCCCGACGAGCGCATCGCCGCCTACACCGGCGCGACCCCGCCCGACCGGCGCGAGGAGCTGAAGCGCCGCTTCAACGCCGATCCCGCCGTCGACCCGCTACGCATCCTGCTCTGCACGGACGCCGCGCGGGAGGGCATCAATCTGCAATCGCGCTGTCACGACCTGCTGCATTTCGATCTGCCGTGGAATCCGGCGCGGCTTGAGCAGCGCAACGGGCGCATCGACCGCAAGCTCCAGCCGGCCCCCTCGGTCCACTGCCGCTACTTCCGCTACGAGCAGCGCGAGGAAGACCTCGTGCTCGACGCGCTGGTGCGCAAGACCGAGACGATTCGCGAGGAGCTCGGCTCGGTCGGGCAGGTGATCGCGGCGGAGGTGAGCGATCGGCTCGCCCGCGAGGGCATTGTCCGGGCCGCGTCGCTGGCCCGCGAGGTGGAAGCCTCGCAAGACCCGCGCGCGGAAGCCGCGGTAGCGGAGATGGACGACCGCACGCAGCGCCGCCGGGCGCGTCAGGCGCGCGAGCTCGACGATCTGCGTAAGGTGTTGGAGGCCTCGTCGGAGCGGGTCGGCGTGCCGGCGGATCAGTTGCGCGGCGTGGTCGGCGTGGCGCTGGCGCGGGCCGGCGCGCCGCTGGAGAGTGGCGCGGCGGGCGAGATCAACGGCACGCCGCTGTTCCGGCTCGACCCCGATCTGCCGGCCTTCGCCACGGCGGGGTGGCCGGAGGCGCTGGATAGCCTGCGGACGCGGCGGCGCAGCCGGAGCGAGAGGCTGCGCGACTGGCGGGCGGCCGCGCCGCCGCGCGCCCTCTCGTTCACCCCGGCGATCACGGCGGAGGGCGCGGACGCCGAGGGGGTGGTGCAGCTCCACCTCGAGCACCGCCTCGTCCGCCGCTTGCTCGCGCGTTTTCTCAGCCAGGGCTTCCAATCGGGCCTCTCCCGCGCCTGCGCGGTCATCGGCCCCGGGGCGCAACCGCGCATCGTGCTGATCGGCCGGCTGGCCCTGTACGGCCCGGGGGCGGCGCGGTTGCACGAGGAGATGCTGACAGTGACGGCGCCGTGGATCGAGGCCGGGCGCGGCGCGACGCCGTTGCAGCCTTTCGCCACCCAGGGCGAGGAGACGACGCTTGCGCAGTTGGAGCAGGCGCTGAGCACGCCGCGCGGCCCGACGCCGGCGATCCTCGAACGCATCCGCGGCTTCGCGGCGCGCGACGCGAGCGACCTCGAACCCGAGCTCCGCCGTCGCGCCGCCCTGCGCCGCGCCGAGGTGGCCGTGAGGAGATGCAATTGGCACTGTTCCGCGACGACGAGGCCGAGCAGCGCCGGCGGGAGCGTCGCGCCTGGCAGCGCAAGATCGCCAACCTCGACGCGCAGCTCGAGACCGAGCCCCAGCGCGTGCGCGATGGCTACGCGATCCGCGCCGACCGCGTGGAGATCGTCGGCCTGCTCTATCTGTGGCCGGGGACGAATTAGATGGCCGGCATCGACCCCAACCTCGAATGGCTCGGCCTCCTGCAGCCGACCGGCCTCGTCGTCGCCCCGACCGTGCTGGCGCGCTACGGCCTGCTGCCCGAGCAGCAGACGCGCGCCGATAGCAGCGAGGCGGCCGAGCTGCTTGCCCCACCGGGTCAGCAAGGACCGGCGCTGCCCCAGCCCTGGCCGTTCTTCGCGGCGATCCTCGGCTGGAACGAACAAGACGTCGCCGGAGCGCCCGGCGGCCCGCCCATGCCCGAGGAGCTCGTTGTCGATCTGGCGGACACGGCGACCACGCTCGCGCCGAGCTGGGCGGTGGCGGACCCGGATGGCGGCTGGCAACTCCTGGTTCGCATCGAGGCCCTGGGCGTGGACCCCGACGAGCGCGGCGCGCTGGCGGGATGGGAGGCGACGGCGCATCAGCGGTTCGAGCGGCTGCTGCGCGAGACCGGCGTGCCGACCGGCCTGCTGCTCACCGATGGCGAGCTTCGCCTGATCCACGCGCCGCGCGGCGAGACCAGCGGCTGGCTCGCCTTCCCGCTCCGCGCCCTCGCCAGTGTCGGCGGGCGGCCGATGCTGGGTGGGCTCAAGCTGCTGCTCTCCGCCTTCCGGCTGCACAACGACGCGACCGAGCGGCGCCTGCCGAGTCTGCTGCGGGCGAGCCGCGCGGCGCAGGCGGAGGTATCGGCGAAGCTCGCGACACAGGTGCTCGGCGCGTTGCACGAGCTGCTGCGTGGCCTGCACGCCGCTGATCGGGCGCGGGTCGAGCGGTTGGCGAAACAACGTCCGGCGCATCTCTACGAGGGCCTGCTCGCCGTCCTGCTGCGCCTCGTGTTCCTGCTCTACGCCGAGGACCGCGCGTTGATCCCCTCGCGCGCCGACGGCGCGGCGCGGGCGCTCTATGACGAGGGCTACGGTGTGCGGAGCTTGCACGCCCGCCTGCTCGCGGACAGGGCGCGCAACCCCGACACGATGGACGAGCGGCGCGGCGCCTGGGGGCGGCTGCTCGCGCTGTTCCGCCTGGTCCACGCGGGGGACGGCTCGAAATGGATCAGGGCGCGCGGCGGCAAACTGTTCAATCCCGCCGAGTTCCCCTTCCTGCAAGGCCAGGACGATTCGCGCGACCCGGCCGACCCCGCGCCGGTGACGGACGGCTGCGTGCTGGGCGTGCTGGACGGGTTGCTCACCTTGGACGGCGAACGGCTCTCCTACCGCACCTTGGACGTGGAGCAGATCGGCAGCGTCTACGAGACGGTGATGGGGTTTACCGTGCTGACGCTGACTGGGCCGGCGCTGGCGTTGAAGGTCAAACCGAACAGCAAATCGAAGCACTACACTCCCGTTTTCGTAGACCTCAATGCCTTGCTGGCAACCTCGGGCAAGGAGCGCCAGAAGCACTTGCGCGAGGCGGTTGGAGTTAAGGACGCAAATGAAAAGCGAGGCACGGCCCTTGTTTCAGCGGTAACCATTGACGATCTCGCCCGCGTCTTGCTGCCGCTGGTGGACGAGCGCGGCAGCCCCGGCGGCGCAATCGCTGCACCCGGCACGCCGCTGTTGCAGCCGACCGACGAGCGCCGCCGCACTGGCAGCCACTACACGCCGCGCGACCTCACCGAGCCCATCGTCCGCCACGCGCTGGAACCCGCCTTCGAGCGCATCGGCGACGCCGCGACGCCCGAGGCGGTGCTCGCGCTCAAGGTGTGCGACCCGGCGATGGGGTCGGGCGCGTTCCTGGTGGAAGCCTGCCGCCAGCTCGCCGCGCGGCTGATGCAGGCGTGGGCGCGGCACGCCGGCACGCGCCCGCCGATCCCGCTCGACGAGGACGAGGATTTGCTCGCCCGCCGCCTGGTCGCGCAACGCTGCCTCTACGGCGTCGACCGCAACCCGATGGCGACCGACCTCGCCCGCCTGTCGCTCTGGCTCGCCACCCTGGCGCGCGACCACGAGTTCACGTTCCTGGACCACGCGCTCAAGACCGGCGACAGCCTGGTGGGGCTCGGCCGCAAACAGATCACCTGGCTGCATTGGCAAGGCGAGAAGGGTCTTCCGCTATTCGAGATAACGCTCAAAGAGCGCATTCCAAAGGCAATTCGTCTGCGTAGCGCCATCCGGCACGCGCCGGACGACGTGGCGTTAGACGACCAAATCCACGCCTTCCGCGAGGTCGAGAAAGAGACCCGTGAGCTGCGCGAGGTCGGAGACGCAATTCTCGGCGCGTTCTTTTCCCATGCGAAGTCGAAGGAGCGGGAGAAGGCACTCCGAGAGGTGCAGGAGGCGAGCGGCAATGCCGATCGGATGTGGGAGCATCTGCGCCCGCTCGCTGCGACGTTGCGCCAAGGCGAGCACCCGATCCGCCCGTTCCACTGGGAGATCGAGTTTCCCGAGGTGTTCGATGGCGACGCGCCAGGGTTCGACGCGATCGTCGGCAATCCGCCCTTCGCGGGGAAGAACACGCTGATCGGTGGGCATCGCGCGCACTATCTCGACTGGTTGCAGACCTTGCACGAGGGCGCGCACGGCAACGCCGATCTGGTCGCGCATTTCTTCCGCCGCGCCTTCGCGCTGCTGCGCCCGGGCGGCTGCTTCGGGCTGATCGCGACCAACACCATCGGCCAGGGCGACACGCGCGAGAGCGGCCTGCGCGCGCTGCTGGAGGCCGGCGGCTCGATCCTGCGTGCGGTGCGTCGCACGAAGTGGCCGGGCGAGGCGGCGGTGGTGGTCTCGTTGGTGCATGTGCGCAAGGGCTCGGCACGCAGCCCGGTGCTGGACGGGCGGCAGGTCAGGCGGATCAGCGCCTATCTGGTCGAGGGCGATCTTGATGCTTCGCCCGGCTCCCTCACCGCGAATGCCGGCAAGGCGTTCATCGGCTGCTTCTTGCTCGGCCTCGGCTTCACCTTCGACGACGCGGCGGCGGCGAAGGGCAAGGCAAGCCCCGTCTCGGAGATGCACCGGCTGATCGCCAAGGACAATCGCAACGCCGAGCGCATCTTCCCCTATCTCGGCGGCGAGGAGGTCAACACCGACCCGCGCCACGCCCACCATCGCTGGGTAATCGACTTCAACAATTTCCCGCTGCGCCGGCAGGAGATGGTCAAGGCCTGGGCCGCGATGGACGAGCACGAACGCGCCGCGTGCCGTCGCACGGGTTTGGTGCCGCTGGACTATCCCGATCCCGTGGCAGCGGATTGGCCGGATTTGCTGGAGATCGTGGAGCGGCTGGTGAAGCCGGAGCGAGCGACCAATACGGACCGGTCTCGGCGAGAAATCTGGTGGCAATTTACGAGGCGGACGCCTGGTCTGCGCCAAGCCATCTTCGGCCTGAAGCAGGTGATCGTGACCAATGTGGGTGCCGCGCCGCACCTCGCATTTGCGTTCCTCCCCGCTGATCGCGTGTATGCTCATACGCTCGGCGTCGTGGCGAGCGAGGACACCGGCGACTTCGGCGTGTGCCAATCGCGGACACACGAAACCTGGGCACGCTCCTTCTCGTCCACTTTGGAAGATCGCCTGCGCTATACGCCTTCCGACAGCCTCGTCTCCTTCCCGATGCCGGTTTCCGATGAAACAAAGGACACGGCGGAGACCTACCACGACCACCGCGCCGCCCTGATGATCGCCCGCAACGAGGGCCTGACGCGGACGTATAACCGCTTCCACGACCCGGCCGAGCGTGCGTCCGACATCGTGCGGCTCAGGGAGCTGCATCACGCGATGGACCAGGCGGTGCTGCGCGCCTATGGCTGGGACGATCTCGCCGAGGCCGCCGCGCCCGAGTTCCTCACCGAGGACACCGAGCACGACCACCGCTACCAAAACCGCCTCTTCTGGCCCGCCCCCTTCCGCGACGAAGTCCTCGCCCGCCTCCTCGCCCTCAACGCCCAACGCGCCGCCGAGGAACGCGCGCTCGGCATGGCACCGGCCCGAGGCGACGACGAGATGGCGCTAGAGGAGGTGGAATGACGCCGCGCAAGGAGCGACGTATGCCCTCCTGTCCCGAACCCGTCATGGTCGGCGAAGGCCGACCATCCACGACTTCAACGGGCGTGCGGCAACGTCGTATATGGTCGGGACAAGTCCATCGGCACGCGGAATCGCCGCAAGTGAAGCCAAGAAGTCGCCCAGGTGCTTCATTCACCTCCCGACGAACGGGCACAGTCGTGGATGGTCGGCCTGCGCCGACCATGACGGTACTGCATCGGAAGCATCCGCATAGATGCTACAGGCCAGCATGATAGGGAACACCATCCGCGAGGAGAAGCGCGGCAAGGCGACCCTTCGGCTCCTCAAATCCGGCACGAGCTATCAGGGCGTGGTGCTGCCGCCGAGCGGCGGGCGGATCGGGCCGTTTCACGACGAAGACCCCGATCGTCTGTGGCAGCGCCTACAAGACGAGGCGGGTAAGGCTGCGGCGAACTATACCGGGTTCGACGGCGCCCGCGCTCGCTTCCTCCGCTTCTTCCCCGAGGGATTCGCCGGATCGAGCTACGCCGAGTGGGAGCGCAATTTCAAGGTCGCGGCGCAAGCCAAGCTGAACGCGACGGCGCCGCTCGCCGAGGCGGCGACCGGATCGGGATTCGGCGAGGCCATCTTATCGGTATTCTATGCAACCAATCTCCTGTCGCCGTTCGAGAAGGCTCGGCTGCCCGGAACTCTGCGAGGCCCGTCCGCGGATGCGTTCGTGCGGGCCGCCGCGCGGTTCGCGCAAGGCGGGGGAGAACCCGGGCTCCTGGATATGCGGCGGGTTTTGCAAAGCCAGGACAACGCCAAATGGACGGTGGCCACCTACCTGCCGTTCCTGTGGCGTCCCGACGCGCATATGTTCCTCAAGCCGGAAGTCACCAAGGATTTCGCCGGCCGGGTGGGTCATCGCTTCGCCAATGACTACGACGCGCGGCTCGACATGAAGGACTACGATTCGCTGCTCGATCTGGTACGCACGACCAAGCACGAACTCGCAGACCTTCATCCGCGCGACGGCATCGACGTGCAGAGCTTCATCTGGATCGTCGGCGGCTACACGGATGCGGATGTGCCGCCGGGAAGTCGCGGGCCGAGCGAGGGGACCGCGAATTCATGACCGACGCCATGCCCACGCTTCCGGCGCTTGATGGCGCGGCGCGGGTGCGTACCCGCCTCGTCGACAAACTTCGCCGCGACCTGATCGGCCCCGGCCCGGAGGATGCCGACCTCGCCCGCGAGGTGCTGCCGGAGAATCCCTCGCGCTGGTATCTCACCGGCTTTCTCGCGCCGTCGCCGCAAGGCTCCGACGCCCGCTCCGCCGACGACGTGGTGGAGGACGCGGGCGATCCCGCCTTCGGCGACGACGACGGAGCCGATCCCGAGAGCGGCCGTGCCCGCGCCGCCGACGACACGCCCGCCGACGAACCCTCGTCGCGTCCGCGCCGGCTGCCTTCCTCGCTCGGCCTCACGGTGCTGATCGACGCCTCGGTGACGGAGATCGACGTCACGCTCACCTGGGGCGACTACGCCACCGTGCCGCCGCTGCCACCCGAGGTGCTGGCCGACGAGCGCGCACAGTTCGATCCGCGCTATCGCGACGTGCGGTGGCGGCGGGTGCCGGGCGAGGCGCGCGTGCGCCTGCGTGTGCCCGACGGTCGCGGCGAGACGGTGTTGCTGCCGGGCACCGGCGGCGCGCAGCGGCCCAGCGGCGCACTGGCGCTGGAGGCGCACGCCCGGCCGTACGACATTGCGCAGCCCGACGGATCGGTGGCGTGCGTGCGGGCGCTGACGGTGATGGTGGTGAATCACCGCTCCGACGCGCGACGCCGCTTCGCCGACGTGGCCTTCGCGTTTCAGGTTCGGCTCGAGCTGCGCTGCGCATCGGGCCTGCATCCGCGGTGCGATCTCTCCGGCTTCGGCTCGGCCGACCCCGACGCAGCCATTGCCGATCTGCACTATCGGGACGAGGCCGAATACGCGGTCGGCCGTGGCGTCTCGGCGGGCTGGCACGCGGACGCGGACGGCGTGGTGCGCGCCGCATACACCGATCACCTGCCGCGTGCCGAAGTCGAACGGGTCGAGCCGAACGAAACCATCGGCGGCGTCGAGTTCGGCATGGAGGCGCTGTCGGCGCTTGCCCACGCGGGAGCCGCGCCGCTGGGGGACGCGCTCGCCGGATTGCCGACCGCCTACGCCGCGTGGATCGCGGCCCAGGGCGCCACCCTCGCCGACATCGACGGCGCTCCCCGCCGCGCGACCGCCGACCGGCTGATCGCCGCCGCCACGCGGGCCCGCGACCGCATCGCCGATGGCATCGCGCTGCTCGGCACCGATGCGCCTGTGCGCCGCGCCTTCGCGGCGATGAACGAGGCCGTGGCGCGCGCGGCGCGCCGCCGCAACGCCGGTCCGGGCGGCGATCCCAACGCGCAAGCCGCGCCGCGATGGCGGCCGTTCCAGCTCGCCTTCATCCTGCTCAACCTGCGCGGCCTCGCCGATCCGGCGCACGGTGATCGCGAACTCGCCGACCTGCTGTTCTTCCCGACCGGCGGTGGCAAGACCGAGGCCTATCTCGGCCTCGCCGCCTGGACCATCGCGCATCGGCGGCTGACCAATGGCGGGCTGCTCGGCGCGGGCGTCTCGGTGCTGATGCGCTACACGCTGCGCCTGCTCACGCTCGACCAGTTGACGCGCGCCGCCGGGGTGGTCTGCGCGCTCGAGCTGATGCGCGACGAACCCGCCTGGCAGGAGGACGGCAAGCGTTTGCTCGGCGAATGGCCGATCGAGATTGGCCTGTGGGTCGGCTCGGCGGCGTCGCCGAACCGCCTCGGCAAGACTGGCGATGGGCGACAGGATACGGCGGTCGCGCGGGTCAAACGCTACCGACGAGACGGGCGCGAGGCGCCGGCGCCGATCAAGGCGTGCCCTTGGTGCGGCACCCCGTTCGGTCGGGAGAGCTTCGCCTGCCTGCCCGATGATCGGGCGCCGCGGAACATGGTCATCCGCTGCGTCAACACGCGATGCGACTTCACCCGGGATCGGCCGCTGCCGGTGCTCACCGTGGACGAGGCGATCTACCGCCGGCTGCCCACGTTCCTGATCGCCACCGTGGACAAGTTCGCCGGTCTGCCGTGGCTCGAAGCGGTCGGCGCGTTCTTCGGCCATGTCGATCGTGGCGACAAATGGGGCTTCTACGGCGCCGCCGACCCGGCGGGCGAGGGCAAGCGTCTGTGGAACGGGCAAACCCTGTTGCCGCCGGACCTCATCATCCAGGACGAATTGCACCTGATAAGCGGCCCGCTCGGCACCGTCGCCGCGCTCTACGAGGTGGCGCTCGACCGGCTCGCCAGCCGTGAATGGATGGGGCGGCGCCTGCGCCCGAAGCTCGTCGCCAGCACCGCGACGGTGCGCCGGGCCTCGGCGCAGGTACGCGCATTATTCGGCCGCCACGAGACGGCGATCTTTCCGCCGCCGGGTCCGGACCGGCGCGACTCGTTCTTCGCGCTCACCCTCCCCGCGGCGGAAAAGCCCGCCCGGCTCTACATCGGCCTTGCCTCGCCGGGCCGCGGACCGAAGCTGATCTTCCTCCGCGTGCTGACGACGCTGCTCGCCGCCGCCCGCGCCGAGACGGAAGCGGGCGGCCAGGCGGACGCCTACGAAACGGCGCTCTGCTACTTCAACGCCTTGCGCGAACTCGGCGGCGCCCGTCGCATCGTCGAGGATGAAGTGCGGGCGAGGCTGGCCTCTTACGGCACGGAGCGCCGCCGGCTCGACCCACCCGATGCGCCTTTCGCCGACCGCCGGCTGCGCGAGCCGATGGAGCTCACCTCGCGCGTCAGCACGGATCAAGTGGCCGAGGCGAAGGAGCGGCTCGCCCTGCCATGCTCGGACCTGAAGCACGGCGTGGATGTGGCGCTGGCGACCAACATGATCTCGGTCGGTCTCGATATCGGGCGCCTCGGGCTGATGCTGGTGCAGGGCCAGCCCAAGACCGCGTCGGAATACATCCAGGCGACGAGCCGGGTTGGCCGGCAAGCGGATCGGCCCGGCCTCGTGCTCGTCCTGCTCAACGCGCACAAGCCGCGCGACCGCCTGCACCACGAAGCCTTCCGCCATTTTCACGCCTGCTTCTACCGCGCCGTCGAGGCAACCAGCGTCACCCCCTGGGCGGCACGCGCGCTCGACCGTGCCCTCGCCGCCGTGGTGGTCGCCGCCGCGCGGCACATCGAGCCCGGAATGTCCCCCGAGGACGCGGCGTCGCGCATTCGCGACAACACCGCGCTGCAAACGGCGATCGTGGACGTGATCCAAGACCGTGCCCCGGCGGAGGCGGTTGTCGGCGGCCACGCGAAGCTGCGCGAGCATGTCGCCCAACTGCTCGCCGACTGGGTGGCAACGGCGGACGAGCAGACCGCCACGGGCGGCAAGCTCTACTACGGCCAACCGAGGGACAAAGCCTTGCTGCACGATCCGCTGGACCCGTTGGTCGATAGCCTCCGACCCGCGCACCGCCGCTTCGTGGCCGGACGTTCGATGCGGGACGTGGAGCACGCCACGCCGCTCAGGATCGTCGATGCCCACGGCAACGTGCTGAGCTGAGGAGACGAGCGTGGCGAACGAGGCGATCAGACTGAGCCAGGTGATCGGCGTGTTCGGCCCAGGCGCGATGCTCGACCTGCCCGAGCGTTCGGTCGTTGTGGGCGGGCTCGACCGCTGGGACATGCGCGGAGGAGCCGCGTTTCAGCCGATCGAGGAACCCCGCCTTGCCCGGCTGCTGCACCAGCGGCTCGGCGGCGAGTCCGACCCGCGCCTCGGCGTCGATCGCCCGCCCGAACTACGTACGCCACCAATCGACCCAAATGATCGGCGGCTCGCTCGCCCCGCGATCGAGTCGCCGGTCTTTCCCGAGTGGTTCGTGTGCGACACCGTCGATGGCGACGCGCCGGGGCGTCGCCGGTTGGTCCGCTTCAGCGATCTCAAGCCGCCCGCGCGCAAGGAGCACGTCGCGGACGCCGACAACAAGAAGCGTCGTGTCTCGCCCGTGCGCTTCGTCTGCGGCTGCGACAAAGGTCACCTGCAAGACATCGAGTGGCGGCGCATCCTGCACAGCGGCGGCTCGCCGTGTCGCCAGCAAATGTGGCTCGCGGAGAGTGGCACGAGCGCCGATCCGCGCGACACGCGCTTGGTCTGCGACTGCGGCCAGTCATTGACGCTGGAGGATTTGTTCCAGAAGCATCGCCTCGGGCCGTGCCGCGGCGAGCGCCCCTGGATCGGCGATCGTGACCCGGTGGTCTGCGACGCGCCGAAGGGCCTCAAGCTGCTGATTCGCAGCGCGACGAACACCTACTTTCCGCAGGTCGCGAAGGTCATCTCGTTGCCGCGGGCGGAGGACACGTTGTCGCGCTGGATCGAGCAGCACTGGTCCGAGCTGCAACAATGCACCGACCCCGGAATGGTCGGCATGGCCAGGCGGTTCAATCCCGCCGTGCGCGCAAGCCTCGAAGGCTACTCGGACGAGGACGTGTTCGCCCGCATCGCCGCCTTGACGACGCGCGCCGATGGCGGGTCGGATCTCGCGGTCGATCCGCGCGTGGCGGAGTTCGAGCTGTTCGCCAGCGGACGACCGCTGATCGGCGAGAACGCCCCAAATGCCAACCTGCACGCCGAGACACTTGACCGGGCCGCCTGGGATCCAACGAGCGATCCGGCGTTGCGCGGCATCGCTTCCTTGGTCGCGGTGCATCGGTTGCGTGAGGTGTCGTGTCTCTACGGCTTCACCCGCTTCGAGCCGGCAGCCGTGGCAAGTGACGGACTGGAGGACGTCGGGCTCGCCGTGGAGGGCGCGCCGCTTGGCCGGGACCCGAGTTGGCTTCCCGCGGTGGAGCAGTTCGGCGAGGGCCTGTTCCTGACCTTCGATCCCGAGCGGATCGCCGACTGGCTGGCCCGTCCGGCGCTCCACGGCCGCCGCCAAAAGCTCGCGGACGGTGTCGCGGCCTGGGAGACGCGCCGGCGCGCACGGGGCCTGGCGGGGGCCCGATCCGGTCTCGCCGAGCGTGTGCGGCCGGAATACGTCATGGCGCACAGCCTTGCCCACGCGCTGATGATCGAGGTGGCGCTCGATTGCGGCTATCCCGCCAGCGCGCTCAAGGAGCGCGTGTATGTGCAGCCAGCGCGAGCCGGCGAGCCGATTCGTGCCGGCCTGCTGCTCTATACCGCGTCGGCCGGAACGCAGGGCACGTTGGGCGGGCTGGTCGAGGTGTGCGGACGTTTTCCGCGCGTGCTTCGGGGCGCGTTGGAGCGGCTGCGCCTGTGCTCGGGCGATCCGGTCTGCGCCGATCACGACCCCGCCGCCGCGGACGAGGATCGGGCGCTGCATGGCGCCGCCTGTCACGGTTGCCTGCTTGTCGCCGAGACAAGCTGCGAAGCGCGCAACCTCCACCTCGATCGGGCATTGCTGGTCGAAACGGTTGGAACCGAGGGCGCCGCCTTCTTTGATTAGGGCCGACGGGCGTCGCTCGCCCAATGGCGCGCGATCGGGGAATGCGGTCAACGCGGCTTGGGCCAGCCCCATTTGTCGAAGAAGTACTCGCAGCACGGCAGCAAGCGCCGGTCCCAACCTCCCGAGCAAACTCGACCAACATACAGCAAGATCCGGGTCGCCCGTCAGGCGCGACGTCGAAGAATACGTGTCCGGCACGGCGACCATGAACAGCCGCTTGAGCAATTCGCGCTGTTCGAGACCCGCACATACACCTCGTTTGGGTCGCTCGCGCGCGATCCAACGAGCGAGAGTTGCTGCGTTGCGGTCCACGGCTCGCACGCCCGCGTCGCCGTAGACCCGCGCTGCTACGGGCAAGAAGTACGAACCCACCGGGTCCGCAGCATCCGCGAATGTGGCGCCGCTGATTGACGAGGAAGCCGGCGGAGCGCCCTCCTTCTCCGGCTGGGTACCCCCGAGGCAGGCCGCGGCGAGGCGCGGGTTGGTGATGGAGCCGCCCGCCTTTTGGCGTTCTCGTTGTACGCGTTCATACCGGCCAACCAGCCCGCCAGTTCGTCACGGAACACGAGGATGCTCTTCGGCATGGCCTGAGCGATCACGCCTTCTCGTGTTCGCGCCACACGCGGCTACGGCGACATGTTTGGCAAGATCAAGATCGAGTATATCGATACCCGATACTTCTCCGGTCGCCACCCCAACGAGCGGCGCCGGAGGACTGGGCCCGGCACTGCGAGCCGGCGCCGGGGCAGGAACTGCCCGCAGACCTGCCTGATGCCGCGACTTGCTACCCGTCAAGCTGACCTGGGAGATACAGCCCGGCGCCGCCGGTGCAGGGACGACGGCGCTCGGGATCGATCCGCTACGCCGCCCTGTTGAACCGCCGGCGGGGGGCACCACGGCGTCGGTTCGGCACCTTCGACATCTCCCGCTCGCCGGCCGGCAATGGGTCGCCGACCACCGCCAGCGGCTCGCCTTGCAGGCGCTCGATGGCGCGCAGCGCGGCGCGCTCGCTGCCGTCGCAGAACGAGATGGCGATGCCCGTCGCACCCGCGCGGCCGGTGCGGCCGATGCGGTGGACGTAGCTCTCGGGCTCCACCGGCAGGTCGAAGTTGATGACGTGCGAGACGCCCGTGACGTCGATGCCGCGCGAGGCGATGTCGGTCGCGACCAGCACGCGCGCCCGGCCGCTGGAGAACCGGTCGAGCGACTTCACGCGCTGCGACTGGCTCTTGTTGCCGTGCAAGGCGACTGCCCCGACGCCCGCCGCCTCCAGCCGCTCGCACACCTTGTTCGCACCGTGTTTGGTGCGGGTGAACACGATCACGCGCGACAATGCCGCGTCATCGAGCAGGGATTGCAGCCGCGCCTGCTTCTGGGCGGCGGGCACGAACTGCACCTGCTGCACGATCTGCGGCTTCTCCTGCGGCGGCGGCGCGATCTCGACGCGCACCGGATCGCGCAGCAAGCCGGAAGCGAGCTTGCCGACCTCGGACGGCATGGTCGCCGAGAACAGCATCGACTGGCGCTGCTCCGGCAGCGCGGCGACGACCTTGCGGATGTCGCGGATGAAGCCGAGATCGAGCATCCGGTCGGCCTCGTCGAGCACGAACCAGCCAACCTGGTCGAGCCGCAAATGCCGCGTGTTCATCAGGTCGCACACGCGCCCCGGCGTGCCGATCACGATGTCGGCGCCGCCGCGCATCTGCTGTTCCTGCGCGTAACGGCTCATGCCGCCGAGGATGGTGACGCATTTGACACGCATGTTGGCGGCGAAGCCGCGCAGCGCCGCGTGGATCTGCAAGGCGAGCTCGCGGGTCGGCGCCAGGATCAGCGCGCGCGTGGCGAAGGCGCCGGCACGGGCCGGCTTGGCGCCCAGCATCTGCAGGATGGGCAAGCCGAACGCGGCGGTCTTGCCGGTGCCGGTCGCCGCGATGCCGAGCAGATCGCGCCCGGCGAGCAGGTTGGGAATGGCGGCTGCCTGGATCGGGGTCGCCACTGTATAGCCCAGCGCGCGCACGGCACGCCGGATGGGCTCGGCCAGGCCGAGCTCGTCGAAATTCGCGTTGGTCAAGAGAAGGGAAAACTCCAGCACCCTTCGGCCGGCGTCACGCCGTGAACACGGAAGGATGCCCGATTGCCCGGAGCACTCGGCGCGACGTCGAGGCGGACACAGTTGCGAAAGCGAAGTTCCGGCGGGCGGTCAGAATGGACCGCAGTCACGCAGACCGGGCTTGCCGGCCGGGATATCGGGCACGGGCGTGCCGAAAGCAAGCACTTCCGGCGCGCTGCCGCGCGACCCTGCCCTGCGTCCTCGGTTTTGAGCCCAGATAGGGGCAAAACACTGGCCGGTAGGAGCCCGGATCCGGGTAAAACACTGGGCAGTAGGAGCCCGGATCCGGGCGTACCGCTATAGGGTCAACCCGCCGTCAACCACGATGGTCTGCCCCGTCACCATCGCCGCGCCGAAGCCGAGGAACAGGATGACCTCGGCCAGATCCTCGGGCGTGCAGCGCCGCTTCAGCACCGCGCGGTCGATCGTGTTGCGGCGCTCCTCCTCGGTCCATTCCACCATCCAGGGGCTGTCCACCGCCCCCGGCGCGATGGCGTTGACCCGCACCTCCGGCCCGAGGGCGCGGGCGAGGTTCTGCGTCAGGCTGACCACGCCCGCCTTGGTCGCGCCGTAGGCGAGGCTACTGCCGGCTCGGCCAAGCCCGGCGATCGAGGCGGTGTTGACGATGGCGCCGTGTGCCGCCTTCAGCGCGGGAGCCGCCGCCTTGGCGCAGCGGAACACCCCGAGAAGGTTGGTCTCGAGCAGGGTCGACCACAGTTCCTCGGTAATGAGGTCGAGCTCCGGCGGGGCGATGCGGCTGCGCGTGCCGGGTGTGCCGGCGTTGTTCACCAGCAAATCCAGCCGGCCGAGCTTTTCGAGCGCCGCACCCACCATGCGCTCCGCGTCGCCCGCGATGCCGACATGGCCAGGTGCCGCGATCGCCTGGGCGCCGCTGGCGTTGAGCTTGGCCACCGCCTCCGGCCCGCGGGGATCGTCGGGCAGATGGTTCACCGCGACGGTACAGCCGAAGCCGGCAAGCATGGTCCCGGTGGCGAGGCCGATGCCCGAGGCACCGCCGGTGACGAGCGCGGTTTTCCCCGTGAGATCGTAGCGGATCATCCTGTGTCTCCTTCAGGCCGGCGGGGTCCAGGGTTCCGGCGCGCGCGGCTCCAGGGCGGTCGCCACGTCCACTACCACGGTCTCATCCGAAGCGAGTGCGTCACGCAGCGCCGGCGCGATGCCGTCGGGCTGCTCCACGCGGATGCCCCGCAGACCGAAATTCCGTGCCACGTCGGCGAAATTGGTCGGACCGAACAGCACGAGCTCGCGCGGGTCGCCCGGCCGATTGCCCTGCTGGCGGCGGGCACTCGGCCAGCTCTGGCCGAAGCCGGAATTGTTGTTCACCACGAGGACAACGGCGATGCCGCGCCGGCGGGCGGTCTCCAGCTCGGGGAGATGATAATAGAGCGCGCCGTCGCCGGTGAAGCAGACCACCTTGCGGGCGCCGGCCGCGCATTTCGCGCCGAGCGAGGCCGGGAAAGACCAACCAAGCGAGCCGGCCGCGCGGAGATATTGCTGCCCCGCGCCGTTCATCTCAATGCAGGTGCTGGACCAGATGCCCGAGTAGCCGGTGTCGGCCACCAGGATGCCATCCTCCGGCAGCGCGCGGGTGATCTCGGCGCAGAGCCGTTCCACCCGGATTGGGGCCTCGCCCGACGCGAAGAGCGGCGCCATCGTCTCGCGCCAAGCCGCGACGATCCCGGCCGCGCGGTCGGCGTAGGTGCTGTCGCGCGTCGGCCGGCCGATGGCGGAAACGAGCTTTTGCAGGGTCGCCTTGGGATCGCCCATCAGCCCGAGCGTGTTGGGATAGCTCCGCCCCAATTCCGCGCCGTCGATGTCGATCTGCACCACCGGCGTGTCGATCGGCGGGATGCGCCAGGTGTGCGTCACCTGGTCTCCGGTGTGGCAGCCGACGAACAGCACGAGATCGGCCTCGTGCACGATCTGGTTGGCCGGGGGCGCGCCGTAATTGCCCACCGCGCCGATGCAGAGCCGATGGCGCGTGGGCACCAGCTCACGCCCGCCTAGCGAGGTGCCAAGAGGGGCCGCCAGCAGCTCCGCGAGCCTAACCAGCTCTGGCCCCGCGCCCGAATGGGTGGCACCCGCACCGGCCACGATGGCGACCCGCTTCGCGCCGGTCAGCGCCGCCGCCGCGCGTTCGATGTCGGCGTCCGGCGGCGTTGGGCGATGCGGTGGAATGCCCATGCGGGTCGCCGGGCTGGCGGTGGGCTCGGCGACGGTACCGCTCTCGATGACATCGGCGGTGTGGCCGGCGAGGTCGAGATGGGTCGGTCGCGGCGTGCCGGACACCGCCTCGCGCCATGCCTGGCGGAACAGGCGCGGGAGGTTGCCTGCCCCGTCCACGTCGGCGGAGAATTTCGTGACGGCGGAGAACAGCGGCGCGTGCGGGATTTCCTGATAGGAATTCCGATGCTGCAGCGTGCTGGCCTTGCGCCCGGTGAGCGCGATCACCGGCGCCCGCCCGAGATAGGCGTCCTGCAGCCCCGCAGCGAGATTGGCGGCGCCGACAGACTGCGCGAAACAGATCCCCGGCCGGCCCGAGACGCGCCCGTAGGCGTCGGCCATATAGGCCGCCGCCTTCTCCGAATGCGCCAGCACCCGGGTTACGCCGAGGGTGCCGAGCTCGACCAGGGTGTGCCGCAGCACCGCGTCGACGAAGAATACGTGGCTCGTGCCGGATTCCGCGATGGCTCGGGCAAGCCACTCGTATCCGGTGATCGGTTCCGTCCGGCTCATCGCATTCCCCCCC
>JAFKFI010000088.1:0-51383 GCA_017307285.1 Alphaproteobacteria bacterium | reverse complement strand
CCGCCTGCTCGGTGGTCGGGTCGATCATCTTGCGGACTTCGGGGATCTTGGTCGCAGCAAAGCCGCTGAGCTCGGCGTGCTTGCGGATCACCCCCTCGTCCTTGGCGAGATAGACGCAGAACGTCTTGTCGTTGGCGACGTAGCTCTCGACCCACTGGATGTCCGGGCCGATCTCGCGCAGCGCCTCGTTCGACTTCGCCGCCGCTCCGCGCAGCTGCTCGCGCTCGAGCGAGCCGACAGCGGGGATGTCGCGCTCGATGATGAATTTGCGCAGGGCCATCCTGTGGTCTCCTTGGGTTTCCTTGGGATCATGCTGGCGCATTCGCTGGAGATTACGCAAGTCAGCCCTTGCGCCGGCGGCCCATCTCCGCGAGCCGTTCCGCGGTCATGCGGCGCGGCTCGTCGGTGCTCCAGGCGCTCGCCAGCACCTTGATGCCGCGCTGCACCGCGGCGTCGAGCGGCAAGCGCTCCCAATCGCTCACCAGCGCCTTCTGCGCCCGGACGGCGTGCGGCCCGGACTCCACGATGGCGGCTACCATGCGCTCGACCGTCGCGTCGAGCTCCTCGGGTGGCACGACGAACTCGAACAGGCCCCAGTCGCGCGCGTCGGCCACCGCCACGGTCTCGCCGGTCAGCACGAGATAGCGCGTGCGGCCCCAGCCGATGAGCTGCGGCAACAGGGCGGCCTCGATGACCGAGGGGAGGCCGATCTTGACCTCCGGCATCCCGAAATGGCTGTCGCTGCTCGCCACCCGCATGTCGCAACACGCGGCGAGCTCCAGCCCGGCACCCAGCACGTAGCCTTGCACCCGCGCGATCACCGGCACGGGCAGGCGGCGCACCGCGTCGCAGCAGCGATGCACCTCGGTGATGAAGGCCTCCGCCTCGGGCTCGTCGCGGAGCGCGGCGAGCTCGCGCACATCAGCCCCGCCGATGAAGGCGCGTCCGCCGGCACCGGTCACGACGACGGCGCGCAACCGGTCGTCCCTCGCCAGCTCCGCGAAAGCCGCGAGGAACCCGTCACGCACCGGGCGGCTCATGCAGTTCAGCTTAGCCGCATTGTCGATGACGACCGTGGCGACCCGTCCGGACGCCCCCCGATCGTCGATCTTGAGGTCGATCATGCCGTCGCTCCCACTTGCGGCATCCGCCGCAGCATCAGGCCGAACTGGATCCAGGTAATGCCGTGAATGACCAGCTCCACGGCAATCAGAGTACCGATGACCCACAGGCTGGACCACGGCAACGAGGCATAGATCAACAGCCCGATCAGCAGGGTGATGAGGCCGCTGAACAGCATCAGCCACCAGCCGGTCAGCTCGCGGTGCCGCACGGCGAGCACCATGCGGAAGATTCCGGCGACCACGAGGCAGATCGCGACGAACAACGTGACGACGATCGCGCCGGGCAGCGGGTCGTTCATCAACAACAGCCCGCCAATGACGTAGACGATGCCCATCAGGACATGCAGGAAGAACCCGCTCCAGGCGCGCACCGCGAAGGCGTGGATGATCTGGAAGATGCCGCCGACCAGCAACGCGGCGCCCAGCACGATGACGCCGGCGATCGTCGCGGTGACGACCTCGATCCAGGCAAAGATGCCGATCGCGATCAGCAGGACGCCGAGGACCACGAACCATCCCCAACGATGCCGCGCCCCCGCCGGCCCCGACGGGCTCAGATTGCTGGTCGTGATGGACATGGATTGGGTCTCCTCATTGCCCGGAGGTCGCATGAACCCCGCCCTGATCGGCGGCCACTTTTTGCAGGGTAGCCTGGAAATCCGTCGGCGGGAGCCGGAGCGCGCCCTCGAAGGGAAAGTCGAGACAGTGCACGAGGACCAGCACGAGGGCGATCGACGCGGCGAAGGTCGCCGTGAACATGATCTGCGAGCCGACATAGACGATGCCGAAACACAGCAAAAAGGCGATCAGGATCACCCCGAGGCCGATCAGCAGGACCCACATTAGGCCGGGCACGTGCAACGTCATCTGGAACAGTCGGGTCTCCCGCCACTGATGCGCGTTCGACAGCTGGGCCATCAGTTGGCTCCGGGTCGGGTCGTCCATCCCCTTGCTCACATCCCGGTCGGCGATGCCTTGCCAGATCGCCTCGAAATCCTGCCGAGCTTGCGGGCTGGCTTGCCGCCGTTCCATAGCCGGCCATTCGCTCTCGATCACGGTGCGTAGATACTTTCGGATGGCGAGCTCGGTCGGCGTGCCGGTCTCTGCCGGCAAGGCGCTGGCGAGGATCGAGGCACCATGCAGGCTGCCGCACTCCTGGTCGATGGCGTTGGCCGCCGTGTTGTACTCGCTCCACACCTCGTTGAACACGAAGGCCAGCAACACCGCGTAGATCACGCCGAGCTGCAGGAACACCGCGCTACCGATCTCGTGATGGTGGCGCAGCGCCTCGAACCGCACCACCCGCCGCATCGCCCAGGCCGACAAGCCCGCGGCCAGGCCGGCCCCCAGCACCGTGGCCGCTACTCCGAGATAGGTCACGGTCAGTCCGCCGCCTGGGGCTGCGGGGCGGCAGCGAGCTGGGTCTGCACCAGCTCGGCGAACCGGCCGTTGCGGTCGAGCAGCTCGCCGAAGCCGCCGCGTTCGACGATGCGGCCGGTGTCGAACACCAGGATCTCGTCCGCGTCCCGCACCGTGGACAAGCGGTGCGCGATGATGAACGTCGTCCGCCCTTGCATCAGTACCCGCAGCGCCCGTCCGACCCGCGCCTCGGTCGCCGCGTCGAGCGCGCTGGTCGCCTCGTCGAGGATGAGAATGGGCGGATTCTTCAGCAGGGCACGGGCGATCGCGAGACGTTGGCGCTGACCGCCGGACAAGGTGCTGCCGCGCTCGCCGATCATGGTGTCGTAGCCGCGCGGCTGGCGGATGATGAATTCGTGCGCGTCGGCCTGCCGGCAGGCGTGCTCGAGCTCTTCCTGGGTCGCTTCCGGCCGGCCGATCAGCAGATTGTCGCGGATCGAGCGGTTGAACAGCATGCTCTCCTGGAACACGACGCCGATCGCCCGGCGCAGGCTTTCCAGCGTCACGTCTCGCAGATCCTGCCCATCGATCAGGATGCGCCCCGCGACCGGGTCCCATAGCCGTTGCAACAAGCTCATCGCCGTGGATTTGCCCGCGCCGGTCTGGCCGACCAGCGCGGTCGCGGTACCGGGCTTGGCGGTGAACGATACGTTCGTGAGGATGTTCGGCCCGCCCGGATACGCAAACGAGACATCCTCGAACACCACCTCGCCCGCACTGGCGACGAGTTCGCTTGCGTCCGGCTTCTCCGGGACCGAGCTGCCGGCGTCGAGCACGCCGAAGAAATCCTCCATCGCCGGCAACCGGAAGAACAGGCTGGAGGCGAACGAAACCGCGGATTCGAGACGGCCGATCAGCAACGTGGCGAAGCCCATGAACGAGACGATCTCGCCCACCTCCGCCTTGCCGACGATATGCAAGAGCGTGCCGATGACCACGATGGTGATGACCGCGACCGTGCTGGCCGCCCGTGTCAGCACGTTCACCACTGCCCACCAGTTCAGCACCGGGAACTGATGCGCGATCACCTGGGCCGCGATGTCGCCGAACAGCCGCGTCTCCGCACGTAGCCGGGTGAAGGACTGTACCACCATGATGTTGGCCAGCGCGTCCTGCGCCGTGCCGGCCAGGTTGGAGTTGAAGGTCTCCACCCGGCGCTGCGCCGCCTCGGTCGAGCGGATGATGACGAGGGTGACGACGCAGTAAACGATCACCAGCACGATCAGCGCCAGCGCCAGGCGCCAGTTGAGCAGCACGGTCAGCGGCAGAAGCACGATCACGGCAAGAAAAGTCGCCAGCTGCTCGCGAAAGAAGGTCAGCCACAGGCTGAACAGCGCATCCGAGCCCGCGACCATCATCTTGATGAGCCGCCCCGAATGCGTGTCGCCGTGAAACGACAGCGGCAGGCCGAGCACGTGGCCGAAGAAGCGGCTCATCGCCAGCAGGCGGTTGCGGTGCGCCAGCCGCTCGGATTGCAGCGCCACCGCGATGTTCGCCGCGATGCCGCCGAGGCCCACGGCGGCCCACAAGCCAAGCAGCGCGGTGGCCTGACTCCACAGCACCTCGCTCGTCAGGTCGCCGGAGCGGGCAAGCAGGTCGATGACCCGGCCGAACAGCACGGGGTCGAGGAATTGCAGCCCGGCCACCGCGAGGTTGGCGAGCACGAGGAACACCGCGATCCTTCGATCCGCGCCGAGCAGGCCGAGAACGCGGGCGTAGACCCTTATGAACCGCATCGGAGCATGTCGCCGGTCAACAGGGCTGGCTCGCGAATCGGGTGGAGGGCGTGACGAATTCGTCCTGCGCCGCGACCGTCAGGATTTCGCGCGAGCCGGCCTCCGCCGTGCGCCGCAGCAGGCCGAACACCGAGGAGGCGGCCGCTTCGAGGGCAGCGGCGGCGCTGCCGCTGCGGAGCCGGTGAAAGGTGAATAGAGCGGCGATCGCATCCCCGGCGCCGTTCACGTCAAGCCCGAGCAAGGGCGTGCGAAGAAGATGGCACGCGCCAGCCTCCGCCGCGAGCAGGTCGATGCGATCCACCGGCGTCTCCTCCGTGCGCAGGCTGGTCAGCAGCACGGTGCGCGGCCCGTCCCGCCGCATCCGCGATTGCAGCGCGGCGACCGCTTGCTTGGCCTGCGTGAGGGTCGCGCAGCTTTGGCCTGTCAGCTGGCCCACCTCGAACTGGTTGGGCGTGGCGATGTCGGCCACCGGCAAGGCGCGGTCGCGCATCAGCTCGGCGATGCCGGGGCGCACATAGACGCCGGTATTCTCGTCGCCAATCACCGGATCGCAGCAATAGATGGCGCGCGGATTTGCCCGCCGCACCCGCGCCACCGCATCGAGGATCGCCTCGCCGATCGCCTGGTCGCCCATGTAGCCGGACAGCACGGCGTCGCAGCGCCCGAGCACGTCGCGCTGCTCGATGCCGTCGACCAGCCGGCGCACGTCCTCGCCGGTGAACACCTGGCCGGTCCAGGTGCCGTAGCCGGTGTGGTTGGAGAACTGCACCGTGTTGATCGCCCAGACCTCGACGCCGAGGCGCTGCAGCGGGAAGACGGCGCTGGCATTGCCGACATGGCCGTAGGCGACCCAGGACTGGATGGACAGGAAGTTCATGCCGATGACCGACCAGGCGATGCAACCGCGACGCTAGATGCGGCCTGGGAGCCGCGCAATACGCGGTCTGGATTGCGGCGTTCCCGCGGCGGCCCGCCTTGATGGTTCCACATCCTGCCTGCCTTGCCGCCACAAACCGGGCCCACAAGGCGCAACTGCCCGGCAAAACCCGACGTTCGGATCGCGACCGGCCCTTGCCGAGCCTTGAAAGGGAGACCACCGACGATGACGCCGTTCCAGCTTTCCCGCTCCGCCTTGCTCGCCGCGGCACTCGCCCTGCCGGTGGGCGCCTGGGCGCAGGGCACCGCTCCCGCCAACCCCGCCGATACGGGCGGCACAAGTGCCACGCACCAGACGACTCCGATGGCGGATGCCGGCAAGGCCGGCCGCCACGAGGATCGGGTGGAGAAGCGCATCACCAACCTGCACGCCCGCCTCAAGATCACGCCGGCGCAGGAGCAACAATGGAACCAGTTCGCCCAGGTGATGCGCGACAATGCAAAGCAGATGGACCAGGACTATCAACAGCGCTCGCAGCGCGTGCAGGAGATGAGCGCGCTCGACAACATGCAGTCCTACGCCAAGCTCGCCGAGGCGCACGCCCAGGACGTGCAGAAGCTCGTCCCCGCCTTCGAGGCGCTCTACAACTCCATGTCGGCTGAGCAGAAGCACACCGCCGATCAGGTGTTCCGCAGCTATGCCGAGCGTGCCCATCAGCGGCATGAGGGCCATCACCGAGGCTGAGGCCGCCGCTCTGGCTTGAGTCGAGCCGGCAGGGGCGGTATACGCCGCCCCTCGCGGGCCGGTCGGGATCGGCCTGCCACAGGAGAGCATTCCGATGAAGTCCGGCATTCACCCCGACTACCATGAGATCACGGTCATCATGACCGACGGGACCGAGTTCAAGACACGGTCTTGCTACGGCAAGCCGGGCGAGACGCTCCGGCTGGACATCGACCCGAAATCCCATCCCGCCTGGACCGGGCAGCAGCGGATCATGGACACCGGCGGCCAGGTGGCGAAATTCAACAAGAAATTCGCCGGCCTCGGGATCAAGAAGGCCTAGAATCTAGCTTCTCGTGGCGGCCGGCGGCGATCACGTCCTATGCGGATCGCCCCCCGGGAGCACATCGCGGATATAGTCGCGGCTCTTCCATTCCGGCGCCGGCGGTTCATAGCCGGGCCGTGGCATGTAGGCGGACAGCTCGCCGTGCTCCAAATCGTGCACCGCGCGCGGGCAGTTGGAGTAGAGCTCGCACTCGACGCGGACGACGAGCTTGGCCCCGTGGTGCCGAGCTAGCGATGCCGCGTCGTCGAGAATGGTCGCCCGGCCGTTGACCCGGATGCGGTAGCTCTTGCCATCGAACTTGACGAACAACAGCCCGACGCTCGGGTTGCGGGCGATGTTGCCCAGGGTTCGATACATCGAATTGCCGTCGTATTCGGGAAACTCCAGCACACCCGGCCCGACGATCTTGACGAAGCCGGGGACGCCCGAGCGCATGCTACAATCGACATACTCGCCGTATGAAGTGGCAATGAAGAAGAACGGCGCCGCCTCGATCAACGCACGGTCCTCGTCCCAGAAGTCATAGCGCCGCCGGCGCTCGGCCAGCCGGTCGGCGACACGCCGGCCGTCGAAGCGGTCCTGCAACGCACGCATTCCGTCGTGATAGAAAGGACGCGGCTCGGTCAAGGCGGCCTCCTTCAGGACACGGGCTCGAGGGTCCAGGCACCAGCCTCGGCGGCTGGCGGGTGGCAGAAGATCGGCACGGCGTTCTGCGTGCGGATGTTGGGCTCCATGCCCATCGCGGCGCGGAGCGCGCGGAACAGCGCGCCGTGCGCCACCACCAGCACCGCGGGCGGGTAGCCCAGCGCGCGGTTGATCGCTTCCACGCCGCGCTCGCGCAACGCGGAAAAGCTCTCGGCGCCCTCCGGGGTGAAGTGGCCGGCGACCCATTCGGGGAACCAGCCGGCCATCGGCTGGCCCTCCTGCACGCCGAACGCCACCTCGCGCAGCCCCTCCTCGACCACCACCGGCAGCCCGAGGGCGTTACCGGCGATCTCGGCGGTGACGCGGGCGCGGGAGAGCGGGGAGGTCAAGATGCTGGCGATCCCCCGGCCGCGCAGCCGCGCCGCCGCCGCGTGCGCCTGCGCGAGCCCGGTCTCGTTCAGCGGAATATCGACATTGCCCTGGGAGAGATCCCGGGCGTTCCAATCCGTCTGACCGTGCCGCAGAAACCAAAACCCGATGCGGGCGATGGTCGCCCGCGGCACCGGCGAAGCCGGGGGAGTGCCGTCCGTCACCGCTCAGGCGAGCCCTTCCGCCTTCAGCGCGGCCTGCACCGCCGGGCGGGACTTCATGCGCTCGAAATGCGCGGCGAGGTTCGGCGGGAGAGTGATGCCCAGCCGGCCGGACCAGAACTCCACGTAAAACAGCGCGCAATCGGCCACCGAGAACGTGCCGGCGACGAACTGCTTGCCCGCGAGCTGCTTGTCGAGCAGCGCGAAGCCCTTCTCGATGATCTCCTTGCCGCGCGTCTTCACCGCCTCCTCGTCGCTCGCGTTGGGCGAGAAGTTGGTCGGGCGGAACAGTCGCGAGAAGCCTTGCATGTGCAAGGTGGCGACAACGAAATCCATCGCCTCCAGCACCCGCGCCTGCTCGTCGAACCCATCGGGCAGCAGCTTCTGGCCGGGATTGGTGCGGGCGAGCCAATAGGCGATGGCGGGGAACTCGGTGAGCACCGAGCCGTCGTCGCGCACCAGGGTCGGCACCTTGGATTTCGGGTTCACGTCGGTGAAGGGCGGCTTGGTGTGCTCGCCCTCGCGCAAATTGACCGACTGCGCCTCGTAGGGCTTGCCGATCTCTTCGAGCAGCACGTGGATGCCGAGCGCGCAGGTGCCGGGTCCGTATAGCAGCTTCATCGCGTTCTCCCTCCTGGTTGGCGGTTCGATGCGGGACTCTGCCCGAAGCCGCCGGTGCTGGGAAGCCGGGAGCACCGGCACGATCACTCCGAGACGTGGACCGGCTGCTCGGCCGGCGCGCCGCCGTGCCGCTTGTGGCGCATGAACAGCAACAAGAACAGCGACGGCAGGGTGGCGGCGATCATCAGCACGTAGTCGTTGCTGTAGGCGACGATCTGCGCCTGATGATTGACGATGCCGTCGAGCGTCGCGACTCCCTCCGGGGTGGCCGGATCGAGCAGCGGCACGGTTTGCAGCGCGCGATTGAACGGCGTCGCCGCGCCGCCGATGATCTCGTGCATCGCCTGCGAATAATGCGCCAGCACCGAGGAGGTGATCGACACGCCGATCGCCGCCCCGACATTGCGCGACAGGCTGAACAGCGATGCCCCCTCGGTGCGCAGCGAGATCGGCAAGGTGGCGAAGGCCAGCAGCTGCAACGAGGTAAACACGAACCCGAGCCCGGCACCCTGTATGACGATGGCGACGACGATCTCGCGCTGCGACACGTCCGGCGTCCAGCCCGTCATCAGCCAGAACGAGTAGCACATCAGCACGATCCCGGAGCCGACCAGGTAGCGCGGGTCCATGCGGGTCGCGAGGCGGCCGCTCAGCAGGATGGTGGCGAGATTGCCGAGGCCGCGCGGCGCCATCACCAGCCCGGCCGTCGCCACCGGGTAGTTGCTCATCACCTCGAGCCACGGCGTCATCAAGGTGAGGCTGGAGACCAGGATGGTGCCGACCGCGAACATCATCACCAGGCCGACGGTGAAGTTGAGGTCGTGGAACAGCTCGCGGCGGATCAGCGGGCGCGGCGCCCATATCATGTGCACGACGAAGAGATACAGCCCGAGCCCGGCGAGCACCGCCGAGACGATGATCTCGCCCGAGGTGAACCAATCCTGGTTGTTGCCCCGATCCAGCATCAGCTGCAGCGCGCCGATGCCGACGGAGAGCACGGTGAAGCCGAGCCAGTCGAAGCGCAGGCTGCCTTGCTTCTCGGTGTTGGGCAGGAAGGCGAACAGTCCGGCGGCGGCGATCGTGCCGAACGGCAGGTTGATGTAGAACACCCAGCGCCAGTTGTACCACTCGGTGAGATAGCCGCCGAGCGTCGGCCCCATGATCGGGCCGATCATCACCCCCATCCCCCAGATCGCCATCGCGAATCCGCGCCGCTCGTGCGGGTAGATGTCGAACAAGGTCGCCTGCGACAGCGGCACCAGCGAGGCGCTGAACATCCCTTGCACCAGTCGGAACAGGACGATCTGCCCAAGCGACTGCGCCGCGCCGCACAGCATCGAGGCGATGGTAAAGCCGACGATGGACACGACATAGAGCGGCTTGCGCCCGAACCGCGACGCAAGCCAGCCCACGGGGGCGGTCATGATCGCGGCGGCGGTGATGTAGGAGGTGACGACCCAGGTGATCTCGTCGTAGCTCGCCGAAAAGCTGCCCTGCATGTAGGGCAGCGCAACATTGGCGATGGTCTGGTCGAGCGATTGCAGCAAGGTGGCGCCGATCGCGCACGTCGTGACGATCGCGAGATGCGGGATTTTTTCCGATGTCGCGGACGGATCGTCGGCGGGCATGGCTCAGCCTCGCGCTGACGCGGGCATTTGGATGTCTCCCAGGCCGTTTCTTGGACGCGGTGAGCTTGGGCGATCGGTCCGGAGCGATCAAGCCGGCGCGAGCGTGTGGATTGCTGCGGTCCACTGGTCGGGGGCGGACAAGAGGCTCACAGTGGGATCAGCAAGCGGGGAGCGAAGGAGTTGCCCATGAGGATCGTCACGCGCGTCGCCACGCGGGCGCTGGTTGTCGGCGCGATTGCCCTATCGGGCGCGCCCGCCCTCGCGCAGACGCAATCTCCCGCCGGCACGCCGGCGCGGATCGCCGGCACCGTGGAAAAACTCGCCGGCCAGACGCTCGAGATTCGGACGCAGGGTGGGCAGGATGTGTCCATCGCCCTGCCCCCCGGCGTGCGCATCGGCGCCGTCGCCAATCGGACCCTGGCCGACATCAAACCCGGCGACTTCGTGGGCTCCGCCGCCGTCCGCGACATGCACGGGGTGCTGCACGCCCAGGAGGTCCACATCTTTCCCGAATCGATGCGCGGCACCGGCGAGGGCCACCGCCCGATGGCCGGCCCCGAGCAATCCATGACCAACGCCGTCGTTACCGGCATCGCCGGGGCGCCCGAGGGCCATGTGCTCACGCTCAAGTATCAGAGCGGCGAACAGAAGATCGAAGTCGGCTCGGAGGCGCGCATCGTCGCCCTCGTGCCGGGCGATCGCAGCTTGCTCAAGCCGGGGGCGGCGGTGGTGGTGCGGGCGGTCAAGGCGGAAGACGGCAAGCTGACGGCGCGCTCGGTGCAGGCGGAGAAGGACGGGGTGAAGCCGCTGATGTGATCAGCGGTGGCCATATGCCTTTACAGACCAGAAATTCCGACTAGATTAATATTCTGGTTGAACCAGAGGCGACCATGATTACCGTCGGGGCCTTCGAGGCCAAAACGCACCTTTCAACGCTGCTCGACCGCGTCGCCGGAGGCGAGGAGGTCACGATAACCAAGCACGGCAAGGCAGTGGCACGTCTGGTCCCCGCTGCCGCCGCAAGTCGCGAGCAGGTGGACGAGGTAATCGCCAAACTCAAGGCGCTGCGTCGAGGCACCACTCTCGGCGGGCTTTCGTGGAAGGAGTTGCGCGACGAGGGCCGCCGGTGACGGGCTTCGTCCTCGACTGCTCTATCGCGATGACCTGGTGCTTCGAGGACGAGGCGACGCCCGCAACGGATGCGCTGTTGGACCGGGTGCGCGACGAAGGTGCAATCGTACCAATGCTGTGGCATCTCGAAATCGGCAATGTGCTTCTGCAAGCCGAGCGGCGCGGACGGGTGAGCAGCGCCGACCTGAGCGCGCGACTCGAACTGCTGGCGGCTTTACCGATTACGACGGACGACCAAACATCATCGCGCGCATTGCGAGAAGTCCTCAGCCTTGCCCGCGCAGAGACGCTGACAACGTATGACGCGGCGTACCTGGAGCTAGCAGTGCGGCGTCGACTGCCGGTTGCTACGAAGGATCGGCCGTTACAAAGAGCCGCCAAACGCGTTGGGATTGATGTGATATGACAGTGGGAATGATGTCCAAAAGGGAGGCAACCTGAACCTGCTGAGGCCTAGAGTCAGCAGCGCGGGTGCAGTAAGTACCGGGCATGGAACCATATATCTTCCAAGGAATTGTTCTTCCGGAACGCGCCCAACTCTCCCTTCAGTTTGCATTAGACTTTTCGCATCTCGGTTCTGGCAATCGTGGACAGGCAAAAGTTAGCATAATCCTAAATCAGGTAGTTGTGTGGATATACAGCAAATACCGTTGGGACATATTCGATCTCCGTAATATTGTAAAAAATATCGTGCATAACGAGCTTGCGATGGTGGGTTATCTTAAAGGTTATGCGTATGATCTAGAGATCACGCGAGTAACAAACCAAAGCCGTGAAATTGATTATGTATTTGGTATAGACGTCTCGTGTCTGGCAGAACGAGGCATGTCGATTGACCTTGAGCGAGAGATGCCAAAGCTGCGGGAAAAATTTTCCGGCGAAAACGGAGTGCTTTTACAGAGATGTTTTGGCGATCTTGTTTCTTCAATGAAGCACGCTGATGACACGGGATTATATTGCTATCGTGCAATAGAATCTCTTCGCCATCACTGTGCGCTTCTGCACGGTCTATCTGATGCTAGTAAAGCAGAGCAGTGGCAGAAGTTTCGAGAAATATCAGGCTGTGATGAACAGACCCTCCGCAATATCAAGATTGCCGCCGATCCGCTTCGCCACGGCGAAGTATCATACACTGACTCCGCCGGACGCACAAAATTGCTCAGCAGCACGTGGGCTGTCGTCGATGGATACCTCAAAAGTAGCTGACTGAACCACCACTGGGTCCGTCAGGTTTGGACGGAGCGAGCGTCTACGATCGCAGCGGCCAATCGCTCAGCCGTTCAAATCGGCTTGTGGGTCAGTCGAACAACGAACTAACCGAACTCTCCTCGCTAATCCGCCGCATCGCCTCCGCCAGCAGCGGCGCGATCGTCGCCTGCCGGATGTTGTGCGCCAGCCGCACCGCCTCGGTCGCCAGAATGGAATCCGTGACAGTCATCATCTCGACCGGGCTCGACGCAATCCGCGCCACCGCGCCGCCGGACAACACCCCATGCGTCACATACACGCTCGCCGACCGCGCGCCGTTGTCGATCAACGCGGCGGCGGCGTTGCACAGCGTGCCGCCGGAATCGACAATATCATCGACCAGGATGCAGTCGCGCCCGCGCACGTCGCCGATGACATTCATCACCTCGGACGTGCCCGCCCGCTCGCGGCGCTTGTCGATGATGGCGAGGTCGCAGTTGAGGCGCGTCGCGATGGCGCGGGCGCGGAGCACGCCGCCGACGTCGGGGCTCACGATCATGATGTCGCGGCCGTTGTAGTTTTCCTGGATGTCGCGGCTGAACAGTGGGGCGGCGTAGAGATTGTCTACCGGGATGTCGAAGAAGCCCTGGATCTGGGCGGCGTGCAGATCCATCGTCAGCACCCGGTTGGCGCCCGCTTCGGTGATCAGGTTGGCCACCAACTTGGCGCTGATCGGCGTGCGCGACCCCGTCTTGCGGTCCTGCCTGGCGTAGCCGAAATACGGGATCACCGCCGTCGCCCGTCGCGCCGAGGCGCGACGCAGCGCGTCCAGGGTAATCAAAAGCTCGAGCAGGTTATCGTTTGCCGGATAGGAGGTCGACTGCACCACGAACACGTCCTCGCCGCGCACGTTCTCGTGGATCTCGACGAACACCTCCATGTCGGCGAAGCGGCGCACCGAGGCGCGGGTCAGCGGCAGGCCGAGCTTGGCGGCGACGGCTTCCGCGAGGGGACGGTTGCTGTTGCAGGCAACAATTTTCATCTGCGCGGGTCCCCTGGAGCACCGGGCACGCGTGACGGGCGCTCCGGCCGCGCGCCTTCTAGCAACCGCACGATGACGTGTCCATGAACGCCCCCCGCCGGTCTTGACGCCTGGTCAGCGACGCCCGGTCTGGGTGAGCAGCGCGTCACGCACGCCGCCCGAGGCCTCCTGCGCCACCACCACGGCGACATCGCCCCAATAGCCATTGAGCGAGCCGGCCGGCACCTCGTTGAGCTGCACGATGCGGCCGCGCTCGTCGCCGGCGGCGTTCTTCAGCACCCATTGGATCTCGACGCGCTCTTGGTTGCCGGCCTCGGGCACCATGCGGACATGGCCCTCGAGGATGAAGTCGGCGCCGTTGGCGGTGTCCTGCACCACCGGGCCCAGCTTGCTGAGCTTGTCGCGCATCTGCTTGGTGAGTGCTTGGTTGCCGTCGCCGGGGGCACCCTCGACCTCGACTACATCCACGCGCGCCGGGCGGTTGAGCAGGCTGTTGGGATCGCTCTGCTGGCGCGCCGCCTCGATGCGCGTGAGCAGGGCGGCGATGCCGGGTGCTGCGTCGGTCGCCGCCTGCTTCAACGTGGCCGGCTCGGCAGCGGCCCAGGCTTCGACGGGCACCGGCTTGCCCTCGGACTTGCCCTGCGCCTCGCCCTTGGGGTTCTCGACGGTGAACACCGGGATCACGGAGCCGGCGTGCGCCTCGGCGGTGACGAGCAGCCGCCAGTCGCCCTTGCGCGGATCGCTGGCGACGGCTGGGACTTCCTGGTCTTGCAATCCCTTGGCCACGGCGTCGGCGAGCTGCTTGCTCGCCGCGTCGGGCAGCAGCGCGTTGCCGGGCGCGGGCACCGCCAACCGCGCTGGCGGCGGCTGGGCGAGCCGCATGGCGGTCGCGCCCGGCTGGCCCTGGAACGGCCGCGGCAGGTCGCCGCAGCCCGCCAACGAGAACAGCAACAATAGGGCGAGGCAGGCTCTACAGGACACAGATTACCAGTATGGTCAGGAGAATGAGGAAGATGAAGAACAGGAGGTACGGCATCAGCCCGGACGGACGATGACGGAGATCTGGTGGCCGATCGGCCCGCCGCCGGCGAGGGTGCGGCGGCGATGGCTGAAGAAACGCGCCTCGTCGGCCAGCGTGTCAACCGCCAGCACGTCGATGGCACCAATCCCCGCAGCGGCAAGACGCGCGGCGCAGTAGCCCGAGAGGTCGAACTGCCAACGCTCGGGCCGGCGGCCGGGGGCGAAGAATTTTTCCGCGTGCGCGGCGTGCGACAGGACGGCGTCGCGCAGGTCGGCGGCGACCTCGTAGGAAGCTTGCGCGATGCACGGCCCGACGGCGGCGGCGATGCGGCGAGCGTCGGCGCCGAGTGCCATCATCGCCGCGATGGTCGCCTCCAGCACCCCGGCGACCGCGCCCCGCCAGCCGGCATGGGCGGCACCGATCACGCCGGCCTCGGCGTCGGCGAACAGCACCGGGGCGCAGTCGGCGGTGACGATGCCGAGGGCGATGCCCCGCCGGTTCGTCGCCATCGCGTCAGCCCGGGCCCCCTCCCCTGGCCGCCACGGCTCCGTGACGCGCACCACCTGGGCGCCATGCACCTGATGCAGCCCGACCAGTCGGGCGGGATCGGCGCCGAGAACGGCCGCGGCGCGAGAACGGTTCTCGAGCACCGCCTCGCGCGCATCGTTTCCGGTGAGGCTGCAGTTGAGGCTGGCGTACGGCCCCTCTGAGACGCCGCCGCGCCGGGTGAAGAACCCGTGCCCGGCGGGCAGCACGGCGGAGGCGAGGGATTCGGCTTGGGCGGGGGAGGACATGGGCCTGCTCACGACTCGAAACCCGGCGGAGCGGGCGCGTCAGGGTGGCAAAGTGCCAGCGCCTTGAACAGCCGCCCCATGCGGTCGGGCTCGGCTAGACGCCGCGCCGCCTCGATCAGCGCCATCGCCCGGCGCGCCGGCTGGCCGCGCGCGAGCCGGTCGGTGCGTTGGAACAGGCCGAGGGCGGCGAGGAATTTTCCCTGCGGTACCGGGCCATACACCGCCGCGCCGGCCTCGCGTGCCGCACGGGCGATGGCGGCGAAATCGACATGCGCGGTGAGGTCGGCCGTGCCAGGCTCCGATAGCGGATCGACAGGACGGCCGGCCCGCAGCGCCTGCAGGCTCTCGCCGAAAGTGCTGTGCTCCGGGCCGTAGTCGAGGAACAGCGCGCCGCCGCTCTGTTCCGCCAGCCGCGCACCGAGACGTCGGGCGACGGCAAGCGCCGGCTCGCAGATTTCGGCAACGTGTCCCTCGGACACTCCCCCTCCCCTTGCGGGAGGGGGCAGGGGGAGGGGTTCGAGCGACAAACTCGGATCGACTCGCCTGGACCACGGCCGGTCCCCTCCCCCTACCCCCTCCCACAAGGGGAGGGGGAGACTAGCAACCGGCATCTCGATGAACCGCTCCCGCTCCACGAAGCGCTCCGCCCACCCCTCGCCACCCCGGACGAATTGCCGCACTGGCAGCGCATCGAGGAACTCGTTGGCGAGCATCAGCAACGGCCCCGGCGGCAAGTCGTCTATCGACTCGTGCCACGTCGCATCCGGCAGCACCCGCGCCTGTAACCCGCGCAGCCGAGGCGAAGTCTCGACCAGGTGCAGGCGGAGCGCGCGGGAAAAGTCGGGGGCCGCGCGGCCGATAGCCCGCAGCGCGTCGGCCATCAGCGTGCCGCGCCCTGGCCCGGCTTCGGCGAGCAGCACCGGGTCGGGCCGGCCGATGCCCTGCCAGACCACGGCAGCCCACAGGCCGAGAATCTCACCGAACACCTGGCTGATCTCGGGCGAGGTGGTGAAGTCGGCGTAGGGATCGCGCGTCGCGTAATACGCCGCATTGGCGCGCGCCATGAAGGCGTCAAGTCGCTCCATCGGGCACCGCGACGGGGCGGCTGCGCGCCATCAGCCAAATTCCCACGAGCAGCATCGGGATGGACAGCAGCTGGCCCATCGTCGCGCCGGCATAGAGGAAGCCGAGAAAGGCGTCGGGCTGGCGGAAGAACTCCCCGATGATCCGCGCCACCGCATAGCCTGCGAGGAAGGCGCCGGTGAGGAAGCCGAACCGCGCCCGCAGCCGCTCGCGCCGGGCCAGCGCGAGCATCAGCAGGAACAGCACCAGGCCCTCGAGGATCGCCTGATAGATCTGGCTCGGATGCCGCGGCACCGGGCCGGCGGCGGGAAAGATCATCGCCCAGGGCAGCCAGTCCGGCGCCGGGCGGCCCCAGAGCTCGCCGTTGATGAAATTGGCGATCCGCCCGAAGCCGAGCCCGATCGGCACGCAGACCGCCACCCGATCGGCCATGCCGAGCAGCGGCACCTTGTTGTGCCAACAGAAGATCACGATGGCGATGGCGACGCCGAGCGCGCCGCCGTGGAAGCTCATGCCGCCCTGCCACACCTCGAAGATGCGCAGCGGATTCTCGAGATATTGCGAGGGCTGGTAGAACAGCACATAGCCGAGTCGCCCCCCCAGCACGACGCCGAGCGTCGCCCAGGTGAGGAAATCGTCTGCTTGCGGGATGGTGGCCACGGTCGGCGCGCGCCGCACCATCACCCGCAATAGCCGCCAGCCGAGCACCAGGCCGGCGATATAGGCGAGCGCATACCAGCGGATAGCGAAGGGCCCGACCTGAACCAGCACCGGGTCGAATTGCGGGAACAGCAGAACGGGGATCATCAGAGATAGGCGTCCGGTTGCGCGAGGTGGTCCTGCACGTAGCGGCGGATGCCCTCCTCCAGGGGAGTGAACTGCGCGTCGTAGCCGGCGGCGCGCAGCCGATCCATGCTCGCCTCGGTAAAGGATTGATACTGACCGCGCAGCTTCGCCGGCATGTCGATGAACTCGACCCGTCGTTCCACGCCCGCCGCGTCGCACACCGCATGGGCGAGGTCGAGATAGGTGCGCGCCCTGCCGGTGCCGAGATTGAACAGACCATTGACCCGTGGCGTGTCGAGAAGCCAGAGCATCGCGTCCACGACGTCGCCGACCCAGATGAAATCGCGCCGTTGCTCGCCGTCCGCGAGGCCCGTGCGGTCGGAGCGGAATAGGCGCACCGGCTTTCCTCCGGTGACCTCGTCGTGCTTGACCTTGACGACGGAAATCATCGGGCCCTTGTGGTACTCGTTCGGCCCGAACACGTTGAAGAATTTGAGCCCAGCCCATTGCGGCGGACGCGGCTCGCCGGCGGCGAGCATGCGGGCGACGCCGAGATCGAAGGCATGCTTAGTCCAGCCATAGAGATTAAGCGGCCGCAGCCGGTCGAGGCTGTCGAGCCCGTCCTCGAAGCCGGCCGAGCCATCGCCGTAGGTGGCGGCCGAGGAGGCGTAGATCATGCGGGCGCCGCGCTGGGCGCACCAGTGCCACAAGCGCAGCGGCAGCTCCACATTGGTCGCCCAGGTAAGGTCGGCGTCGGTCGCGGTGGTCTCGCTGATCGCGCCGAGATGGAAAACGAGCTCGACCGGCGGACGGGCGGCAAGGAAATCGTCGAGCCCCTCGGGCGGGATCAGCCGCGAGGGCGGGTGCTTGGCGAGGTTGCGCCACTTGCCTTCGCACCCCAGCCGGTCGACCACGACGGTCTCCAGCCCGCGCCGGGCGAGGGCGGCGTGGAGGACGGACCCGATGAAGCCGGCGCCGCCGGTGACGATGATCATGGCGCGACGTTATAAGGAGACGCCGGGGGCCATGAAAGGCGCCCAGCGGGACCGTCCCCAATGGGAGACCGACACATGAGCGACCGACCGAGATTCTTCGACGACCTGGCCGGCGTGGCCGGCGGAGCCTTCTCGGCGCTGACTGGGTTGCGCGAGGAGGCCGAGGCCCTGGTCCGCTCCCGGCTGGACGAGACGATCCGAGCGCTCGACCTGGTGCGCCGCTCCGAGCTCGATGCGGTGCAGGAGCTGGCGGCCAACGCGCGTGCAGGCCAGGAGGCCGCCGAGTCGCTGGTCAAGGCGTTGGAGGTACGAATCGCTGCCCTGGAATCGCGCTGCGCGGCGCTCGAGGCCAAATCCACGCGCGTCGAGCCGCCTGACGCACCCTTGCAAGGGACAGCCTGACGCGCTTTATGCCGCACTGCGGCAAATTCGCCACCGACTCGCCGCCACGGCCCTTGCGGCGCGGCGAGCCGGATCGTTAGGCTAGGAATCGTGCTGTCCCGGGTCCCGATGCGCTAGATTTCGGGAGGCCGTCTACTCGGACCTGGGCGCCGCCGGCCTTCCTCAAGACGGGAGACCCCGTATGTCAGCCCTGGCCACCACCACGCAGGAACGCGCCGCCAACCCACTCGATGTCATGGAGCAGATCGTCGCCGCTAACGACTGGGCGTTCGACCGGCGCAGCGAGTCCGAGATGGCCGCCGAAGCGCCGGGCAAATGGTGCGACTACGGCCTCTATTTCAGCTGGTCGCACGAGATCAGCGCCATGCACTTCACCTGCGCCTTCGATCTGAAGGTTCCCGAGAAGCGCCGCTCGGCGCTGTACGAGCTGCTGGCGCTTGCCAACGAGCGGCTATGGATCGGCCATTTCGGCATGGACAGCGACGACGGGATGCCGGTGTTCCGCCACGCCGTGCTGCTGCGGGGCACGCCGGGCGCCTCGGCGGAGAGCCTGGAGGACATGGTGGACATCGCCATCACCGAGTGCGAGCGCTTCTTCCCCGCCTTCAATTTCGTGCTGTGGGGCGGCAAGTCTCCGGCCGATGCCCTGCAGGCGGCGATGCTGGAGTGCGTGGGCGAGGCATGAGCGCCTCCCCCGGCGACATGATCCCGCCGGTCCTGCTGGTCGGCTGCGGCCGGATGGGCGGGGCCATGTTGGCCGGCTGGCGCGAGCGGGGGTTGTCCGCGTCTGTCGCGGTCGACCCCGCCCCCACTGCCGCGACCCTCGCCGGCCCGGACGTGCGCGTGATCCCCGGCCCGGCCGCGATTCCGGCGGATTTCGCCCCGGCGGCGATCGTATTGGCCGTCAAACCGCAGAACGCGGCCGAGACGCTGCCCGCCTACGCCCGTTTCGCCGGCTCGGCGGTGTTCCTTTCGATCATGGCCGGTCGCACCATCGCCGGCATCGGCAACCTGCTCGGCCCGCAGGCTGCGATCGTGCGCGCCATGCCGAACACGCCGGCGGCGGTGCGTCAGGGGATCACGGTCGCCTGCCCGAGCGCCGGCGTCGGCGAGCGGCAACGCGGCCTGTGCGACACCTTGCTCCAGGCGATCGGCATAGTTGCCTGGGTCGAGGACGAGGCGCTGCTCGACCCCGTCACCGCCGTCTCCGGCAGCGGGCCGGCCTATGTGTTCCTGCTGGCGGAACTCATGGAGCAAGCGGCGATCGAGCAGGGCATCCCGCCCGACCTCGCCCGCATTCTCGCACGCCAGACCGTCTCCGGCTCCGGCGCGCTGCTTGCGGCGAGCACCGAATCCTCGGCCGAGCTGCGCCGCGCCGTGACCAGCCCCGGTGGCACTACGGAGCGCGCGCTCGGAGTGCTGATGGCCTCGGAAGCCTGGCCAGAAGCGGTCAGCCGTGCGATCGCCGCCGCGACGGCGCGGTCGCGTGAGTTGGCGGGCTGACATCGCGCCACCTGGAGCCCATGTGCCGAAGATGGACGACAGCGCATTCGACAAGGCTCTGATTTCCGCCGCCTTCGGCCTCGCCGGCCGGACGGGGTGGAGGAAGCTCAGCGTGGCCGCCGCCGCCACCGAAGCCGGCCTGCCGCTCGCCCGCGCCCGCGCCCGCTTCCCCGGCCGGCACTCCGTGCTGCTGCGATTCGGCGTGCTGGCCGATCAGGCGGCTCTGGTCGACACCTCGCCGGACAGCAGCACCCGCGACCGCATATTCGATATGCTGATGCGGCGGATCGACGTGCTGCAGGCGCACCGCGACGGTCTGTTCGCGCTGCTCCGTAGTCTGCCCACCGATCCGCCTCTGGCGCTGCTGCTGGGGGTCGCCACGCGGCGCAGCATGCGCTGGATCTTGGAGGCCGCCGGGGTTCCGACCCGCGGCCTGCGCGGCGAGTTGCGCGTGCGGGGCCTGGTCGCGGTCTGGCTGTGGACCGTGCGTGCCTGGCGTACCGACGAGAGCGTCGACCTGTCCGCCACGATGGCAGCCCTCGACCATGCGCTGCGTCGCGCCGAGCAGGCAGCCGGCTGGCTCGACGGAGGGACATCCCGGAGCGAGCCGTCGCCAGAGCCCGACACCGAGCCTGACTTGCCGGCCGCGCCGCTCGATACTCCACCGGAACCTCCCCCATCTCCGCCTGGGGTGGTCTAAGCTCGCCCCGTCCGCTCAGGAAAGGAAGCGATCATGGCCAGCAAACCAGAAGACAGGTCAGGCGCCGCCACTCCGGGTTCCACCACTCCGGGCTCCTCCACCCCCGATCAGGGGCCGGATTTCAGCGGCTTGCTCGCCCGGATGCAGCTGCCGGGTATGCCCGACATGGACGCGGTCCTGGCCGCTCACCGCAAGAACATCGAGACGCTGACGGCGGCCAACCGGGTGGCTATCGAAGGCGCGCAAGCTGTCGCCCGGCGGAACATGGAAATCATGCAGAGGACCATGTCCGAGCTGACCGAGAACCTGCGCTCCTTCGCCAGCCCGGAGGCCCCGCAGGCCAAGGCAGCGAAGAATGCCGAACTGCTGAAGACCGCCTACGAGAACGCCGTGGCGAACATGAAGGAGATTGGCGACCTCATTCAGAAATCCAACGCCGAGGCGCTGGGCCTGATCAACCGGCGGTTCGTCGAGGCGATGGACGAGGTGAAGGAGTTAGTGGCGAAGCAGGCGAAGTAGACGCTGACTCAGCTCCCCTTCGCCCTTCCGACGATCTGCGTCGGATTGACGAAGCGCAGCGCGATCAGCAGCCAGACCAGCGTCGTGACCATGTAGACGACCGCCATCGCGTCGATGGACTGGCCGGCGCGCACGCCGGCGGCAAACACGGCGTAATAGAGCGCCACCACCAGTGTCTGGCTGGTCGGGCCGGCGGTCAGGAAGGTCAGCTCGAACATCGCGATGGTGCGGACCAGCACCAGCAGGAGAGCGGCGAGGATGCCGGGCATCAGCAGCGGCACCAGCACGCGCACGAACATCTGTCCGAGGCCGGCGCCGAACACGCGCGCGGCGGCCTCGATGCGCGGGTCGATCTGCTCGATGAACGGGATCATGATGAGCACGACGAAAGGCACCGTCGGCACCAGGTTGGCAAGGATCACCCCCCAGATGTTGCCGGCGAGCCCCGCCTGATAGAGCACGGTCGCGAGCGGGATCCCGTAGGTGATCGGCGGCACCAGCAACGGCAACAGGAACAGCAGCATCACCGCTCGCTTGCCGGGAAAGTCCCGCCGCGCCATCACGTATGCGGCAGGCACGCCGAGCAGGCCTGAGATCAGCACCACGGCGCCGACTACTTCCAAGGTGACGATCAAGATGTCGGGCAGCTGGAATTCGTCCCAGGCCTGCGCGTACCACTGGCCGGTGTACCCGGCGGGCAGCCAGGTGGTGAACCAGCGCGTGGAGAACGAATTCACCAGCACCGTGGCGATCATCGCCAGCAGGTTCAGCACGAAGAAGCCAACCAGAGCCCAGATGGCGATGGCCCAGAGGCGGGCGCCGATCGCCCCGCCCTCGGTACGCGTCCGCCTCACAGCACCCATCGGAACGCGCGCCGCAATTCGGCCGTGCCGTTTCGCTCGTACCAACGCCCATGCGCGAGGACGACCCTTTCCGGGTTCCAGGCGAGCATCGTCTCTACCGCGCGGCGCACGAGCGCACGGTGGCGCCAGAAGCTCAGCCGCATGTCGATCGGCGCGCTGCCATCGGGGTCGGTCACGCCGCCGAACCGGCTGATCTGGCGCAGGAACCAATGGCGTATCCGCTCGGGCTCGAAATTCTCGATGAGATCGGTGAGCACGAGCGTTCGCGACGCACGATGAAAGAACACCACCTCGGTCAGCAGATCGCCCGGCACGACTGCCTGATCGATTGCACCGCTCCAGGCGGGAGGCGGCGTATCCGTCAACATGTGGTCGATCGGCAGTTTCCGCTTGGCCGATTTATCGAGTCTGGGTGCCGCGTAGACCTCGGCTTCGGGAAAGCGGTCCTTCCATTCGAGCACCCACCAATAGTGCAGCGTATTCGGGGCGATGAGGAATCGTACCCTACCCAGGGGGGCGACTCTCGCGAACAGCTTCTCGGCCGGCTCGGTGGGCGAATGCAGCCAGAGATCACCGCCCGGCAGCCGCACGACGGTCATCCGGGTCGGGAACGGCGCGCTCAGGCCGAACTTGGAAAAGCGGATTTCCGGCCCGTCGACGATCCACACGTCGTCGCACACCGGCTTCGGCACGTTGAGCGGAACGTAGGGCTCGAACGCCGCCCCGTTCATCCCTTCCCTCCGCCGGCCGGCCCGCGATAGGCGAGGCCCTTGAGGCCGAGCAGCGCCACCACGATCAGCACCTGCACGAAGGCCATGATCATCGCGATGGCGGAAGCCATGCTGTAGTCGTACTGCTCGAACGCCGCCTGGTACGCGGCAATCGAGATCACCCGCGTCGGGCCGGCCGGGGCGCCCAGCAGCACTGCCGAGGGAAACACCGAGAACGCCTGCACGAAGGAGAGGCAGAGCGTAATGGTCAGGCCCGGCACCAGCAGCGGCAGCAAGATGCGCGCGAAGCGTTGCCGCGCACGCGCCCCGAGCATCGCTCCGGCTTGCTCCAGCGAGGGATCGACGCCTGTGACGTAGGACAGCGTGAGCAGGAAGGTGAACGGAAAGCCGGTGATCACTAGCGACAGGAACACGCCCCAGTAGTTATGCACGAGCCGGACAGGATGCTCCGCGAGGCCGAACTCCAGCAGCACGCGGTTGAGCCAGCCGCGCGGGCCGAGATAGTTGAGCAACCCCTCCGCCACCAGCACGGTGCCCAGCGTGATCGGGATGACCAGGATGGTCGTCAGCAGCCGCTGGCGCCGCAGGTTGCGGACGCGGAGCGCGACTGGGACAGAGACGATCACGTTCAGCAGGGTGACGGGTACCGCGATCAGCAGGGTGGTGCCGATCGTGTCGTAGAGATACGGGTCGGTGAAGAAGCGAGCGTAGTTGGAGAGGGCGCCGCCCTGCTTCGGTGTGAAGGAGAGGAACAGGCCGTAGAGGAACGGGTAGACGAACAGCGCGAGCACGAAAGCGATTGCCGGGAGGATCAGGAGGGTCGCGCCATCGAGCCCGCGTTGCGCCAAGCGAAGGCGGAGGGTGGGGCGGTCTTTCATCGATCAATGCCCGAGCAATTGGATGACCACCTCATCCACCGGTCCCGTAAACCAGCACCCGCTCCGGCGCCACGCCGAGTCGCAGCACGTCGCCCGCTGCGACGCGCTCTTCCGAGCGGAAGAACAGCTCGGTGCCATCCGCCGCTCGCCCGACGCCGTAGAAATCCCGGCCGCGATACTCGATGGTTTCGACCGTAGCCCCGACCGGCCCATCCGCCGATGGGGTAAGGTCCTCCGGGCGGATCGCGGCGTACGCCCTCCCCGCCCCGAGCCGCTCGACGGGAACGCCGAGCAGCCGCGCCCCACCCACCGTCACCGCGACCATGCCGTCGTCGGATGGAGAGGCATCGGTCGGGACGATGTTGCGGTAGCCCATGAACTCCGCCACGTCGGCATGGGCGGGACGTGCATAGAGCTCCTCCGGCGTGCCGACCTGGCGGACTTGGCCGTCGCGCAGCACCACGATGCGGTCGGCGAGCGACATCGCCTCGTCCTGGTCGTGGGTGACATAGATGGTCGAGCAGCCGAGCAAGGTGTGGATGCGGCGGATCTCGGCGCGCATCTCGAGGCGCAGCTTGGCGTCGAGATTGGACAGCGGCTCGTCCATGAGCACGAGCGGCGGCTCGACGACGATGGCGCGCGCGATCGCTACACGCTGCTGCTGGCCCCCCGAGATCTGTCCGGGCAGCTTCGCGCCCTGCTCGGCGAGGCGCACGAGCTGCAGCGCCTCGTCCACGCGGCGGGCGATCTCGTCGCGCGGGCGGCGCTGCATCTGGAGGCCAAACGCGATGTTCTTGCGCACGGTCATGTGGGGGAACAGCGCGTAGTTCTGGAACACCATGCCGAAGCCGCGCTGCTCCGGCCCGAGCGGGTCGATGCGCTGCTCGTCGAGCCAGATCGTCCCGCCGGTCAGCGGCAGCAACCCGGCGAGGCAGTTCAGCGCGGTGGACTTGCCGCAGCCCGACGGGCCGAGCAGGGCGATGAACTCGCCCCGCTGCACCGTCAGGCTCACATCCTTCAGCGCATTCAGCGTGCCGAAGTCGCGGCTGATGCGCTCCAGCCGCAACTCGCGAAAGCCGCGCGAGGCAATCGCCATCTATTTCCCGACCTTGGCGCCGATCTGCTGATCCCAGCGTTGGAAGGCGTAGACCAGCTTGTCGGCCGGCAGCGGTGTCTCCTTCGGCACCTCGGCGATCAGCTTCGCGTAGAACGGCCGCGTGTACTCGTTGATGATGTCCTGGCTCTCCTGCGGCGCCAGCGACAGCGGCACGTCCTTCACCGCCGGCCCCGGATAGAAGTAGCCTTTGTCGTAAGTATAAGCCTGCGCCTTCTTGGTCAGCATGAAGCTGGTGAGGTCGAGCAGCACCGCCAGCTTGTCCGGCGAGACGCCCTTCGGCACCGCGAAATACTGCGCGTCCGTCACCCAGTGAAAGCCCTTTAAGGTGCCAACCTGCGCCTCCTTCGGCACCACGCCGAGGGCGCGCGGGTTGATGTCCCAGCCGGTCATGGTGACGATCATGTCGCGGGAGCCCTCGGCCAGCTCCTTCATCGTTACAGTCGTGCCCGAGGGATAGTACTCGATATTCTTGCCGAGCTCGGCGAGGTAGCTCCAGGTCTTATCCCACCCGTCCTTGGGGTCCTTCGGGTCCTTATCGCCGAGCAGGTAGGGCAGCCCCTGCAGCCAGGTGCGGCCGGGGCCGGAATTGGCCGGGCGCGCGTAGAGGAACCGCTTGGGGTGCGCCTTGGTCCAGGCCAACAATTCGTCGGTGTTGGTGGGCGGCTGCTTCACCCGGTCGGGCATGTATTCGAGCAGCGGGCCGGCGGGGCAGAACACTACGCATACCGCTTGGCCCTGTGCCAGCGCCTGCATTGCCGCCGCGGCAGGCTGATAGAGGTCGTCGAGCTCGGGCAGGCTCGCCGCGTGCTTGGTGACGAGCGGCTCCCACAGATTCTGCTCGATCCCCGCCGAGAGAGCGTCGGTGCCGGTAAGCACGAGGTCGATATCCACGCGGTTCGCCGATTGCTGCGCGCGCAGCTTGCCGGGCAGCTCCGGTGCCGGGGCCTGGCTGAAGGCGAAACGGGAGACGAGCTTAGGGTGGCTCCGGCGATACTCCTCCATCGCCTGCTGCACGAGCTGCAGCTGGCCGGCGACGTCCACGACGTTGAGCGCGACGGGCGAGGACGGGAGCGCGGGAGCCTGCGCCCGGGCAGTGCTCAGCGCTGCGGTCGCGGCGAGCCCGCCCAGCAGGCCGCGCCGTGTGGTGCGGATCAATGTCACCGTTCATTCCTCCCTGTCGTGCGCCGGAGCGTAATCAGTCGCCGGGCGCGCCACAACGCGCGTTGATCGGGCGCGTTCCGATTCGGGAGGGGATTGCGGCGCTGCTATCCAAGCACGGCTCTACAACGCGGTTCCACGGCCCGGACGCTCATCGCGGCATCCGGAACCGGTTGCCTTGCCCGCCGGTCGCGGGGTCGTTCGCGGTCCCCGGAGCGCCGCCCATATTGGTCGCGCCGGAGGTGCTGACCCCGTGGACCGGTCCCAGCGGACTCTCGGTGCAGGCGAGGAGAGTGCCGACCATCAGGATCGCAGCCAGTAGAACAGCGATGCGCCGCATCGGAGCGTCCTGCGCGGAATGTTGCCCCGCGTAGACGTCCGGCTGGACCCGGTATTCCAGCGAGTGTTCGTGTAATGATCCGGTTGGTAGCGGCGGGCGGATTTGAACCACCGACCAAGGGATTATGATTCCCCTGCTCTACCGCTGAGCTACGCCGCCACCGGCCGGAAGAGGCCGGGGAGATAGCCCCGCCACCCCGGAGGCGTCAACACCGACGGCTGCATCAGTCTGGCGATCAATGAAGCCGCCGCCGAGTACCCGGGCTCCCCCATAGAACACGCAGGCCTGCCCCGGCGCCGCCAAGGCCGGCAAGTCGAGACGGACCTCGGCCCTATTGCCCGCCGCGTGCACCGAGGCGGGATGCGGCTGTTCCCGTGCGCGCAACTTGACCTCGCAGCGCAGGGCCTCGCCGGGGGATGGCACCAGCCAGTTGACGTCGCGCACGGCGACAACGCGGGAACCTGTCGTCCGTGGACCCACGACGACGCGCCGCCGGCCTGCGTCCAAGGCGACCACCACCTGTTTCTGGCCATGATCGGATGCGGCAGTGCCGAGGCGCTTGCCCTGTCCCACCGTGAAGCGGGCGATTCCATCGTGCCGACCGAGCACCCGCCCGTCGCCGCTGACGATCTCGCCGGGCTCGGCGGCGTCCGGCCGCACTCGGGAGACCAGATCGGCATAGTTGCCCGAAGGCACGAAGCAGATGTCCTGGCTGTCCGCCTTCTCGGCGACAGGCAGCCCGAGCCGCGCCGCCTCCGCGCGCACCGCGTCCTTGCACGGCATCTCGCCAAGCGGAAACAAGCTGAAGGCGAGCTGCTGGCGCGTGGTGCCGAACAGGAACCAGCTCTGGTCCCGCGCTGGATCGGCAGCGCGATGCAGTTCGGGTCCATCCGGGCCATCGACGCGACGCACATAGTGGCCTGTCGCCAGCCGCTCCGCGCCAAGATCGCGTGCGAGCGCGAGCAGATCGGGGAATTTTACCCCCATGTTGCACTGCACGCAGGGCACTGGCGTTTCGCCCTGGGCGTAGCTGTTGGCGAACGCGCCGATCACCGTGCGCGAGAAGCGCGCCTCGGCGTCCACGACGTAATGAGGGATCCCGAGATGATCGGCAACACGGCGGGCGTCGTGGATGTCCTGCCCCGCACAGCACGCGCCCTTCTTTCCGGTCGCCGCGCCGTGGTCGTAGAGCTGCAGCGTGATCCCGACCACATCGTGTCCAGCCTCGTGCAGAAGCCCGGCCACGGTGCTGCTGTCCACGCCGCCGGACATGGCGACGACGATTCGCATCCTAGCCGTTCATCATGTTCCGGCTGCCCGCCGGCAGCCGGACGACCAGACCGTCGAGTGCCTGGGTCATCACGATCTGGCAGCCGAGCCGCGAAGTTTGCTCGAGCCCGAAGGCGAGGTCGAGCATGTCCTCCTCGTCCTCAGTGGGTTCCGACAGCTTCTTGAACCAGGACGAATCGACGATGACATGGCAGGTCGAGCAGGCCAGCGACCCCTCGCAGGCGCCCTCGATGTCGATGCCGTGCTTGTGCGCGATCTCCAGGACGGACAGCCCAAGCGGCGCCTCGACCTCGCGGCGGGTGCCGTCGCGCTCGATGAAGGTCATCCGTGGCATGGGCATGGCATCGGCGAGGCTGCTTTCGTTCAGGCGTCGGCAGGGGTGGGACTGAGCGCATGCACCGCCGCGAGCGACGCCGCGGCGCGATCGATGTCGGCGGCGGAGGTAAAGCGTCCTATGCCGATACGCAAGGTGCGAGCGGCCTCGCTGTCCGGTATCCCGAGTGCTCGCAGGACATAGGAGGGCTCGATTTCCGCCGAAGAGCAGGCCGAGCCGGTGGAGAGACAGAGATCAGGCGTCCGCGCCATCAGCTCGGCTGCCTTCATGCCGGGGAAGGTCAGGTTGAGGTTGCCTGGAATGCGCGCTCGCATGGAGCCGTTCACACGAATTCCGGGAATCGCCGCCGTGAGATACGCGAGCAGCCGGTCGCGCAACGCACCGATACGGCCCGCTTCCTCCACCATCTCGGCACGGGCAATCCGGCAGGCCTCGCCGAGCCCGACGATCAGCGGCGTCGGCAGCGTCCCGGAACGCAACCCCCGCTCCTGTCCACCGCCCGAGAACAGCGGCGAGAGACGCACGCGCGGGCGACGGCGGACGAACAACGCACCCACGCCTTTCGGGCCGTAAAGTTTGTGGCCGCTCAGAGAGAGCAGGTCGACGCCCCAATCGGCCGCATCGAGCGGGATCTTGCCGGCGGCCTGTGCGGCGTCAGTGTGAAACAGGGCACCCGCCTGCTTGGCGATTGCCACCAGGGCGGAGATATCCTGGATCACGCCGATCTCATTGTTCACTGCCATCACGCTGACCAGCAGCGTCGGCGTGCGCAGCGCGTCGCGCAGCCGGTCGGGTTCGAGCAACCCGTCCTCGCCCACCGGCAGGAAGACCGGCTCGAAGCCCTCCGCGGCGAGGTCGCCGACCGATTCCAGCACGCATTTGTGCTCGGTCGCGACAGTCACGATACGGCGGCGCCCATTGTCCCCGGCGCGCGCGAAGCGGGCCGCGCCCTTGATCGCGATGTTGTTGCTCTCGGTCGCCCCGGACGTGAAGACGACCTCACGGGGCTCGGCCCCGATCAGCGCCGCGACCTCGGCACGCGCCGCCTCGACCGCCGCCTCCGACCGGCGGCCCATCGCGTGCTCGATGCTGTGCGGGTTGCCGTATTCCTCGGCGAACCACGGCAGCATGGCGGCGAGCACGCGCGGATCGCAGCGGGTCGTTGCCTGGTTATCGAGATAGATCGGGGGTTCGCCGTTCATCGCCGCCCGATATGGGACTAGGCGGCGTCGGATGCGAGCCTCGGCCGCAGCCGGGCGGCCATGTCGCGATAGGCGGCGATGAATGCCGCCACGTCCCGCTCAGTGACATTCCAAGGCAACGACACCCGGATCGCCTGGCCGGCTAGCGCGCCCAATCCCATCGCGGCGAGCACATGGCTGGCGCCGATCTTGCCGGAACTGCAAGCGGCACCCGCGCTGACCGCGAACCCGGCGAGATCGAGCGCGATGACCTGTGCATCGGCCCGCACTCCGGGCAACGCCAGGCAAGTCGTGTTGGGCAGCCGCATCGCTCCGGCGCCACACACGATCGCATCTTCCGCCAACGCGGCGTGCTCGATCGCGTCCCGCAGCGGAGCCAGCCGATCGGCCTCGGTGGCGCATCTGGCGGCGGCGGCAAAACCGGCTATGGCCGCGACGGAGGGGGTGCCGCCGCGCCGGCCCCGCTCCTGCCCGCCGCCCCGCATCAGCGGTGCAATGCTCGCCACATCGGGCGCCAGCAGCAGCGCCCCCGCTCCCGCCGGACCACCCAGCTTGTGCGACGACAACGCAATCGCGTGTACCCCCATCGCGGCCAGGCTGACCGGCAGGCGGCCGGCGGCCTGCACCGCGTCAACGTGGAGCAGCGCGCCGTGCTTGCGGCACAGCACCGCCGCCTCGGCCACCGGTTGGACCGTGCCGGTCTCATTGTTGGCGAGCATCAGGCAGACCAGGGATGGCGGTCCACCGGCCAACAGCCGCTCGAGTTCGGCGAGATCCGCCACACCCGCCATATCCACAGGCAGCACGGCCGCGTCCGGGGCGGAGGCGCGGATCGCGTCATGCTCGGTGGCGCCGATGACGACCCGCCGGCCTGCGCCGAGCGCGTGAACGGCGAGTGCATCCGCCTCGGTCCCGCCAGAGGTGAACACGAGGTCCGCCGAGCGTCCACCGAACCGCGAGGCGATCGCCTCCCGCGCGTCCTCCAGCAATTTGCGAGCCGCGCGGCCGGAGCCATGCACCGAGGCGGGATTCCCGTCCCGGTCGAGAGCATCGAGCATCGCCGCGCGGGCTTCCGGCCGCAGCACCTCCGAGGCGTTGGCGTCCAGATAGATCATCGGCTGGCGCAGCCCGGTGCGGCCAAATCGCGACCAAGGCGGAATGCAGGACGAGAACCCAACCGACAGTTGCAAAAAGGCGACCGGATAAATGGTCTTGCATCCGCGTCCCGCCAGCATGGGACGCCCCTCGTTCCACGGAAAAACATGAAAGCCATGCGACAATTCCGTTATGAAAGCCCGGACGGTGAACTTATAGTTCCCGCCGAAGCAACGCCGGGCGCGTGTTGGAGCGTTTCGGCCCAAACAAAGAAGTGGAGGAGCCGTCCGGGCACCGCCCTGGTCCGAGTGGCAAGCTAGATTTTACCCTGGAGCGGGTCAAGAAATCGCGTGGCTCGCTGAAGTTCGGGATCGTGCATCTAAATGTGTCGGACGGTGCCGACTACGACGGTACTCCGACGGGCGGGTTGACAGAGTTCAGGAGCCGACAAAGGCCCAGGTTTCACGGACCAGGCCGGGAATGTCGGACGCGACAGGAAACGGGTTTCGGAGCACCATGCCTGAGGTAATGTTCGCTGGGCCGGATGGCCGGCTAGAAGGTCGTTATCACCATTCCAAGGAAACCGGTGCGCCGGTCGCCCTGATCCTGCATCCACACCCGCTGCATGGCGGGACGATGAACAACCGCATCACCTATGCGATGTATCAATCCTTCCAGCGGCTCGGCTGCTCGGTGATGCGCTTCAACTTCCGCGGTGTCGGACGCAGCCAGGGCCGCTACGACGGCGGCATCGGCGAGATCGGCGACGCCGCGGCGGCGCTCGACTGGATGCAGGCGGTCAACCCGAACTCGGGCGGGCTCTGGATCGCCGGCTATTCCTTCGGCGCCTTCATCGGAATGCAGGTCCTGATGCGCCGGCCGGAGATTTCCGGCTGGGTGAGCGTGGCTCCGCCCGCGAACCACTACGATTTCGGCTTCCTCGCCCCTTGTCCCTGTGGCGGGCTGATGATCCACGGCGATTCGGACGAACTCGTCCCGGAGCCGGCCGTGCGTAAGCTGGTCGACAAGCTGAACACCCAGAAGAACGTCCGCGTCGATTACCGCATCTTCGCGGGGGCCGACCACGTGTTCGCGAACCACGCCGATCCCGTGTCCGAGGCCGTCGAAGACCATGTGGGCAAGGCGATCGCCCGCCGCTCGATGGCGCTCGCCGCCGACTGAAAGTTTGGCGGAATGAATTCCGCCCTACCATTGCACTGGTAGGGCGGAATTCATTCCGCCACCACCGTGTCGCGGCCTCGCGATCCGACCGCCCGCAAGGGGCGTGGCAACGCCAGTCGTGCTCGGATAGGTCAGCGGCAGCCCTGCGGCGACCCGTGCCGCCAGAAAGCCGAAGCATTGGGCCTCCAGCGCGTCGCCATCCCATTCGACAGCTTCGACGGCATCAACCGGAGCCGCCAACGCGTCGGCCAGCGCTCGCATGATCGCCGGATTCCGCCGCCCGCCCCCGGTCACGAGCCAGCGCGCCGGACGCTCCGGCAACGATGCGGCAGCAACGGCTCTTGCGATGAACGCCACCAGCGTCGCGGCCCCGTCCTCGGGGGATAGCGCCGCCATGCCACTCCCCGCGAGCGACTGACCGAAATCCAGCCGGTCCAGCGATTTCGGCGGCGGCGCGGCGAAATATGGATGCGCCAGCAGCCTCTCCAACACGAACTCGTCCGCCCGTCCGGCCTCCGCCCGCGCGCCGTCCCTATCGAATGCCGCGCCGGTATGGCGGAAAATCCAGTCATCCAGTGGGCCATTGCCGGGCCCTGTGTCGAAGGCGACGACCTCTCCATTGCCGCCCAGCCAAGTGACGTTCGACACCCCGCCGATATTGAGCACCGCGATCGGCTTCGGCAGATCGGCCGCCAATGCCGCGTGGTAGACAGGCACGAGAGGCGCCCCCTGCCCCCCCGCAGCGACGTCGGCCAGCCGGAAATCACAAGCAACCGGAATGCCGGTCAGGCGCGCGAGCAACTCGGCATCGCCGATCTGCCAAGTCCGCCGCAGGCCGGGCTGATGGAGGATCGTCTGTCCGTGGAATCCGATCAGATCGGCGGTCTCACCGAGGCTTTCGACGGCGCGCGCGTGATACTCCGTCAACCGCGACACCACATCGGCGAGCTCGGGATCGCCGTCCGTGAGCGTGGGCGCTCGGTCGAGAATCCGGCGCAGCGCCCGACGGAAGTCATCGTCGTAAGGCAAGGTGAGGCACGGGCCGAAGCGGTCGACGCGCTCGCCGTCGGTCTCCAGCCACGCCGCGTCCACCCCGTCCAGCGACGTGCCGCTCATCAGCCCGATGGTGCGTAGCATTTTGCCCAAGCTCCGTCTGTGCTAGCCCCCGCGCGATTGGGAATACGAGGCAGGGCTCGATGCCGACCAGCGATTTTCTCCACGAAGCGACCGAACGAGGCTTCGTGTTCCAATGCACCGATACGGACGCGCTCGACGCGGCGCTGAAGGCGGGTCCCCTCTCGGCCTATATCGGCTTCGACTGCACCGCCGATAGCCTGCACGTCGGCAGCCTGGTGCAGATCATGGCGCTGCGGCTGCTGCAGAAGCATGGGCATCGGCCGGTGGTGCTGATGGGCGGCGGAACGACGCGGATCGGCGATCCATCGGGTCGGGACGAATCGCGACAGATGCTCTCAGACGCGCAGATCGCCGCCAACATGGCCGGCATCCGCCGCTGCTTCACGCCGTTCCTGCGCTTCGGCGACGGGCCATCGGACGCGATGATGGCGAACAACGCGGACTGGCTCGACGCGCTCCATTATATCGACCTGCTGCGCGACATCGGCACGCATTTCACCATCAACCGGATGCTCACCTTCGACTCGGTGCGGCTGCGGCTCGACCGCGAGCAGCCGCTGACCTTCCTCGAATTCAACTACATGATCTTGCAGAGCTACGATTTCCGCGAGCTGTTCCGCCGCTTCGGCGTGCGATTGCAGATGGGCGGCTCGGATCAGTGGGGTAACATCGTCTCGGGCGTCGATTTGGTACGCCGCACCGAGGCGAAGGAGGTGTTCGGCCTCACCACGCCGCTCATCACCACGAGCTCGGGCGCCAAGATGGGCAAGACCGCGCGCGGCGCGATCTGGCTGACGGCTGACCGGCTCGCTCCATTCGACTATTGGCAGTTTTGGCGCAATACCGAGGACGGCGACGTGGGCCGATTCCTGAGGCTGTTCACCGACCACGATCTCGCGGAGATCGCCCGGTTGGAACGGCTGGGCGGGGCCGAGATCAACGAGGCGAAAAAAGTGCTCGCGACCGCCGCCACTGCGCTCGCCCACGGACCTGCTGAAGCCGCCGCGGCAGCCGAAGCCGCCCGCCTGGCCTTCGAGGCGGGCGAGGCCACCAATGCGCTGCCCGGCATCGACGTGCCGCGCCCGGACCTCGACGCCGGCATCCCGGCGTTCCGGCTATTCGTCCTCTCCGGCCTCGCCGCGAGCAACGGCGAGGCGCGCAGGCTGATCCGAGGCGGCGGAGCGCGCGTCAACGATGCGCCGGTCGCGAAAGAAGACACCCTCGTGGCGGCGGCCGATCTGCGGGACGGCGCGATCAAGCTTTCGGCTGGGCGCAAGCATCACCGGCTCGTGCGCCCGGTCTGAGTCCACTCGTCCGGACCAGCGACGGACACGTTGATCTCCCGAGCGGCGTGCCGCACAGTGGGGCAAGGCTGACCTGCGTAAAGCGCAGGTGGCATTCGCACCGCGATGGAGGCCTCACCGAGAATGTCGGGAGCCACCGCCGACCCGAGACTGACCGCGCCGAGAACCCCGCCCCGCCGCCGGGTGCGGCTCAGTTGGTCCGACCCGGTGCTCCGCAGCATCGTCTGGCAAATCCTGATCGTCGGGCTGGTCGTCGCGCTCTTCTGGTACCTGGTCTCCAATACCAACCGCAATCTGGCGGCGAGACGGATCGCCACGGGGTTCGACTTCCTCTTTCAGGCGGCCAGCATCCCGATCGGCGAATCGCTGATCCCGTACACCCCATCTGTCGACACGTATGGGTATGCGCTGCTCGTCGGCATTCTCAATACATTGAAGGTCGCCGTGGTCGGCGTGGTCCTGGCGACGATCCTGGGGACGTTGATCGGCGTTGGCCGGCTGTCGCGCAACTGGCTCGTCGCCAAGCTGGCGGCGGTCTATGTCGAGGGCCTGCGGGACATCCCGTTGCTCTTGCAGCTGCTGTTCTGGTACGCGCTGCTGCAGGGATTGCCTGCACCGCGCCAGAGCCTGCGGATCGGCGACGCGGTGTTTCTCTCCAATCGCGGCATCCGATTGCCGGAGCTGGTCTGGGGGCCGGCCTTCACATGGGCGGCGGTCGCGCTGCTCGTCGGGATCGTCCTGACCTACGCCTGGTCGCGGCGGGCACGACAACGACAGGAGGCAACCGGCGAGCAGCCGCGGGTCTGGCCCGTGGCGTTGGTTCTGGTGATCGCTGTCCCGGTGATCGTCTGGGCGGCTCTCGGCGCACCCTTCGCCTGGGACAAGCCGGTGCTGCACGGCTTCAACTTCACGGGCGGGCTGACCGTCACGCCGGAATATACCGCGCTGCTGATGGGCCTGGTGATCTACACAGCCGCCTATATCGGCGAGATCGTGCGCGCCGGCATCCAGGCCGTGCCGCAGGGCCAGTGGGAAGCCGCGGGGGCGCTCGGCCTTCGCCACGGCGTCATCCTGCGCAAGATCGTGCTGCCGCAGGCAATGCGCGTCATCATCCCGCCGATGACCAGCCAGTATCTCAACCTCACGAAGAATAGCTCGCTGGCCGTGGCGATCGGCTACCAGGACATCGTCTCGGTCGCCAACACGACCCTCAACCAGACCGGACAGGCGATCGAGGGGATCGCGGTGATCATGGCCGTGTACCTGACCATCAGCCTGTCGATCAGCTTGTTCATGAACTGGTACAACGCGCGCATCGCGCTGGTGGAGCGCTGATCGTGTCCGGCACCGCGCAGATCGACCCGGTGCCCGCGACCACTGGCGCCACGGCCGCGCCGGTGATCGAGCAGCGGCGCCCTGCGGCCCCCACCGGCGGCCCTTGGGCCTGGGCGCGTCTCAATCTGTTTGGCTCGTGGTGGTCCACCGCCGTGACGCTCGGGCTTGGCGCGCTGATCGTGCTTTGGGGCGTCCGCTTCGTCGAGTGGGCTTTCGTCCACGCCGTCTGGTCGGTACCGTACAATGCTAGCGGCCAGCCGCAGACCGCCGCCTGTCAGGAGGCCCGCGGAGTCGGCGCCTGCTGGGCGATCATCGCCGACAAATACCGGCTGATCCTGTTCGGGCGCTACCCGTACGAGGAGCAATGGCGGCCGGCCATCTGCATTGTCTTGTTCATCGGGCTCTACGTCGTCTCCGCCATACGCCGGTTCTGGCGCCGCGAACTCTTCCTCATATGGCTTGTCACACTGGCGGTTATCGGGGTGCTAATGTGGGGCGGCGTGCTCGGCCTCACCTTCGTCCCGCAGGACAGCTGGGGCGGGCTGCCGATCACCCTCATCCTCGCGACCTTCGGCCTCGCCTTCTCATTTCCGCTGTCGATCCTGGTCGCTCTCGGCCGCCGGTCGACCAAACTGCCGGCGGTGAAGCTGCTCTGCGTGCTCTACGTGGAGCTGATCCGGGGCGTGCCGCTCATCAGTCTGCTGTTCATGGCCAGCGTGATGTTCCCGCTGTTCATGCCCGACGGCGTGAACATCGACAAATTGCTGCGGGCGCAGATCGCCTTCATCCTGTTCGCCGCCGCCTATCTCGCCGAAGTGGTGCGCGGCGGATTGCAGGCGCTGCCGAAGGGCCAGTATGAGGCGGCCGACGCGCTCGGCCTGACCTATTGGCAAAAAACCGGCAAGATCGTGCTGCCGCAGGCGCTTCGCCTGGTGATCCCGCCTTTGGTGAATACCTTCATCGGCTTCTTCAAGGACACCAGCCTGGTGCTCATCATCGGCATCTTCGACCTACTGACCTCGGGCAAGGTCGCGCTCAGCGAGCCGGTGTGGCAGGCGTTCTCGACGGAGATCTACGTCGCTCTGGCAGTGATCTATTTCGCGTTCTGCTTCGCCATGTCGAAATACAGTCGCGGCCTGGAGCGCGAGCTCGGCCGTGCCACGAGGCGCTGAAGGAGCCCGCATGAGCCAGGCCCAGACCGTCGAGCGCGGGGAGCGGCCTTTTCCGCCGGAGGCCCCGGCCATCGTCCTCGACCATGTCAATAAATGGTACGGCACGATGCACGTGCTACGCGACGTGTCGATGACCGTGGCGCAGAAGGAGCGGGTGGTGGTTTGCGGCCCCTCGGGCTCGGGCAAGTCCACCATGATCCGCTGCATCAACCGGCTCGAGACGCATCAGGAAGGCCGCATCGTCGTCGATGGCACGGAACTCACCGATGATCTCCGGGCGCTCGATACCATCCGCCGCGACGTCGGCATGGTGTTCCAGTCGTTCAACCTGTTTCCGCACCTCACTATTCTGGAGAACTGCACCCTGGCCCCCATCTGGGTGCGCAAGATGCCCAAGGCGGAGGCCGAGGAACTCGGCATGAGCTATCTCCGCCGGGTGCGGATACCCGAGCAGGCCAACAAATATCCCGGCCAGCTCTCCGGCGGTCAGCAGCAGCGTGTCGCGATCGCGCGGGCGCTGTGCATGAAGCCAAAGATCATGCTGTTCGACGAGCCGACCTCGGCGCTCGATCCGGAGATGATCAAGGAAGTGCTCGACACCATGATCGAGTTGGCTGAATCGGGCATGACGATGGTTTGCGTGACGCACGAGATGGGCTTTGCGCGCCGGGTCGCCGACCGCGTGGTGTTCATGGATCGCGGCGAGATCGTCGAGAGCGGCACGCCGGAGCGGATGTTCGAGCACCCCGAGACCGACCGGCTCAAGGGTTTTCTGAGCCAGATTCTGCGCGGGCACTGAGTCCACCGAGCCTCCACGGTCGAGACGGCCGCCATGCTGAAAGACTAGACTAGGCGGACTTAGTCCACTACGTTTCTGCGCCGTGAAAACCGTTAACATCCACGAAGCCAAGACTCACTTATCGCGGTTGGTCGAAGAGGCTGCTAGGGGCGAATCCTTTGTCATAGCCAAGGCCGGCAAGCCACTCGTGAAGGTGGTGCCGCTAAATGCACCCTCGGCGGGCGAGACGCGGCGGATCGGGTTCATGGCTGGGCAAATCGCGGTTCCGGACGACTTCGATCGGATGGGAAGTGCCGAAGTGGAGCGCTTATTCAGCGACAGCGCATGAAGCTGCTGCTCGACACCCATCTGCTGCTGTGGGCAGCCGGAGTGCCAGACAGGCTGTCCGCCGCCGCGCGCGCTTGGCTGACCGATCCGCTGAATGAGCTGTTGTTCAGTCCGGCCAGTCTGTGGGAGGTCGCTATCAAGCGGGGGCTCGGGCGCCAGGACTTTCAGGTGGACCCGCGAGCCCTGCGACGGGGGCTGCTCGACAATGATTACCGAGAGCTACCCATTTCGAGCGACCATGCCGTCGCCATCGACAGCCTGCCGCCGCTTCACAAGGATCCGTTCGACCGGATGCTGGTTGCCCAGGCAATAGTCGAGGGCGTGACCCTGCTGACCAGCGACGCCGCGGTGTCCCAATATCCCGGACCTGTGCGGCGCGTGTGAATTCCGCCGCCCGGTGCGTCGGCTGACAGAGGCTGAACCAGCTATCCGCCCACCGGGTTCATGAGTCGGGTTCCCAGGCCGGCTATTGCTTCGCGGCGGCTTTGACCAGCGGGCACCGCGACTCTGACAGTGGCTGGAACGCCTGATCGCCCGGGCTGGTCGCGACCAGCTTGTAGTAGTCCCACGGCGCCTTCGACTCGGCCGGCGTCTTGACCTGGAACAGATACATGTCGTGCACCATCAGCCCATCGGCGCGGATGTGGCCGCCTTGGGCGAAGAAATCGTTGATCGGGGTATCGCGCATGGCGCGCATCACGGCGGCGGCGTCCGTGGTGCCGGCGGTCTTCACCGCCTGCAGATAGTGCATGGTCGACGAGTAGACGCCCGCCTGCGACATGTTGGGCATCTTGTGCATCCGGTCGAAGAAGCGCTTGGCGAACTGCCGCGAACCGTCGTTGCGGTCCCAATAGAACGCCGAGGCCAGCGTCATACCCTGGGTCGTCCGCAAGCCGAGCCCATGCACGTCGTTGATGTAGACCAGCAGCCCGGCCAGCCGCTGTCCGGTCTGATTGAGGCCGAACTCCGCCGCCTGCTTGATCGCATTGATGAGATCGCTTCCGGCGACCGCGAAACCGACCACCTGCGCGCGCGACTGCTGTGCCTGGAGGAGGTAGGAGGAAAAATCCGAGGTGCCGATCGGCACCAGGGTGTGTCCCAGCACCTGCCCGCCATCGGCCTTCACCACGGCCGTTGTATCGGCCTCGAGCTGATGGCCGAACGTGTAGTCGACCGTCACGAAGAACCAGGACTTGCCGCCCTGCTGGACCACCGCCTTGCCCGTGGTGTGAGCCAGCGCGTACGTGGTGTAGGTATAGTGCACTGCGGTCGGGATGCACGCCTCGTTGGTGATGCTCGTGGCACCGGGGCCGTTGAGCATGACCACCTTGTCGCGCTCCTTGGCCACCGTCATGACGGCGAGTGCGGGGCTCGACGCGGCGACATCCATCAACGCCGTGACATGGTCGACGTCGAACCATTTGCGGGCGATGGAGGCAGCGATGTCCGGCTTGTTCTGATGATCGGCGGCCAGCACCTCGATAGGTCGACCCAGCACTTTTCCGCCGAAATCCTCGACCGCCATCTTGGCCGCCATCTCGCTGCCGGCGCCGGTGATGTCGGAGTAGATGCTCGACATGTCGAGGATGAGCCCGAGCTTGATCGGCTCGCCACTTGGCGCGGCAGGCTGAGCGAGGGCGGTGCCGGCGCTCACCAGCATCCATGAGACAACCAAGCCCGCCATCAGCGTTTTCATGCACACCTCCCAGCGTCATTCCTCGCCTCCATCCTACGCCTCGGCGGGCTCGGGGACATTGATCCGACGCGGCCGGCCGTGCACTTTGTCGCCATGCCCATCCTCACCGGAAAAGCCAGGCTCGCCGGGATTCTCGGCTGGCCGGTGTCGCACTCCCGCTCGCCGCGGCTGCACGGCTTCTGGCTGGAACGGCACGGGATCGATGGCACCTATGTGCCGTTGCCAGTCCCGCCGGACGATTTCGCCGCCGCGGTGCGCAGCCTGGCAGCACTCGGATTCGCGGGCGCCAATGTCACCATCCCGCACAAGCTCGCCGCCTTCGCGGTATGCGACGCGGTGGATGAGTCGGCGCGGCGGGCGGGCGCCGTCAACACATTGGTGTTCCGCGATGGCCGCGTCGAAGGCAGCAACACCGACGGCTCGGGGTTCATCGCCAACCTGCGGGCGCACGGGGTCGATCCCGCCGTCGGCCCCGCGCTCGTTCTCGGCGGCGGCGGCTCGGCCCGCGCGGTAGCGGCCGCGTTGCAGGACGCGGGCGCCCGCGTCAGCCTCGCCAACCGAACCCGAGCACGGGCCGACGCCCTTGCCAACGACCTGCCCGGACTCAAGGTGCTCGATTGGAACGCGCGGCACGTCGCCCTCGCCGACCACGCGCTGGTCGTCAACACCACATCCCTCGGCATGACGGGCAACCCGGCATTGGAGCTCGATCTCGACCGCGCCCCGGCCGGGATGGCCGTTGCCGATATCGTCTACGTGCCCCTGGAGACGCCCCTGCTAGCAGCCGCCCGGGCACGCGAATTGCGCACAGTCGAGGGACTCGGGCTATTGCTGCACCAGGCGGTTCCCGGCTTCACCGCCTGGTTCGGCGTCGAGCCGACCGTTGACGATGAGCTCCGACGCTTCGTCGCCGCCGATCTGCTGGGCATATGAGGGTCGCTGCGCCGTGAAGGTCATAGGGCTCACCGGTGGCATCGGCATGGGCAAATCGACGGCCGCCGCCGCCTTCCGCCGGGCGCGCATTCCGGTGTTCGACGCCGATCTCGCGGTGCATCGGATGCAGGGGCCGGGTGGGCGCGCCGTCAGGGCCATCGCTGCCCTCTTTCCCGACGCGGTGGTGGGGTCTGGGGCAAAGCGGCACGTCGATCGCGGACGCCTGCGCGAGGAGGTGCTCGGCCGCCCCGATCAGCTACGGCGCCTTGAGCAGGTGCTCCATCCGATGGTGCGGCAAGAGGAATATGACTTCATCGCCCGTTCGCGCCGGGCACAGGCTCCTGCGGCTGTGCTCGACATTCCCCTGCTGTTCGAGACCAAGGCCGAAGAGCTGATGGATATGGTGGTCGTGGTCTCGGCGCCGCGTGCCGTGCAGATGCACCGCGTGCGTCTGCGCCGCCGCATGAGCGACGCCGATATCGCGGCGGTCATCGCCCGGCAGATGCCGGATCGTGAACGACGCCGGCGCGCCGACATCGTCATCCAGACCGGGCTCTCCCGCTTTCACACGCAACGCGCCCTGCGGCGGCTGATCCGGACGCTCCGCCCGTGACCCGCTCCATCCTGTTCGACACCGAGACCACCGGGCTGGAGCCCACCCAAGGCCATCGCATCATCGAGATCGCGGCGCTGGAACTGGTGAACGATCTTCCGACCGGGCGGAACTTCCATCGGTTGGTCGACCCCGAGCGCGACATTCCCGAGGATGCGACCCGTATCCACGGCTTCACCATCCACCATCTCAGGGGCAAGCCGCGTTTCGCCGAGATCGCCGAGGAGTTGCTGGATTTCTTTGGCGAGGACCCGCTGGTCGCGCACAACGCCCCGTTCGACTTCGCCTTCCTGGACGCGGAGTTCACCGCGCTGTCGCGGCCACGGCTCGACCCGGCTCGCATGATCGACACGCTGGTTTTGGCGAAATCCCGCTTCCCCGGCCTGCCGAACAGCCTCGACGCGCTGTGCCGGCGCTTCGCCATCGACCTTTCCGCCCGCACCACCCACAACGCGCTGCTCGACTGCAAGCTGCTGGCCGAGGTCTATGTCGAGCTCACCGGGGGTCGCCAGCGCGGCCTGTCGCTCAGCGTCGCGAGCGAGACCGGCGCCCTGGCCGTGTCCTACGCTCATGCCGGGACGAGGACGCCCCGACCGATCGTACCCACCGCCGAGGAACTGGCGGTCCACGCCAGCTTCGTCGCCCGGCTCAAAGAGCCGCTATGGGCACTGGCGGATTGATGCCGCCGTCCTACCAATCCGAGGGCAAGATGTTCTCGACGGGGTTGCCCGCCACCTGCCAGGATTCCTGCCCGCCGCGGTACCAGAGCACGCGGGTGTAGTTGGCGGCGACCAGCCGGCGAGCCAGATTGGCGCTCGCCTGGTGTTCGGGATTCCAGCCCGTGACCACGACATGCGCAGCCTTGTCGCCGCCGGTCCGTTGCGCGACCGCAGCCTCGACGCGCGGTTGCAGCTTGTCCTGGAAGGTGCCGCCGGAGCCCGCCCCGGCGAGACCGGTCGCACCGGGGATCGAGCGGCCCGGCGCGCTCACGTCCAAAACCGAGAGCGGCCCCTTTGCGTGCATGGCGGCAAGCTCAGTGGTTCCGATCGTGCGCGCGCCGGGGATCGCGAGCGGCGTCCTTCCGAACTCGCTCGCCGCCAACTCATCGTTCGGAGCGACACGAAAATCCTCATCCTCCGGAACGTGGTCGCGCAGGCCGGCCAGACGTAGCCCTTCCAGAATGCGTAAGATCTGCTCGGCAAAGCGGGGGCTTCCGAACGTTCCTGTCCAGTATCCCCGCACGGTGACATAGGGCCAGGCGCGCGTCGCTTCGGCGGTCGAGCGGCGCGCTTCTTCCGGACGGCCCAGCAGCGCCTGCGCGCTTGCCATCGTCAGATGCAGGCGCGCGAGCGGCTTGCCTGCGTTCTCGCGATTCATGGCGATGCTGCGCAAGGCCCAGTCGATCGCCTCCTCGAAGCGGCCCAGCAACATCATGCAGAGCGAGCATTCCATCAGGTACTTAGAAGACCATGAATTTCTCGGCAGTCTGCGAGCCGCCCGCCTCAGAAGAACGGCGCTCTCTTCCGTGCGGCCAAGGCGCTCGTAGCATTGGGCGATCATGCTCTCGGGACCGTTCGCGATGGGATACTGGGTGAGCATCCGCGCGAAGGCAGTCGCCGCCTCGGCCCAGCGTTCGGTGAACCACAGCAGGGCGGCGCGGGAATACATTACGCCAACGGCGTCCGGCTGGAGGGCCTCGCCCCGTTCGATCAGCCTTTCGACAGCCCTGTAGCCACCGGGCGGCGGAGCACCTGTCAAATAGCTCTGGACGAGAAGGGTCGTAGCGAGGTTACCGAGAGTATTCGCCGACCGCGGATTGAGCTCCAGGGCGCGTTCGTAGAAGAAGCGGGTTCTTTCCGCCCGCTCGGGGCTCAACACCTTTTGTTCCCAGGTTTTTGCCTGGAGCACCAGGTCCATCTCGTCCATGCCGTGCGGGCGCTCGCGGAGGCTCCGGGCCGCTTCATCCGAGATCATCGCGGGCACCGCCTCGGGTCTGATCCACCGCGCCATGACGGTCGGATCGCCGAGCGCCGCCTCGCGCGCATCCTCGAACTGCTTCGACCAGATGAGGACGCCGGTTTCCGCCACCGTTACCTCGGCGTTCGCCTGCACGGTATCTCCGTTGCCGCGCACCACGCCGCTCAGCACGTAGCGGACGTTGAGGGCCGTGCCGAACACGCGGGGATCGGAGGTGGTCGCGGCGGCCGCACGCATGATGTTGCGGGGCGGGATCAGGGAAGGGCTGAAATAACCAAGGGAATACGGATTCGGCAGATCGGCCATCAGCGTCTCCGCGACGCCATCGGCAAAGCGCGCGAGCTGTGGGTCGTTCCCCTCGATCGCAAACGGCAGCACCGCTACGGACATGCGGGCCGGCGCCGGCCGAGGTTTCCACAGCGCCGAGGCGAGGCGGGCAGCCCCGCCCACGACAGCGACAGCCGCGAACGCGCCGCCACCCCAGAGGAGGAGGGTGCGGCGCCCACCCGAACTCGGGCTACGTTCCCTGACATCCGAGCTCGCGCATTCCGCACCGGCGCTTTCCACCTCGGGCACTGCTTCATCGGCCGTGACGGAGATCGGCAGCGCAAATCGATAGCCGTATCCGGGGACGGTTTGGATGCAGCTCGGCTCCGTGCCACCGTCCAGCGCTCGGCGCAAAGCGGAGATCTGCACCGTCAAATTGTTCTCCTCAACCGTCAGGTTGGGCCAGACGGCATCCATGATCTCCTGCTTGGTGACGAGATAGCCGCCGCCGTCGGTAAGCGCGCCGAGCACGTCGAGCGCACGGCGGCCGAGGGGGACGGGGGTCGAGAGGTCGCCGTCCAAGCGGCACAGTTCGCCCGTGCGTCGGTTCAACCGAAAGGTGCCGAACGCCACCCAGCGCTCTGCGCTGCGTTGCAGCATACCTCCTCCCGTCCGATGACGATGCCACGGCCCGGGTCGATCAATCCACCGTAGCACTCTGCGCGGCGTCTTGCATCCGGCGTCTAGCGGGGTCGCATCTCCGTGCGCTTCCTCGCCGTCCTCGAGGAACCCGAAAGCGAATTCGGCTAATCCACCTGCATCAGCGCCCGCACATGCGCGGCCGCCGAGGCGGCGAGTGCGTCGAGATCATAGCCGCCTTCCAGCACCGAGACGATGCGCCCCTCGGTGTGCCGCCCGGCCACTCGCACAAGCTCGGTGGTCAGCCAGGCGAAATCGGCCGTCTCCACGCGGAGCTGCGCCAGCGGATCGGCTCTATGGGCGTCGAAGCCGGCCGAGATGATCAGGAACTCAGGGGCGAAATCGTCGAGCGCGGGCAGGATTACTTCCCGCCACGCGGCACGGAACGCCGCCCCGTCGGACCCAGGCGGTAGCTGGGCATTGACAATGTTGTTCGCGACACCGCGCTCGGAGGGGCGACCGGTGCCGGGATAGCACGGGTGCTGATGGCTCGAGCCGTAGAACAGGTCCGGGTCCGCCGCGAACATCGCCTGCGTGCCGTTGCCGTGATGCACGTCGAAATCCACCACGGCGACACGCCGCTTCCCCCAGCGCACGCGGGCCTGGTGAGCGGCGACGGCGACGTTGTTGAACAGGCAAAACCCCATCGGACGCGCCGGCTCGGCATGATGTCCGGGCGGGCGGGTGGCGACGAACACGGCGCGCGCCCAACCCTCCATCACGGCGTCCACGCCCGCAACTGCGCCACCCGCCGCGCGGAGCGCCGCGTCGGCGCTTCCGGCGCTCATCGCGGTGTCGGCGTCGAGCGCCACGGTTTCCCCCGGCGCGGGGCGGATCGCCAGGATCGCCCGGACATACTCGGCCGGATGCACGCGCGCGAGTTGATCGACGGTGGCGAGCGGCGCGCTCTCCCGCAGCAGATCGGCGAAACTCTCGCCTTCCAGCGCCCGCAGCACCGCGCGCAGCCGGTCCGGGCACTCCGGATGCCACGGCCCGACATCGTGCTCCAGGCAGGCCGGATGGGTGATCAGCGCGGTCGCCATCAGGTGCCCTTCTCCGCGCGGTCATCGGCGCGGCGGCGGATAACGAAGCTGAATACCCCGCCTTCCTCACTCCAGGCGAGCAGCGCGTGTCCGGTCTCCTGGCAATAGGATTGGAAATCCGCCACGGCCGCACGATCGGTGGCCAGCACGCGCAATCGCTCGCCCGGCGCCATGCCGCGCAGCGAGCGGTTGGCACGCAGCACCGGCAACGGGCAACTCATCCCCTTCACGTCCAGCAACGTCTCGCCCATGACTCCTCCCGCCCTCGCCCTCTTGTAACGCATGTTGGCGATTGGCGGCGCAAGCACGGTCAAATGCTTGGCTGACGCGGCCCCCCGGTTGCGCTAGTTTCGCGGGCACACTTTCCCGCCCTCGATCAGGATGAAGGCCGATGGCCAGCCCAACGCTCAGGGAAGCACTGGCCGTCTTCCTCGACGCGACCTGGTATCGGTCGGAATACCCGGACGTGGCCGGCGCCGGGATCGACCCGCTCGACCACTTCATCAGCCACGGCGTCGGCGAGAACCGCAACCCGAACCCGTATTTCGACAGCGCCTGGTATCTCGCGCAGAACCCCGATGTGGCACGGGCGGGGATCCATCCCCTGCTGCATTACCTGCAGCACGGTGCGAAGGAGTTGCGCGACCCGCACCCTCGCTTCGATGCGGCCTATTACGCCGAGGAGCACCCGGAGGGGGCGAGCAACCCCTTGATGCATCATATCCTATTCGGCGTCGAGCGCGGCTGGGCGACCGAGAAGCGCGTCGATATCGGCGAATACCTGCCCTCGGCCGCCGAACCGCTTCCCTGCCCGCCGGGGATCGAGGTGGATGTGGTGATCCCGGTCTATCGCGGCCTGGCGCAGACCAGGCGCTGCCTCGACTCGGTGCTGGCCGATCCCCACCGGCCGCCCGGCCGGATCGTCGTGGTGGATGACCGCTCGCCGGAACCGGAGCTGTCCGCCTGGCTCGACCGCGCGGCTGCGACGGGGCGGATCAAGCTGATCCGCAACCGGCGAAATCTGGGCTTCGTCGCGTCGGTCAATCGCGGGATGCAGCTTTCCGGCACGGCCGATGTTGTGCTGCTGAACAGCGACACAGTGGTCCCGGCCGGCTGGCTGGGACGCCTGGCGGGCCACGCCCATGCGGAACGGCGCATCGCGTCGGTATCGCCATTCTCCAACAACGCGACGATCTGCAGCTATCCGCGCGAGCAAGGCGGCCCGATGCCAATGGGGCTATCGGTCGAGGAAATGGATGCTGCGTGCCGCGAGGCCAATGTCGGACGCAGCGTGGAGGTGCCCACGACCGTCGGCTTCTGCATGTACATCCGCCGCGACGCCCTGCGGGATGTCGGGCTGTTTGACGCTGAGACGTTCGGCCGGGGCTACGGCGAGGAGAATGATTTCTGCATGCGCGCCGCCGGGCGCGGCTGGCAGCACAGGCTTGCCTGCGACATTTTCGTCTATCACGAAGGCAAGGTGAGCTTCGGCGCGGGTTCGACCGATCTGGACGGCAAGGCGGATTTGCTCGCCGCCCGCCATCCCGATTTCGCCGAGCTGGTTGCGAGACACATCCGCCGAGACAAGGTCGGACCTTACCGCTTCGCGCTGACCGCCGCGCTGTTCCGTCGCTCGGGCCGGCCCACCGTGCTGCAAATCTCGCACGGCCTCGGCGGCGGCGTGCGCCAGCATATCGAAGCGCTGGCCGAGAGTGTCGGCTCGCGTGCCAATATGCTGGCGCTGTCGAGCCATCCGCGCGGAGTAGCGGTGGCCTTCCCCGGCCAGCCGGACCATCCATCGATGGTGCTCGGCGACGACCGGCAAGAGGACCTCGTGCGGTTCCTGCGCTCCGCCGGGGTGAGCCGTGCACATGTCCATCATCTGCTCGGAATGCCGATCGAGCCTCGGGAGTTGATCGCGCAGCTCGGGGTGCCCTTCGATTTCACCGTGCATGACTATTTCGCGATTTGCCCCCAAATCAACCTGCTGCCGCAGCGCGATTCGCAGGAATGCCGCTCGCCCGGCCCGGCCGCCTGCAACGCCTGCATCGCCGAGCGCAACGAGACCGGCGCGCGGGACATCCTCTCGTGGCGCGCCTCGCATCGCTGGCTTCTGCGCGAGTCGGAGCGGGTGATCTGCCCTAGCGAGGACACGCGCCGGCGAATCGCCCCGTATGCAGGGCCCGGCAGTCGGGTCGTGGTGGTCCCGCACGAGCCGGTCGCCAAGAGCAGCTGGCCCATCAAGCTGCCCACCAACTCCCCGGCGCGGCGGCTGCGGGTCGCGGTGCTCGGCGTGCTGACGAACCACAAGGGCGCGCGGACAGTCGCCGCCGTGGCCGAGATGGCTGACCCGGCCCAGATCGAGATTCACCTGATCGGCTACTCCGAGGTGCCGCTCTCGCCGGTCGCCGAGGAGCGGATCCGGCAGACCGGCGAGTACGATCCGAAGGATCTCCCCCGACTCATCGCGCGAGCCCGTCCCCATGTCATTTGGTTTCCCGGTCAGGTGCCGGAGACCTACAGCTACACGCTGACCGCGGCGATCGCGTCCGGGCTACCGATCGTCGCCTCTCGAGTGGGCTCATTCCCGGAGCGCCTCGATGGCCGTCCGCTCACCTGGTTTGCAGAGCCGACAGCTCCAGCCGCGGCGTGGGTCGGTGCTTTCGACCAGGTTCGGGAAGCCCTCGCCGCACGGCGCGTGCCGCGCGCCAAGTCACGCGGGCCAATCCCGGACTTCTACGCGGAATCCTACTTGAGGCCACGCCCCGCGCGGTCTGCCGGAGTGCTCGATCTGCGGCGTCCCGATCGTACGACCGTGGTCGTCGTCCCCGAGCGACTGGATGACGGATCGCTCAGCCCCTGTGCCTACATCCGCCTGCTCCAGCCGCTGGACCACCCGGCGATCAGCGATGGAATGGAGGTGGTGCTGGCAAAGCCGGAGGACGCCCTGCGTTATCGGGCTGACATCCTGGCGACGCAAAGATATGCGGTCGCGGATACCGAGCTCGCCGACCGGCTGGTGGCGCATTGCCGGCGGCAGGGGATGCGTCTGCTCTATGACCTTGACGACAATCTGATCGGTATTCCGGCGAATCATCCCGACGCGGCCGTTCTGCGCCCGCGCGCCGGACTGGTCGCGCGGATGGCGCGCGACGCCGACACCGTATGGACTTCCACCGCGCCGCTTCGCTCCGCTCTCCAGGCATTCCGTCGCGACGCGCTGGTCGTCCCGAACGGATTGGACGAGCGGCTCTGGTTGGCCATTGCACCTGCCGGGCGGTCGCCATTCGGTCCGTTGCGTGTTCTGTTCATGGGCACCGCGACGCACGATGCCGACCTGGCCTTGGTGTTGCCCGCGCTGGAGCGCCTGTGGAGCGAGTACGGCGAGCGCGTGCGGATCGACGTGCTGGGCGTGACCCGGGGGGCGCTGCCGGGCTTCGTCAACCGGGTCATCCCGCCCGCCGCCGCCACGGCGAGCTATCCGGGCTTCGTCAACTGGCTGATCCAGCGCAACGACTGGGATGTCGGTCTGGCGCCGCTGGTCGACAGCGATTTCAACCGCTGCAAATCGTCGATCAAGGTGCTGGATTACGCGGCGCTCGGGCTGGCGACGCTGGCTTCCGACATCGGCGTCTATCGCGGCTCGATTGCCGACGGGACCGGGGGAATTCTGGCAGGAGAAAGTCCCCTGGCGTGGTTCGAGGCGCTTAGTCGGCTCGCACGCGATTGGGGCTTGCTCCGGCGGTTGCGCGACGGCGCGCGGAGCGGACTTGGTACCCATACCCTAACCGCTCAAGCGGAGGCGCGCCGCCGATCCTGGGTGGAGCTGACCCGGCCGGCGCCGGCGCGCCTCGCACGCGCGAGCGCGGTGGCTTAGGCGCCATTCCCGCGCCGCTACCTGTACGCGCGGTCTATTGTCGCGTCTCCTGCTCCGCGGGGCGACGGGCCTGGCTGCGACCGCCATGCGAATGCTCTCCGCCTTTCCGCCCCGCCTCGGCCGCAAGCTTGTGATTCTGCGAAAACGGGCGCTTCTCTGCCGGCACGCTGGACCCACCTTTGGAAGCGATCTCGCGCTGGCGGGCAGGGTCCATTGACGCGAAGCCGCGGTTGCTTTTGTTACTGGACGGGGTGTCAGCCATCGCTCGTGGCTCCTTTTCTTTTTGCCGTAAGTGGCCGGGCCGTCTCGGGGCCGCCTCTGCAACAGCCACAACGGAGCGCCGCCGCCGTGGTTCGGGTAAGTTCGATCACCGAACAGAGCGGGGGCAGAACTGCCGGAATCGAGCAGGACAACCGCTCCCCGCCACGATAGGCTGAAGATGCGACCCCGAGAGGAAAGCGCGCATGAGCCCGGCCGGACGCGAGATCGCCTTCATCAACGCCGCCCATAGCCTCACCCATTACTCGCTCCTGATCCTCCCCACGGCGGTTCTGGTCATGGCGCGGCCGGATGGCGCCTTCGGGGCGGATTACGGCTCGATCCTCGCCCTCGCCACCGGCATGTTCGTGCTCTACGGCCTGTTCTCTCTCCCCCAAGGATGGCTCGCCCAGCGGTTCGGGCGGAAATCCCTGATGACGGTGTTCTTCCTCGGCGCCGGCCTGTCTCTGATCGCCACCGGCTTTACCAACACGCGGTTCCTGCTCGCCCTCGGGATGGCGGCAACCGGGCTGTTCATCGCGATCTACCACCCGATCGGTACCGCGATGCTGGTCGAGGCCGCCGGCGACAAGCCGGGGCGCTCGATCGGGGTCAACGGCGTGTTCGGCAATTTCGGCGTCGCCCTCGCCCCCGTGGTGACGGCCTTCCTCGCGCAGCATTTCGGCTGGCGCGCGGCGTTCATCGCGCCCGGCCTGCTGTGCCTCGCCCTTGGCCTCGCCTGGCTGCGCGAGCCGGCGACGGAGCACATCATCCGCCGGGCGAGCCGGCCCTTCCCCGAGATCCCGCGGCCTCTGGTCCGCCGCGCCGTGGTCGTCCTCTTGCTGATCGCCATCGTCTCGGGCCTGGTGTTCAACGCGTTCACCCTGTTGCTTCCCAAGCTGATGGCCGAGCGGCTGGCGACCGACACGCATTTGCTTCCGTTGGTGGGCCTCGCCGCCTTCCTGGCCACGCTATGCGGCGCGGTGACGCAGTTCACCGTGGGTCGGCTGATCGACCGCACCACGCTGAAGCGGGTGTTCCTGCCGATCTCCCTGGTGCTGGTGCCGGGGCTCGCGGCGCTGGCCTATGCGCAGGGCTGGATCGTGCTGCCGCTGGCCGGCTTCGTCGCCGCCGCGCTGTTCGGGCAGGTGACGGTCAACGAGACCATGACGGCGCGCTACATCTCGCCGGAATTGCGCACGCGAATGTATTCGGTGCGCTTCTTCGTCGGCTTCCTCGGCTCGGCCGCAGCGGCTCCCGTAGTCGGCCTGCTCTATGAGCGCACCGGCAATCTGACCGCCGTCTCCCTGCTCTTGGCCGGCTTCGCGGTCGTGACCTTGGCTTGCGCGGTGTTTTTCCCCGACCGGCGCGAGGAGCTGCACCCCGAGCTGTGGGCGCAGGCGCCGGAAGCGCAAGGCGCGATCCCGGCGGCGGCCGAATAGCAGGCCGGCTCGCCTCGCACGCGATCTTCTTTGCAAAGGCCGGACGCCGGTGCCACATCCGGGGCATGAAACGCCGCGCCCTGCTCGCCTCCGCCCTCGCCGTGCTCGCCGCCCAACCAGCCTGGGCGCAGCAGACCGACGCCGCCACCTTGACGCAGATCGAGGCCTATCTGAACTCGATCCGCACCCTGAAGGCGCATTTCCTCCAGGTGGCGCCCGATGGCCGCATCAGCCAGGGCACCGTGTGGCTGGAACGCCCAGGTCGGATGCGCTTCGCCTACGATCCGCCCACCCCGCTTTTGCTGGTCGCCGGCAACGGCATGCTCGTGTTCCACGACTCCCAGCTCGGGCAGACCAGCAACATCCCGCTCTCGCAGACCCCGCTCGGCATCCTGCTGGCCGATCAGGTGCGGCTGTCGGGGCCAGTCAAGGTCACGTCGCTGCAGCGCCTGCCGGGCATGATCACCGTCACCGTCGTCCGCAGCGCCAGCCCCGGCGATGGCAGCTTGAGCCTGGTATTCGCCGACAGCCCCCTGGCCCTGCGGCAATGGAGCGTGATCGACGCCCAGCGTCAGGAGACCCGGGTCACGCTCAGCGACGTCCAGCTCGGCGGCCACTTCAAGGACAGCCTGTTCGACTTCATCGACCGCAGCTTCCCGAACGGCGCGCCGTTGCAGGGCGGGAGCGGCGGCTGATGAGCTTTTCCGTCGGGAACATAGCTGCCCCGGCAGCTAATGACTTCTTTTTGCCAGATAGATCGCCAATGATGCGGGGCCGCAGAGAATCGGCCCATTTTTCGCGCGAGACCATGAAGCCGCTCGTCGGGATCAGCTGTTGCACCAAGCAGTTCGGCATCTTCGGAATGCCGAATCACGCCGCCTCCGATACCTACATCCGCGCCACCGACCAGCTGGTCGATGCCGTGCCGATCCTGATCCCGGCCAACGGCTCGCATTCCGACGCCGCCGCGCTGTTATGCCGGCTGGATGGCATCATCCTCACCGGCAGCCGCTCCAACGTGCAGCCAAGCCTTTATGGCGGCCCGCCGCACGCCGAGGGCACGCCCGAGGACCCCAACCGCGACGGCTGCACCATGCCTCTGATCCGCGCGGCGGTGGCGAGCGGCGTGCCTTTGCTGGCGATCTGCCGCGGCTTTCAGGAGATGAACGTCGCCCTCGGCGGCTCGCTGCACCAGCGGCTGCAGGACCTGCCGGACCGGCTCGATCACTCCACCCCGATGCAGCCCTCGGCCAAGGTGCGCCAGGGCAAGGCACATAGCGTGCGGATCACGCAGGGGAGCTGGCTGCACCGGCTGGCCGGCGCGACCGAGATCGCGGTCAACTCGCTGCACAACCAGGGCGTGGACCGGCTGGCGCCCGGGCTCGTGGTGGACGCGGTCGCCCCGGACGGCACGATCGAGGCGGTGCACGTGGTCGCCACC
>JAFKFI010000087.1 GCA_017307285.1 Alphaproteobacteria bacterium | reverse complement strand
CATGATCGCTGAAAGATCGAGTTCCTCGCTCACCAGGTCGCGAACCAGATGAGCCGGGTGACCGGCAGGGACGAAGTCGGCAACCGAAGGCGGAAGCAGCCATACCTCGTCGGTCTTCCAGGGGCGAAACACCTTGCTCATGCGGCAAGAGAATCACCCCACCCGGCGCGCTGTCGAGCCAAATTCAGGCGTTACCGGGACAAGCTCCTAGTAGAAAGAAACTGTAGAAGACCGGCCGGTCCCAGCCGAGCGAATGGTCGATCGCCTGCGACAGATACGTGCCGGTGTCGGCGAACACCAACGGGTAGCCGTTCAGCAGCGCTGGCCACAGCAATAGCAATGCGCCGAGCAGGATCGGCACGATCCGGCGGACGCGGTCAGTTGCCATAGCCGTCCGGGTGCTTCTCGCGCCACGCCCAGGCCGTGCGGACAATGTGGTCGAGATCGGCGTGTTTGGGGGTCCATCCCGTCTCGCGGCGGATCAGGTCGGAGGCGGCAACCAGCACCGCCGGATCGCCCGGCCGGCGCGCGGCCACGGTGTACGGCACGCGCCGACCGCCGACGCGCTCGACCGCTTCGATCACTTGCAGCACGGAGTGGCCGAGGCCGTTGCCCAGATTGTAGGTGACGCTGCGCGCATCGAGTTGGTCGAGCGCCAGCAGGTGCGCCTCCGCCAGATCCGTCACGTGCACGTAGTCGCGGATGCAGGTGCCGTCCGGCGTCGGGTAGTCGTCGCCGAATACCTCGAGCGGCGGTCGGCGGCCGAGAGCGGCGTCGATCACCAGCGGAATGAGATGCGTCTCCGGCCGGTGGTCCTCCCCGAGTCGGCCGGCCGGGTCGGCGCCGGCGGCGTTGAAGTAGCGCAACCGGGCACTCCGCAGCCCATGCAGCCGGTCTGCCCAAAGCAGCGCCCGCTCGATCATCCACTTGCTCTCGCCATAGGGCGAGCCGGGGTCGATCGCGACATCCTCGGCGATCGGCCCGCCGCTCGCCGAGCCGAACAGATTGGCGGTCGAGGAGAGCACGAACCGAGCGATGCCATGACGGACGCAGGCGTCGATCAGCCCGATCCCCGCCATCGCGTTTTCCATTAGATAGCGGAATGGCTGCCGCATGCTCTCGCCGACCAGCGACAGCGAGGCGAAGTGCAGCACACCGTCCCACCTGCCTTCGGCCAGCACTGCGTCGAGTCGTGCGCTGTCGGACAGATCGGCCTCGATCAGCCGCGCTCCGTCGAGCACCGCTCGCCGGTGTCCCTGACGGAGATTGTCGATCACCACAATTTCGTCGCCGCGATCGGCCAGCGCGGCAACCACGTGGCTGCCCACGTAGCCCGCGCCGCCCGTCACGAGGTATCTTCGTCGCATCCCGCTACTCCCGGAAATATCCGCCATAGCGCGGATGATAGACCTCCGAATCGGCGTACCCGGCGCGGACATGAGCGCGCGCGTCCACCCGCGTCAGCGCGACGCCCGCGATCTGCGCTTCCGCGTCCTCCAGCAGGTCGACCGCCTTTCGCACCACGCCGAATGGCGTCTGGCGCCACCGCACACACAGCACGGTGGCGTCGGCCAGCCGTGCCAGCAGCCGCGCGTCGGTCATCGCCAGGGCCGGCGGCGCGTCGAGCAGCACGAGGTCGTACTCGGCGCGGAGCTGTTCCAGCACCTTGCGCATGGCATCGGAGGTGAACAGCCCGGCGACGTCGATCTCGGCGGAACCCGCCGGGATGAAGGCCGCGCTGCCGAGCTCATCCGCTTGGATGATCTCGGCAAGCGTCGCGTGCCCGAGCAGGCAATCGACCAGGCCGGACTTGCCGTCCATGTCGAGCAGCTGCGCCAGCGAGGGCTGGCGGATGTCGCAGTCCACCACCACGACGCGCTCCCCGTTCAGCGCCGCCGAGCGGCCGAGCGCGACGGCCACCGTGGTCTTCCCCTCGGACGGGCGCGCCGCCGTTATCGCCACGACCTTCGGCTGGCGTGCGCGCAGCCACAGCCCGGCGCGCAGCGCGCGGAGCTGCTCGGCAAAGGGAGAGAGCGGCTTGTACACCCCGTACTCCGCGACCCGCACCCAGCCGAGGCTGCGGCGGGAGACCTGCGGCACCAGGGCGAAGCACGGCAGCCCGAGCCGCGCCCGCACATCGTCGCCGCTGCGCAGGCTGGTATCCGCGAGTTCTAGCAGCCAGACCAGCAGCAGGCCGAAGAACACGCCGAACGCCGCGGCAGCGGCCAGCATCAGCTTCCAGCGCGGAAAGCTCGGCTCATTCGGCGGCAGCGCCGGCGAGACCACGCGGGCGTCGGGCTGTTCGATCGCGGTCTGCTGCTGGGTCTGCTGGATGCGCTCGAGCACCGAGTTCAGCAGGGTGCGCGAGGCCTCGACGTCGCGCTGCATGGCGTTGAGCGGGATCTGCGCCTGGGCGTTGCGGTCGATCTGGGACTGCACATCCGCGAGGTTGCGTTCCAGCGTCGCGACGCGATCGCGGCCCGCCCGCACCTCCGCCTCGGAGGCCGCCACCACCCGCGCGATCTCCCCGGCCACCCCGCGTTGCACCGCGTTAAGCTGGTTGCGCATCGTCATGACGTCGGGATGATTGGGACCGAGCCGGGCCAGCAATCCGTTCAGCTGCCCGCTGATCTGCTCCTGCTGGGCGCGCAACTGCACGACGCTCGGCGAGATCGCCGCCTGCGCCGCGCCGCCGCTGCGGCCGCGCGCGACGTCGAGCCGCGCCTGGGATTGGGCGAGCTCGGCCTGCGCCTGCAGCAAATCGCTGTTCAGGCGGCTAACCTGCTCAGTGGCGAGCCCAGCCTGCACCCCCTGAACCAGTCCTTCCCGCGCGCGATAGGCGGCGATCCGGTCCTCCCCTTCCCGCACCTCCCGACGCAGATCGGCCACCCGGCCGCGCAGCCACTCGCTCGCACGCTTCACCGCGTCGAACTTCGCGTCGAGCTGGCCAGTGACATAAATATCCATCGCCATGTTGGCCGCCAGCGCCGCGAGCGCCGGGTCCTCCGTGGTGAACGAGACCTCGATCAGCCGGGTCTGCTTGAGGTTGCGGGCTTTGATCGCGTTCTGCACCGCGAGCGCCACGGAATGTCTTACCGCCTCCGCGGTCTGCTCGGCCGGACCGGCCGGGGTGCTGCCGAACCAGCTCTCCCACACCGAAACGGCGGCATTGCGAACCAAGCCGAGCAGCGAGGGCGAGCGCAGCCGCCAGTTGAACTCCGGGCTGCGGTCGAGGACGAAGCGCTCGGCGATCCGCCCTGCGGCGGGGAGGCTGCGGACGATCTCGGCCTGGCTCGCCATCACCGCGTCGGTGGTCGGGTCGACCCGCAGGATGCTTTGCAGCTCACGCGCGGAATACTCGCTCGGGTCGTAGATCAACGTGCCGGTCGCGGTATATCTCGGGGTGATCTGGCCCAGCGCGACGAGCGCCAGGAGCGGCGGCAGCATCATCGCGAGCAGGAAGTGCCATTTCCGCCGCCGCAGGATTCCCGGGACCTCCCGCAGGCTGGGTCCGCTCGGGGACTGGGTGTGGCGCGACGCCGGGGCAAAACGAGGCGGCCCGGTCGCGGCATTCGCGTCGGCAGGTCGATCGAGCATGGCCTGTCCCTGCAATCGGCCAGCAGAGCACCACTGCAACCGCTCTCGTCTCATGCAGAGTACGGCCGCGTTTGTCAACCTTGGGTTGCTAACTCTGACGCCTACTCTCGGCTGCATCGGGTAGCCGAGGCGATCGGAAGCTTGTAGCAACGGGCTCATGGGTCGCCTGAGCACGTTCGCCCTGGCCTGCGCGTTGGTGGCGGGGTTCGCCGCCTGCGGCCGCGCTGCCGAGCCCGGCCCGGCACCCGGACCGATCCGGGTGATCGGCAGCAACGGCTTGGGTTGCATCGCCGGCGCGGTCGAGTTGCCGGCCGAGGGACCGGGATTCCAGGAAATCCGCTCCCGGCGCAGCGTCTTCTGGGGGCATCCTCGCACCATCGCGTTGCTGGAACTGCTGGGCCAGCGCGCCCGCATGGCCGGATTGCCCGACCTCTATATGAACGACATCAGCATGCCGCGCGGCGGCCCTATTCCGGGTCATGCCGGACACGAACTCGGGCTGGAAGCCGATATCTGGCTCGACGTGAACCCGAAGCCCGTTCTGACCCTCGAACAGCGCGAGAACCTCGACCCGCCGAGCGTGGTCCGCCCGGACGGCAGGGCGGTCGATCCGGCGATCTGGACCGAGGACCACGCAAAGCTGCTGCGGCTCGCCGCGATGCTGCCCGACGTGGATCGCATCTTCGTCAACCCGGCGATCAAGCAGGAGCTCTGCCAGACCACCACCGGCGACCGGAGCTGGCTGCACCGCATCCGCCCCTGGTGGGGTCACGCGGCACATTTTCACATCCGCTTCCGCTGCCCCGTCGATCAGCCGGAATGCGTGCAGGGCGCACCGATCCCGCCCGGCGACGGGTGCGACGCGACGCTGCAATGGTGGTTCGACCAGCTCGCCCTTCCGCCAAAGCCGCCCTCCCCCCCGCGCAAGCCGCCGCCGCTGCCGGCGGCCTGCCGGGCGATCATGGATGCGCCATCGGCGCCGGCCCGGCATTGACCACGCGGAACCGCCGCCGTCTCGGCATCGCGATCGCCGGGATGATCAACTTCCTCAATCTCTACTGGGTCCAGGCGCTGCTCCCGACGCTCGCCGCCGATTTCCATGCGCCGCCCGCCAGCACCGGCCTCACCGTCACCGCAACCCTGCTCGCGGTCTCGCTGCTGGCGCCGTTCGCCGGGGTGATCTCCGACATGCTCGGGCGCAAGCGGCTGATCGTCTGCGCCACCTGGGTTCTGGTGATCCCCACCCTGCTCGCGGCCGGCGCCGCCAGCCTGCACGCGCTGGTGCTCTGGCGCTTCGTGCAGGGGCTGCTCCTGCCGTTCATCTTCACCGTCGCGGTGGCCTATATCGGCGACGAAGCACCTGGCTCGGACGGCATCGCGCTTGCCGGCACCTACTCGATGGGCACCATCTTCGGCGGCTTCGCCAGCCGCTTCGTGTCGGGCTACGTCACGGACTTCCTCAACTGGCGCGCCTCCTTCCTGCTGCTCGCCGCCCTCACCGTCGCCTCCGCCCTCGCCGTCGGGCTGCTGCTGCCGCGCGAGCGAAATTTCCGCGCCGTCCGCGGCTTGGGCATCACTCTCGCCAGCTTCCGCGACCATCTGACCAACCCTCGCCTGCTGGCGATCTGCGCGGTCGGCTTTTCCGTGCTGTTCTCGATCATCGCCGCCTTCACCTTCGCCAATTTCGTGCTCTCAGCACCGCCTTACGGCCTCGGGCCCGCCGCGCTCGGCTCGATCTTCGCCGTCTATCTGTTCGGCATGGTATCCACCCCGGTCGCGACCAAGCTCGCGCTGCGTTTCGGCCGGCTGCCGACCCTGGCGCTGGCGGCGGCGATGGCGGTTGGCGGCCTGATCCTCACCCTGGCGCCCTCGCTATGGGCGATCATCGGCGGCCTGGCGATGCTCGCGGGCGCCGTGTTCGTCGAGCAATCCCTGACCATCAGCTATATCGGCGTCGCGGCGCAGCGCGCCAAATCCACCGCTGTCGGGCTCTACGTCACCTCGTACTACGTGGGCGGCAGCCTCGGCGGCATCCTCCCCGCCGGCATCTGGCACTGGGCAGGCTGGCCGGGCTGTGTTGCGCTCTCCGCCGCCGTGCAAACGCTCATGCTGGCCATCGCGCTTGTGTTCTGGCGCGACCCGCCGGGCCGGGAGCCCGGGTTGCCGTAGGGCCGGTCCAGCGCCATTCTGAGAGGGACCGGCCCAGGGAGAGGCTTTTTCCCGTTCGGCCGCACGTCCCGGATTTCGGGCGGACAATCGATCGGTTTGGAAGGATGCACGGCGCATGAACGCACCCGTGGACGTGCTGGGCTTGGAAAAATTCGCCGTCGGTCAGCCAGTGACGCGCAAGGAGGACCCCAAGCTGCTGCGCGGCGAGGGACGCTACACCGACGACATCAGCCTGCCCGGCCAAGTCTACGCGGTCATCGTGCGCAGCCGGGTAGCACACGGCCGGCTGCTCGGCATCGACACCGAGGCGGCGCGGACCATGCCGGGCGTCCTCGGCGTCTACACCGGCGCAGACCTCGCGGCTGCAGGCTACAAGCGGATGCCGACCGGCGGCGTGGTGTTCAAGAACCGTGACGGCTCCCCCATGCAACAGCCGATGCAGCTGCCGCTGACCACCGACAAGGTCCGCTTCGTCGGCGACCCGATCGCCTTCGTGGTTGCCGAGACCATCAAGCAGGCCAAGGACGCGGCCGAGGCGGTGATGCCCGACATCGACCCGTTGCCGGCGGTGACGACGGCGCGTGCCGCCGATGCGCCGGGCGCGCCACTGGTGCATGACGAGGTGCCGGGCAATCTGGTGCTCGATTTTCACTGGGGCGACTCCGAGGCGGTCGCCGCCGCCTTCGCTCGCGCCGCGCACGTGACCAAGCTGCCGATCCGCAACAGCCGGGTTGTGGTCTCGCCGATGGAGCCACGCTCCGCGATCGGCGAATACGATCCCGCGCGCGAGCACTGGACCCTGCGCCTCGGCTCTCAGGGCGTGTTCGGAATGCGCAACCTGATCCGCAACGTGCTCAACGTGCCGGTCGAGAAGGTGCGCGTGCTGACCGGCAATGTCGGCGGCTCGTTCGGCATGAAGGCGTCCTGCTATCCTGAGTATATTTGCCTGCTCCACGCCGCCCGCGCGCTTGGGCGCCCAGTAAAGTGGACCGACGAGCGCTCCGACAGCTTCTTGTCCGACAGCCACGGGCGCGACCACGACATGACGCCCTCCATCGCGCTGGATGCGGAGGGCCACATCCTTGCGCTGCGGATCGAGGGCTACGGCAACCTCGGCGCGTATCAGAGCAACGCCACCGCGCAGCCGCCGACGATGAACGCGGTGCGCAACAGCATCGGCGTCTACCGCACCCCGGCGCAGGAGGTGAACTCCCGCGTGATGTTCACCAACACGACCCCGGTGGGGCCGTATCGCGGCGCCGGGCGACCAGAGGGCAACTACTATATCGAGCGGCTGCTCGACACGGCGGCGGCCGAAATGGGCATCGACCGGGTGGAGATCCGTAGGCGCAATCACATCCGCCCCGAGGAGATGCCGTTTAAGACCCCGGCCGGCACCGAGTACGACAGCGGCGATTTCCCGACGGTGCTCGACAAGGCGCTGGCGCTCGCCGACTGGGACAATTTCGCGCAGCGCAAGATCGAGAGCCGCAAGCGCGGCAAGCTGCGCGGGCGCGGCATCGGCCAGTATCTCGAGGTCACCGCGCCGCCGACGAACGAGATGGGCGGCATCCGCTTCGAGCCGGACGGCACGGTGACGATCATCACCGGCACGCTCGACTACGGCCAGGGCCACGCTTCGCCCTTCGCCCAGGTGCTGACCACGCGGCTCGGCATCCCGTTTGAGAAGATCAACCTGCTGCAGGGCGACAGCGACCAGCTGATCGCCGGCGGCGGCACCGGCGGCTCCAAATCCATCATGGCAAGCGGCGCCGCGATCATCGAGGCGGGCGAGCAGGTGATCGAGAACGGCCGAAAGATTGCCGCCCACGTGCTGGAAGCGGCGGTGGTCGACATCGAGTTCTCTCAAGGGCGGTTCACTATCGCCGGCACCGACCGCGCCATCGGCATCATGGAGTTGGCGGAGCAGCTACGCGAAGGCCTGCAACTGCCCGAAGGCGTACCAAACACGCTCGACGTGCGCCACATCCATAAGAACGCGCCGGCCGCCTACCCGAACGGGTGCCACGTCTGCGAGGTAGAGGTGGACCCGGACACCGGCGAGGTGGCCGTGGTGCGCTATTCGATGGTCAACGATTTCGGCGTGGTCATCAATCCGCTGCTGGTCGAGGGCCAGGCGCATGGCGGCATCGTCCAGGGCATCGGCCAGGCGCTGCGCGAATCTGTGCGCTACGACGAGGACGGCCAGCTGATGACCGGCTCGTACATGGATTACGCGCTGCCCAAGGCGGACAACGTGCCCTCCTTCGCCTATGGCAGCCACCCGGTGCCGGCCAAGACCAACCTGCTCGGCGCCAAGGGCTGCGGCGAGGCCGGCTGCGCCGGCGCCTTGCCATCGGTGATGAACGCGCTGGTCGACGCCCTGTCGGAATTCGGCATCCGCCACATCGATATGCCGGCGACCCCGCTCAGGGTGTGGGAGACGATTCAGCAAGCGAGGTCGACCGGGGCCAGGTGAAGGCGGCTCAGCTCTGAGCCGCCACCTTGTCCTGTGTCTTGGTCTCGAAATCGCTGGCGTCGTGCCGTTCGTGCAACTGGCTTGAGGGCTCGCCCGATACGCGATTGACCATCCGTCCACGCCGCACCGCTGGGCGCGCGCCGATCGCGTCGGTCCAGCGCCGGACGTTCTTGTACTCCTCGACGTTGAGGAACTCGGCCGCGCCGTAGAGCCAGTTGTTCATCAGGCCGCCATACCAGGGCCAGGCGGCGATATCGGCAATCGTGTACTCGCTGCCCGCGAGGTACTCGCTCTCACCGAGACGAGTATCGAGCACATGAAGCAGACGCTTCGTCTCCATCGCGAAGCGGTCGATGGCATATTCGATCTTGGTTGGCGCGTAGGCGTAGAAGTGGCCGAAGCCGCCGCCGAGATAGGGGGCGCTGCCCATCTGCCAGAACAGCCAGGACAGACATTCGGCCCGCGCGGCGGGCTCGGTCGGCAGGAAGGCGCCGAACTTCTCGGCGAGATACGTCAGGATCGCGCCGGTCTCGAACACCCGGATCGGCTTCGGGCCGCTACGATCCACCAGCGCGGGTATCTTGGAGTTGGGATTGGCCGCGACGAAGCCGCTGCCGAACTGGTCCCCATCGCCGATCTTGATGAGCCAGGCGTCGTATTCCGCGCCGCGATGGCCGAGGGCCAGAAGCTCCTCGAGCATCACCGTCACCTTCACGCCGTTCGGCGTGCCGAGCGAGTAGAGCTGGAGGGGATGGCGGCCGACCGGGAGCTCCTTCTCGTGAGTCGGCCCCGAGATCGGGCGGTTGATATTGGCGAACCGGCCGCCGCTCGCCTTGTCCCAGGTCCAGACCTTGGGCGGCGTGTATTCGGACGTGCTGCTGGTGCTCATGCTTGATGCTCCTGGCATTTGGCAAGATGTGCGATCGGGACCTGTGATCGGCCTAGCTTACATTGCGCTTGCGCGGATCATGACAAGACCGACAGAGGGGGTGGTTGCGTTGGACGCGTAGATGCCCAACTCTCCACCCTGCTGACGACCCCGGCCCGGCGGCCGGGCCACTATGGACGAGGTCTTCGATGGCGCAGCCGCATCTGGTTCTCTGCCGCCCCGGGCGGGATTCCTCGCCCATCGTGCAACTGGCGTGGTCCACCATCCAGATGGAGGCAGCCGCGTTGCTACGGAAGGAACCGACGCTCGCGCGGATGATCAACAGCGCGATCCTGCAACACGATTGCTTCGCCTCCTCGATGGGCAACCGGCTGGCGCAGAAGCTGGCCTCGCCCGACCTGGGGACCGCCGCCCTGATCGAGGTGCTCGGCCATGCCTTCGACGCCGAGCCGGATATCGTCGAGGCAGCGGCGGGAGATCTGCAGGCGATCCGCGACCGCGACCCCGCCTGCCCGGACCTGCTCACCCCCCTCTTGCACTTCAAGGGCTTCCAGGCGCTCCAGGCGCACCGCGTCGCCCACTACCTCTGGACCCACGACCGGCCGCATCTCGCCAAGCACCTGCAAAGCCGCATGTCGGAGGTGTTCGCCATCGACATCCACCCGGCGGCGCGGCTCGGCCGGCGCATCCTGCTCGACCACGGCACTGGCCTCGTCATCGGCGAGACGGCGGAGGTCGACGATGACGTCTCGATCCTCCAGGAAGTGACGCTCGGCGGCACCGGCAAGGAGGACGGCGAGCGGCACCCCAAGGTGCGGCGCGGCGTGCTGATCGGCGCGGGGGCGAAAATCCTCGGCAACATCGAGATCGGCGAGGGCGCCAAGGTCGGCGCCGGCAGCATCGTGCTTGCCCCTGTGGAGCCCTACACCACGGTGGTCGGCGTTCCCGCCCGCCCGGTCTCCCGCCACACCGGCATGGCGGCGCTGACGATGGACCAGATGGTGCGGGCGCCCGACTACGTGATCTAGCCACCGACCACAGGAAACGCATTTTCCCAGCCGCCCCCGAGCGCCTTGTAGAGCGCCACGAGATTGTTCGAGACCGTCGTCGTGCTATCCGCGAGCTGCTGCTCGGTCTGCAACAGGCTGCGCTGAGCGTCGAGCACGGTGAGAAAGTCGATCAGTCCCTGCCGGTAGCGCACTTGCGCCAGCCCGAGCGCGCGACGGTTCTGCGCCACGGCCTGGATCAGTTCGTCCCGCCGCTTCTGCTCGGCGTCGTAGGCGGTAAGCGCGTTGTCGACCTCGTGCCAGGCATTCAGCACAGTCCGCTCGTAGTTCACCGCGGCTTTCTGCTGCTGCTCCTTGCGCAATTGCAGCGTGGCGCGAAGCTGGCCGCCCTGGAAGATCGGCAGGGTGACGGTCGGGCCGAAGCCGTACTGGCGGGCGTCCCAGGTGAACAGGTTCTTCGGCTGCAACGCCTGGATACCGAGACTGCCCGACAGGGTGACGCGCGGATAGAAGTCGGCGACCGCGACGCCGACATCGGCGGTCGCTGCGTGCAGCTGCGCCTCCGCCTGTCGGATATCGGGGCGGCGGCGCGCGAGCTCGGAGGGCACACCCACCGGCACGCGCGGCGGCACCGGCGGCACCGGTCGCGGCGTGTCGAGCTCGGCGCGCAGCGCGTTCGGCTGCAACCCGAGCAACAGACTGATCGCGTTGACGAGCTGCGCTTCTTGCTGGTGGAGCTGCGGCAACTGCGCGGCCGTCGAACGCAACTGCGCTGTGGCGTTGGCCACGTCGAGCTCCGAGCCGAGCCCCCCGGCGGCGCGCTCGCTTGTCAACTGCACGCTCTGCTGCTGCACCCTGACGTTCTCGTTGGCGATCTCGATTTGCCGCTGGATGCCGCGCAGCTGGATGTAGTCGCGCGCCACCTCGGCGAGCGTGGTCAACAGCGTGTTGCGCCGCGCCTCGGCCGAGGAGTCGATCGAGGCATCCGCCGCCTCGATCGAGCGGCGCACCCGGCCCCACAGATCGATCTCCCAGGAGGCGTCGAAGCCGTACTGGTAGAGATCGAACGGCGGAATCTTGCCCGAGGCGGGGACACCGCCGGCGCCGAACCCCGTGCCGTTGGCCTGCGTCGCTCCTCCCCCGCCGCCGCTGCCGAAGGCGCTGAAGATGCCCCGATTGCTCGCCTTCTCACGCTCATAGGACGCATTGCCGTTGATCGAGGGATAGAGGCCAGCGGCGGTGACATTGCGCTGGGCGCGGGATTCCGCGAGCTGGATCGTCGCCACCCGCACGTCGAAATTGTCCCGCGCGACGCGCTCCTCGAGCGAGGTCAGCTCGGAATCGCCGAACAGGTTCCACCAGCGCGGATCGATCGGGTCCGCGACGAGCTGGCTGTGCACCGGCGGGCTCTCGCGATGGCCGCCGCCGAACCACGACGCGGGCGAATACCACGGCGGCTCCTTGAAGTCCGGCCCGACCGTGCAGCTCGCGAGGATCAACAGCATCCCCAGGGCGGCTAGGCGCGCGACGGCCATCGGCAAGGCTCCGAGGGGAGAAGACGAAGGGCTGCCGTGCTTACGCCCGGCTCGCCGGCAAGGTTGCCTCCCGGCCCCCCGAGGCCGATCCTGCCCATCCCACGGCGGAGGCCGAGGCCATGCGCCCACGACCCTGGTACTTGCTGCGAGCGATAGCGGTTGTGGCGCTTCTCATCGTCGGCGGCCTTCCCGCGAGGGCAGAGAACGCACCGGGCACCGCTACCAAACAGTCGTCCGAGGCAGCGGCGGCCTTCGATCAAGTCTGGCGGCTCGTTCGCGACCGTTTCTACGACCCGCATCTGCATGGTCTCGACTGGAACGCCGTCGGCGAGCGCTATCGCGCACGTGCCACCGGCGCCGGAGACCGTGAGGCGCGGGCCGTCATCGTCAACCGTATGCTCGACGAGCTCGGCGCGTCGCACACGGAGCTATTCACCCCGGACGAACCCGCCTACTACCAGCTCGCCGACATCTTCGAGCGCCCGCTGCAGCGGCAGGGCTTCTCGCGCATCTGGCTGTCCGGTCGCGTGACGTACCCGAGCATCGGCATCTTCACCGAGGCCGACGCCGAGGGTCGGGTGTTCGTCACCGGCGTCATCGCCGGCGCCCCAGCGGCGCGAGCCGGGCTACTGGTGGGCGACGAGATCGTCGCGGCGGACGGCGCCCTGTTCCAGCCGGTCAACTCGTTTCGCGGCAAGGTCGGCAGGACGGTGCAACTCGCCATCCGGCGTGCGCCAGGCGGGCCGCTTCTCCCCCTGCCCGTGGTTCCGGAAGAACTCAATCCCACCGAAATGTTCCTCAAGGGACTGGAGGACGGCGCACGCGTCATCACCGCCGCCAACGGCCGGCACATCGGCTACGTGCGCGTCTGGTCCTACGCGAGTTGGCGCTATCAGTCCGCGCTGGAGCGCCTGATCGGCTCGGGAAAGCTCAAGGACGCCGACGCGCTGGTATGGGATCTGCGCGACGGCTGGGGCGGAGCGCAGCCCGAGTATCTCGACCTGTTCAACGCCCGCGCCACGACGCTGACGCTCACCGGCCGCGACGGCAAGCCGAGCCTCGCCAACGTCCGCTGGCGCAAGCCGGCAGCGATGCTGGTGAACGAGGCCAGTCGCAGCGGCAAGGAGGTGCTGGCACAAGGCTTCGAGACCTACGACATGGGACCGGTCATCGGCGCACGGACCGAGGGCGCGGTGCTGGCCGCGACCGCGTTCCTGATCAGCGACGACACGCTGTTGTTATTGCCAATTGACGACGTGCTGGTGGACGGGAAGCGCCTGGAAGGCGTCGGCGTCACGCCGACAGTGCCGGTTCCGTTCGATCGCCGCTACGCCGCGGGTGCGGACCCACAGCTCGATCGCGCGGTTGGTATCCTGGCCGGCGAGACGCAGCGGTGAGCGCTACAGAAGCGCGTAGGGCGGAATTCATTCCGCCTTGTAGTCGAGACCGATATCCAACACCGCGGAACTATGCGTGAGCCAGCCAATGGAAATGAGATCGACACCGGTGGCGGCAATCGCCGGCGCGGTCGCCGGCGTCACCCGTCCCGACGCCTCAGTGATCGCGCGTCCCGCCACCATGCCGACCGCTTCGCGCAGCATCGGCGGCGCCATGTTGTCGAGCAGCACCGCGTCAACGCCGATGCTCAGCGCCTCCTCGAGCTGCGCCAGCGTGTCGACCTCCAGCTCGATCTTCACCAGATGCCCCACGGCGTCGCGGGCGCGTTCGAGCGCCGGGCGGATACCACCGGCGATCGCCACGTGGTTGTCCTTGATGAGCACCGCGTCGTCGAGGCCGAAGCGATGATTGCTGCCGCCGCCCACGCGCAGCGCGTATTTCTGCAGAGCGCGCATCCCCGGCATGGTCTTGCGCGTGCAGGTGATGCGCGCTTTATGCGGCCGCACCGCCGCGACGATGGCGGCGGTCGCCGAGGCGATGCCGCTGAGATGGCCGAGAAAGTTGAGCGCCACCCGCTCGGCGGTCAGCACGCCACGCGCCGGCCCGCTGATCTCGGCGACCACGTCGCCAGGCTGCAGCGCGCTGCCATCCGGCCGCTCCACACGGATCGCGATGGCGGGCTCGATCAGCTGGAATGCCAGGATCGCGAGATCGAGGCCGGCCACCACGCCCGGCTGGCGGGCGACCAGCGCGGTTGTCGCGCGTTGCCCGGCCGGCACGATGGCGTCGGTGGTGATGTCGCCCGCGCGGCCGAGATCTTCCAGCAGCGCGGCGCGCACCACGGGTTCCAGCATGACGCGCGGCAGAGGTGAAGCGGTCATCGTCAGGCCTTTCGGGCGAGTGGCAGCAAGGACGGCGTGATATCGCGAGCCGCGCGTAAGGCGTCGTCGAAATGCCAAGCCACCGGCCGCGCGAGGGATGCTTCCGTCTGCGGGAAATCGCTGCGGAAATGGGCGCCGCGACTTTCCCGCCGATGCAACGCCGCAATGGCGATCATCAAGCCGACGGCGGCGGGATCGGCCGCCGCTCCGCCGGAGCACGCCAACGGGAGCAGCACGGAAGCCGCGTCGCTGAGTTCGTCCGCTTGGCGCAGCACGCCGGCGGCACGCGACAGAATGGGACGGATTTGCGAGGCATCCGGCGCCGGCGGCAGCGAGACCGAGGAGGGTGGCCGAACCAATCCGGATGTCGCGTCGGCAACGCTCTCGGCAACCCAGCGCGCGCACGCCGCCGCTTCCAGCAGCGAATTGCTCGCCAAACGATTGGCGCCGTGCAGTCCGGTGCGCGCGACCTCGCCGCACGCCCACAGCCCGCTCACCGTGCTGCGCCCGGCCGCGTCCACCGCGATGCCGCCCATGTGGTAATGCGCCGCCGGACGCACCGGAATGAGCTGGCGAGCGGGATCGATCCCGGCATCCGCGCAGATCGCCGCGATGCCCGGGAAGCGTTTCGCGAAACCGGCGCCGAGCGCGTCCCGCGCATCGAGGAACACGTCGTGACCCTCGGCCAGATGGCGCCAGATCGCGCGCGCGACCACGTCGCGCGGCGCCAGTTCCGCGCCCGGCGTGCCGGCCATGAAGCGGTCGCCGCGTTCGTCCACCAGTACCGCACCCTCACCGCGCACCGCCTCGCTGATGAGCGGCAACGGCTCGCCGCGCGCGGCACGACTGGTCGCCAGCGCGGTGGGATGGAACTGCACGAACTCCAGATCGGCGAGTGCCGCGCCCGCCCGCGCGGCCAGCGCGAGGCCCTGTCCAAAACAGCCGCGCGGATTGGTGGTGTGCAGATAGAGCCCGCCGACGCCGCCGGTCGCGATCACCACCCGCCCCGTCGGCAGCAGCATCGGCCCGGCCGGCCCCGCCGCAAGCACGCCGGCGACCGTGTTGTCCGAGACGATCAGCCGCCGCGCCTCAACGCCTTCATGCACGGTGATCGACGGCGTGGCGCGCACCGCCGCCACCAGCGCGCGCATGATCTCGCGCCCGGTGCCGTCGCCGGTGGCGTGAACGATGCGCCGCCGGCTGTGCGCGGCTTCACGACCGAGCAGCAATGTGCCATCGGCAGCTTGGTCGAAACGCACGCCGCGCCGGACCAACTCGTCGATGACGGCGGGGGCTGCCGCGGTGATGCGGCGCGCGGCCTCCTCGTCGACCATCCCGTTACCGGCCGCATGCGTGTCGGTGCAATGCAGCTCGGGACCATCGTCGGCGCCGATCGCCGCGGCCACGCCGCCCTGCGACCACGCACTCGACGCCTCCGCCCCGAGCGGCGCCTTCGACAGCACCACGACCGGCTCCGGCGCGAGATGCAGGGCGATCATCAGCCCCGCGATGCCGCCACCGATAATGACGGGGCAACCAATCAGGTCGCGCATTGGCCGCGCCTCACACCGCCAACATGCGCTCGACGGCGAGCCGCGCGCGATCCGCGACATCGGGGTCGATCGTGACCTCGTGTCGCATCTCCTCGAGTGCCGTGCGGATATTCGGCAAGGTGATGCGCTTCATGTGCGGGCAGAGATTGCACGGGCGGACGAAGGAGACCTTGGGGTTCTTGAGCGCAATGTTGTCGCTCATCGAGCACTCGGTCAGCATCACCACCCGCGGCGGCTGGCGGCTCGTCACGTAATCCGCCATCGCCGCCGTCGAGCCGGCGAAATCCGCCTCCGCCACTACTTCGGGCGGGCATTCGGGATGCGCGAGCACCACCACGCCGGGATTCTCGGCGCGCAGCGTGCGCACCTCGTCGGCGGTAAATCTTTCGTGTACTTCGCAATGACCGGCCCAGGCGATGATCTTCACGCCGGTCTCGGCGGCGACATTCTTCGCGAGGTATTCGTCGGGCAGCATGATGACGCGCTCGACTCCGAGCGATTCGATCACCTTGCGCGCATTGCCGGAGGTGCAGCAGATGTCGGATTCCGCCTTCACCGCGGCGGAGGTATTTACATAGGTCACCACCGGCACGCCGGGATAGCGCGCGCGCATCAGGCGCACGTCGGCGGCGGTGATCGATTCCGCCAGTGAGCAGCCGGCGCGCGTGTCGGGGATCAGCACCGTCTTGTCGGGATTGAGCAGCTTCGCCGTCTCGGCCATGAAATGCACGCCGGCGAGCACGATCACGTCGGCCTCGGCGCGCATCGCCTCGCGGGCGAGTGCCAGACTGTCGCCCACGATGTCGGCGACACAATGGAAGATCTCCGGCGTCTGGTAATTATGCGCGAGGATCACCGCGTTGCGTTGTCGCTTGAGCGCGAGGATCGCCTCGATGTCCTCGGCGAACACCGGCCACTCCATCGGCGGGATGAACCCGCTCACCCGGTCATAGAGATACGCGGTACGCGAGACCAGTTCAGGCATACCCATCGTGCAGCTCCTTATGCTCATATCGAGCATTTCCAGGTGCCAAAAAGAGATGGCCCTTGCCATCCCATATGCTGGAGTTGAGCATAACCCGCGCCGGTGTCAAGCCGGCGTCTACGGCCCGCGGGTAACGGGCAGCTTGGTTCCCGCAAATGCGCGCTCCTGCTGCACGGCGCGGCGGAAGCGGAACAGCTTGGCGGGGCGGCCGCCGGTCTCGGTGGCGATGCGGCCGGTCTCCTCGACGAGTTCCTGCTGCTCGATCAGGCGGCGGAAATTCTGCTTGTGCATCCGCTGCCCGGCCAGCGCCTCAACCGATTGCTGCAGCTGCAGCAGGGTAAAGCTTGGCGGCATCAGCTCGAACACCACCGGGCGATATTTAATCTTAGCGCGCAGCCTCGCGATGCCCGTGGCGAGGATGCGGCGGTGATCGTGCAGCATCGGCTCGCCGGGCGCCGGGGCCGCACAAGTCCGATCCGAGCCGCGCGTCGCCTCGGCCACCACGCCGACCTCGTACAGCAGCTCGTACCGCTGCAGCACCAGTTCCTCGTTCCAGGCGTGTCCGTCGAGGCCAAAATTTACCCCCGCCCGTTGCCGTCGCTCCCGCCGCCCCCCGAGGCTCGGGGCCGATCCGGCCCAGTCTCGCAGCGCCGGCGCGATCAGCCGCTCCACTGCGGCGGGTGCACCGGCCCGGTGATCTTCCCAAGGGAAATAGCGATACCAACTCTGCCAGCTCGCCGCCGCATCCCCGCCCGGCCGTGCCTGGCGGGTCAGGCCAAGATAGCTGATCGAGATGACCCGCGCGGCCGCCTCGGTGCGGTCGCGATCGGCGAAGGTATAGAGTTGCTCGACATAGCCGACGGGATGGTGGGTCTGCTGCTCCACCCAGGCACGAACGCCGCTCTGGAGGGAGCGGTGCCCGGACTCGAACGGCCCGGACGGCAATGCCCGAGCACCGGCGATGGTCAGCACCAAGGGCTCGCCCCCGGTGACGCTCACCACGACGGCGATCAGGTCGGCGGCAATGGACAGGTCGCTCGCGGTCAGTTAGGGCTGCCTGATGCTCGATACGATTCGGCCGGCGCGACGAGCGACGGCGGATCGCTGATGCCACAACTCCCACGCGGGCGCCACGCCGGCGCTGGGATAGCCAGCAGACTGGAACGGGATTTTTGCCGGCCCAGTTCAACCTACCCTTGTATGGACCGCTTGAACCTCATTATGACCATCACGTGACGCCGGATCGGCGGATCGCGATGCGTGAAAGGAGAGGCCATCCGGTGGATTTTGACCCGAGGACCAAGACGGGGGCATCGCCCGACCATTCCCATGCCACGGACGAGGCCGTCCCACGCGACGCCGGCATCATGGCGCTGCGCACCAGCATCCTGAACAAGCTGAACTACCACGTCGGCAAGGCCAGGGTGGTGGCGACGGACCGGGACTGGTTCGTGGCGACGGCGCTTGCCGTGCGCGACCGCGTGGTCGATCGCTGGATGGCCAGCACCAACCTCGCCTATCAGCAGCAGTCCAAGCGGGTCTATTATCTGTCGCTCGAATTTCTCGTCGGCCGCCTACTGTTCGACGTTCTCAACAACCTGGACCTGACCGGGACCGTGCGGGCGGCGTTGCGCACACTCGACGTGGACCTCGACGCGCTGCGTACGCTGGAGCCGGACGCGGCCCTCGGCAATGGCGGCCTCGGGCGGCTCGCCGCATGCTTCATGGAGAGCATGGCCTCGGTCGGCGTGCCGGCGCATGGCTATGGCATTCGCTACGATCACGGCCTGTTCCAGCAGGTCGTGAAGAACGGCTGGCAGCAGGAATATCCCGAGGAGTGGCTGTCGCTCGGCAACCCTTGGGAGTTCGAGCGGGCGGAACTTTATTACGATATCGGCTTTGGCGGCTCGGTCGAGGAGGTGCGCGGCGAGGACGGCGCCTCGAGCTATGCCTGGCGGCCGGCGGAGATCGTCGAGGCGCTGGCCTACGACACGCCGGTGGTCGGCTGGCGCGGCCGGCGGGTGAACACGCTGCGCCTATGGTCCGCCCGCCCCGCCGACCCGCTGCGGCTCGACACCTTCAATCGCGGAGACCATGTCGGCGCGCTCACCGAACGGGTGCGGGCCGAGGCGATCACCAAGGTGCTCTACCCGAGTGACGCCACGCCAGCCGGACAGGAATTGCGCCTGCGGCAGGAGTATTTCTTCGCCTCCGCCTCGCTGCAGGACCTGGTGCGCCGACACATCCGGGCCTTCAAAAGCCTTTCCACCATGCCGGACAAGGTGGCGGTCCAGCTCAACGACACGCATCCCGCTATCGCCATTCCCGAGCTGATGCGCATCCTGATCGACCTGCACGGCGTGCCTTGGGACGAAGCGTGGCGCATCACCCAGGGGACGTTCTGCTACACCAATCACACCCTGCTGCCGGAGGCGCTGGAACGCTGGCCAGTGCCGCTAATGGAACAGCTGCTGCCGCGCCACATGCAGATCATCTACCTGATCAACGCACGCCATCTTGCACAGGTGCGGGCCGCGTTTCCCGACGATCACCGGCTGCTGTCAAATGTGTCGCTGATCGACGAGTATCATGGCCGCTCGGTCCGCATGGGCAATCTCGCCTTCATCGGCTCGCACGGCGTGAACGGGGTTTCCGCGCTGCACACCAGCCTGATGCGCGAGACCGTGTTCAGCGACCTGCACGCACTGTTCCCCGACCGCATCGTCAACCAGACCAACGGCATCACCTTCCGCCGCTGGCTGCACCAGGCGAATGTCGGGCTGACGAAGCTGCTGGTCGAGACGGTCGGCTCGCGCGTGCTGGACGACCCGACGGCGTTGGAGTCGCTGCGGCCGCTCGTCGGCGATGCGGCGTTCCAGCAGCGCTTCGCCAAGACCCGGCACGACAACAAGGTTGTGCTAGCTGCACTGATCCGCGAGCAGCTCGACATCATCGTCGATCCCGCAGCCTTGTTCGACGTGCAGATCAAGCGCATCCACGAATACAAGCGCCAGCTGCTGAATATCCTGGAGACGATCGCGCTCTACGACGCGATCCGCGCCGACCCGATGCAGGATTGGACGCCGCGCGTGAAGATCTTCTCCGGCAAGGCGGCGGCCGGGTATCACCAGGCCAAGCTCATCATCAAGCTCGCCCACGACGTCGCACGGGTGATCAACGCCGACCCGGTGGTCGGCGACCGGCTGAAGGTGGTGTTCCTGCCGAATTACTGCGTCAGCCTGGCCGAGACCATCATCCCGGCGGCCGACCTCTCCGAGCAGATCTCGACGGCCGGGATGGAGGCATCGGGCACCGGCAACATGAAGCTGGCGCTGAACGGGGCGCTCACCATCGGCACGCTGGACGGCGCCAATATCGAAATCCGCGAGCGGGTCGGCGCCGAGAACATGTTCATTTTCGGCCTGGAGGCCGCCGAAGTGGAGGCGCGACGCGCCGCCGGGGTCGACGCGACGGAGACCATCGCCGCGAGCGGCGCGCTATCCGGGACACTGGCCGCGATCGAGACCGGCGTGTTCTCGCCCGACGAACGGGAGCGCTACCACAGTCTGGTGCATGCGCTGCGGCACCATGATCATTTCCTGGTCTGCGCGGATTTCGACGCCTATTTCGCGACGCAGCGCGCGACCGATGCATTGTGGCGCGACCCCGCCGCGTGGTGGAAATCGAGCATCCTGAACACGGCCGGCGTCGCCTGGTTCTCGTCCGACCGCGCCATCCGGGACTATGCACGAGAGCTATGGAACGTGCCATCATGGCCTGAGGCGTAACGAGCACCCCGGCGGCAAGCCGGGCGGAGCAGCGGGGAGAGCAACGCATCATGCCGCCGAGAGCGACGCTGAGTGCCCCGATCGCGCGCACGGCGATGGCGTATGTGCTCGCCGGCGGACGCGGTACGCGGCTCGAGGAACTCACCGACCGGCGCGCCAAACCAGCCGTCCCGTTCGGCGGCAAATCCCGCATCATCGACTTCGCCCTGTCGAATGCGCTTAACTCCGGCATCCGCCGCATCGGCGTGGCCACCCAGTATAAGGCGCACAGCCTGATCCGCCACCTGCAGCGCGGCTGGAACTTCTTCCGCCCCGAGCGCAACGAGAGCTTCGACATCCTTCCGGCCAGCCAGCGGGTGCCGGGTGCCGACTGGTACGCCGGCACCGCCGATGCGGTCTATCAGAACATCGATATCATCGAGGACTACGCCCCCGAGCACATCGTCGTGCTGGCCGGCGACCATGTCTACAAGATGGACTACGAGCAGATGCTGCAGCAGCACGTCGACCAGCGCGCCGACGTGACCGTGGGCTGCATCGAGGTGCCGCGCATGGAGGCGACCGGCTTCGGTGTTATGCACGTCGATGAGAGCGACCGCATCATCGCCTTCGTCGAGAAGCCGGCCGATCCGCCCGCCATGCCGGGGCGGCCTGACATCGCGCTAGCCAGCATGGGCATTTACGTGTTCGCCACCAAGTTCCTTGTCGAGCAGCTGCATCGCGACGCGGCGGAGCCCGGCTCCAGCCGCGATTTCGGTAAGGACATCATTCCGTTCCTGGTGACACACGGGAAGGCGGTGGCGCATCGCTTCTCGCAGTCCTGCGTCCGTTCCAGCGCGGAGTCCGAAGCGTATTGGCGCGACGCCGGCACCGTCGATGCCTATTGGGAAGCCAATATCGACCTCACCGATGTGGTGCCGGCACTCGATCTGTTCGATCGCGACTGGCCGATCTGGACCTACGCGGAAATCACGCCGCCGGCCAAGTTCGTGCACGACGTTGACGGCCGGCGCGGCTCGGCCATCTCCTCCCTGGTCTCGGGCGGCTGCATCGTCTCGGGTGCCAGTCTCCGGCGCACGCTGCTGTTCACCGGCGTGCACGCACATTCCTATGCGCGAATCGAGAACGCGGTCATCCTACCCGACGTGGATATCGGCCGAGGTGCCCGGCTGACCAACGTGGTCGTGGACAAGGGCGTTCGTATTCCGCCGGGGCTTGTGGTGGGCGAGGACCCGGAGATCGACGTGATGCGGTTTCGCCGCACGGCGAAGGGCATCTGCCTGATCACGCAGCCGATGATCGACCGCATGAAGCCGTGAAGGTTCTCGCCGTCGTCTCGGAAATATTTCCGCTCGTGAAGACCGGCGGCCTCGCAGACGTGGCCGGCGCTCTGCCGCTCGCGCTGGCGCCGCTCGGCATCGAGGTTACCTCCCTGGTACCGGGATATCCCTCCGTGATGGACGCACTTGCCGATGCTGTGATGGTCCGTCGCTACGGGGACCTGTTCGGCGGTCCGGCGCGATTGCTGCAGGGCCGCGCGTCAGGGCTGGAGATAGCAGCGATCGACGCGCCGCATCTCTATGCGCGGCCGGGAAACCCGTATATCGGCCCGGACGGGCGGGATTGGCCGGACAACGCGATCCGCTTCGCCTCTCTCGCCGCCATCGCGGCCGACCTCGGCGCCGGCGCAGTCGCGGATTTCGTGCCGGATATCGTGCACGCACATGATTGGCAGGCTGGTCTGACCGCCGCCTATTTGCGCTACCGCGAGATCGGCGGCGCCCGTCCCGGAACGGTGATGACGGTGCATAATCTGGCCTTCCAGGGCCAATTCCCCGCAGCGTTGGTGCCGACGCTCGGGTTGCCCTGGAGCGCCTACACGCCGGAGGGCGTCGAATACTACGGCGCGATCGGTTTCTTGAAAGCCGGCGTGGCGCTGTCGGACCGGATCACCACCGTCTCGCCGAGCTACGCCGCCGAAATCCTCACGAGCGATGGGGGAATGGGAATGGATGGGCTGCTGCGCGCCCGCGCGCCGGACGTGCGGGGCATCCTCAACGGCATCGACGACACGGTATGGAACCCGGCGGCCGACAGGCTGATCGCACGGAATTTCAACGGCGCGCATCTCGCGGAGCGGCGGGAGAACAAGGTGGCGCTGCAGGCGCGGCTTGGCTTGGCGGCGGAGCCCGACAGGCTGCTGTTCGGCGTGGTCAGCCGGCTGACCTGGCAGAAGGGGCTCGATCTGCTGCTCGATGCAGTACCGGACCTGCTGGCGCGCGGCGCTCAACTCGCGCTGCTCGGATCCGGCGACGCCACCCTGGTCGATGGCTTCGTCGCGGCGGCGGCAGCGAATCCTGGGCGGGTCAGATGCGTGATCGGCTACGACGAGACATTGGCCCATCTGATCCAGGCAGGCGCCGACGCGATTCTGGTGCCGTCGCGCTTCGAGCCATGCGGGCTGACACAGCTCTGTGCGCTGCGCTACGGCGCATTGCCCGTCGTGGCGCGGGTCGGCGGGCTGGCCGATACGGTCATCGACACAAATGAAATGGCATTGGCAAACGGCGTAGGGACCGGGCTGCAATTCGCGCCAGTCACGCGCGATGCTCTCGTCGCGGCGGTCCAACGCACCGTCGAGCTATGGAATGAACCGGAGGCGTGGCGGACGGCTCAGCGCAACGCCATGCGGACCGACGTGTCCTGGCGGCGACCGGCCGCGCATTATGCCGCGCTGTATCGTGAAGTGCTCGCCGAGCGCGCCGCATGAGCGGGTCCGTCGTCACGAGCGGCACGCCCGAGCCGCTCGGCGTCACCTTGGATGCGGGCGGCGTCAACGTGGCGGTGTGGTCGGCGCACGCCGAGGCCATCGAGTTCTGCCTGTTCGGCGCGAGCGGCGACCAGGAAATCGCGCGCATCCGGCTGCCGGAGCGCAGCGGCGACGTGTTCCACGGCCGTATCGCGGGTGTCTGCGCCGGCGCGCGCTACGGGCTGCGCGCACACGGCCCTTGGGACCCGACACGCGGCCATCGGTTCAATGCCGCCAAGCTGCTCGTCGATCCGTTCGCGACCACGATCGACCGTCCTTTCAGGCTCGACCCGACGATGTTCGGCACGGACGCGCCGAACCCCGCCGACAGCGCCGCAGCGATGCCGAAGGGCATTGTCGGCACACCTGCAATCACCACGCCGTGCCGGCCGCCGGTCGGCCTTGATGGCCAGATCATCTACGAGCTGCACGTGCGCGGCTTCACCCAGCTGCATCCCGACATCCCCACCCCGTTGCGCGGAACTTTCGCCGGACTCGCCCATCCAGCGGCGATCGAGCATCTGCGCCGCCTCGGGATAACCGCTGTCGAGCTGATGCCGTGCGCCGCGTGGCTCGATGAACGGCACCTGCCGCCGCTCGGGCTGTCGAACTACTGGGGCTACAATCCGGTGGCGTTCCTGGCGCCCGATCCGCGCCTCGCGCCGGGTGGCTGGGCAGAAATCCGCGCCGCCGTCGCCGCCCTGCAGGAGGCGGGCATCGCTGTGCTGCTCGACGTGGTGTTCAACCACACCGGCGAAGGCGACGAGCTAGGGCCAACCGTATCGCTGCGTGGGCTCGACAACGCCAGCTACTATCGCCTGCTGCCGCACGATCTTTCCCGTTACGTCAACGACACCGGCTGCGGCCACACTCTGGCGCTGGACCGGCCACCGATGCTTCGCCTCGCGATGGAAGCGCTACGCTGCTGGACAACACGAGCGGGGGTCGACGGGTTTCGCTTCGACCTCGCCACCACCCTCGGCCGCCGCGCCGACGGCTTCGATCCCGCGGCGCCGCTGTTCGAGGCGATCGACCAAGACCCGATCCTACGCGACCGTATACTGATCGCCGAGCCCTGGGACGTCGGCGAGGGTGGCTATCGGCTCGGCGAATTCCCAGACGGATGGGGCGAGTGGAACGACCGATTCCGCGACACGGCCCGCCGGTTCTGGCGCGGCGACGCTGGGGTGGTCGGCGAGCTCGCGACACGGCTCGCCGGTTCGGCGGATATCTTCGGCGGGCGCCACCGGCCGGTGTCATGCAGCGTCAACTTCATCACCGCGCATGACGGTTTCACCCTGGCCGATCTCGTCTCCCACGAGCGCAAGCACAACGAGGCCAACGGCGAGCATAACCGCGACGGCACGGACCAGAATTATTCGTGGAATCGCGGCATCGAAGGTGCAACCGATGATCCCACGATCGGCGCGGCACGGGCCGGCGACGTGCGCGCGCTGCTCGCCACCTTGCTGCTCGCGCGCGGCACACCGATGCTGACGATGGGCGATGAGTGCGGCCGCACGCAGCAGGGCAACAACAACGCCTACTCGCAGGACAACGCCATTTCGTGGCTTGACTGGGCCAGCGCCGATCACTCCCTAGCGGCCTTTACCAACCGCCTGATCACGGCGCGCCGTTCCTGTGCCGCGCTCACCGGCACGCGTCCGCTCACCGGGGAGCCGGTGGACGAGAGCGGCATTCCCGATGTGACTTGGCAGACACCAGACGGGCGCGCGATGGCAGTCGCGGACTGGCAGGCGTCTGAGAACCGTTCGCTGATCGCCGCGCTCTACGAGGCGGGCAGCCGCGCCCTGGTGGTGCTGCACGCCGGCGGAGAGACAATCCGAGTGACGCTGCCCACGGCACGCCCGGAGCATCGCTGGAACATTATCGCCGATAGCCAGCGGCCGGAGGCGCACGGCCCGGTCGAGCAGGAGGTCGAGGTCGTCGGGCGTTCGGTTCTGCTCGTGGTCGAGACGGCGGCAGCTTTCGGTTGACCAAAGCCTAGGGCGTTGCGATTTGTGCTGCCGGGCCGGATCGGAGAATTGTCATGTCAGCCTCGTCCCAGGGGATTGTCGACCAGATCCTTCGCCACGTTGACGACAATCTGGACCGCTCGCGCGAGAACCTGTTCGCGCTGCTCCGCATCCCGAGCATCAGCGCCCAGCCGGCGCACGCGCCCGACTGCCAGCGCGCGGCCGAGTGGATGCGCGACCAATTCGCCAGCCTCGGCTTCGAGGTATCCATCCGCCCGACACCAGGGCACCCAGTGGTGCTGGCGCACCATGCCGGGGCGCCCGGCTATCGCGGGCCGCACATCCTGTTCTACGGCCATTACGACGTGCAGCCGCCGGACCCGCTTGATCTGTGGACCAGCCCGCCCTTCGAGCCGCAACTGGTCGATGGCCCGCGGGGGAAACGGATCGTCGCACGCGGCGCCGTGGACGACAAAGGCCAGGTGATGATGTTCGTCGAAGCCCTGCGTGCGTGGCACACGGCGGGCGGCGGCATCCCGGCGAGCATCACGGTACTGATCGAGGGAGAGGAGGAGGTCGGCAGCGTCAATCTCGACGGCTTCCTGGAAGCCAACCGCGACGCGCTGAAATCCGACCTCGCGCTGATCAGCGACACCGGCATGTGGGACGTGGATGCCCCGGCGATCACCACCCGTTTGCGGGGACTGGTCTACACGCAAGTGACGCTGAAGGGGCCAACGCGCGATTTGCATTCCGGCCTGTTCGGCGGCTCGGCGCTCAACCCGATCAACGCGCTGACGCGCATCCTCGGCGGGCTGCACGACGCGGACGGGCGGGTGCAGGTGCCGGGCTTCTATGACGGCGTGAAGCCGGTCTCGCCCGAGCAGGCGCGCCAGTGGGAGGCACTCGGCTTCGACGAGGCGGCGTTCCTCGGCGAGATCGGCCTGTCCACGCCCGGCGGCGAACGGGGCATTCCGCCGCTGCAGCGCCTCTGGGCACGTCCGACCGCCGACATCAACGGCATCTGGGGCGGCTATACCGGGCCGGGCAGCAAGACGGTGATCGCGGCGGAGGCGTCGGCGAAGGTGTCGTTCCGACTGGTTCCGGAGCAGGACCCGCACGCCATCGCAGATGGTTTCCGCCGCTTCCTCGACGAGCGCACGCCGGCTGGTGCGCGAGTGGAACTCGAGGTGTTCGGCGCCTCGCCGGGCATCGAGATCGCCACCGACTCGCCCTGGGTGCGCGCGGCGGAGGCAGCACTCGCAGAGGAATACGGCCGCCCGGCGCTGCTGATGGGCAGCGGCGGCTCGATCCCAGTGGTGGAATCGTTCCGCCGCACGCTCGGTATCGATAGCCTGCTGATGGGCTTCGGGCTCGACGACGACCAGGTGCATAGCCCGAACGAGAAGTTCGAGCTGCGCTGCTTCCATCACGGCATTCGCTCCCACGTGCGTCTGCTCGGCAAATTCGCCGGCCCAAGCTGATCGCCACGTGACGGCCCGGCTGCGGATCGCCAATCTTCGCAGCCGCATCGCTGGCCCGTTCGAGCTGGCGGTGGAAGCCGGCGAGTGCATCGCCATCACTGGCCCCTCCGGCTCGGGCAAGAGCCTGCTGTTGCGCATGATCGCGGACCTCGATCCGAACGAAGGCGAGGCGCTGCTCGACGACCGCGATCGGCGCCGCTTTCACGCCCCGGAGTGGCGCCGGCACGTGGTCTACAGTGCCGCCGAGCCAGGCTGGTGGGGCGAGCAGGCAATGGACCATTTCCCCGCGAGCGAGCACGCGCGGGTGCTGGGGCTCGCCGAGCGGCTGGGCGTCGAGCCCGAGCGCGTGCGCGACAGCCTCGCGCGGCTGTCCACCGGCGAGCGGCAGCGCCTCGCGCTAGTGCGGGCGCTGCTGCTGGACCCGCCCGTGCTGTTGCTCGACGAGCCGACCGGCGCGCTCGACGTCGAGGCCACCGCGTGCGTCGAGACCGTGCTGCGCGAGCGCCTTGCCGGCGGCACCGCGATGCTGGTCGTGACGCACAGCGCCGAACAGGCCGACCGGCTCGGACATCGTCATTTTCGGATGGCGCAGCGACGTCTGTCGCCGGCATGACACCGATCGTCCTCACCATCCCTGACCTGGCCATCGCCGGCTCGCTTATCGTACTCGACGGCGTGCTCTCCGTCGCCCTGCGGCTCGGGCTGCATCGGCAGCTTGCGATCGCGGCGATCCGCCTCGTGGTGCAGCTCGTGCTGATCGGCTTCATCCTGCGCGGCGTGTTCGCCCTCGCCTCGCCGTGGCTGACGCTCGGGGTGGTGCTGGTGATGATCGCGATTGCCGGGCGCGAGGTGGCGGCGCGGCCCGAACAGCGGCTCACCCGGTTCGGCAACTACACCATCGGCGCCAACGCCGTCGCCTTCGCGACGTTGCTGACCGCGATCCTGGCGCTGACCACCGCGATCCGTCCGACCCCGTGGTACGACCCGCGCTACGCCGTCCCGCTCGCCGGGATCATTCTGGGGAGCGTGCTCAACGGTGCCAGCCTCGCACTCGACGCGCTGCTCAGCGGCGTGGTGCAGCACCGCGCCGCCATCGAGGCCCGCCTCGCCCTCGGCGGCACCATCGGCCAGGCGATGCGCCCACTGGTGCGGAGTGCCATCCGGCGGGCACTGTTGCCGATCATCAACCAGATGTCGGCCGCCGGGCTCGTCACCTTGCCGGGCATCATGACCGGACAGATCCTCGCCGGGATGGAGCCGATGCAGGCGGTGAAATACCAAATCCTGCTGATGTTCCTGCTCGCCGGCGGCAGCGGCCTGGCGGCGGTGGCGGTGACTTACCTCGGCGCGCGTCGGCTGACCGATGATCGCCAGCGGCTGCGGCTCGACCGGCTGAGCGAGAAGGCGAAGGGGCGCACGGCGTGATCTTCGACCTCGCGGTCATCGGCGGCGGCGTCAACGGAACCGGGATCGCACGCGACGCGGCAGGACGCGGACTGTCGGTGATTCTGCTGGAGCAGGGCGATCTCGCGGGTGCGACCTCGTCCGCTTCCACCAAGCTTATTCACGGCGGGCTGCGCTATCTCGAGCAATACGAGTTCCGCCTGGTGCGCGAGGCGCTGGCAGAGCGGGAGGTGCTGCTGCGCGCCGCACCGCACATCGCCTGGCCGCTGCGTTTCGTGCTGCCGCATCACAAGGGGCTGCGGCCCTGGCTGCTGATCAGGCTCGGGCTCTTTATCTATGACCATCTTGGCGGCCGGCGCATCCTGCCGCCGACGCGCACGCTCGATCTGCGCAATGACCCGGCCGGGGCGCCGCTGCAGGCACGCTATAGGCGGGCGTTCGAGTATTCCGATTGCTGGGTCGATGATGCGCGGCTCGTCGTGCTCAACGCACGCGACGCCGCAGATCGCTCGGCCGATATCCGCACGCGCACGCGCTGCGCCCATGCGCGCAGGGAGAATGGTCTCTGGCGCCTCTTTCTCGATGATGGAACCGACATCGCCGCGCGCGCGCTGGTGAACGCCGGCGGCCCCTGGGTCTCGCATATCCTGGGCAGCATCATGGGCATCGCCGCGCCCACGCGGGTGCGCATGGTGAAGGGCAGCCACATCGTCGTGCCGCGGCTATTCGCGCACGACCGCTGCTACATCTTCCAGAACGCCGACGGGCGGGTCTGTTTCGCCATTCCCTATGAAAGCGATTTCACCCTGATCGGTACCACCGACGAGGATTACGTTGGCGATCCCGCGGAAGTGGCGATCACGCCCAGCGAGGAGTCCTACCTGTGCGCGGCGGTGAACGACTATCTGCGCGCCCCGGTGTCGCGCTCGGACATCGTGTGGCGCTATTCGGGCGTTCGTCCGCTTCGCGACGACGGCGCCAGCGCCGCGCAGGAGGCGACGCGGGACTATGTGCTGGAACTCGACGTGCCGGTCGGAGCGCCGCCGCTCCTATCCGTATTCGGCGGCAAGATCACCACCTCTCGCCGGCTTGCCGAGGCCGCGCTGGAACGGCTGGCGCGGTTCTTTCCCCGGCTTGGCCCGTCATGGACGGCCGACGTGCCACTCCCTGGCGGGAATTTCCCCTGGAACGGCGCGGCGGCGCTGACGTCGGAACTGCGAGCGCGCTACGGCTTCCTGACGCACGCGGCGGCGGCGCGGCTGACCCGGAGCTACGGTACGCGGGCAGTCGAGATCTTGGGCGACGCGCGCCGTCCCGCCGATCTTGGGCGCGACTTCGGCCACACGCTCACCGAGCGCGAGGCCGCGTGGTTGGTCGATCAGGAGTGGGCGCGCACGGCGGAGGACATCCTGTGGCGTCGAAGCAAGCTTGGCTTGCGCTTGTCCCCCCAGGAGGTGGCCGTCCTGGAATCCTGGCTGTCATCGAAGTGCAACCACGCCAGGTCGTGACAAGCGAGCCGCCCGCGGGCTAACACCCGGGCGCTTCCCCGGGGGCGCTTCCCCGCCGAGGGGCCAATTCCGGGTGAATGCCAGCATGTCCATCGCTCCTTCGGCACTGGCCATCGGCCGGCGCCTGCCGAATGCCTGGGATGTCGCGGCGATCGTGTGCGTGTTCGGCGTGCTGGTCGGCGTCGCCCATGTCGCAAGCAACACCTTCGCGCCGCTCTCGGCGCCCGAAGCCGTCGCGGTGCATCTCGATCCGATCTACCTGCCGGGCTACGCGGTACGGACAACGCTGCGCATGTTCGCGGCCCTGGTGGCCTCGCTGCTGTTCACCTTCACCTTCGCCACGGCCGCCGCCAAGAGCCGCCGCGCCAGCGTGGTGCTGATCCCGCTGCTCGACATCCTGCAATCGGTGCCGATCCTCGGATTTCTCACTTTCACCGTCGTGTTCTTCATGAGCCTGTTCCCCGGCCGCGTGATGGGGCTCGAGCTGGCGGCGATCTTCGCCATCTTCACCAGCCAGGCCTGGAACATGGCGTTCAGCCTGTACCAGTCGCTGAAGACGGTGCCGCGCGACCTCGAAGAAGCCTCGGCCAGCTTTCATCTCACTGCGTGGCAGCGGTTCTGGCGGCTGGAGGTGCCGTTCGCGGTTCCGGGCCTCGTGTGGAACACCATGATGTCGATGTCGGGCGGCTGGTTCTTCGTCGTCGCCTCGGAGGCGATCTCGGTCGGCGACAACACCTGGAAGCTGCCGGGGATCGGCTCCTACGTCGCACTGGCCCTCGAGCGCAGCAATCTCGCGGCGGTGTTCTACGCTATCCTGGCGATGCTGGTCGTGATCCTGCTGTACGACCAGTTGCTCTTCCGCCCTCTCGTCGCCTGGTCGGCCAAATTCCGCTTCGAGGTGACGGCCGGCGCCACCGCGAGCGATCCCTGGATGCTGCGGCTGATCCGGCGCACGCGGCTGCTGCATCTCGCCGGGGACGCCGTGGGCGAGGCCGTGGGTGCGATCGGCGGGATGCGCTTCACGTTCCTGTCCGGTCGCGCCGCCACCGAGAGCCGACCGTCGCGCGCGGCCGATCTCGCGTGGTCAATCGTGCTGGCGCTCGTGCTGGCCTGGGTGGCTTGGCGCATCGTCACATTCATCGCCGGCGCCGTCAGCTGGGCGGAGCTATGGACCGTGTTCAAGATGGGCTGCGCCACCATGCTGCGGGTCGTCGTGCTGATGATCGTGGCGAGCCTGGTGTGGGTGCCGATCGGCGTCTGGCTCGGACTGCGCCCGGTCTGGGCGCGTCGCGCGCAGCCGGTCGCGCAGTTCCTGGCGGCCTTTCCCGCAAATCTGCTGTTTCCGCCCTTCGTCCTGTTCATCGTGCATTTCCACCTCAGCGCCAATGTCTGGCTGACTCCGCTGATGGTCCTCGGCACCCAATGGTACATCCTGTTCAACGTCATTGCCGGTGCCGCTGCCTTCCCCGGCGATCTGCAGGAGGCGGCGAAGAACTTCCGGGTCGGCGGCTGGTTGTGGTGGCGCCGGGTCATGCTCCCGGGTATCGCGTCGTACTATGTCACCGGCGCCATCACCGCCTCGGGCGGCTCGTGGAACGCGGCGATCGTCGCCGAGGTGGCAGCCTGGGGTAACACCAAGCTCACCGCGTATGGCCTCGGCAGCTACATCGCCCACGCCACCGATGCCGGCGATATGGCGCGGGTCGTGCTCGGAGTCGCGGTCATGTCGGGGTTCGTTTTGCTGTTCAACCGCTTGCTCTGGCGCCCACTCTACGCCTACGCCGAACGCCGCCTGACGCTCGCCTGAAAGGGACCGCGATGGACACCACCCTCGCCGCCGAGACCCTCCTCGAGGTGCGCGGATGCCGGCAGGCGTACCACAAGGACACGACCGCCGCGCTCATCGTGCTCGACGATGTGAACCTGACCATCCGGCAAGGCGAGATCGTCGCCCTGCTCGGCCGCTCGGGCTCCGGCAAGTCCACCTTGCTGCGCATCGTCGCGGGCCTGCTGAGCCCGACCTCGGGCGAGGTGCTGTGGCGCGGTCGCGCGCTGCATGGCCCGGCGGAGGGGGTGGCGATGGTGTTTCAGAGCTTCGCCCTGTTCCCCTGGCTGACGGTGAAGGAGAACGTGGAGCTCGGTCTCGAGGCGCAGGGAGTCGCGCGCGACGAGCGCGACAAGCGGGCCGAGGCGGCGATCGACCTGATCGGCCTCGTCTGCTGCTGATGGATGAGCCGTTCAGCGCGCTCGACGTCCTGACGGCCGAGACGCTACGCACCGACCTCATCGATCTGTGGTCGGAAGGCAAGCTGCCGCTCAAATCGGTGCTGATGGTGACGCACAACATCGAGGAGGCGGTGCTGATGGCCGACTGCCTCCTCGTCCTCTCCTCCAATCCCGGCCGCGTCGCGACCGAGTTGCGCGTCACCTTCCCGCACCCGCGCAACCGGCTGGCCCCCGCCTTCCGCCAGATGGTCGACGACATCTACGCGCTGATGACCCGACGCGCCGCCCCCCCCGACGGGCGCACGCCGGGAGCGCCGGCAATCACCGCGGCGAGCCCGCTGCCGCGCGTCGGCTCCAACGAGATGGCCGGCTTGCTGGAAGCGCTGGCCGCGCCTCCGTACAGCGGTCGCGCCGACCTGCCGGCGCTGGCCGGCTCGCTGCAGATGGAGCTCGACGAATTGTTCCCGCTCGGCGAGGCGCTGCAGCTGCTGCATTTCGCGGTGCTGGAGGAAGGCGACATTCGGCTGACGGAGGCCGGCCGCCGTTTCGTCGAGGCCGACATCGAGCCGCGCAAGCAGCAATTCGCCGCCGCCCTCCGCTCATACGTGCCGCTCGCCCGCATGATCCGCCAGGTGCTCGACGAGCGCCCGAGCCATCGCGCGCCTGCCCTGCGTTTCCGGGACGAGTTGGAGGATCACATGTCGCCCGACTACGCAGAAGACACGTTGCGTACTGTGATCGGCTGGGGGCGGTTCGCGGAACTGTATGGCTACGATGAGGAGGCTGATCTGTTCAGCCTGGAGGAGGTCGCGTGATCCCCAGATTCCCCGCCGCAACGCTGGGCAAGGAGCCCGATGCGATCGCGCCGGACGGATCGGAAATTCGCCTGTTGCTCGCGACGGAGCAGGCGAGCGTGTGCCATTGCACACTGCCGCCCGGGCGCACCACGCTCGCCGTGCGCCATAGAACGGTGGAGGAAGTCTGGTTCTTCCTCGGCGGCACGGGCGAGGTCTGGCGGCGCGACGCATCGGGAGAGGAGGTGCTCGGGGTCGCCCCGGGCACCAGCCTCACGATTCCGCTCGGCGTCGAGTTCCAGTTCCGCGCCACTGGCGAGGCGGCGCTGACCTTCATCATCGCGACGATGCCGCCCTGGCCCGGCGCCGAGGAGGCGGTACGCGTGACCGACCACTGGCCGCCGGACGTCGCGGATTGACGCGGGCGAGGCAGGCTTCCGCCCGCTACGCAAAGTCGAAATGCCGCTTCATCTCCTTCTTCGTCTCGGCCATGTGCGTGAAATACTGCAGGAAGGTGCCGTTGTAGTTTCCGTCCTGGCGCCGGTTCGATTCTCCCTCGAAGTTGTAGTAGCCCGGCGTGCATTCCTTGTTCCGGTTGGTCTTGCCGCGATTCCGGATCACCTCGTCGACCCACCATTGCTCGGTCTCCGGCTTGGCGTCGATCGTGGTGTGGCCATTCTCGCGGACGAACTTGATGCATTCGGCGATGTGGTCGCCCTGCGTCTGCAGCATGAACGTCAGATTGAACTGGAACGAGGCCTGATAGCCGCCCATGATGAACAGGTTCGGATAGCCGTGTGAGTGGATGCCGAAGACGGTACGCATCCCGTCGGCATATTTCTCGTTGAGCTCCAGCCCGTTCTCGCCGCGAATCTGGTTGTAGATGCCTGTCACCTGCACCTCGAAGCCGGTGGCGTAGATCAGCACATCGACCGGATACTCGCGCCCCTCGAAGATCGGGCCCGTCTCGTTGATCTCGGTGATGCCTTTGCCGTTGGTGTCCACCAGATGCACGTTGGGGCGGTTGAACGCCGGCAGGTATTCGTCGTCGTAGCAGGGCCGCTTGCAGCGGTGCATGTACCAGGGCTTCAGCGCCTCAGCGGTCGCCTTGTCCTGCACGATCTCGTCGACGCGCCGGTGAATCATCATCATGTGCTCGATGTTCTGATTCTCCTGGCGGCGAATTTTTTCTTCGCGCGGCAGGTTGGCCAGATCGATCTTCTGCTGCTCGCTGAGGATCGGCCCGCGCATGTGCTTCTCGCGCCGCTCCTGCTGCCAGCCCGGCTTGAGGCTGGCCGCCCACTTCGGATCCGTCGGCGTGTCATCGCGAATGTCGATCGCCGATGGCGTGCGCTGGAATACATAGAGTTCCTTCGCAGCCCTTCCGACGCGCGGGATGATCTGCACGGCGGACGCGCCGGTGCCGATGATGCCGACCACCTTGTCTTTGAGACCCGATAGATCGCTCTTTGTGTAGTTGTAGTCGAACCGCGACGAGTGGAAGGAGTGCCCCTTGAAGCGCAGATCACGAACCGCGCCGACATCGTGTCGCCGCGATCGGTCCCGATGCGCCAGAGCTTGGCTTTCGCGTCCCACACAGTCGAAGTTACCGTGGTCTGGAACACCGCCAAATCGTAGAGGTCGTATCGCCGCGCAATCGCCTGGCAATGCGCGAAGATTTCCGGCCCCTTCGCGTAGAAGCTGCCGGGAACATAGTTCATCTCGTCGAGCAGCGGCAGATAGTCGTAGGCGGAGACGTCGCAGGCAACGCCGGGATAGCGGTTCCAGTACCAGGTACCGCCGACATCGCCGCCGCGCTCGACAATGCGGATGCTCTGCACGCCCCGCTCGCGTAGACGCGCCGCGGTGAGCAGCGCGGAGAAGCCGCCGCCGATGAACAGAACTTCCACTGTGTCGTTGATCGGCTCGCGCACCTCGGCCGCGCCGACATGCGGATCGATCTCGTATTTGGCGAGCTCGCCGGTCAGATCGGACGTATATTGCGACCGCCCCTCCGGCCGGTAGCTCAGTCGCAGATCGCGTGCCTCGGCGAATTTCTGCTTGATCTCGTCGTAGTATTCCTGCGGCTTCTCGGTCGGCCGCAGCGGATCGAACACGACACGGCCCGGGACCGGAGGCCGATCGGCGGCTCTCACTGGTGGCGTTTTTTCTTTGGTCTCGGACATATCGTATCCCTTGCCTTCGCTTCGTTCTCTAATCGCATCCATCACCGCAAGGCGCACGCGCGACGGACATTGCTGCCCTTCCCACTCGGAGCCTTTCGGCGGGAATTGTCTTCGCTGGCGCCTGGTTGCGCTATTCCAAATCGTGCGACGCTGCTTGTCAATCAGCGGTGCAAACGCGTGAATGGCGAGGGCCGGTCCACACCGCTCGCGCCCTGTGCGCGATGACTGGATCAGGAAGTTGCCTGCTCGGAGGGATCACGCCTAGTTGGGAAAAATGACCGAACGGAACTGGCTCTTGCCGTTCATCAACGAGTACTCGACCTCGTTTGGTCGCTCGGTCCGGTTGCCGCGCGCATAGAGCAGCCGAACGAACGCCATGAGTCCAGCATTGGCCGCAAGATAGGTCTCGATATCGCGCCACAGATTTCCCACCGCCGATAAACGGCGATTTACGAGCCTGTTCTGCTTGAAATAATTCGGACCGCCCTCCAAGCCGCCTTGGGCGTGTGACAACGCATGGCCCTTGTCGTCGCCGGGCCCGGCTGTCGGGAACCCCCGATGGTAGCTGCTGTCGCGCGAATTCGGCGGAACCGCGACGGTAATTCCGAACATCAGCACGGTGCGCTCGTTCGTGACGTCGAACAAGCACTGGTTCGCGCCGTCGCTGAACAGGAATAGCTCGACGTTCCTACCCGTAGCGCGGCGGTAGCGTCGCGCAGTTAGGCCTACGAAGTCGCCCTGCAGATTGGCTCTTGCCCCAACCGGATCGCGCCGTCGCTCCATCTCGAATCGGTCTAAGAGACTCGCATACGACGAAATGCCGTTCCCCAGTTCGCCGCGTGCCACCGCCCCATCAAGGCGCTCGATCAGGGGGTCCGACATGCCATTCGCCCTGGTTCCTGTGGGGTGCCGCGCCCCTTGCCTACATTGGAACTGAACGATGGCACAACAATATTCGCGATTGTAGCGGGTGTGACATATGAGGACGCGAGCGTGGTCAAATCGAGCGTTTGGGGCCAGAGTATGAGCAATGTGCCGCTCCAACAGGGGTTAGCCCGCATTGCCCCTCATCTCCCGCTCCCCCCTCTTCTACGGCTGGCGTGTCGTCGCGGTGTGCTTCGTGGCGGCGGTGTTCACCTGGGGCTTCGGGGTGTTCGGCGCGAGCGTGTATCTCAGCGAGGTCACGCGGCTGCGCGGCTGGTCGGTGTCGCTGGTCTCGGGCGCCGTCACCGCGTTCTACCTCACCAACGCGCTGTCCCTCACGGCCATCGGCAGCTTCGTCGATCGCTTCGGCGCGCGTCCAGTGTTCGTCGGCGGGGCACTGGCACTCGGGTTCGGGGTCGCCAGTATCGGGCAGGTCGTCGCGCCGTGGCAGCTCTACGCGACGTTCGTGCTGATGGGTTTCGGCTATGCCTCACTCTCGCTCACCGGCCTGACCGCGACCATCGCACCGTGGTTCGAGCGGTATCAGGGGCGCAGCGTGGCGATGGCGCTTACCGGTGCGAGCTTCGGCGCGATGATTGTGGTGCCGCTGATGGTGCTGGCGATCGGGCGGTTCGGCTTCGCGCTGACGGTGCTGGGCGGCGGGGGCCTGACCATCGCGGTGCTGGTGCCGCTCGCGCTGGCGGTGTTGCGCTACCGAGGCCCGCAAGAACTCGGGCTGCAGCCGGACGGCGACATCGCCATGCCATCGTCCCACGGGGCGGCCGAGAACCCGCCGGCGCTACCCTGGACGCGCGCAACTGCGATGGCGACCGTGCCGTTCTGGACCGCCGCCGTCGGCTTCGCGCTCGGGCTCACGGTGCAGGTCGGCTTTCTCACGCATCACGTGAAGCTCGCTGCACCCATCCTCGGCACGGTGGGCGCGGGCTGGCTGGTCAGCGCGACCGGTTTGACCGGCGTGCTCGGGCGGCTGTGGCTCGCACGGGTCGCCGACCGCGTAAATCTGCGCCGCTACACCGCTGGCATCCTCACGCTACAGGCGACAGTGCTGGCCCTGATCGCGCTATTCCCGACAGCACCGGTGCTGATCGGCGCCAGCCTGGTCTATGGGTTCTGCCTCGGCCAGATCACCACGCTCTCGCCCATCGTCGTGCGTCGCGAGTTCGGCGCGGCCTCGTTCGGCGCGATCTACAGCGTCGCGGCCACTGTCATCGCGCTCAGCTCGGCGTTCGGACCAGGCCTCTACGGCGTGCTGCACGATCTGTTCGGCGGCTACGGGCCGGTGCTCGGCATCGCCGCCGCCGTCGAATTGGCCGCGATGGCGACAGTGCTCGCCGGCCACGCCCCGGACGCTATTCCAGCGCGGCAAACGCCGGAGCGTAGTCGATCCGGCCGCTTCGCGTCGGAAGGTGGGGGGCGCCAAGGGAAAGGGCCATGAGATACGGCCCGGCATAGGGAGATTGGAACCCCGCCGCCGTCGCCGGATCGAAACCGAACCGCCGGTAATAGGCCGGATCGCCCAGCACGAAGACCGCCTGCCAATCCTCGGCCTCGGCACGGAGCAAACCCTCGCGGATCAGCCGGCCGCCGATCCCCTGCCTCTGCCGATCGGGCAGCACCGCCACCGGACCCAGGCCGAGCGCGCGGAACGGCGCATCCATGCGCGAAAACATGACGTGGCCGACGAGTTGCTCGGCCTCGATGGCGACCAGCGAGTAAACTGCATCGCCCGCAGTCCGCAGCGCATCGACGAGATCCGCTTCGTGCGGTCGCGCGAAGGCGGCCTCTTCGACCGCGCGGATCGCCACGACGTCGGACGCAGTTTCGGCGCGAATCATCTCCGTTATGCCGCGCGCACTGCCGTGGGCCCAAGGGCACGGAGGAAATTGCCCGCCCAAGTCGCCGCCGTGTTCCGACGCACCGCCTCCTCCATTCGCTGCCACCGGTCGCGGCGCTCGTCGGGCGGCATGGTGAGCGCCCGGTGGAGCCCCTCTGCCGTCTCGTCGGGATCGAACGGATTGACCAGGATCGCGTCGGCGAGCTCGTCCGCGGCACCCGCGAAGCGGGACAGCACGAGCGCGCCGGGATCGTCGGGATTCTGCGCCGCAACGAATTCCTTGGCGACCAGGTTCATGCCGTCGGCCAGCGGCGTCACCAGCCCGACGCGCGCATAGCGATAGAAGCCGGCCAGCGTGTTGCGCGCGACGGCGCGGGTCATGTAGCGGACGGGCACCCAGTCGAACTCGCCGTGCTCGCCATTGATGCGCCCGGCAAGCTCGTCCAGCTCGCGCCGCAAGGTGCGATATTGCGCCACGTCGCCCCGCGAGACGGGGGCGATCTGCATCATCGTCACCCCCTTGTGGTGCTCGGGGAAGCGGCGCAGCAGCTGCGCGTATCCGCGGAACCGCTGCGGCAGACCCTTCGAGTAGTCGAGCCGGTCGACGCCGAGGATCAGCGCGCGACCGGCCAGGCTTTCCCGCAGGCGCATGGCGTCGGGCGTGCTCTCGGCACGGCGCGCGGCGCTGGCAAACGTCTCGGGGTCGATGCCGATGGGGAAAGCCCGGGCACGGCCACGCAGACCGCTCCCCGCCATCGCCTGATTGAGGTTGTCGGCGTCCTGCTGCACCTGAACGCCGAGCACGTCATAGGCGGTGAAGTCGCGCAGCAAGTCGTCGCCTTGCGGCAGATGATCGAACAGCTGCGGCGTCGGAAACGGCACGTGGAGGAAAAAGCCGATCCGGCAACTCACGCCGAGCGCCCGCAAATCCCGGCCGAGCGGGATCAGGTGGTAGTCATGCACCCAGACGATGTCGTCGGGCCGCAGCAGCGGCGCCAGCGCCTCGGCGAATAGCCGGTTCACCGCGCGGTAGGCGGCGAGATCGGCGCGGTGGAACTGCGCGAGCCCCATACGAGAGTGCAGCAGTGGCCACAGCATCCCGTTGGAAAAACCCTGGTAGTAGCCGCGGTACTCGGTCTCGGGAATGTCGATTGTGGCGAAGCTGACGCGGCCGGCTTTCGACAGATGCGGCTCCCGGCGCTCGCCAGTCGCCCCCGACCAACCGAACCACAGTGTATCGTGGTCGCGGATCGCGTCGCGCAGCGCAATCGCCAGTCCGCCAGCGAGCTGCCCGCGCTCGCGCGGCGGCGGGACCCGGTTGGAGACGATCACAAGGCGGGCCATGCACCGATCTCCGTTGCCCGCTTGAGCCAGGCGCGCACCCCAGTGGGGTTGCCGAACACCTCGGGGACGCGCAGCCCGGTGCCGCCGAGTTGGCGCGCGGCCACGATGGCGTCCTCGTCGGTCACGTCGTCGCCGATAAACAACGGCAGCCTTCCCGCGAACGGGGCGGCGCGCATCAGGGCGGCGACGGCGGTTCCCTTGTCGGCGCCGGCGGGGCGCACCTCCCATGCCTTACGCGCCGGAAGCAAGATGAAGGCCGGAGTGTCGCGCAGCAACTCGGCAAGCGCGTCGTGCAGCGCCGGCCCGAGTTCCGGCACTGCGCGATAGTGCAGAACGAAACCGTGCTGCTTGATCTCCAAGAGCACGCCGGGATGCGCCTCCGCGAGCCGCGCCGCCTCTTGCTGCCAGGCCGGGTCGGGACTTGCCAGCGGCACCCGCTCCACCGCAGCCGCCGGGCGGTAGCGGATCGCCCCGCCATGCTCGCCGGCCAGCGCGAACGGTTCATCGCCGAGCAGCGCCTCGAGCTGCTCGATCGGCCGCCCGCTGACAACGGCGAGGGCATCGTCGAGGGCGACGCGTAGGCGCTGCAGGATGGTGGGCAATTCCTCGGGTATCACCACCTGGTCGGGCGTCGGCGCGATGTCCAGCAGCGTTCCGTCCATGTCGAGCAGCAGGGCGGTACGGCCAAACGGCGGCAGCGGCCCGGACCCCGGCGGATTGGGCACCGGCTGGCTGACGAACGCGGTCATGCGATGCGAACCAGGAACGAAGCAGCGGGTTGCAGCATCTCGCGCAACCGTGAGGTTAGCGGGGTGCTCAGGGCCGACAGCCGAGCACCCGCAGATCGTAGATCGGGTGCTGCAACATCGAGACGGCGGGGTCGGACTGGAACATCCAGCCGTGGAACGCCGGCGCGCCTGCGGTGGAGTCGGTCACGTCGAGGAACGCCGCCGCGTCGGCCGGCTGATCCGGCGGGCGCACCACGCAGGACCGCACCGCAATGGTCAGCGAGCCGAAATGCGCCGATGCTCCGACTTTCACGTTAAAGGTCTGGCTGCGTGCGTTCACCTTGTCGAGCGCCTGCAGCACTGCCTCGCCACGCGGCAGCCACGCCGGGCCAGGCGCCGGCTGCGCCGGGGCAGGAGCCTGCGCCGGCGGGGCCTGCGCGAACGCAAGAGGATTGGCCAGCATTATAATGCAGGCAGCTAAACCGGCACGATAGTTCATCAGGCCGGATCGCGCCGCTTCGGGCTCTCCAGCGCCTCGACCATTCCGGTAAAGATACGGCGCATCGCCTGCTCGTCGACACCCATCAGCACTGCGTCCTCGAACGCGTCCTGCATAACCTGTGCAAGCTCTGCATGGTTCTCCGCCAGCACCTTGAGCTTTTCCCGGCAGGCGAGCGGCGTGCCGTCGGGCTGCGGCCAGATGGCCGGCGCGCTCATTTCAGCGCCCCCGGCGCGTTGTTGTCGCCGCCCTTGGTGGCATTGACCATGTTGGTGACGCTGAAAATGAATTTCCCCAGCAGCTGCTCGAGGCTGACCGAGCCTTGGGTAATAGTGATGCTCTGGCCCGGCTTCAGCATCGTCGTGTCTCCGCCCGGCGTGAGACCGAGGAACTTGCCGCCTAACAGGCCCTCGCTGGTGACTTCAGCGCTGGTGTCCTTGGGCAGCTCGATGCCGTCCCGGACGCTCAGGGTGACGTTGGCGAGATAGGTCTTGGGGTCGATCCGCGCATCCAGCACCGAGCCGACCTTGACCCCAGCCAGCTTCACGTCCGAGCCGACATTGAGGCCGTCGATATGATCGAAGCTGGCGTGCAATTCATAGCCCGAGACGCCGCCGCGGCCGGAATGCGCCACCGCGTAGCCGAGAAACGCGGCGGCGACCAGCAGCACCACCGCGCCGACCAGCACCTCCCCGATGTTGCGACGACCGATCACGCGGGCCTCAGGTGCCCGGTGTCCAGGCTTCGTAGTCGCCCGTTGCGGGCGCGCGAACCCCGCCCTGGTAGTCGTGCCCTGGCGGACGATAGCCCTCGGGGGTGCCGGTAAGGTTGGGCTCGTGCGGCTTCTGCCACGGACGGCGCGGCGTGTCGGTCAGCGGCGCGTCCGTCGTGTAGTGCAGCCAGGCGTGCCATTCCGGCGGCACGGCGCTCGCCTCCGGCGGGCCTGCATAGGCCACCCAGCGCCGCGCGCGCAGCCCGCCGCGTAGCCGGCGCTCTTGGTAATAGATGTTGCCCTCCGCGTCGGTGCCGACGCGGCGACCGTTCAGCAGGGTGAACAGACGGGTGCCGATGTTCATCCGCTCGATATACGCAGCCCGCGCCGCCGGGTCCACAGGAGGCCGCCGCTCCGGGCCTCATCCACAGGATTTTGTGGCTAATCTACCCATCCACCGCAAAATGCGCTTTCCGAGTCGCACCCACCGCGCCTACGATCGGCGCCATGAGCAAGATCCCAGCGTGGCGCGGCGTGCGGATGCGACAGGTACTGATCGGCGTCGACCCGGACGCCCCGCCGCGCCTTATAACCGTCCCGACCGGCTGGGACGATGCAGCGGCCGCAGCTCTCGCTGCCCTCGCGCCGGGACGCGGCGCGGCGACCTTGGCCGACGCAGCGGAGGCTTGGATCGGCCCCATCTCCGCGCGCGCCGGCTCCGCCCCCTTGCTCGGGGAGCGGCTACATGGCCTCCTCCTGCTCCGGCGCGGCGCGCCCGATGACTGCGTGTGGCAAGGCATCGCGGCCGAGACGCTGGGTTTCGCGCTCAATCTTTCCGCGTTTCACGACCTCGCCACTGGGTTCGATGTGGACGCATTGGCCGAAGCCGCCGAAACCGCTTCTCTGGCTCTCGCCTGCGCGGCACCCGATGCCCGGCCGACCATACGCCTGGCCGACCTCGCCGGCCTGCTCGCGGCGTTGGGGCTCGACTACGGAAGCGACGCGGCGCGTGACGTTGCCCGCACCGCCGCCGCCACCATCCGCGCGGCGGCCGCACCACACGGAGCGGCCCTGGTCATCGCTCCCGCCGGCCCTGCCGAAGCGTTGCTCGGTGTCGAGACCGGCGGCATCGCGCCCGCCTTCTCGCCGCTGAACGCGGCGGGCGGCCTCAGTCGCACGACGCGCGCCTTCCTCGCAGCGCGCGGCTTGGGGGCCGAGACCGCACTCGCCGCCATGCTGGACGGGGCGTCGCCGTTGCCGCGCCCGACCCCGGCCGCGCACGCGGCGATGCACGACGCAGTCGCGCCCCATGCCGCGATCATGCCCACTCGCCCGAGCACGCGCGAAGCCGCCCCGCTACCCGCGGCCGCAAGCCGCCGCGACCTGCCGCCGAGACGCGCCGGCTACACGCAGCGCGCCTCGGTCGGCGGCCACACGCTGTTCCTGCGCACCGGCGAATACGAGGATGGGCGCCTTGGCGAGATCAGCATTGCGCTGCAGAAGGAGAGCGCCGCCTTCCGCGGCTTGATGGACGCCTTCTCGAATGCGGTAAGCATCGGGCTACAGCACGGCGTGCCGCTGGAAGCCTATGTCGAGGCGCTCATGTTCACCCGCTTCGGACCCGGCGGCGTGGTCGACGGTGACCCCGGCGTGGCCCGTGCGACCTCGTTGCTCGACTATGTGTTCCGCCATCTCGCCGGCAACTATCTCGGCCGGCGCGACATGCCCGAGGCGGAGGTGGACGAAGCCGACATCACGAACAGCCCGGGCGACCCGACGCCATTCCTGCCGCTCGACTTGCCCGCTGGGGGATCGCCGCGGGCGCGGCGGCGAGCGCTCAAGCTCGTGTCGCGATAGAACGGGCGCAACGGATCTCGCCGGACGTCCTGACCTGAAACCTCTCCCGCGGCGCAGCATTTAGACCAGTCGCAACCGTGGGGAGTGCCGCCTCGTGCTCGATGAACTCGACTCCGGAGCACGCCGGGTCGTCGCCTGGCTCGATTGGCTGCCCAATTGGGTGGTCAGTCTCGGCGTGCTGGCGGTCGCCCTGATCCTGGCGACCGCCGCGCACCGCGCGGCGTTCCGCGTGCTCAATCGGCTCGTGCGCAATAGGGGCCTGTTCTGGCGCTCGCTGGTCACGCGCGGCGAGGGGCCGATGCATCTGGCGATCGTGATCTTCGCCCTATCCATCGGCACCGGGATCGCGCCGCTCACCAACGCTCAGGCCAGCATGATCCGGCAGTTTTTGCTGGTTTGTTTCATCGCGCTCCTGGGATGGCTGGCTCTGACGGCGATGCGCATCTGGACCGCGATGCATCTGCGCCATTTCACGCTCGACAGCCAGGACAATCTCCTGGCGCGTAAGCACGTGACGCAATTCCGCATTCTCGAGCGGGTCGCCGCAACCCTTGTCGTGGTCATCACCACCGCCGCTGCGCTGATGACGTTCAACGGGGTGCGGCAATACGGCGTCAGTCTGCTGGCCTCCGCCGGCGCCGCGGGCCTGGTTGCCGGCATGGCCTTGCAGCCGCTGCTGAGGAATCTCGTCGCCGGCATTCAGTTGGCCATAACCCAGCCAATCCGTCTCGAGGACGCGGTGATCGTCGAAGGCGAATGGGGCAATGTGGAGGAGATTGCTGCCACCTATGTCGTGGTGCGACTCTGGGACTGGCGGCGCATGGTGCTACCGCTCTCCTATTTCATCGAACATCCGTTCCAGAACTGGACACGCGAGAGTGCGGCGCTGATTGGGGTGGTCTTCCTGTATACGGATTACACCGCGCCGGTCGCGGCCATGCGGCGCAAGTTGGAGGAGATCGCCAGGGCCTCGCCACTCTGGGACCGGCGGGTGGTCAACATGCAAGTGACGGATTTCAAGCAGGACACGATGGAGGTGCGAATGCTAGTCAGCGCCGGAAATGCCGGCAATGCTTTCGACCTGCGTTGCGAGGTGAGAGAGAAGATGATCGCCTGGCTTCAGGCCGAACATCCCGAGGGCCTGCCGCTCCGTCGTGCGCGAATCGATAACCTACCGCGCAACGCGGCTTGGCTGGCCGATCGGCAGGCGATGGCGTCCTAGAATCACCGCGTCACGTGTGCGCTTACGGCGCTCCAGGTTCCGTCCCTACGCGCCCATACGTCGGTGTAGCGTCCATTACGCCGCTCGCCGTCCGCGGTCGCGTAGCTGGTGCGCGCATGAATGATGGCGACATCGCCGAGAATGCGAATCCGCACATCATCGATCGCCAGCCCGCTGATGGTCACAGGCCGCGCGGTCTGCGCAAGGAATTGCTGCTTGTCCACCATCGAACCGTCGGGGTTCGAGCACAGGAAATCCTCGGCGAGAATTTCGCTGAAGCGGCGCACGTCGCCATTCTGCACAGAATTGATGTAGTCCCGATTGAGCGCGGTCAGTGTATCAAGATCGGTGCTCATGGATAACTCCCGCGTTCATTTTCGTAGCAATGCGTAGGGCGGAAAAGCGCAGCGCATTCCGCCATGTCCGCTCGCCACTGGCGGAATGCGCTGCGCTTTTCCGCCCTACGCCTATCGGAAAAATCGGTTCGCGATCCACGGCAGCCCCAAATTTTCCCGCAACGTCTGTCCCTCGTACTCCCGGCGGAAAATCCCCCTCCGCTGCAACTCCGGCACGACACGTTCGACGAAATCGTCCAGCCCCTCGGGCAGGTACGGAAACATCACGTTAAACCCGTCGGACGCTTCGCTCTCCAGCCACTCTTGCATCGTATCAGCAATGGTCGCCGGCGTGCCGACCATCGACAGCCCGCCATAGCCGCCCGCGCGCTGGGCGAGCTGGCGCACCGTCAGCCCCTCGCGCCGCGCCAGCGAAACCACGCGCTCCCGCCCGCTCTGGCTCGCGTTCGTCTCCGGTATCTCCGGCAACGGCCCGTCGAGATCGAAACCTGACGCATCATGCCCGAGCGCAATCGATAGCGAGGCGATGCCGCTATCCGGATGCACCAGGCTGTCCAGCTTCGCCCGCTTGGCTCGCGCCTCCTCCACCGTATCTCCGACCACCACCAAGGCGCCCGGCAGAATCTTCATGTGATCCCGCGAACGGCCGAGCTTTTCCATGCGCCCCTTCACGTCGGCGTAGAACTCCTGGCCCTCTGTCAGTGTGCGTGAACTGGCGAAGATCACCTCCGCCGTCTCGGCGGCGATCTGCCTGCCGGCCTCCGACGCGCCGGCTTGCACGATCACCGGCCAGCCCTGGATCGGCCGCGCCACGTTGAGCGGCCCGCGGACGGAGAAGTATTTTCCCTTGTGATTGAGCACATGCAGCTTGGCGGGATCGAAATAGATGCCGTTCGCTACGTCGCGGATGAACGCATCGTCCGCCCAGCTGTCCCACAATCCAGTGACCACGTCGAAGAACTCCCGCCCGCGACGATAGCGCTCGTCGTGCTCAACATGCTCCTCCAGCCCGAAATTCAACGCCGCATCGGGATTCGAGGTCGTCACGATGTTCCACCCGGCGCGCCCCCCGCTCAGATGATCGAGCGAGGCGAAGCGTCGCGCGACGTGATATGGCTCCTCGAACGTTGTCGAAGCTGTGGCGATCAGCCCGAGATGCCGCGTCACCATCGCCAGAGCCGGCAATAGGGTCGGTGGGTCGAATGATGTTACCGTCGCGCTGCGTTTGAGGGCGGCCATCGGCATGTTGAGCACGGCGAGATGATCCGCCATGAAGAAGGCGTCGAACTTGCCGCGCTCCAGCGTCTGCGCGAACCGAACGAGGTGCTGGATGTTGAAATTCGCGTCGGGGAACGCGCCGGGATAGCGCCACGCCGCCGTATGAATGCTGACGGGCCGCATGAAGGCCCCCAACCGCAATTGACGCCGCTCGCTCATGCCGATGCCTTTCACCCCGGAAAACGCTAGCCTCAACTTGGTCCTTCACCCGCTCTCCACAATGGAGCTCCGCCATGCCCAGCCGCGTCGAGCAGAAACTCCAGGAACTCGGGATCTCCCTCCCCGCCCCGGCGGCACCGCTCGCCAATTATGTGCCCTATGTCGTCACCGGGAACCTGGTCGTCGTCTCCGGGCAAGGGCCAGCCATCGACGGCAAGGTTGCTTTCACCGGCAAGGTTGGTGAGGCCCATTCGGTCGAGCAGGGACAGCAGGCGGCGCGGCTCTGCATGGTCAACGTGCTGGCGCAGCTCCGCGCAGCCTGCGGAGGCGACCTCGACCGGGTTCGCCGCGTGGTGCGGCTCGGCGGTTTCGTCGCGGCGCCAGCCAGTTTCACCCAGCATGCGCAGGTAATGAACGGCGCCTCGGACCTCGCGGTCGCGGTGTTCGGCGACGCCGGACGCCATGCGCGCAGCACCGTCGGCGTCCCCTCCCTGCCCGCCGATTTCGCCGTCGAGGTTGAGGGGATGTTTGAGATCGGTTGAGCGAAGCATCCGCCGCTTGCCTTCCACCGGGCACCGCGCTGCCATATCCTGCGACATGCCCGACGGAACCGAACCGCTCACGCTGACCCTGCACTCGCGCATCGCGGAGATCGACGCGGCGGAATGGGATCTCTGCGCCGGCCGCGACAATCCGTTCGTCAGCCACGCCTTTCTCGGCGCGATGGAGGATAGCGGCTCGGCCGGCCCCCGCACCGGCTGGCTGCCGCAACACGCCGTGCTGCGCACCGGCTCGGGCGAGGTTGTGGCCGCCGCGCCGATGTACGCGAAGTCGCACAGCTACGGCGAATACGTGTTCGACCACGGCTGGGCGCACGCCTTCGAGCGGGCACGGGGAAAATACTACCCGAAGCTCCAGGTCGCCGTGCCGTTCAGCCCGGTTCCCGGCCCGCGCCTGCTGGTTCGCCCGGACAGCGGCGTCGGCCTCGACACCCTCGCCGGCGCGCTGGTGCAGGCCTGCAGTGAGCTGGACCTCTCCTCGGTCCATGCCACCTTCTGCACCGAGCCGGAATGGCGCCAGTTGGGCGAAGCGGGTTGGCTGCAGCGGCTCGGGATGCAGTTCCACTGGGACAATGCCGGCTACACGAGTTTCGACGACTTTCTCGGCGCTCTTAGCTCGCGCAAACGGAAGGTGCTGCGGCGCGAGCGGCGCGATGCCAACGCCGCCGGCCTGACTTTCCGCGCGCTCCGCGGCGGCGAGATCGGCAAGCGCGAATGGGATGCGTTCTATCGGTTCTACAGCTCTACCGTGGATCGAAAATGGGGCAGCGCCTATCTCACCCGACAGTTCTTCACCCTGCTCGGCGAGCGGCTCGGCGATGCGGTCGTGCTGATGACTGCCGAGCATGACGGCACCCCAATCGCGGGAGCGCTAAATCTGGCCGGTACCGACACCCTCTACGGCCGCAACTGGGGTTGCCGCGGCGACTGGCCGTTTCTGCATTTCGAGCTCTGCTATTACCGAGCTATCGACTGGGCAATCGCGCAGGGCTTCAAGCGCGTCGAGGCGGGCGCGCAGGGGCGGCATAAGATCCAGCGCGGCTACGTGCCCCGCCCGACCTTCTCGGCACATTGGATCGCCCATGCCGGCCTGCGCCGCGCGATCGCCAATTTCCTCGACGAGGAGCGCCCGGCAATCCTGGCCGACATGGCGGCGCTGGCCGACGAATCGCCCTTCCGCAAGGGCGGCGACCCGGACTGATCCGGCCAGTCAACGAGAATGTGACCGCCATTGGGCCTCTGGCGGGGCCAGTGTGCGACCTTGCTGCCGTGGTGCGGGTCCGCCGCTCCGGCCTCCGAACGGGTCCGCACGCATGAATGCCTGTGCCCTTGCCTTGGTCCTTCTTATCGACGTCTCCGGCTCCGTCTCACCGGAGCGTTACGAGTTGCAGCACACGGGCGTCGCCCAGGCACTCACTGACCCTCACGTGCAGCATGTGCTGCTATCGCAGCCGGGTGGCATGGCGATCACCGTCATTGAGTGGAGCGACCGGCGGCACGTGGTGGTGCCGTGGCACATGGTCCAGTCGGCAGACGACGTGAGCGCCGTCGCCGAGACGCTACGCGGCGCGCAGCGCAGCATGACGGGCTCCACCGCAATGGGCGATGCGATGGCCGAGGGCGTGGCCACCCTCGACCGCGCGCCGTGCGAGCCGGTCCGCAAAGTGATCGACGTCTCCGGCGACGGCCGCAACAACGACGGCAGCGTCGCCCCGGACGACGTGCGCGTCCGCGCCCATGCCCGCGGCATCACGATCAACGGCCTGCCGATCCGCGGGGACGAGCCAGACGTCGCCGACTACTACCGTGCCCACGTTGTCACTGAGGACGGCTTCGTCATCGAAGCCAAAAGCTTCGACGATTTCGCGGTGGCGATCCGCTACAAGCTACTCATGGAGATCAGCGCACTGGAGCGGAGAGTGGCGGAATGAATTCCGCCCCGCGTAGGGCGGAATTCATTCCGCCATCCAGCCTCACCCGACCACGCCGCCCTTCCGCAACTCCTTGATTTCACCAGCATCGAACCCGTACTGCCCGAGCACTTCGTCGGTATGTGCACCCCGCTCCGGCGCCGCGCGCACCTCGGTGCGGGTGCGAGAGAAGCGCGGCGCCGGGCCGGGCTGCCGGACGCCCTGCACGTCGACATAGGCGCCGCGTGCCTTGGCGTGCGGATGCTCCGGCGCCTCGGCGATCGACAGCACCGGGGCGAAGCAGATGTCGGTGCCCTCCATGATCCGACACCACTCGTCGCGCGTCTTGCCGCGGAACACCTCGGCTAGACGCTCCTTCATGCGCCCCCAATTGGCGCGGTCGTGCTGGTCCGGCAGCTTTTCGCCGGCGAGGCCAGTCTTCTCGAGCAGCAGCTTGTAAAATTGCGGCTCGATCGAGCCAATGCAGACGAACTTGCCGTCGGATGTTTCGTAGGTGCCGTAGAAATGGGCGCCGCCGTCCAGCATGTTGAGGCCGCGCTCGTCCTTCCAGATGCCGGCGCCGTGCATCCCGAAGATGCCGCCAAACAGCGCCGCGGCGCCGTCCACCATCGCCGCGTCCACGACCTGCCCCTGGCCCGAGCGCATGGTCTCCAGCAGGCCGCATACCATGCCGAACGCCAGCAGCATCCCGCCGCCGCCGAAATCGCCCACCAGGTTGAGCGGTGGCACGGGCTTCTCCGGCGTGCCGATGGCGTGCAGCGCGCCGGTCAGCGCGATGTAGTTGATGTCATGCCCCGCCGCCTTGGCGAGCGGCCCCTCCTGGCCCCAGCCCGTCATGCGCCCGTAGACCAGCTTCGGATTGCGCTTGAGCGCGACCTCCGGCCCGATGCCGAGCCGCTCCGCGACACCCGGGCGGAACGGCTCCATCAGCCCGTCCGCCTTGTCGGCGAGCCGCAGCACCACCTCGGCGCCGCCGGGCTTCTGTAGATCGACCGCGATCGACCGGCGCGAACGGCCGTGCACGTTATAGCGCGGATCGGCGTAGCGCGCCGGCGTGTTGGGATTGACCCGATCGACGCGGACGATGTCGGCGCCGAGATCGCCCAGCATCATTGCCGCCATCGGCCCCGGCCCGATCCCGGCCACCTCGATCAGCTTGATTCCCGCCAGCGGACCCATGTTTCTCTCCGTAGATGATCTGCTCAGTAGCCGTTGAGAGCCGCGTAGCGGTCCCGGTGGAAGGCGCTGTTGCCAAAAGTCGCCAGCGCAACGCGCGCGCGCTTCGTGAAGAAGCCGATCTCGTGCTCGTCGGTCATGCCGATGCCGCCGTGCATCTGCACGCCCTCGTTGCCGACGAGGAAGAACGTATCGTTCGCCTTGGTTTTGGCGAGGCTCGCCAGCGCCGGCACATCGTTGGCGCCCTCATCGAGCCCCGACAAGCACGCCAGCACCGCCGAGTGCGTCACTTCGAGCTCGCAGAACATCTGCGCGGCGCGATGCTTCAGCGCCTGGAACGAGCCGATCGCCACGCCGAACTGCTTCCTGTCCTTGAGGTATTGCACCGTGCGCTCGAAGCACTCCGCTGCGCTGCCCAGCATCTCGGCGGCAAGTCCCGCCCGCGCCCGGTCGAGCACCGCTTCGAGCACGTCCGAGCCGCCGTCTATTGGCCCGAGTGCCGCCTCATCCGCTACCTCGACGTCCTTCAGCGTGACGATCGCGGCGTTGCGGCTGTCAACCATGATAGTGCGCGTCCGCGACAGGCCCGGCGCACTCGCTGGCACCAGGAACAGCGTGATCCCGCTACGATCGTTCGCACCACCCGAGGTACGCGCCGCGACGATCAGCGTATCCGCGACATGCCCGTCCAGCACGAAGGTCTTCTTACCGCTAAGCCGGTAGCCGCCTCCATGCTTCTTCGCGGCCGTCGCGATGCGCGTCGGCGCGTGATGCGGTCCCTCCTCCAGCGCGAGGGCAAAGATCTGATCGCCGGCGACGAGACCCGGCAGATGCGTGTCCTTCTGCATCCCGCTCCCGGCCAGCACCAACGCGCTCGCGCCGATCAGCGAGGTGGAGAGCAGCGGCGTCGCAGCAAGCGTGCGCCCCGCCGCCTCCATCACCAGGCCGAGCCCGACATGGCCGAACCCCGAGCCGCCCCATTCCTCGGGCACCAGGAAGCCTGTCCAGCCGAGCTCCGCCATCTCGCGCCACAGCGGGCGGGAGAAGCCGTCCGCGTCCTGCGTGTCGCGAAGCTTGCGCAAGGCGGTGATCGGGGATTTGTCACGAAAGAATTCGAGCGCGGTGTCCTGCACCAGCCGCGCCTCGGAGGAGAGCGTGAGCGTCATCGGATGCGCCTCAATCCGGCAGGCCAAGCACGCGCTTGGCGATGATGTTTAGCTGGATCTCGGACGTACCGCCCTCGATCGTGTTGGCCTTGGCGCGCAGCCAGTCGCGTGTGGTGCGCAGGTTGTCAGGTTCGAATCCCTCGCCCTCCCAGCCCAGCATCTCGGTCCCGGCGCTGTCGAGCATCAGCTCGTAGCGGCGCTTGTTGAGCTCGGTCGCGTAGTATTTGAACATCGCCGATGCCGGGCCGGGCGGGGCGCCCGCCTTGGCCTCCTCCGCCGTCCGCTGCCGGGTGAGTCCAAAGGCGCGCTGGTCGATGTTGAACCGCGCGATCGCGTCGCGCAGCGCGGGGGCGGCGATCCTGCCGTCCGTCTCGCCGACGTATTTCTTCGCCAGCTGCTCGGGCGTCTGCTCCGAGCGCTCCTTGGCGCGCTCGCCGATCCCGCCGATTCCCTTGCGCTCGTGCTCCAAGAGGCGCTTGGCGATGGTCCAGCCCTTGTTCATCTCGCCAACCAGGTTCTTCGCCGGCACCTGCACGTTGTCGAAGAAGGTCTCGCAGAACACCGAGTAGCCGCTGATCAGCCGGATCGGCTGCGGCCGCACGCCGGGGTCGCTCATGTCGATGAGCAGGAAGCTGATTCCCTCGTGCTTTTTCGCCGTCGGATCGGTGCGGACCAGACAAAAAATCCAGTCGGAGAAATGCGCCCCCGAGGTCCAGATCTTGTGGCCGTTGACCAGGAAGTGCTCGCCCTGCAGCACCGCGCGCGTCGATAGGCTGGCAAGGTCTGAGCCCGAGCCCGGCTCGCTGTAGCCCTGGCACCACCTGATTTCACCCGTGACGATCTTCGGCAGGTGCGTCCGCTTCTGCTCCTCGGTGCCATATTCGAGCAGGGTCGGGCCGAGCATGGAGAAGCCCATGCCGCGGATCGGCGGACGGCAGTTGAGCGCCTGCATCTCCTCCGCCAGCACCCGGGCCTCGGGTTCAGAGAGTGCCGCGCCGCCGTATTCCTTGGGCCAGGTGGGGGCAGTCCACCCCTTCGCCGCCATGCGGTCGAGCCAGATTTTCGACTCGGGGTTCTTGTACTTCTCGCGCGTGCCCCCGGTGATCGCCTCGTCGTCCGGCTGCGCCGTCCGCATCGACGGCGGGCAATTCTGCTCCAGCCAGGCCCGCGTCTCGGCGCGGAACGTGTTCAGGTCAGGCATGACGCTCTCCTACTTCTTCTCGCGCTCGCGATAGTCCCCGAACGCCGCATCCCGTGCGCTCAGCACCTCGCGCACGCTGCCGCCGTCGCGCTTGAACTGGGCGCGATAGTCGAGGCTTGCCTTGGTGGTAAAGGCCAGTGCCTGCATCTCGGTGCCCGAGCGAATCGCCGCGCGCAGCCCTATGATCTCCATTGCCCGATGAATGGTGCGCTTGTTGATCTGGTTGAGCTCGGCCGGCACCAGCGCGATGCGCTCGGCCATCTTGAGCACTTCCGCGTCGAGCTTGTCTGCTGGATAGGCGCGATTGGCGAAGCCCTCCGCCGCCGCTTCCACGCCGCTGATGGCATCGCCAGTGAGATACATCTCCATCGCCCGGCGCATCCCGAGCAGCCAAGGATGGAACTGGTTATCCGGCGGGCTCATCAGCCGGGTTGGCGGATAGCCGATCTTGGCGTCCTCGGCGACGTAGACGAGATCGCAGCACGTCGCGAGCTCGCTGCCGCCGGCCAGACAATAGCCGTGCACCTGGGCGATCACCGGCTTGCCGAGATCCCAGATGCGCGTCCAGCCATCGACCACGTGCCGCGCCCACTGGCCAGGGCCGCCGGCCGTGTAATAGGGCTGATTCTCGGCATTGTTCGCCGACAAATCATAGCCGGCGGAAAAGCTCGGCCCGGCGCCGCGCAGGATGGAGACCCGCACGTCCGGGTCGGCGTCCGCCTCGGTCAGCGCCGCGAGAATCGCGCCGCGCAACTCATTGTTCAGCGCGTTGCGCTTCTCCGGCCGGTTCATCGTGAGCCTGCGCACGCCCGGCGCTGGATTGTCGATCAGCAAAACCTCGGTCATCAGCGTCCTCTCCCTTGCGGGCAGGAAAGCCGATTTGCCTGCGCCCGGCAATGGCGCGACCGGCTTGACCGCGACCGGCGCCGTTTCAATGATGCGGGCATACGGGAGGAAATCACCCATGAGCGTAATCAGCGCGGCCCCGCTCGCCCCCTATCAGGTCGAGGCGTACAACACCGCCAAGGAATCCGAGAACAAGATCCACGACGACAGCGTGGCGCGAAAATTCGGCTTCACCGGCGGACTGGTCCCCGGTGTCGACGTCTACGCCTACATGACGCACCTGCCCGTGCAGCGCTGGGGCCGCGATTGGCTTGAACGCGGCATGGCTGATTGCCGCTTCCTCAAGCCGGTGTACGACGGGGAGACCGCCACCGTCACCGCGACCGAAACCGACGACGTGCTCGCCATCGAGGTGCGCAGCCGCGACGAGCTCTGCGCTACCGGCACCGCCCGCCTGCCCGACCGCGACCCGGCGCCGACGCCCTATGGCTACAATGTGGTCGAGCCGCCCGAGACGCGCCCGCCGGCGAGCGAGACCTCGCTTGCGGCCGGGCTGTGGGTCAACTCCAAGCCGATCGCGGTCACACCCGAGTTCGCGGCCCAATATCTGCGTGACCTGCGCGAGACCGACCCGCTCTACGAGCGCGAGGGAGTCGCGCATCCCGGCCTGATCCTGCGTATGTGCAACTGGGCGCTGTCGCACAATGTCGTGCTCGGCCCGTCGACGCGCTGATCTTGGCGGATGGCCGCCCCGTCGCACACGTCCTGCACACCGCGATCTGGCGCCCTCGTCAACTTGCCGCCGCCTGAACCGGAGCACCCAAATCATGCGCGTCTCGACGCATATACCTCTGCGCGACTGGAAGGAAATTGGCCCCGCCGCCAGGATGGCGGAGGAGGTCGGCTTCGACGCCATCCAGTTTCCCGAGATCAAATACGACCCGTTCATGCCACTGGCGCTCGCCACGATGGCGACGAGCCGCATCCACATGATCACGTCCGTTGCGATCGCCTTCCCGCGCAGCCCGATGATCGTCGCCAGCGAGGCGTGGGATCTCGCGCGCAACTCAGGCGGCCGCTTCACCATTGGTCTCGGCAGCCAGGTGCGCGCGCACAACGAGCGCCGCTTCAGCGTGCCCTGGATCGCGCCCGCCGCGCGCATGGGCGAATACGTGGAGGCGCTACGCGCGATCTGGCGCGCGTGGCAGACCGGGGAAAAGCTGAACTTCCAAGGCAAGCACTACCAGTTCACCCTGATGACGCCGGAATTCTCGCCCGGCCCGCAGGACGTGCCGGCTCCGCCAATCAGTATCGCCGCCGTCGGCCCGGTCATGCTGCGCACCGCCGCGCGTCTCTGCGACGGCGTGCGGCTGCACGGCTTTGCGACACGGCGCTATCTCGAGGAGGTGGTGCGGCCGATGCTCACCGAGGAACTCGTGAAAGCAGGAAAATCCTGGGAGAATTTCGAGGTCTCGGGCGGCGGCTTCGTCGTCACCGGCCCCGACGAGGCGGCCGTGGCGCGCGCCGCCGAGGGCATCCGCTATCGCGTCGCGTTCTACGGCTCGACGCCCGCCTATCGCGGCGTGCTCGACCTGCACGGCCACGGCGAGCTAGGCGACCGGCTCAACCAGATGTCGCGCCGCGGCGAGTGGAGCGAAATGGCGAAGCAGGTTCCCGATGAGGTGCTGGACCTGTTCGTCGCCCGCGCCACCTACGACCGGCTGCCCGAGGCGATCGAGAAGCGCTTCGGCGGCGTGGTCGATAGCGTGAGCTTCGAGTTCCTGCCCGAGGATGAGCCGGAGGTGCGGCGCCGCGTCGTCGAGGCGGTCCGCGCCGTGCCGCATCGGTTCCGGGATTTCAAAGCCGCATAGCCGCACTGGAATGCCCGCCCCTCCCGTGGTCTTATTGCCGATTGGCACGGACTGGGGCGCCGGGCATGACCACACGCCGCCTCGCCGCCATCATGGCGGCCGACATCGCCGGTTACTCGCGGCTGATGCACGCCGACGAGGAGGCCACCCACGCCCGCTCCACGCGTTTAATGACCGGCGTGATCGAGCCAGCCATCGCCAGCCACGACGGGCGGATCGTTAAGCACACCGGTGACGGCTTCCTCGCCGAGTTCGGCAGCGCCGTGGAGGCGGTGAAATGCGCGCTACAATTCCAGACCGAAATTGCCGCTAACACTGAGGTCGATCCGATCCGATTTCGCGTCGGCGTCCACCTCGGTGACGTAATGGTCGAGCCGACTGACATTTTTGGCGATGGAGTGAACATCGCCGCTCGGCTCGAGTCCTTGGCCGACCCCGGCGGCATCCTTGTATCTGGCACCGTGCATGAGACCGTGCGCGGACGGCTGAGCTGCGACTTCGAGGATTTGGGCGAGCAATTACTGAAGAATATCGCCCGGCCGGTGCGCGCCTATCGCGCGGTCGCGGCGACAGCGCCCTCCCGACCCGCACTCGCGTTACCCGACCGGCCCTCGATTGCGGTGCTGCCGTTCCAGAACATGAGCGGCGATCCTGAGCAGGAGTATTTCGCCGACGGCATGGTGGACGAGATCATCACCGCATTGTCGCGAGTAGGCTGGTTCTTCGTCATCTCGCGCAATTCCAGCTTCACCTACAAGGGGCGCACGGTCGACATCAAGCAGGTCGGCCGAGAGCTGGGCGTGCGCTATGTGCTGGAGGGCAGCATCCTCAAGGCGACAGGGCGGGTGCGGATCACTGGCCAGCTGATCGACGCCACCACGGGGCGCCATGTCTGGGCCGATCGGTTCGACGGCGATCTTACCGACGTGTTCGAGCTGCAGGACCGCGTGACCGAGAGCGTCGTGGGCGCCATCGAGCCGAGCTTGCTGACAGCCGAGATCAAACGGGCGCAGACCAAGCCGACAGAAAGCCGGGACGCATACGATCTCTACTTGCGCGCAGTGGGAGAGTTTTGTTCTAGCAAGCGCGCGGGCAACGATACCGGAATGGCTTTTCTGAGACAGGCGCTCTCGATCGACCCATCATTCACGCCGGCCAAGGCGACGTTGGTGTTTGGCTATGTTAATCGGGTTGCGCAGGGCTGGGCCGAGCCGGGCGACACGGAAGCAGCGATCGCTTGGGCGCGCGAATGCGCAATCGAAGGGCGCGACGATCCGGCGGCTCTCCGTGCAGCCGGTCATGCGTTGACGCTGCTTGCTGGCGAGGCGGACCGAGGAATCGTCCTGCTACAACGCGCAATGCATCTCAATCCGAACTCTGCCACGATCCTGCAAAGCGCGGGCATCGTCTACTGCGCTGCCGGCCAGCCGGAGCCCGCAATCGACTGCTTGTCCCGAGCGTTGCGGCTGGACCCGCTCGGCCCCGAGGCGAACTGGGCTCTGGCCGGTCTTGGCCTGGCCCATCTGTTGATGGGTTGCGTGCCAGAGGCACTCGACTACACGGAACGGGCGGTGCATGCCCGTCCCGACTGGCTCCCGCCACTACGGCACAGGATCGCCGCCCTGATGCACGCAGGCCGGGTCGAGGAAGCGCAAGCGGCGGCGCAACGGCTGCTCGCAGCCCATCCCGCCTTCCGGCTCTCCACATACCCCGGGAAGTTCGGCCACGGGTCAATGTGGGCTTCGTACAGAAGCGCCCTGCGCGACGCGGGGCTTCCGGAGTAGTTGCAGCGAAGCCGCATCCCACTACTGCGGCTCATCCACCACAACCGGACGAAATAACGCAAACGCGGCTTGAGGCACCAGACCGCACGCGACAGGATGGCGCCTATCACGGGGAGGAAAGAATGGGCCAGGTTCAGGACAAAGTCGCGCTCGTCACCGGCGGCGCGTCCGGCATTGGCGCCGCCAGTTCGGAGACGCTGGCGCGCGAGGGCGCCAAAGTCGTCGTCACCGACATCGACGAGGCGGGCGGCCAGGCGGTCGTCGGGCGCATCACGGGCGCCGGCGGCGAGGCAGTGTTTCTCCAGCAGGACGTGACCGACGAGGCGCGTTGGCAGGAGGTCGTCGCCGAGACCGAGCGGCGCTACGGCCGGCTCGACATCCTGTTCTCCAACGCGGGCATCGGCATCATCTGCTCGGTGTTCGAGATGTCGCTCGCCGACTTCCGCCGGCAGACCGCGATCAACCTCGATGGCGTGTTCCTCTCCGTCAAATATGCCGTCCCCGCCATGCGGCGTGCCGGCGGCGGCTCCATCATCATCACCTCCTCGGCCGCCGGCCTGCGCGGTTCGGCCGGGCTCGCCGGCTATTGCGCGACCAAGGGCGGCGTGCGGCTGTTCGCCAAGGCGGTCGCGATGGAGTGCGCGGCGATGCAGGATCATATCCGCGTCAACACGGTCCACCCCGGCGTCATCGACACGCCGATCTGGTCCAAGGTGGGCAGCGGCGGCGTCGCCAGCCGGTCCAACACGCCGATCGATCCGAAGCAGCTCGCGGCCGGCGTGCCGACCGGCGAGGTCGGAACCGCGCAGGATATCGCCAACGGCGTGCTGTTCCTCGCCTCCGACGCGTCGAGTTACATGACCGCCTCCGAACTGGTGATCGACGGCGGCATGTTCGGCGGTGGCGTGCCGCGACGCGGCTGGGTGCCGCGGGTGGGCGAGGGCTGATCGTGGCGCTCAATCACGTCGCTCCGCGGCCTGCCTCGACCGTGCTACTGCTGCGCGATGGCGCCGACGCGCTCGAAGTGTTCATGGTGGTGCGCCATCACGAGATCGACTTCGCCTCGGGTGCGCTGGTGTTTCCCGGCGGGCGCGTCGACACCGGCGATCACGTCATCGCCGAGCGGCCCGACCTCTGCCCTGGTCCCGAAGACGTCGACGCAATGGCGATGGCGCTGCGCGTCGCGGCGATCCGCGAGACCTTCGAGGAATGCGGCATCCTGCTCGCCCGCGCGCGCGGCTCCGACCGGCTCATCCCGGCCGAGCGGCTGCGCGAGATCGAGGGCTCGCAGCGCACCCCGCTCTGCCAGGGCGAGGTCAGCTTCGCCGACGTCCTGGCGACGGAAGACCTAGTGCTTGCGACCGACCTACTGGTGCCGTTCGCGCACTGGATCACGCCGGCCAACCAGGCCAAGCGCTACGACACGCACTTCTTCCTCGTCGTCGCGCCCGAGGATCAAGCGGGAGTGCATGACGGATCGGAAGCCGTCGATTCCGTCTGGATCTCCACCGAAGACGCTCTCGCAGGAGTCGCCACCGGGCGCTTCAAGATGGTGTTCCCCACGCACATGAATCTCACCAAGCTCGGCCGCCATCACGACGTCGCCGCGGCCGTTGCGGCGGCACGCGCCACACCGGTCGTCACCGTGGAGCCGGTACCACTCAAGACCGAGAATGGCGTGCGCCAGCTTCGTATCCCGATCGAGGCAGGCTACGGCGGCGACGTGTTCACCGTGAGCCTGCCACCCGCCATGCCGCCAGTGACCGGGTAGCTTGCCGGTCATGCCACTCGCGGACACGGCTGCGGCTATTGCTGCAAGAGCACATCCAGGAGCACGACGGCATCGTTGTGCGCTTCGTCGCGGGCGCCATACACCAGGGTGACGGCGCCCTCGCGTGCGAGCGCGCGGATCTCGTCCAACTCTGAGGCGTGGTGCCGCAGCTCCGCGGTGTAGCGGCGACGGAACTCCGGCCAACGGGCCGGGTCGTGCCCGAACCATCGGCGGAGTTCGGTGCTCGGCGCGACCTCCTTCAGCCAGCGATCCACCGCTGCCTCCGCCTTGCTCAAGCCTCGCGGCCATAGCCGATCGACCAGAACGCGCGTGCCGTCTTCCGGACCGGCCGGCTCGTACACGCGCTTCAGCTTCAGATGCTGGACCGGAACGGTATGCTTCGTCATGCAGTCTCCCGCTCGCTCGACTCCTGGATGATCAGCGGATGCGCGGGAGAAGCTCAAACGTATGGACGGGCGGCGGGGATGACACCGTCCATTCCAGGGTCGTCGCCCCCTCGCCCCAGTAGTTGTTTGCCACGGGCACTTTCGAGGTGAAGGTCCGCAGCAGGACATAGAGGAAGATCAACAGGCCAAATCCTGAGATGAAGGCACCGATCGAGGAGACGAAGTTCCAGCCCGCGAACGCCTCCGGATAGTCCGGGTAGCGTCGCGGCATGCCGGACAGGCCGAGGAAGTGCATCGGGAAGAACGCCAGGTTCACGCCGATAAACGTAACCCAGAAATGCACCTTGCCCCAGAACTCCGGATACTGATGGCCGCTCATCTTGCCGATCCAGTAGTAGAACCCGGCGAAGATCGCGAACACCGACCCGAGCGACAGCACGTAGTGGAAGTGCGCGACCACGTAGTAGGTGTTGTGCACGATCTGGTCGATGCCGGCGTTGGCCAGCACCACGCCGGTCACGCCGCCGATGGTGAACACGAAGATGAAGCCGATCGCCCACAGCATGGGCGTCTTGAACTCGATCGAGCCGCCGTACATGGTCGCGAGCCACGAGAAGATCTTGATGCCGGTCGGTACGGCGATGACCATCGAGGCGGCCATGAAGTAGGCGCGGGTGTCGACGTCGATGCCCGAGACGAACATGTGGTGCGCCCACACCACCATGCCGATGACGCCGATCGCGACCATCGCGTAGACCATGCCGAGATAGCCGAAGATCGGCTTGCGGCTGAACGTGGACGTGACGTGGCTGATGATGCCGAACCCCGGCAGGATCATGATGTAGACCTCGGGGTGGCCGAAGAACCAGAACAGATGCTGGTACAGCACTGGGTCGCCGCCGCCGGCCGGGATGAAGAACGCGGTCCCGAACAGTCGGTCACAGATCTGCATGGTGATCGCCGCCGCCAGCACCGGGATCGTCAGCAGCAGAAGGAACGCCGTCACCAGCACCGCCCAGACGAACAGCGGCAGCTTGTGCATCGTCATGCCGGGCGCGCGCATGTTGAAGATCGTGGCAATGAAGTTGATCGCGCCCAACAGCGAACTCGCGCCCGCGAGGTGCAGCCCGAACAGCGTGAACTCCATCCCGATGCCCGGCTCGAAGGTCGAGTTGGACAAGGGCGGATAGAGCGTCCAGCCGGTGCCTGACTCGCCGAGGAACAGCCCGGTCATCACCATCGCGAACGCCGGCAAAAGCAGCCAGAAGCTGATGTTGTTCAGCCGCGGAAACGCCATGTCGGGCGCGCCGATCATCAACGGCACGAACCAGTTGCCGAAGCCGCCCATCATCGCCGGCATGAGTGTGAAGAAGATCATCACCAGCCCGTGCGAGGTGATGATCGTGTTCCAAATCTGACCGTTGGTCACGACCGTATTGTCGGGGAACATCAGCTGCGCCCGCATGATGAGCGACAGGATGCCGCCGACGATGCCAGCGCACACCGCGAACATCAGATAGAGGCTGCCAATATCCTTGTGATTGGTGCTGCACAGCCAGCGTCTCGCGAAGCCGCCATAGCCGTGTGAGCCGTGATCCGCGTGGTCGTGTGTTGTCGCCGACATGCCATTCTCCCGCTGCGCATATCGGCGCGTCGGGTGTCGGCCGGCGCGCCACCAAGGGCTATTCGAACATCAGCAATCCATGACTTCCGGCCACCGCGCCAACGATGGTCAGCAAGCTCAACACGAGCAAAACGATGTGGACCCGCTGCGCCGCGCGAAACGTCCCCTCCGGGTCGCGCTGGGCGCGGGCGGCGAAGCGGCGATGCAGCACGAAGGGCTCCAGCACAAACAGCATGACTGCGAAGATCAGCCAGACCAGAACCATCGCGTGCATCCACCAGTACGGCAGCGACGTGAACCGGTCCCAGGCGTCCAGTCGGATGAGCATGTAGAGCCCGCTCAGGCCGGCCACCAGAATGCTGATCCGCGCCTGCGGGGCGAAGCGCCGCTCGACCGCCTCGAATGTCGCGAGCCGCTGCGCAGGGTCCGGTATGCGGCGCACCGCCGGCAGCAGGGCGGTCGTCGCGAAGCCGACGCCGCCGATCCACAGGACGATCGCCAGCACGTGCAGCATCCGCGCGACGGTCAGGTCATCCATTGCCGCCGCTCTGGTGCCGCTGACGGGGAGCCCTGGTCATCGGCAACTCGCCGCGCCGGATTGCGAGGCCCAGGCTGAGGCTCTCCGCGACCCGCCGCGCGCGAACCCGGAACACCTCGGCCTGTTCGGGCGTGCACAGCGCGTCCAGCGTCTCGTCGAACAAGCCCAGCCAGACCGCGAAGTGATCGGGGCCGAGGGCGGCGGGCAGCCGCAGATGCGCCTCGAACGGATTGCCCTTGTAGCGGCCGGTGATGAGCGTCAGCGATGACCAGAAGGCGCACAGCCGGTCCATATGCGCTGGCCAATCCTCAACTGCCTCCTCAAAGATGGGGCCGAGCACCGGATCGCGCCGCACCGAACCGTAGAACGTCTCCACGACCGCACGCACGAGATCCTCGTCGATCCCGACGGGCAATCCGGGCGCGTCGGGATGGGGTCCGCGGGGGGCGGTCGCAAGGGACATCACGCGTTTCCTGGTAAAACGATCAGGGACGATGTATCTAATAGACTGTGGTGTTGAAAGATGCATGTCAAGTGTGTGTTAAGGGGGCGATGACAGGGCCATGCGGCTGACCGTGTTCTCCGACTACGCCCTCCGCATGTTGATGTACGGGGCGGGCTGCGACCGGCGCTTCACCATCGAGGAAGTCGCGACGGCTTACGGCGTCTCGCGCGCACACATGATGAAGGTCGCTAACCTGCTGACCCGGGCTGGATTCTTGAAGGCGGTCAGGGGCCGCTCGGGAGGCCTCGTGCTCGCCAAGCCGGCGGCCGAGATCGGGTTGCGGGAGGTCATCGAGGCGGCCGAGCCGGATTTCGACCTGGTGGAGTGCTTCGGCTCCGGCAGCCAATGCGTCATTTCGGGCTGCTGCAAGCTGCAAGGCGTCCTAGCCGAAGCGCGCGAGGCCTTCACCGCCACGCTGGGCCGCTACACGCTTGCCGATCTGGCACTGCCGGCGTTCGACGTGCGGCGGCTTGCCCGGAACCCGGACACGCTCGGATCACTTGCGAAACCTCTAGGAGGCGTCCATGTCTGAGAGAATGTATCCACCGGCCACCCGCGAGATCGCCAAGGCGCGGCGCGCGCTCGCGCCCGACACGCAGGCGGCGTTCGATGCCTTCAGCCGGGCCGTCTTTGCCGACGGAGCGTTGCCGGGGAAGATGAAGCAGATCATCGCGGTGGCGGTCGCTCACGTGACGCAGTGCCCATACTGCATCAAGGGCCATACCAAGGCGGCGCTGCGGGCGGGGGCCACCGAGAACGAGCTCATGGAGGCGGTGTGGGTGGCCGCCGAGATGCGCGCCGGCGGCGCCTACGCACATTCCGCGCTGATGCTGGAGACCTGCGAGGAAGGACACGCCAAGTCGGCTACGGGCTGATCGCATCGGGCGGCCGCGAACCCCCGCTGCCGCCCCTCCTGTCGCGGAACATTTATCGCGGTTCTGGCGAGCGAGGGCTTGCAGAGTCTCGCCGCCGGTTCATTTGCCAAGCGTGGCTGGAACCAGGGAGGGCGAGCCATGCTGCGGCGGGGATACATCCTCATCGCCGACCTTGTCGGCTACACGATCTTTCTCACCAAATCCGAGCTCGAACACGCGCAGGCCATTCTCGAGACCTTCTTCGACGCGCTGCTAAACGAGATCAAAGAGCCGCTCGTCCTGTCGAATTTCCAGGGCGATGCGCTGCTTGTCCACGTCCCCGAGGACGGCGTGCCGCACGGACAGCTGCTGCTCGAGTCGATCGAGCGGCTGTATTGCGCCTTCGCCGCCACCAAGGATGAGTTGCAGCGTGACACAAGCTGCAGTTGCAACGCCTGCCGCAACACCGGCCAACTCGACCTGAAATTCATCCTGCATCACGGCGAGTACGCGCTGCAGACGATCGGCGGGCGTCAGGAGCTCCAAGGTGCCGACGTGATCCGCGCCCATCGCCTGCTGAAGAACCGAGCCACTGCGACCACCGGCATCAAGGCCTACGCCCTCGTCACCGAAGCCGCGCGCTCGGCCGTGCATCTGCCGGAGTTTTTTGACGGGCTGCCGACCCATATCGAGCCGAGCAGCGAGCTCGGCGACATCGCCGTGACGGTCTACGACCTGCATCCGGTCTGGGACCGCTATTGCCTGAACCGGCGCGTCGTGGTCGGGCCCGATGAGCCGCTCGCTTTCGCGCCGATGGAGGCCGACCTGCCGGTGCCGAGCGCGCTCGCCTGGGCCTACGTCACGGACGTGAAATACCAGCAGCGCTGGCAGCAGGGCTTCGACGGCATCAGCATGAGCGGTTTACAGCAGGGCCGCGTCGGTCCGGGATCGATCCAGCATTGCACGCACGGCAGGCTGGTCACGCGGAACAAGATCGTCGACTGGCGGCCGTTCGACTACGTCACCTACCAGATCGCCTGGCCGTTCGGCGCGACGGTACGCCAGATGGTGGAACTCACGCCCTCGCCCACCGGGGGAACCCATGTTTGCATTCGCTGCGCCGCCCCGGAGGCAAAGAGCGCCTGGAGCACGGCGTTGACCCGTGCCCTGCTCAAGCTCCGGGCCGGCCGGATCGAGCGCGAGCGGCGTCTCGGCAAGCAGGCCCTCGAGCGCCTCGCGGCCGGTGAGATAGGCCGCGCCCCGAGGGCCGAGCCGGCACGCCTGTCCCGCGCCGACATCAGTACCGCGGCGGCAGCGGTGCTCGCCGAGGCCTGATGGTCACGGCATGAGGAAGCGGTAGCGGAACCCGTCGCTGCCGCCTTCGATCTGCCCCACCGTCGGCGACGGGAAATGCACCGGCAGGATCAGCGTGCCGGTGTCGGCGACCGCGCCGAAGAAGCGCCGACGTGACTGCGCGGACTGCACCGGGTCCCAATCCACGCCCGCCGACCAGTCCGGCTCGCGCACTTGCAGCGCATGATGCATCAGATCGCCGACGACCGACGCGCGCTGGCCTTTCGAGGAGATGTTGACGCAGCAATGGCAGGGCGAGTGGCCCGGTGTCGGCGTCAGCGTGACGAGATCGTCGAGCGCATAGTCGTCATCGACCAACAGCCCCTGGTCCGCCTGCATCACCGGCTCGCAATTGAAGCGCCAGACGTTTCCGGGCGGGTTCTTCTCCTCCTTGGTCGCCTGTTCCCAGGCGGCGTATTCGCGCTTGTGGAAGATGTATTTCGCTTTCGGGAAGGTCGGCACCCAGCGACCGTTGACCAGCCGCGTGTTCCAGCCGCAATGGTCGATGTGGAGATGGGTGCAGAACACGTAGTCGATATCCTCGAAACGCAGCCCGCTGGCGTTGAACTCGTCGAGCCAGCGTTGCTTCGGAAAATCGAAGGGCGGCGGATGACCCTTGTCCTCGCCGGTGCAGGTGTCCACCAGGATGGTGTGATGCGGCGTACGCACCACGAAGGTCTGGTAGGTGATCACCATGCGGTCGGAAGCTTTGTCGAACACGAAATCCGGCATCTCCGCGAAGTGCCGATAAGCGATCTCGCGGTCGTAATTCGGGAAGAAGTCCTGCGGCCGACGCCACGGTCCGTCGCGCTCGATGATGCTGGTGATGGTCGCGTCGCCGATCTGGATTTGTTTCATTTGTTTCCCCCTGCCTCAAGGAACCCCTCACCCCGACCCTCTCCCGCAAGGGGAGAGGGAGAAGAAGCCCTCCCCTTCCGGAAGGGTTGGGGTGTGGCTACGCCGCCAGTTCCAAACGATAGAACCGCGCCGCCGCGCCTGCGAACAAATCCGCCTTCTCCGACGCGCTCGCTCCGCTGGCCAGCCGCTTGCAGGCGTTCCAGAACACGCCGTAGCCGTACGATCCCTTGTCGACCGGGAAATTGCTCTCGAACATGCAGCGCGCCGGCGTGAATGCCTCGATGCAAGTGTCGATATACGGCTTCCACGCCGCCGCGAGCTCCTCCGAGGAGGGTGGGTCGGCCTTCTCGTGGAAATCGTAGCCGTTGATCCGCATTCCGATGCCGCCGAGCTTGACGAACACGTTGGGGCATTGCGCCAGCTTGCGGATCGATGCCGCCCATACTGGGAACACTGCGTCGCGCTTGCCAGCGTAGGCGCCGATCGCCAGTGGGCCCCCGACGTGGTCGAGCACGATGCGCGTCTCCGGCGAGGCTTGCGCGAGCGCCGTCAGCTCGTCGATTTGTGGATGGTACAGCCACGCGTCGAACGACAGCCCGAGCGGCGCCAAGCGCGAAAACCCTTCGCGGAAGGTGGCATCGCCGAGCAATCCAGCCGGCGGCGTGTACGCGGGGTTCATCAGCGAGGGGTCGGCGTCGTAGGCGGTGATGTGCCGAATGCCGCGAAACCGCCCGCCGCCGGCGCGGAGATGCGCCTCCAGCACCTCCTGCACCCGCGCGCCGAGCCGCAGGTCGGCGTAGCCGACGATGCCCGCGCAAATCTGAGCCGGCCCGTAGCCGCCGCTGGCGCTCATCGCCGCCACGCCGTTGACGAACTCGGTCTCGCCCACCGGCCGCAACTCCTCCGGCCCGCCCGCGCGGTGCATCGAGCGGCACTGCACGAACACCGTCCCGACGATGTTGTGCCCGGTGTTGATATCCGCGAGCAGGTCAGGAAGCATGTAGACCCAGCCCGGCCGCTCCCACAGATGATGATGCGGATCGATGATCGGCAGATCGGGCTCCAATGTCGCCTCGACCCTGCGTTCCAGCCAATCGTTGCGCACCGGTAGATAGCTGCTCGGTGCGGTGGTCGTGGTCTGCGCAGCGCCAATCGTCGTGCTCATGTCGGTTCCCTCCGATCGTCCTGACATCATGCTAGCCGTGCGCTACGCGGTCAGGAAGCCGACGCGGTCCTCCTCCAGCACCGCGCAGGTGAGCTTGCCGCCGATTCCCGCGCCGGTATCGATGCCGATGCGATTGGCCTGGACCGTCGCGACGCCCGTGGTGCTGTGCCCATGCACCACGACGACGCCGAAGTCGCGCTCGGTGTAGGGGAAAGGCTGGCGCAGCCGCTGCAGATCGTCCCGCGCCTGATCGGCGAGCTTCACGCCGGGACGGATGCCGGCATGGACGAAGAGATACTCGCCCTCGCGATGGCTGAGCGCGAGGCCGCGGAGGAAATCGACATGCGCCGCCGGCAGCGCCGCGGCCCATTGCTCGCGCGGGGTCTCGGGATCGAGCCCCCAGCTGCGCAGCGCTTCCGCCCCGCCCGCCACCAGCCAGTCGGTCGCCGCCGCGCGGTCGCCGTCGAGCGCATCAAGCAGCATCTGCTCGTGATCGCCCGCCAGATTGACCGCACGCACATCGTCAACCGGCTGGCGCGCAAGAATGTCGATCACGCGTGCGCTGTCCGGTCCCCAGTCGATGTAGTCGCCAAGATGAATTAGCAGCACATCCGGCATGGGCCTCCGCGCCAGGTCCTCCGCGATCGCCGCGTGCAGCACGACGAGCTGATCGGCGCAACCGTGGACATCGCCCACGGCATAGACCCGCCGCCCCGGCTCCAGCCAGCCCGGCGCCGGGGCGAATACGATGGCGCCCGGCGTGGACACCGGGCGTGGCGCGTCCCTGGTGGGCAGGATCGTCGCTTCAATCTCAGCGCGCAGGCGTCGCGCGGGCAACCGCCGAACCGGCCGCCTCATCGGCTGGACAAATCAATGGGGAACATGCTCCCGCCAGTTTCGCCCATCTCGCCCAAGGAGGCCAGAGGGGCACGATGCTCAGATCACCCCGTCGTCCCGCAAGCCGATAATCTCTCCCTCAGATAAGCCGAGCCAACCGCCATAGATCTCCGTGTTGTGCGCGCCGAGGGCCGGGCTCGGCAGGGTCGGCGGCTTGACCGCACCGTGCAGCCGGATCGGGCTGTTGGGGACCACCACGCGGCCAAGACCAGGGTGATCGATCCACTCCAACATGCCGCGTCCGTGCATGTGCGGATCGTTCATCACCTCGGCGACATTGCGAACCGGCGCGCAGGGGATGCGATAGCGCTTGGTGAGCGCGAATATTTCCATTTTGCCGAGCGTGCGAGTCCATTCCGCGACCACCGCGTCGGTCTCCTCCAGGTTGTCGAGTCGCGCGGCGTTAGTGGCGAAACGCGGATCATCGGCGAGTTCCTCGCGCCCCATCGCGCGGGTGAGGTTGCGCCAATGCTCCTCCATCACGGTCTGCATTGCGACGTGGCCGTCCTTGGTGGGAAACACGTTGTACGGCGCGCTCGAACGGCCGGATTGCCGATTACCCGGACGCAGCGGGATTTCTCCCGTGCGATGGAAATAGTCGAAGCTCGACGCCATCGACGCATACACCGCCTCCTGCATCGCCACCTCGACCAGCCTGCCCTCGCCGGTGCGGTCGCGCTCAAAGAGCGCCGTCACGACCCCGGCGTAGAGTGCCGTGCCGCCCATGATGTCCACGAGCGTCGGCCCCGCCTTGGTCGGCGGCCCGTCGGGAAAGCCGGTGGCGCTCATGATCCCGGACGCGCCCTGGATCGTCATATCCATCGCCAGATTGTCGCTGTCCGGCCCGCTGATGCCGAAGCCCGTGCCGGTCGCGTAGACGAGACGCGGATTGATGGCGTGCAGCGCCGACCAGCCGACGCCGAGCTTGTCCATTACTCCCGGCGCGAAGTTCTCCAGCAGCACGTCGGCGCGCTCGACCATCTCGCCGAGCAGCGCGCGGCCGCGCGGCGCCTTGAGGTTCAGCGTGATCGCGCGCTTGTTGGCGTTCATGATCGCGATCGACAGCGACGTGCCCGAGGTCGCGATCGAGCGCCGACGCAGCGGTTCGCCGATCCCCGGCGGCTCGATCTTGATGACGTCGGCGCCGGCTTTCGCCATCAGCATGGTGGCGTACGGCCCCTGGAACACCTGGCCAAAATCCAGCACGGTGATGCCGGCGAGCGGGGCGCTCGTCGCGGCGGCGGTTCGGTCGGACATCCGCTCCCCCGGATTGCGTGATACCGGCGATCCTGGCGTGGTTCCTCCGTCCGGCGCAAGAAATGCCCCTCAAGGCACCACGACTATCGGAGCACATTCGCGATGCTCGAAGCGGTCGTCCAGAACCTCGCTTTTGCCGTCATCTTCGCCCTATTGCTGTTCCTGCCCGCAGGGACCTGGGCGTGGCCGCAAGGCTGGATCTTCCTTGCAATCTTCTTCGGGTGCAGTCAGGCGACAGGCTTGTGGCTGCGGAAGACCAACCCGGCATTGTTGGCTGAGCGCATGAAATCACCGTTCAGCGCCGATCAGCGGCCGCTCGACCGGGCGATCATCGTAGCCATCATGGTTTGCTTGTGCGCCTGGCTGGTTTTCATGCCGTTGGACGCGTGCCGCTTCGGCTGGTCGCATACGCCGCTCTGGGCTCAGGTAATCGGCGCCGTGCTCATTCTCGGCGCCTTCTGGGGTTGGGTCGGCGTGCTGCGCGCGAACAGCTTCGCGTCGGTCAAGGTGCGGGTGCAGCAGGAGCGGGGGCAGACCGTGGTCTCGACCGGACCCTACGCCATCGTGCGGCATCCGATGTACAGCTACGTCCTGCCGTTGCTCATCGGCACACCGTTGCTCCTCGGCTCGCTATGGGGACTGCTCGGCGTGGCGATTGTCATGCCCCTGCTGGCGCTCCGCGCGCTCGGCGAGGAAGCCGTGCTCAAGGACGGGCTGCCGGGATACCGCGCATACGCCGACAAGGTGCGGTTTCGTCTCATCCCCGGGCTGTGGTGACGCGCGTCAGAGTTCGATCAAGCCGCGCCGTAGCCCCTTCGCCACCGCTTCCGCGCGACTGCCTGCGTCAAGCTTGGCGAACACCGCTTCCAGATGAAACTTCACGGTATGCGTGGAAATGCCGAGGCGCCGCGCGATATGCTTGTTGCTCAATCCCTCGCTGATCGCGGTCAGGATTTCCATCTCGCGTGGCGTCAGTAGCACGGCCGGGCCTTCCTCCTCGGCCGCCGCGAAGCCGCTCGGTTCGGGTGGCCCGAGGCGCCGCGCCTGCAATCCTGCCGCGACCGCCCGCAGCGCGACGTCGAGGTCGCGCGGCATCACACCCGGCGGCACGGCGCTGAGCAGGACGTCCGCATCCCCCTGGCCCGCCGCGACGACGTGCCCAGCCTCGCCGACCATCCGCGACAGCCGATCCCGCTGATCGGGATTGGCCGGCGCGAGCGCCACCCGAAGCTCACGTGCAACCGCGTCACTCATCGCGCGGGGCGCGCGCCTACGGTCAGCCGCACGGCCTGGACGACGCCGCCGCGCATGAGCCTGATCTCGACCGCCTGCCCCACCCGCTCCGCGCCGAGTTTTCCCCGGATGCCGCGCAGCCGGATCATCGCCTCGCCGTCGAGTGCGAGGAGAATGTCGCCGGGCAGGATGCCCGCCTGCTCGGCGGGGCCGCCGGCGGCGATGCTCACCGCCATCAGCCCGCTCTCCTGCCCGCATGCGGCGCGCAGCCCCTGCGGGATCGACACCGGTTGCAGCCCGACGCCAAGCCAGCCGCCCCGCATCGTGCCGTGCGCCAGGATGGACTGCACCGCCCGCGCGATCGTTGCATGTGGAATGACCAGCGCGCGGCCGCGCGGCCCCGCCGTCGCCATCCCGATCAGCCGGCCGGCGGCGTCGACCACCGGGCCCCCCTCTTCAGCTCGGCTCGCCCGCATGTCGAGCCGCAGCAGCGCGTCGATCCGCCCGCCCGCCGCGCTGTGCCATGCGGGTCCAGCCTCGCGCACCGCCGCCAGCCGCACCGTCACGCCGCCACCGGCTCCTGCCACGAGCGCCAGGGCGAG
>JAFKFI010000086.1 GCA_017307285.1 Alphaproteobacteria bacterium | reverse complement strand
GGGGGCTTTCTTCTCCCTCTCCCCTTGTGGGAGAGGGCTGGGGTGAGGGGTGCGAGGGAGAGAAATGAAACACGAGTTCGACCTGTTCGTGATCGGCGGCGGCTCCGCCGGGGTGCGGTGCGCACGCATCGCGGCCGGGCACGGGGCCCGCGTGGCGATCGCCGAGGAGCGGTTCTGGGGCGGCACCTGCGTCAATGTCGGCTGCGTGCCGAAGAAGCTGCTGGTGCAGGCCGGCGAGTATGGCGCCTGGGCCGACGACGCGGCGGGGTTTGGCTGGACGATCAAGAAGGGTCCGCATGACTGGGCCAAGCTGATCGCTGCCAAGGACCGCGAGATCGGCCGGCTCAACGGCATCTATCGCCGCTTGCTCGACAACGCGGGTGCGACGGTGTTCGAGGCGCGCGCCACGTTTGTCGACCAGCATACATTGGAGGTGGCGGGCAAACGTGTCACGGCGGAGCGGATCGTCATTGCCACTGGCGGCCATCCGGTGCGCCTCGATATTCCAGGCGCCGAGCTCGGCATCATCTCGGACGATGCGTTCTATCTGGAGACGATGCCGAAGCGTGTGGCGATCATCGGCGGCGGCTACATCGCGGTCGAGTTCGCCGGGATTTTCGCGGCACTCGGCGCGCATGTCGATCTCGTGTATCGCCAGCCGCTGCCGCTGCGCGGGTTCGATCAGGATCTGCGCGAGGGCTTGGCCGAGGCGCTCAAGGCGAACGGCATCGCGCAGCATCCCGGTTGCCAGCCCCAACGCATCGACGCAGTCGGCGACGCGCGGCGGATCACGATGAAGAACGGCCATACGCTCGAGACCGACCTCGTGTTCTTCGCCACCGGCCGCAAGCCGCATACCGAAGGGCTCGGACTGGAGCGGGCGGGGGTCGCGACCAACCCCGTGGGGGCCGTGATCGTGGATGCGCAGCTGCGCACCAACGCGCCGCACATCTACGCGATGGGCGATGTGACCGATCGGCTGAATCTTACGCCTGTCGCGACGGCCGAGGGACACGCGCTGGCGGATTCGCTGTTCGGTCGCAATCCCCGGCACATCTCGCTCGAGAACGTGCCGACCGCCGTGTTCTCAACGCCGCCGATCGCCACCTGTGGGCTGCCCGAGGAGGTCGCAGCCGCGCGCGGGCCGGTGGATGTGTTCGTCACGCATTTCACGCCGATGCGGCACACCATGAGCGGGCGCAACCGGCGCACAATGATGAAGCTGGTCGTTGACCAGAAAACTCAGGTGGTGGTCGGCGCGCATATGCTGGGCGAGGACGCGCCGGAGATTATGCAGGGACTCGCCATCGCGATGATCTGCGGCGCCACCAAGGCGGATTTCGACCGCACCATCGGCATTCATCCGACGGCGGCGGAGGAGTACGTCACCATGCGGACGCGCAGCCGGGTCACGGGGGCCGCGCAAGCCGCCGAATAACCGAAGGAGGCCATCATGGGTCCGTTTCCGCACGACGCGCCACCGCCCGTCATCTCGGACGACAACCCGATGGGCACCGACGGCTTCGAGTTCGTCGAGTTCTGCCATCCGGAACCCGACGCGCTCGACCGGCTGTTCAAGACGATGGGCTTCGCGCCGGTGGCTCGCCATCGCGCCAAGCGCGTGACGCTGTACCGGCAGGGCGATATCAACTTCATCCTCAACGCCGAGCCGGAATCCTTCGCGGCCCAATTCGCCGCGCAACACGGTCCGTCGGCGCCGGCGATGGCCTTCCGGGTGGTCGATGCGCGCCACGCCTACGAACGGGCCATCGCTCTCGGCGCCAAGCCCGCGCGTACCCAGGTCGGCCCGATGGAGCTCAACATCCCGGCGATCGAGGGCATCGGCGGGCTGCAGATCTACCTCGTGGACCGCTATGGCGCGAAGGGCTCGATCTATGATGTCGATTTCGTCTGGACAGGCGAGCGTGATCCGCACCCGTCGGGCGTGGGGCTGCACTACATCGACCATCTCACCCATAACGTCCGCCGCGGCCGGCTCGACGAGTGGGCGGATTTCTACGCGCGACTCTTCAACTTCCGACAGATCCGCTATTTCGATATCGAGGGCAAGCTGACCGGCCTGCACTCGCGCGCGATGACCAGCCCCGATGGCAAGATCCGCATTCCGATCAACGAGGACGCCGGCGAGACCGGGCAAATCGAGGAATACCTGCACGACTACAAGGGCGAGGGCATCCAGCACGTCGCCCTTGGCTCGCGCCAGCTCTACGAGACGATCGAGCAACTGACGGCCAACGGGCTCGGCTTCATGCCCGCGCCGAACGACATCTACTACGAACGGCTCGGCACGCGTCTGCCGGGCCACGGCGAGCCGGTTGACCGGCTGGCGACCGATGGCATCCTGCTGGACGGCGAGGGTGTGGTCGATGGGGGGTCCACCAAGGTGCTGCTGCAACGTTTCTCCAAGACGGTCATTGGACCGATCTTTTTCGAGTTCATCGAGCGCAAGGGCGACGAGGGCTTCGGCGAGGGCAACTTCAAGGCGCTGTTCGAGTCGATCGAGGAGGACCAGATCCGGCGCGGCGTGCTGAGGTCGGCATGACGGGCAGGAACTGGGATGGATCAGAGCCGATCCGCTATCCCGACGCGGACATCAAGCTGCTCGATCCGCGTTTCGAGCGGCTGGTGCTTGGCCATGCCGCCATCGAGCGGATCGTCACTGGCTGCCGCTTCACCGAGGGGCCGGTGTGGTTCGGCGATCTTCGCCAGCTGGTTTTCAGTGACATCCCCAACGACCGGCTGATGCGCTGGGACGAGGAGACCGGCCATGTCGGACTCTTCCGCAAGCCCGCCGGCTACCCCGACGGCAATACGCGCGACCGGCAGGGTCGGCTGATTACCGCCGAACTCGGCACAAGGCGGCTGACCCGGACCGAGCTCGACGGCCGCGTGACGGTGCTCGCCGACCAGTTCGAGGGCACGCGGCTCACCGGCGCCAACGATGTCGTCGTGAAATCCGACGGCTCGATCTGGTTCAGCGACAACGGCGCCGGCATCCGGGGCAACTATCTTGGCGACAAGGCGCCGCAGGAGCTGCCGTTCCGGGTGTATCGGATCGATGGACAGACCGGCGAGATGACCGTGGCGGTCGGCGACATGGAGCGGCCGAACGGGCTCGCCTTCTCGCCGGACGAGCGGCTGCTTTACGTCGTCGATACCCCGTCAGGGCGGAAGACGACGCACGTCTATGACGTGGCCGCGGACGGTAGGACCGTCAGCAACGGCCGTGTTTTTTTCGACGGGACGCCCGGCTATGCCGACGGCATCCGCTGCGATACCGACGGCAATATTTGGTGCGGCTTCTCAGGGGGCGAGGGGCAGGACGGGGTTGCCGTGTTCGACCCGGACGGGACGCTGATCGGGCGCATCCTGCTCCCCGAGCGCTGCGCCAATTTGTGCTTCGGCGGCCTCAAGCGCAACCGGCTGTTCATGACGGCGAGCCAGTCGGTCTACGCCCTCTATGTCGAGGCGCAGGGAGCGGTCGGCGGCTAGCCATGCCTAGGGGCAAGGCAGCCCCGACCGTCGCGCGAGCACTGGCGAGTAGCATTCGCCGGCATTTCGGTGGATAAGCGCCGGTTGAGGGCCAAGGTGGCCCCGTCGCCCCGATCAGGAGTGGGCGACCCAGGAGGACTTTGAATGAGTGGCAATCTGCGGAATGACAATCGGGGTGCGCGCGGCTGGACGCCGGAGTCCTGGCGCTCGTTTCCGATCCGCCAGGTGCCGGACTATCCCGACGTGGCCAAGCTGGAGGTGGTGGAGAGCCGGCTCGGCAAGTATCCCCCGCTGGTGTTCGCCGGCGAGGCGCGGCGGCTCAAATCGGCGCTCGCCCTCGCATCCGAGGGCAAGGCCTTCGTGCTGCAGGGCGGCGACTGCGCCGAGAGCTTCGGCGATTTCACCGCCAACGTGATCCGCGACACTTTCCGCGTGCTGCTGCAGATGGCGGTGGTGCTCACCTTCGGCGCCTCGGTGCCGGTGGTGAAGATGGGCCGCATGGCCGGCCAGTTCGCCAAGCCGCGCAGCTCCGACACCGAGACGGTCGGCGGCGAGACGCTGCCGAGCTACCGCGGCGATATCATCAATGCTCCCGAGTTCACGGCGGACGCGCGGGTGCCCAACCCGGAGCGCATGGAGTTCGCCTATTTCCAATCGGCCGGCACGCTGAACCTGCTGCGTGCCTTCGCCGGCGGCGGTTACGCCGATCTGCACGAGGTGCATCGCTGGAACCTGGAGTTCGCCGCCCGCTCGCCGCTGGCCGCGCGCTACCAGGACATCGCGCATCGCATCGATGAGACGCTGGGGTTCATGGCGGCCTGCGGCATGACCAGCATGAACACCGCGCAGATCCGCGAGACCGATTTCTACACCAGCCATGAGGCGCTGCTGCTGCCCTACGAGCAGGCGCTCACCCGGGTGGATTCCACCTCGGGCGAGTGGTACGCCTGCTCGGCGCATTTCCTGTGGATCGGCGACCGCACCCGGCAGCCCGACGGTGCGCATGTCGAGTTCCTGCGCGGCGTGCGCAACCCGATCGGCATGAAGGTCGGCCCGAGCATGGACCCCGACGAGCTGGTGCGCCTGCTGGAGATGCTGAACCCGAACGACGAGCCAGGGCGGATCACGCTCATTAGTCGCATGGGGGCGGACAAGGTGGAGCAGAAGCTGCCGCCCCTGCTGCGCGCGGTGCAACGCTCGGGGCGGAAGGTGGTGTGGCTGTGCGACCCGATGCACGGCAATACGGTCTCGACGGCGGCCAAGCTCAAGACTCGCAATTTCGAGGCCATCCTGCAGGAGGCGCGTGGATTTTTTGACGCCCACGCCGCAGAAGGCACCTGGGCTGGCGGGGTGCATGTCGAGATGACCGGGCAGAACGTGACGGAGTGCGTCGGCGGGGCGCACCGGCTCACCGAGGCCGATCTCGGATCGCGCTATGAGACCTTCTGCGACCCCCGGCTCAATGCCGAGCAATCGCTGGAGCTCGCCTTCCTGGTTGCCGAGGAGCTCAAGGCGCGCCGCCTGCCGCTCGGCCAGACACCGGCCATCGCCGCGCAATAGGGCCCGCAGCATGGACGCCGGCGGGGAGGGCGGCGGTAGGGCGGCTTTGGAGGCGGATATCGCCGCCCGGAGCGACACTTACTTCGTCCGCACCCGTCGGATCGTCGAGCGGTTCGGCGACAAGCGCGTCACCTACGCGGTGTTCCTGCGCCGCCCGGTGATCTCCGCGCCAAGGCTGATGCTCGACTGGCTCGGGACGGTCTCCGCCGCGCGAGGTACCGCGTTCGATCTCGACGTGGTGTATCCCGAGGGCACATGGGTCGGCGCCGGCGAGCCGATCGTCTACATCACCGGAAGCTTCATCGCGCTTTCCGATCTCGAGACGATCCTGCTGCAGAAGCTCGGGCCGGCCTGCGTCGCCGCGCACAACGCCTATCAAATGTGCCTGGCGCTGCCCTCGGTTGCGTTCCTGGCGATGGAGGCGCGGCACTGCGCCGGCGCCGAGATGCAGGACATCATCGCTTACGCCTGCTCGGTCGGCAGCGCGGCGGCGCGCGAGGAAGGCGCGCGGGGGTTCGTCGGCAACGCCAATGACGGCACGGCGCATTGGTTCGGCGCGGCGCGCGGGCTCGGCACCATGCCACATTCCCTGATCGGCTACGCCGGTTCCACGGTGCGCGCTGCCGAGATGTTCCGCGAGACCTTCCCCGACGAGCCGATGACGGTCCTGGTGGATTATTTCGGCCGGGAGATTTCCGATGGGCTGGCGGTCTGCGCCCGCTTCCCCGAACTTGCCGCGGCCGGGCAGCTCTCTTTCCGGCTCGACACGCATGGCGGGCGGTTCCTCGAAGGGCTCGATCCGGCGGAGAGCTACGCCGTGCTGGAGCGCCACGCGCCGGGCGCGATCCGCCGCTATCGGAGTGACACCGAGCTTCGTTACCTGGTGGGCACGGGCGTCTCCGCCGCCTCGATCTGGCGCATGCGCGAAGCGCTGGACGCCGCCGGATACAAGCGCGTGCGGATCGTCGTCTCGTCGGGCTTCGGCACTGACAAATGCCGGGTTATGGCGGATGCACGCGCGCCGATCGACGTGGTCGGTACCGGCAGCTTCATCCCCGACAGCTGGGCCGAGACCTACGCCACTGCCGATATCGTCGATTACGACGGTGTGCCGATGGTCAAGGTGGGCCGCGAGTTCCTGCTCCGGCGCAACGGCGCGCGCAAGCGCGGAACGAACCGCCCGTCGCACGAAGATTGACTTCCGCGAAGCGAGCCTCCTAGCCTGAACGCGCAACGGGCACTCCGTGCGCCCGCGAAGTTCCCGACCGCAAATGAAGTGAGGCAGGCATGGCGCGGAACGGGCGGAACATCTTCGCCGGATCGCGACGCGACTTCCTGAAGGCGGCCGCTATCGGGGCGGTCGGCAGCGCGTTCGGGCCGGTAGCCGGACGGGGCCAGGCCAAAACAATCGGCTTCATGCATCCCAGCTCGTTCATCAAGGCATATGACGAGTTCTTTCAGCGCAAGCTGGCGCCCGCCTACGAGAATGCGACCGGGGTAAGGGTCAATTACGAGCTCACCAGCGTCGGCGGCCTGCAAACGCGGGTTGCGACCGTCGCCGAGACCGGCAACGGGCCGGACATCACCTGCAACGCCTTCAGCTGGCCATTTCTCTACGGAGAGAAATACCTCGACGTCGGCGACATCGCCGAGGATGCCGGGCGCGAGAACGGCGGCTGGTACGATTCCGCGAAGGAGGCAGTCATTGTCGGCGGTGTCTGGAAGGCGGTGCCGTTCGCCAACATCGGCCAGCTCATGTGCTGGCGGCAGGACTGGTTCAAGGAGGCCGGCTACGACACATTCCCCGACACCTGGGACGAGCTGCTGCAAGCTGGGATCAAGCTGAAGAAGAACGGCCATCCGATGGGCTTCGAGCTCGGCCACGGCTTCGGCGACAATCACGGCTGGCTTTATCCGCTGTTATGGTCCTATGGCGGAAAGGAAATGGAGCCGGACGGCAAGAGGATCGCGATCGATTCAGACGGAACGGCGCACGCCGTTGACTATTGCCGGCGACTGTTCAAGGAGACAATGACCGACGAAGTTCTCGGCTGGACTGACACCAACAACAACGAGGCTTGGTTCAGTGAGCAGATCTCCTGTACCAACAACGCGGCCAGCATACTCTATGTCGGGAAACGGGATTTCCCCGACATCGCCAAGGTCACACAGCACGCGCTCAATCCCAGGGGGCCGACGGGCGCGCGCTTCCATATGTTGAACCCGTGGAGCCACTCGATCTTCTCGCACAGCAAGGAGCCGGAGGCAGCGCGCGCCTTCCTGCGCTGGTTGATGCAGCCTGAGCAGGTATCCGCCTGGTATGCTGCTGGCGACAGCTACTATGCGCCTTACCTGCACGCCTACGACAATGCCCCGATGTGGTCGACCGATCCGCGCTGGGTGCCGTATCGCGATTCGATCGCCACCTCACATCTGCCCGGCTGGCCCGCGCCGATCAGCCGCGCGTCGTCGGAGAGTGTCGCGAAATTGGTGGTGGTCGACATGTTCGCCAAGGCCTGCGCGGGCACGTCGACCAAGGACGTGATCGCGCAGGCCGCGACGCAGTTGAAGCAGATCTATCGGGTGACTTGAGTGGACCCCTCACTCCGGTCCTCGCCGCACGAAGATTGACTTCCTCGAAGCCCGCCCCCTAGCCTGAACCCGCAACAGTCGCGGCGTGCGCCCGTGATGTTGCGGGATAAAAATAAAACGGGGGAATCATGGCTGGAAGTGAGCGGAACATCTTTGCCGGGTCGCGGCGGGATTTCCTCAAGGCGGCGGCGGTTGGCACGGTCGGCAGTGCGTTCGGGCCGGCGGCGGGATGGAGTGCGACCAAGACACTGAGCCTGATGCATGAGAGCTCGTTCATCAAGGCGTATGACCAGTTTTTCCAGAAGAACTTGGCACCAGCCTATGAGAAGGCCACCGGCATCAAGGTGAATTACGAACTCGCCAGTGTCGGGGGGCTACAAACCCGTGTCGCGACAGTGGCAGAGACCGGCTCCGGCCCCGATCTTACGCTTAACTTCTTCACCTGGCCGTTCCTCTACAACGAAAAGTACCTCGATGTCGGTGGCATTGCCAAGGAAGCGGGCGAGAAGAACGGCGGCTGGTATGACGCCGCGAAGGAGGCGGTGATTGTCGGCGGAACCTGGAAGGCGGTGCCATTCGGCAATGTCGGCCAGCTGATGTGCTGGCGGCAGGACTGGTTTCACGAGGCGGGCTACGACAAGTTCCCGGAGACTTGGGACGAATTGCTGGAAGCGGGGACCAAGCTGAAGGCCGCCGGCCACCCGATCGGGTTCGAGCTCGGCCACGGCTTCGGCGACAATCACGGCTGGCTCTATCCATTGCTGTGGTCCTATGGCGGCAAGGAGATGGAGCCGGACGGCAAGACGGTGGCGATCGACAGCGATGAGACGGCGCGCGCGATCGACATGGCGCGCAAGCTGTTCAAGCAGACGATGAACGAGGAGGTGCTGGGCTGGACCGACGCCAACAACAACAAGGCGTGGTTCAGTGAGCAGATCTGCTGCACCAACAACGCCGCCAGCATCCTGTTCGTCGCCAAGCGCGATTTCCCCGATATCGCCAAGGTGACGCAACACGCGCTCAACCCCAAGGGCCCGACCGGACAGCGGTTCCATATCCTGGCGCCCTGGAGCCATTCGATCTTCACCCACACGCCGGACCCCGAGGCGGCGCGGGAGTTCCTGCGGTGGCTGATGCAGCCCGAGCAGGTGGGCGCATGGTATGCGTCGGCGGAGACGTACTACGCGCCCTACCTGCACGCCTATGACAATGCGCCGATGTGGTCGACCGATCCGCGTTGGGTACCGTATCGCGATTCGATCGCGACCTCGCACCTGCCCGGCTGGCCGGCGCCGATCAGCCGGGCGTCGTCGGAGAGCGTGGCGAAATACGTCGTGGTCGACATGTTCGCCAAGGCTTGTGCGGGTGCGTCGACCAAGGACGTGATCGCCCAGGCGGTGGCGCAGCTGAAGCAGATCTATCGGGTGGCCTGAGGTCCAGCCGTGCCCAGCCAAGCCGCTACGCTCGCCGTGCCCTCGATCACCGTACGCCGTCGGCGGCGGGGGTTCCGGCATTGGACCGAGCGCGAGCCGGTGTTCGCCTGGCTGATGATCATTCCGCCGCTGCTGTTCCTGATCGCCCTCGTCGGGTACCCGTTCGTCTACGGCATTCTGCTCAGCCTTGAGGACCGGCCGGTGGCGCATGCCGGCACCTTTATCGGGCTCAAGAACTTCGTCACCAATTTCCACGACCCGGTGTTCTGGCAGGTGGCGCGCAACACCTTCCTCTACACGTTCTGCGCGACATTGCTGAAGGCGGTCGGCGGGCTCGGAATGGCGCTGGTGATGAACCAAGTGTTCCCGGCGAAGAACGTCATTCGCGCGGTGATGCTGCTGCCCTTCATCGTGCCGACCGTGCTCAGCACCGTGGCGTGGATGTGGATATTGGACCCGTCTTTCAGCGTGGTGAACTGGGTGATGTTCCAGTTCGGCTTGCCGCGCCCTGGCCCCGCATGGCTCGGCAACCCGAGCCTCGCGATGTTCTCGCTCATCATGATCAACACTTGGCGCGGGCTGCCTTTCTACGGCATCACCTTGCTCGCCGGGTTGCAAACCATCCCGCCCGACCTGCACGAGGCGGCGGTGATCGACGGGGCGGGGACGTGGGCGCGGTTCCGCTACATCACGCTGCCGCTGCTGATGCCGGTGATCTTCATTGTCACCCTGTTCTCGGTGATCTTCACGTTTTCGGACTTCCAACTAGTGTACGTGCTGACCCGCGGCGGCCCGGCCAACGCGACGCATCTGTTCGCTACCTACGCTTTCGACATCGCGATGGGGGCGGGGCAGTTCGGGCTCGGTGCTTCGGTGGCACTCGCCATGCTACCCGCGCTCGCGGTGGTGATTGCCGGGCTCGCCTTCTACATGCGGAGACGCTGATGGTTCACGGGCATGGCTGGACCGGACGCGCGCTGCGGCTCTGGCTGCCGCTCGGCTTCTTCCTGATCGTCACGCTGTTTCCGTTCTATTGGATGGCGATCACCTCGCTGAAGCCGAACGCCGAACTCTACAGCACCAAGGTCATGCCGCTGATCGTGCATCACCCGACCCTCAAGCACTATGTCGACCTGCTGACCGAGACGAGCTTTCTGCAATGGACGTGGAACACCACCATCATCGCGGTGGTCTCGACGGCGATCTCGCTGGTGTTCGGCTCGATGCTCGCCTATCCGCTGGCGCGAATGAATTTCCCCGGCGGCGCACTGATCGCCTTCACGGTGGCGGCGACCTATCTCGTGCCGCAGCCGCTGCTGTTCATTCCACTGGCCGACATCATCAATCGGCTCGGCCTCGGCAACACGCTGACTTCGGTGATCCTCACCTATCCGACGATGCTGGTGCCGTTCTGCGCCTGGCTGCTGATGGGCTATTTCAAGACCGTGCCGCGCGACCTCGAGGATGCGGCGCGCATCGACGGGGCGACGCGGACGCAGACGATGGTGCGGGTAATCCTGCCGCTCTGCACGCCGGGGTTCATCTCGGCCGGCATCTTCGCCTTCACCTTGGCGCAGAACGAGTTCCTCTACGCGCTAATCTTCCTCACCAATACTGATGTCCGCACCGTGCCGGTGGGCGCCATCGCCGAGCTGGTGCGGGGCGACGTGTTCTACTGGGGCCAACTGATGGCGGCCGCGTTGCTCGGCTCGGTGCCGGTGGCGATCATCTACTCGTTCTTCGTCGAGCACTACGTGGCAGGGCTGACATCTGGGTCCGTCAAGGCTTGACCAAATTGGTCAGACCATCTAGTCTAGGCAGATGACTGAAACCGTCAACATATACGATGCCAAGACGCATCTCTCGCGACTGGTCGACCGGGCGGCGGCGGGCGAGGACATCGTGATCGCGCGCGCCGGGAAGCCGCTGGTGCGGCTCGTGCCCGTGGAGCAGAAGGCGCCGCGCCAGCCTGGCTTGCTGGCGCACCTGAACATCGATTTGCCGGATGAGTTCTTTTTCGATCCGCTGCCGGAAGACGAGCAGAAATACTGGGAGTGAGGGTTCTCCTCGACACTCACGCTCTTGTCTGGTGGCTGCTTGGGAAACGGCAGCTCGGCGAGGCGGCGCGGCGGCTGATCAGTGACCCCGATGTGCCCGTCCTGGTGAGTGCGGCGAGCATCTGGGAAATCGCCACCAAGCATCGCAGCGGCAAGTGGGATGAGAGCGGCCCGTTGCTCGCGAATGTGGATGAATGGATGGGCCAGGTGAGGTTTGCTCCTCTACCGATCACGCTGCCTCATGCACTGGCCGCCGGTCGGTTGGATAGCATTCACAAAGACCCGTTCGATCGTATGTTGATCGCACAGTCCCGGATCGAAAATCTCTCCGTCGTCACGATCGACCCGGTGTTCGCCGCTCACGGGGTGTCGGTGATCTGGCGCTGAACGGCTTGCGTTGAACCTGAGCGAGCGGGCGCCTAGGTTCCCGCGATGATGATTGGAGCACGCGGCCGCGCATGAGCGACCTTTTCGCGCCCGAGGGGGGATGGCGGGTTCGCATCCTCGATCTCTCGGGCGGGGCGCAGGACAACGTGGTGGAAGAGGTGGGCGGGTTTCCCACGCTGATGCAGGCCAACGCCTTCGCGCGCGCCTATGTGCGTGATTCGGTGGAACGCTGCCGGGCGCCAGGGGTCAGCACCAAAGACGTGCTGGAGGCGTGGTTCGCCTATGGCGAGGACGCCGAGGTGGTCGACGCGGGCGAGGCGGGCTGGCGCAGCGCGACGGAGCTTGGAGACTTCGTCGACCGGCCGGCGAGCGGGGAGGAGCGGGACTGGCGGGCGCTCGACCCGCGCCGGATCGGTGAGGACGAACCCGACGAATGACCGCGCCCAAGGTTCGCTTCGCGCCGAGCCCAACGGGGCTGCTGCATGTCGGGAACGCGCGGATCGCGCTGGCCAATTTCCTGTTCGCGCGTCGGCATGGCGGGGAGTTCCTGCTGCGGCTCGACGACACCGACCGGGAGCGCAGCCGCCCGGAGCACGCGGCGGCGATCGCGCAGGATCTGCTGTGGCTCGGCCTCGAATGGGACGGCCAGTTCCGCCAGTCCGACCGCATGGATCGCTATGCGGCGGCGGCGGAGCGACTGAAGCAGGCCGGGCGGCTCTATCCCTGCTTCGAGAGCGAGGAGGAGCTGCGCGCCAAGCGGGAAATGCGGATCAAGCGCGGTCGAGCACCGGTTTACGACCGGGCGATGCTCAAGCTGACGCCGGAGCAGCGCGCGACAGCGGAGGCCGGCGGTAAGCGGCCGTATTGGCGCTTTCTGCTGTCGGACAGCACGGTGGGGTGGGACGATCTCGTGCTTGGGCGGAGGCAAGTGAAGCTACCGTCGGTGTCCGATCCGGTGCTGATCCGTGCCGACGGCACGCCACTCTACATCTTTACCAGTGTGGTCGACGACATCGAGACGGGAATCACGCACCTGATCCGCGGCGAGGATCACGTGACCAATACCGGGGTGCAGATCGATCTGTTCGCCGCGCTGGGCGCGTCCGCACCCGCCTTCGCGCATCTGCCGTTGTTGACCGGCGCCGAAGGCGGAAAGCTGTCGAAGCGGATCGACAGTCTTTCGCTGCGCAGCTTGCGTCAGGACGGGATGGAGCCGACAGCGCTCGCGGCCTATCTCGCGCGGCTCGGCTCATCCGACGATCTGCGCCCGCTGCCGATGGCGGCGCTCGTCGAGAGCTTCGACCTATCGCACGTCTCGCACTCCGCCGCCCGGTTCGATCCCTCCCAGCTGCTCGCGCTGAACCGCCGGGTGCTGCACGGGCTGCCGTTCGCGGCAGTGGCGGACCGGCTGCCCGCAGGAGCCACGGAGGCGTTCTGGCTGGCGGTGCGCGGCAATCTCGACCTGTTGGGCGAGGCGCGCGGCTGGTGGGACGTGGTGGCCGGTACCATCGTGCCGCCGGTGATCGAGGGCGAGCAGGAGTTTTTTCGTCTGGCGCTGGCGGTGTTGCCGCCTGAGCCGTGGGACAATGGCGTGTGGAAGACGTGGACCGAGGCGCTGCGCGCGGCGACGGGGCGGAAGGGCCGGGCCTTGTTCCACCCGCTGCGCCTCGCGCTGACCGGCGAGGAGCAGGGGCCGGAGTTGCGCGAGCTGCTGCCGCTGATGGGCCGGACGCGGGCGGCGAACCGCCTGGCGGTGGCGGGGAATTGAGCACTGCCCCTGCCCGGAGTCGTTGTCATGGCACAATCGTTGTAAACAGGTAGACGGCGAAAAGTACGAGATGGACCAGTCCCTGCAGTCCGATTGTTCTGCCGGTGCCGAGGGACAGCGTCACGACTAGCAGCGACAGCCCGAGCAGCAGGCAACCCTTCATATCGAGGCCCAGGATGAGCGGCCAGCCGGTGGCGATCGAAACCGCTGCAACCGCCGGGATTGTCAGCCCGATCGACGCCATTGCCGAACCGAGTGCCAGGTTGAGGCTCGTCTGCGGTCGGTTGCGGCGCGCAGCGTTCAGCGCGGCGATGCTCTCGGGTAGCAGCACGATCATCGCGACGGTCACCCCAACGATCGCTTTCGGAGCCCGAACACTGTCGACCGCCTTTCGCTGACCGGAGCAAAGCGTTTGGCGAGCAGGATCACCGCACCAAGGCAGACGATCAGAAGGATAGCGCTGATGTGCGCTGCGAGGCTGCTTACCGGCATCGCGCGGTCTTCGGTGTGCTCGGCCAGCGCATCGGGCGGCAGGAAATAGTCGCGCTTGCGCGCTGTCTGCACCGCGATGAACGCGCCGTAGAGAACGATCGCCGCGACCGCGACGAGGATGAGCTGGCTCGTCGAGTAGCTGGGGCCCGGCGCCGATGTGGTCGTGTTCGGTAGGACCAGCGTGATCATGCTTATCGCGGCCAGCGTCGCCAGTGTCGCGTTGACGCCATATAGGCTGAACGACTGCTCGCCATGCCGCAGCGCGCCCACAGAAGGCATAGCCCCACCATGCCGTTCAGAATGATCATGATGGAGGCGAATACGGTATCGCGCGCCAGCGCCGCCGTGGTTTCGCCCCCGCTTAACATCAGCGAGACGATTAGCCCGACCTCGATGACCGTGACGGCCAGTGCCAGCAACACCGTGCCAGGGGTTCGCCGACCCGATGGGCCACAACCTCGGCGTGATGCACGGCCGCGAGGACGCAGGCAATCAGCCCAGCCCCCTCGGCTGCCGCGATTGCCGGATGATTGAGAAACGGCGAAACTCCAAGCAGTGCCGCGCCAGCGAGGGGTACGATCCAAGTCCAGCGCGGAATGAGCGATCCGGCCATTCCTGATTTCCATGCAATGTCGATGGAAGCGTTCAGCGGCGGTGATCCAGCGCGCTTGGTGAATAGACCGCCCGAGCGGCAAGCCGGGCAGGGCCGTCGGGGTCGTGCGCCGGGAGAACGATGGTGGGCTCCGCAGCGGCAAAGGATTTGATCGCCCTTAGCGTGGCCGACGCCGTCCGGGGATCATTGGTCACGCCGTCGGTCAGTTCGGCATCGAGATTGCGCTGGCTGTAGGTCGCGTCGCCGGCCAGCAGATAGGTGATGTCGTTGTCGCGGACGACCACCGAAACATGCCCGTCGACATGCCCTGGGGTTGGAACCAGCAGGATGCGCCCATCCGCGGTGATGGCATGGGATGCCGGGAACGGGCCGACCGGCGGCCCGTCCATTGTCACGAGTTCCGGTCGAAGCCAGGTCGGCCAGCGCTGCGGCAGGCAGCCCATCAACATGCCGCGCCGCCCACGGGACACCATCCAGTTCTCGCGCGGGGCGATGACCCTGGTGTGGGGGAAATGGTCGAGCCCGCCCGTGTGGTCGTGGTGGCAATGCGTGAGGATCACGGCCTGAATGTCCCGTGCAGTGTCCAGGCCCATCGAGTGAAGCCGCGGCCCGACTTCCTCCAGCGGTGCCACCTTGATCTCCACTTGCTTGAAGAACGGATGCCAGCGCGGCAGGGATGCGCGCCGCGCCGAGCGGCGCGAGCAGATCCTGAATGCCGCCTGGTCCTGCTTTCAGTGCGAGGGGCTGCACGCCACCACAATGGACGACATCATCACGGCGTCGGGGCTGTCGGCGGGGGCGGTCTACAGCTACTTCCCGAGCAAGGAGGCGCTGATCTTCACCGCCGTGACCGTCTCGTTGTCCGGCATCCGGGAATTGTTGGACCCGCTTCTGAAGCGCGACCCGCTGCCACCGCCCGAACAGCTGCTGGGCGAGGTTGCAACGGCGATCGAGCGCTTCACGACGCGCGAAGGCTTCGATCTCAAGCGGCTTGCCCTGCTCGGTTGGAGCGAGGCGCAGCGAAACGAGCAGCTGCGTTCGACGATGAGGGGATTCTATGCGGCTTTCCGCGATCATCTGGCGGAGGTTGGCCGGAGCTGGGCCGTGACGGGGGTGATCGACCCGCAAGCCTCGCCGGATGACGTATCGAGAGCCTTGCTCGCGGTCATCCTTGGCTTTGTCGTTCAGTCGGCCTTGCTCGGTGATGTCGCCCCCGCCGCCCTCGGTCGCGGCATCGCGCAATTATCGCCGGCGCCGAAAGCGACGGCACGAAGCCGGCGCGTATCGCCGTCATAGGGTTGAGCTTGGGGAGGCTATCTATCCATGCCGATGGAATCGTAGTTGCTCGACGATGTCCCGCATCGTCGGCAACCAGTCGCCGCGCATCTTTTGGCGGAATAGGCGCAGCGTCGGGTACCAGGGTGTCGTCGTCCCGGCGGTTCCCCAGTACCAGTGCGGATTGAACGGCGTGGCGAGCCAGGCGGGATGCCCGATCGCGCCGGCGAGATGGACCGCCATCGTGTCGACAGTGACGAGAAGATCGGTTGCCGCGAGGGCGGCGGCGAACTCGTCGAGGCCGCCGCTGGACAGAGCGGGGTCGATCACCCTCGGATGGGCCGCCGCCAACTCGCGCGCCGCATCGCCGGGCTGCAGCGCGATCCAGTCGATGCCATCGAGTGCCAGGAGCGGAGCGAGTTCCTCCGGCCGTAGCGACTTCTCGAGTGCGGCGCCTCCGGCCGGATTGGACTGCCAGACCAGCCCGATCTTCCGCGCGCCGGGCTCGCCGCGGGCCGCATAGCGCGTGCGCCAATCGGCGACGCGCGCCGGGTCCGGATACAGATAGGGGCCGTCCGCGACGAGCTCGAACTGGCCGGATTCCATGTGCAACGGCAGGCTGAGCAGCGGCACCCACGCGTCGTATTGCAGGGCCGCGAGATTGAGCTTGGCGAGCGGCTGGTCGGGCGGCGGTGCCAGCAGCTGGTCGATCCCCGGCACTTGCGCGAAGATCGAATGCAGGTCGGGGCTGCAGGCGAGCAGCACGCGGGCGCCGCGCGCGGCCAGGCGCGGCACGTAGCGGGCGAACATGATGCAGTCGCCGAGGCCTTGTTCGGCGAGAACGACGATCGTGCGCCCGGCTACCGGGTCGCCCGGCTTGAGCAGTCGCTCCCGCGCGGCTGCGCGACTGGGCAGCGCGGAAAAGCCCGTCCAGTCCGGCTTGTCGATGCGCGCCTCGTAGAGCCGCGATCCGCGCTCGTGATCGCCGGCGCGCAAGAGTGCGAGCGACAGGTTGAAGGCGGCGACGGGCGACTGGGGAGCGAGCCGCGCGGCGTGGTGCCAGTGAATCAGCGCTTCCGGCCATCGGCCGAGCTGGTCGAGGATATTGGCAAGAAGGCTATGGGCGTCTGCCGACTTGTCGTTTTCCGCGAGGAGGTGCGTCATCACTTTCGCCGCGAGATCATGACGATCAAGTTTCAGCAACTGTTGCGTGCAGGCAAGTAAAACCGCGCCTATCGGATAATTGGAAGCGGCAGCAAAATCGCTCATCGGTGGAATCTCCGCCATCTCAGACTTGCGACGCACCAGAAACGAATGATGCTAGCGGCCGTGCTGGCCTGCAACTATGCTGCCGAAAGAACGACCGTCGTTTGCGACGCATACGAGCTGCGCTGCTCCGAGCAGGCGGCGCGGTCCGCGGCACACCGGATTGTCCGGGGGTGATAAGCGATGAGCAGCACACGCGCGGTGTTTGAGGGACTCGACGACGCCAACAAGGATGGCGTCTGGGTTACGGATGGGACTGCCGCCGGCACCTCGGAACCCGTCGTTCCGGGCCAAGAATCCAATGGTCCCTTCAGTGAGTTGAATCCCTCGGACCTCACGCTGTTCGGCACCAAACTGCTGTTCGCGGGCAATGATTCGCGTGGCAAGGAAGGGCTCTGGATTACTGACGGTACGGCCGCGGGCACCACGGAAATATTCGCGCCCCCTCTCACGTGGTCCGGGCTGAACCCGCACGCATTCACGGTCTCGGGGAACGAAGCGTATTTTCTGGGGCAGGGAGCGAACCGTCAGGTAGGGGTCTGGGTGACGGACGGCACGACGGCCGGGACCTCCGAAGTCAATGTTCCTCACGCGTCACTCGGTGGGCTGAATCCTCAGGAGATCGTCAGTTTCAACCCGCTCTGTTTCCTCAACGGCACCCGCATCGCCACGCCCTCTGGCGAAACGCTGGTGCAGGATTTGCGCGCGGGCGACATGGTGCTGACGGCCGACGGCGTGGCGGTTCCCGTGCGGTGGATCGGCGAGCGGCGGATCGATCTCACGCGGCATCCCGATCCCGCCGCCGCGTCGCCGATCCGCATCCGACGCGGGGCGTTCGGTCCCGATGTGCCGAGGCGCGACCTGCTGGTCTCGCCCGATCATGCGATGTTGCTCGATGGATTGCTGATCCCGGAGCGGCTGCTGGTGAACGGCGCGACGATTCTGCGCGAGACGCGCTTGTCCGCGGTGCATTACTTCCACGTCGAACTCGAGGGCCACGGCATCCTGCTGGCAGAGGGTGCGGCGAGCGAGAGCTACCTCGATACCGGTAATCGCGGCATGTTCGACAATGCCGGGGTGCCGCTCGTGCTGCATCCGGATTTCCTGTCGCATGAGGGGCAGGCGATCCGGGAACGAGATTCCTGTGCGCCGTTCGCGGTGGATGCGACGCGCGTGCGGCCGGTGTGGGGCCGGCTGGCCGATCGTGCAGGCGAGTTCGGATACGCCTTGCCGGCGTTTGCAACGAGGAGTGACCCCGATCTCCGCATCGTCATGGACGGGCGCGAGATTCGGCCAGTATCGGTCCAGAGCGGCGAATACGTGTTTGCTCTGCCGGGCGGACACGGCGAGGTGCGCCTGCTCTCGCGTGCCGCCGCGCCATGCGACACCGCCCCGTGGATCGACGACCGGCGGCGGCTTGGCGTCATGGTGCGGCGGATCGCCTGGCAGGCCGGCGGCGAGCACGGTGGTATCGCGCCGGATGACCCGTCGCTCGCGGAGGGATGGTGGGAGGCGGAGGGCGACGCGGCCGGGCCGTGGCGCTGGACCAATGGCGACGCCGCGTTGCCGTTGCCCGATACCGAGGCTCCGGCGCTGCTTCGCTTGCTCTGCAATCCTGCGGCCTACCCTCTCGCGGACCACGCCGAGCCGCGCGTGAGCCGCGCCGCCTGAGCCTCAATTTGGCCGGTCGCCCGCCAAGGTGATCCGGTTCATGACGCGGCGGAAGCCGTGATAGTCGTTCACCGGGTTGTGCAGGGCGCAGCGATTGTCCCAGAAGGCGACCGAGCCGGGTGCCCAGCGGAAGCGGCAGGTGAACTCCGGGCGGGTCTGGTGGGCGAACAGGAAGCCGAGCAGGCCGGCGCGCTCCTCCCCCGTCATGTCGACGAAGCGGGTGGTGTGGGCGGTGTTTACGTAGAGGCCGCGGCGGCCGGTCTCGGGATGGGTGCGGACCACCGGGTGCTCGGCGTGCAGCGTGCGCTTCGCCGCCTCGGTGCCGTCGGACTTCACCCGGTCCTCGCGGGTGCGGGTGACGTCGGCCTTGGCGGAATCGCTCACACCGCGCAGGCCGTCCAGCATGTGCCGCATCGCGGGCGATAGCGTCTCGTAGGCGAGATACTGGTTGGCGAACAGCGTATCGCCGCCATAGGGCGGCAGCTCGCGGGCGGCGAGCAGGGTGCCGAGCGGGGGTTCTTCCAAATAGGTCGTGTCGGAGTGCCAGACGCCGCCGAAATTGACCTTCTCATGCTCGAGCTTGGCGACCGTGATGATCTCGGGGAAACCCTCGATGCCCTTGACGAAGGGGTATTCCACGGTCCGGCCGAAGCGCTTGGCGAAGGCGAGGAAGCGGTCGTTGGGCAGGTGGGTCTGGTCGCGGAAGAAGATCACGAGATGGTCGAGCAGGGCTTGGCGGATCGCGGCGATGGTCTCGTCGGGCAGCTCCTCGGCGATCGAGACGCCGTGGATCTCGGCGCCCAATGCGCCGGCGATCGGTCTGACCTCGATGGGGGTGTTGCGCATTTCCGGCTCTCCTCCGCTTTGAGGGAAGGCTAGCGGAACTCGCCGGAGGCGGGAACTCGGCCGGGTCCAAGTTGATTTGCCGGCCCGCTTGGCGGAGAAAGCGGGCTTGCCCAGGGGCCGTGGAACCGATGCCGGAGCTATTCCTCACCAACAGCCTGAGCCGCCGGAAGGAGCGGTTCACGCCGCTCGACCCTTCCCATGTGCGGATGTACGTCTGCGGGCCGACGGTCTACGATCTCGCGCATCTCGGCAACGCGCGGGCGATGGTGGTGTTCGACGTGCTGGCGCGGCTGCTGCGGGCGCTCTATCCGCGCGTTACCTACGTGCGCAACATCACCGACATCGATGACAAGATAAACACGCGGGCGGCTGAGAGCGGCGAGCCGATCGGCGCGATCACCGCGCGCACCACGGCGGATTTCCATGCCGACATGGCCGCGCTCGGTGTGCTGCCGCCGGATGTAGAGCCGCGCGCCACCGGACACGTGCCGGAGATGATCGAGGTGATCGAGCGGCTGATCGCCTCCGGCCACGCCTATGCCGCCGAGGGGCACGTGCTGTTCGCGGTGGCGAGTTTTTCCGAGTACGGCCGGCTGTCGGGGCGCAGCCCGGACGAGTTGCTGGCCGGGGCGCGCATCGACGTTGCTCCCTACAAGCGCGATGCGGGCGATTTCGTGCTGTGGAAGCCCTCGACGCCAGATCAGCCGGGCTGGGACAGCCCGTGGGGGCGCGGGCGGCCGGGCTGGCATATCGAGTGCTCGGCGATGTCATGGCGCTATCTCGGCGAGACCTTCGACATTCACGGCGGCGGGCGCGACCTGATCTTCCCGCATCACGAGAACGAGGCGGCGCAGAGCTTGTGCGCGTTTCCGGGCAGCCATTTCGCGCGGATGTGGCTGCATAACGGGATGCTGCTGGTGAACGGCGAGAAGATGTCGAAGAGCCTCGGCAATTTCTTCACCATTCGCGATGTGCTCGATCGCGCGCCAGCGGAGGCGGTGCGGCTGCTGTTGCTGCGCGCGCAGTATCGCGCCGAGCTGGATTTTTCCGACGTTGCGCTGGCCGAGGCACGCAAGGAGCTCGACCGGTTCTATCGTGCGCTGGAGCGGCATCCCGATGCGGTCGCGGGCGCGGTACCAGAGCCCGTCATGGGGGCGCTGTGCGACGATATGAACACGCCGCTGGCGCTCGCGGCGCTGCACGCGCTGGCTGACGCGGCACTCGCGGGCGAGGCTGACGCGGCAGCGGGATTGCGGGCATCGGGCTTGCTGCTCGGGTTGCTCGGCGCCGATCCGGCGGCGTGGTTTCGCGGCGGCGCGGATGGCGCCGAGATCGACGCGGCCATCGCCGCCCGCCTGGCCGCGCGGAAGGCGCGCGACTTTGCCCGGGCCGATGCCATCCGGGCGGAGCTGGCGGCCAAGGGCATCGTGCTGGAGGACGGGCCGGGCGGGACCACCACCTGGCGGCGGGCTTCCTAGATCAGGAGACATCATGCGATCCGTTCCCCTCGTCGCCGCCGCGCTGCTGTTTGCCGCACCCGTCCTAGCGCAGACCATGCAGCATGGCGGGGCGGCGGCCGATGCACCGTCGGCGCGGGAGATGCAGCAGGCGATGGAGAAGATGCACGCGGCGATGATGGACGTGCACTACACCGGCGACGCCGACGCCGATTTCGTCGCCGGCATGATCCCGCACCATCAGGGTGCCATCGATATGGCGCGGGTCGAACTGAAATACGGCAAGGATCCCGAGATTCGGCGGCTGGCTCACGCGGTGGTTGCTGCGCAGGAGCAGGAGATCAGGCAGATGCGCCGCTGGCAGTCCAAGCGCGGGCAGAAGCACGCGGAATGATCGACTGCTTTCCCTCACCCCGACCCTCTCCCACAGGGAGAGGGAGGAGAGAAGCCCTCTCTCTCTGGGAGAGGGTTGGGTGAGGGGGTGGGTGTGACAGGGCGGGATGGCGGCGCGGAGCTCACGCCAACCGGTAACAGCCCTGTGGTGATCCTGGTGCGGCCGCAGCTCGCGGAGAATATCGGCGCGGCGGCGCGGGCGATGGCCAATGGCGGGCTTTTTCACCTCCGGCTGGTAGCGCCGCGCGACGGGTGGCCGCAGGCCAAGGCGTGGCGCATGTCCTCGGGCGCGGACCGGCTGCTCGACGCGGCCACGCTGCATTCCAGTGTGGCCGATGCTATTGCCGACCTACACCACGTCTATGCGACCTGTCCGCGGCCGCGCCACATCATTAAGCCGATCCTCACCGCGCGCGGGGCAGCGGCGGAGCTGCGGGCGGTGTGTGCGCGCGAGCTTCGGGCGGGGGTGCTGTTCGGTCCCGAGCGGGCCGGGCTCGATAATGACGACATGGCGCAGGCCGATGCGCTGGTGCGGTTCCCGCTGAACCCCGCCTTCATGTCGCTCAATCTCGCGCAGGCGGTGATGGTGCTGGCCTATGAGTGGTGGACGGCGGCCGAGGAGACGTTGCCGCGCGTGCTGATGACCAACGAGACGAAGGTGGCGACCAAGGGAGAGCTCGACAATTTCCTTGCCCATCTCACGGACGAGCTCGACGCTTGTGGCTTCCTGCGCAATCTGCCGAAGCGGCCCGGCATGGTGCGCAACATCCGTCACCTGTTCGAGCGCGGCGAGGTCACGTCGCAGGAATTGCGCACCCTGCACGGCATCGTCACCGAGCTGGCGCATGGGCGGCGGCAGCTGGGGCGGCTGGAGGAGAGCGAGCAGACCTGATAATCCGCTGCGTGAGACCGAGAGGAAACGCTGCGATGAACGTGAAGCCGCCATCCGACGAGAACCCGCTGCTGGTCGAAATTGCCGACGGTCGCGCGACCGTCACGCTCAACCGCCCGGCGATGCACAACCGGCTGGACGGCACCGATCTGGCGGCGTTGGGCGACGCGCTGGCCGAGATCGACGACAACCCGGAGGTGCGGGTGGTCGTGCTGACCGGCAACGGCCGCAGCTTCTGCTCGGGCTACGATCTCGGCACCTTGGCCAAGGGCGCCTCGGGTGCCGCGCCGGTGAGCGACCGCTTCTCGTTCGGCACCCTGGTCGACCGGGTGGAGACGATGCGGGCGCCGACTATCGCGGCGCTGAATGGCGGCGTGTATGGCGGCGGCACCGATCTGGCGCTCGCTTGCGACTTCCGCATCGGCGTGGCTCAGACCCGGATCATGATGCCGGCCGGGCAGATCGGGCTGCATTATTACGCGAGCGGCATCCGGCGCTACGTCACGCGCATGACGCCGGGGGCGGCCAAGCGGTTGTTCCTGCTGGGCGAGACCTTGCACGCCGAGGAGATGCTGCGGATCGGCTATCTCGACGAGATCGTGCCCGATCTCGAGGCGCTGCATACACGGGTGGATATGATCGCCGGGCTGATCGCCAATGCGCCGAGTGCCGAGGTGATCCAGGGTATGAAGCGGGCGATCAACCGGATCGCGGACGCCAATATGGATCCCGCCGAGGCCGACGCGGCCTCGACGGCAAGCCGGCGCTCTCCGATCGTCGCGGCGGCGGTGGCGGCGCGGCTGGCCAAGCGCAAGAAGTAAGGATACAGCAATGAATCTCGACGCGGTGGCGATCGGCAGGAACCCGCCCGAGGACGTCAATGTCGTGATCGAGGTCGGCGTCGGCGGGGAGCCGATCAAATACGAGATGGACAAGGCGGCCGGCACGCTGGTTGTCGACCGCTTCCTGCACACGCCGATGCGCTATCCCGGAAATTACGGCTTCGTGCCGCACACGCTGTCGGAGGACGGCGATCCGATCGACGTGCTGGTGGCCAGCACCCGCCCGATCGTCCCCGGCGCGATCATGAATGTTCGTCCGATTGGTGTGCTGAAGATGACGGACGACAGCGGCGGCGACGAGAAGATCGTCGCGGTGCCCTCGCCGCATCTCACCAAGCGCTATCTCAAGGTGCTGAGCTACACCGACCTGCCCGACATCACCCGCGAGCAGATCGAGCACTTCTTCTCGCACTACAAGGACCTCGAGCCCGGCAAGTGGGCGCGGATGGAGGGCTGGGGGGACGCGGAGGAGGCGCGGGCCTTCATTCGCGCGGCGATCGAGCGGGCGAAGAAGCCCAAGTGAAAGTGGCGGATTGACATCCGCCCTACGAGGTCGCCGTAGGGCGGAATTCATTCCGATTTGCTAGCGAAGCTGGCTGGCGAGGCGGCGGGCCATTAGCCAGCCGGGCAGGGCCGAGGCGGGCGCGCCGGGGAGCATGATCAGCCAGCCGAGCGGCTGGCCGTTGACGATGAGGTCCATGCCGATGCCGAGCATGAGGCCGCCGACCAGCCCGCCGGCCACGCCGCCCGCCACCCCGAGCCAGAGAATATCGCTGCGCTGGACCATGCCGCGGGTGGTAGGGGCCGCGTCGCGGTTTGACAAGCGGCGGCCGGCCCCCCTATAGGCCGCGCATTGCCGGGAACGTGGACGGGCTCTGGCCCGCGCCCGCCGCTCGCCATTTGCGGCCTACCGGTGCAACAAGGCCAATCCCAGCGAGGGTGAGGCATAGAAGCAAGGGGCCACGCGCATGACCAAGCGCGCCGAAAGCAAATACAAGATCAATCGCCGCCTGGGGGTGAACCTCTGGGGCCGGGCGAAGTCGCCGATCAACAAGCGGGAATACGGTCCCGGCCAGCACGGCCAGCGGCGCAAGAAGGCGACCGACTTCGGCACGCAGCTGATGGCCAAGCAGAAGCTCAAGGGCTACTACGGCAATATCGGCGAGAAGCAGTTCCGCAAGTATTACGAAGAGGCGGTGCGCCGGAAGGGCGATACCAGCGAGAACCTCATCGAGATCCTGGAGCGCCGGCTGGACGCGGTGTGCTACCGCCTGAAGTTCGCCATCACCCCCTTCGCCGCCCGCCAGTTCGTCTCGCACGGGCATGTGCTGGTGAACGGCAAGCGGCTGAACATTCCCTCGTACCTGGTGAAGGACAACGACACCATCGAGGTGCGTGAGAAGTCCAAGCAGCTCGCCGTGGTGCTGGACGCCGCCCAGAGCCCGGAGCGCGACGTGCCGGAGTATCTGGAGGTCGACCACCGCGCCATGAAGGGCCGCTTCGCCCGCGCGCCGAAGCTGACCGACGTGCCGTACCCGGTGCAGATGGAACCCAACCTGGTGGTGGAGTTCTACTCCCGCTGATTCCGTCCCGCCGTGCCGGATCAGGTTGAACCTGGCGGCTTTCATCCCTACGATTCAAGGATGGAAGCCCGGGTCGCCGTGCTGGAGCATCTAGCGCAGACCACCTCCGCCGCGATCGAGCGAGTGGAGCGGCGGCTCGATACCCTGGCTTCCGACCAGCGCGCGGATTTTCGCTGGATTGTCGGGATCATGCTGGGCGGCTTCGTCGCCGTGCTCGGCGCGTTCGCCGGCCTCCTTGGCGTGATGGCGCACGGATTTCACTGGCTCTGATCGAGAACACATGACGCTTGACCCAGCGGCGGAGATCGCCCGCCGTCGCACTTTCGCGATCATCTCGCACCCGGACGCGGGCAAGACCACGCTTACCGAGCGGCTGTTGCGCGCGGGCGGCGCGATCCAGCTTGCCGGTAATGTGCGTGCGAAGGGCGAGCGGCGGCGCACGCGTTCGGACTGGATGGGGATTGAGCGCGAGCGCGGCATCTCGGTCGTTACGTCGGTTATGACGTTCGAGCACAAGGGCTGCGTGTTCAACCTGCTCGACACGCCAGGGCACGAGGATTTCTCCGAGGATACGTACCGCACGCTGACGGCCGTGGATTCCGCCGTCATGGTGATCGACGCGGCCAAGGGCATCGAGGCGCGCACGCGCAAGCTGTTCGAGATCTGCCGGCTGCGCGACATTCCGATCGTTACATTTATCAACAAGATGGATCGCGAGAGTCGCGATCCGCTGGAGTTGCTCGACGAGATTTCCGCTGGTCTGGCGCTCGACACCGCGCCAGTGACTTGGCCGGTCGGCCGGGCGGCGGAGTTCGTCGGCACCTACGATCTGCGCTCGCGCGAGTACCGGCTCACGCAGGAACTGGCGCAATCCGATCCGCGGTTGCAGGCGCTGGGCGACGAGGTGGATCTGGTGCGTGCCGCGCTGCCCGAGTTCGAGGTGGAGCCGTTCGCCGCCGGGCACCTGACGCCGGTGTTCTTCGGCAGCGCGATCCGCGACATCGGCATTACCGATTTGCTCGACGCGCTCGCCGAGTTCGGGCCGCGGCCCCGCGCGCAGCCGGCCGATACGCGCGTCGTGGAGGCGAGCGAGCCTGGTCTCACCGCGCTGGTGTTCAAGATCCAGGCGAACATGGACCCCAATCACCGCGACCGCATCGCCTTCGCGCGCGTCTGCTCGGGGCGCCTCACGCGCGGGATGCGCCTTAAGCAGGTTCGTACCGGCAAGCTGATCCCGCTGCACGCGCCGCAGTTCTTCTTCGCCCGGGAGCGCGAGATCGCCGATGAGGCGTTCGCTGGCGACGTAGTGGGCATTCCCAATCACGGCACCTTGCGCATCGGCGACACGCTGACCGAGGGCGAGGCGCTGAGCTTCGTCGGCGTGCCGTATTTCGCGCCCGAAATCCTGCGCCGCGTGCGGCTCGACGACGCGATGAAGGCGAAGAAGCTGCGTCAGGCGCTGGCGGAATTGGCCGAGGAGGGTGTGATCCAGCTGTTCCGCCCCCGCGACGGCGCGCCGCCGCTGGTGGGTGTCGTCGGCACGCTGCAGCTCGATGTGCTGCAGGCGCGGCTGGCCGGCGAATATGGCGTCGCGATTGGGTTCGACGACTCGCCGTTTTCGCTGGCCCGCTGGGTGTCGAGCGAGGATCGCGCGGCGCTCGACCGGTTCATCGCCGAGAACCGCAACGCGATTGCCGATGATCTCGACGGCGACCCGGTGTTCCTCGCGACCTCCAGCTTCATGATGCGGCGCGCCGCCGAGCTCAATGCCGGGCTCACGTTCCGCGACATCAAGGACCATCGCGCCGAGCGCGTCGCCGCCTGATCGCCCCACTCGCGGCTTGTTGAGCCGGCGGCGACGGACGGCTCGGCTACGGTTCTCCCGACCACAGGAGCGCCGCGATGAGCATTTTTGGTTCGATCATGTCGAAGATCTTCGGCCACCCTACTGCCGCCGCCGCGAGTGGGACGTCCGCCTCGCCCACCCCGGAATCCTCGGCGGCCACGCCGGAGCCGGGCGCGCCGCCCTCCTACACCCCGGCCGCGACCTCCGCGCCGCAGGCGCCGGTGGATGTGGAGGCGGTGCTGACCGCGATCGCGCTGGAGAAGAAGGGGCCGAGCAACTGGCGGCAATCGATCGTCGATCTGATGAAGCTGCTCGATCTCGACAGCAGCCTCGACGCGCGCAAGCAGCTGGCGACGGAGCTGAACTATCCTGGCGATCAGAACGATTCCGCCAGCATGAATATCTGGCTGCACAAGCAGGTCATGCAGAAGCTGGCGGAGAACGGCGGCAAGGTGCCTGACTCGCTGAAGGTGTAGCGCAACGGAGATCATGATGCGTGCGCTGGTGGTGGTTGCCATTCTCCTCGCTCTTGTTGCCGGTTGCGCGCAGGTTCAGGGCGTGAGCACGCGGCACAGCACCAATGTCGCGGGTGCTCCGGGGACGGCGAACGATCCCGCGACGGGCGGCCGCGACTGGCCGTGGTGATTCCGCCGTAATGGTCCTATCATCCGCCGGGAAAATCGGAGGATGGGCCATGCAGCGCACGTTGGTTCGCCACGCGAGGGACGACGCCTTCACGCCCGGCCAGTTGCCGGGGTTCACCTATCGCGATCTCGGCATCGCCGATGTGACCGGGGGGAAGTTCGTTGCCCGCGTGATCCGCGCGGTGCCCGACGCGCCGGCGCAGGATGACTGGCACCGCCACGACCACGCCTTCTCCATCACGTATGTGACCAAGGGCTGGCTCGAGGTGGAGTTCGAGGATATCGGGTTGCAGCGCGTCGAGCCGGGCAGCGTGATCTATTCGTGGAACGGTCCGCGCCATCGCGAGCTGCGTTGCGGCGGCAATCTGGAAATCCTGAGCGTCACATCCTCGGCGCCGATGGGCGACACGACCGAGCCTCGCGCCGTTGTGCAGCACGCCAAGGATGCCGAGTTCGAGGCGGGGCTGCGCGACTACTTTGTCTATCGCGACTTCGGGGTGAACGGCGCGACCAAGGGCGCCATCGGCGCGCATATAGTGAAGGTGGTGCCGGGCACGCATCCGCATGGCCAGTGGCACACGCATGATCTCGGGTTCCAGTTCGTCTACGTGCTCGATGGCTGGGTGGAGTTCGAGTACGAGGATATCGGACGCGCGCGGCTGGAGCGGGGCTCGATGGTGTATCAGCCGCCGCTGATCCGTCACGCCGAGGTGGCGCATAGCGACGACGTGGTGATCCTGGAAATCGTGGCACCGGGCGATTTCGCGACGCGCGAGGTCGCGGCGCCATCGGTCGAAACGTCGGCCGGGGTGGCGCAAGCGGCGGAATAGTCTCCGGCGCCCTCGCGCGATCGCCCGATGGTCTGGCCCGGGCGACGTCGACCAGCGGGACTGGCGGGGCTCGTCGCATTGGCCGTGCTGCTCGGGCTGTGGTGCGCGTCGCCCGGCGGGTTGCGGGAGGGTTTGCGCGAGCGGACGCTCGATCGACTGCTGTCGCTGCTGCCCAGGGGCGACGCCGTTGGACCAGGTGTCGCGATCGTCGATGTCGACCGGGAGACGCTGGCCCGGCTCGGCCCCTGGCCGTGGCCGCGCGCGCGGCTGGCCCGGGTCGTGCGGGCGGCAGCTGCAGCGCGGCCCGCGGCGCTCGCCCTGGATATCTTGCTGGCCGGCCCCGACCGGTTCTCGGCCGCCGCGATCTTGCGGGAGGATGGAGTTGCGGACCCGGTGCCGGCACTGCCCGATGGAGACGCGCGGCTCGCCGAGGCACTGGGCGTGGCTCCTTCGGTGCTCGGCTTCGCGCTCGAGGACACGGCATCGGGGCAGGACTTGCCGGCGCCCCCGATCCTGCTGCGCGCGCCGATCTCATTGCCCGGCTTGTGGCGGGCCCCAGGGTTGGTGGGTCCAGCCCCGACCGTCGCTGCCGGAGCGCAAGGCTTTGGCGCACAAGTGGCGGCGGCCGATGCGGACGGTCCGATCCGCCGGGTGCCGCTGCTCGTGCTGACAGGTACCACGCTGCGGCCGGGGCTCGCGGTGGAGGTGGCGCGGGTTGCCGCTGGGGTCGGGGCGCTGTTGATCGACGAGCGGGCACGGCTCCGCATCGGCGACATGACGGTACCGCTTGGCCCGGATGCCGCGATGCGGCTGATGCAGCGTCCGCCCGCCGCCTGGGCGAACCGCACCGTCTCGGCGGCCCGACTGCTCGAGGACCCGACAGCGGCGCGTGGGCTGGCCGGGCGGATCGTGCTGATCGGCAGTAGCGCGCCGGAGGTCGGCGGGTTGCGGGTCACGCCGGCCTCCGCGGCGACCCCGTCCGTGCAAATCCAGGCGGAGGCGATCGAGACGCTGTTGCGTGGCTCTGTCGCGTTTCGCCCGGCTTGGCTGGGGCCCGCCGAGGTGGTCGCCGCAGCCGCCCTCGGCCTGTTGGGGCTGTTGCTCGCCGCCCGGCTGCGGCCGTTGGCGGCGGCGGGGCTCTTCGTCCTCCTGTGCCTGGCCTGGACGGGCGCGGCACTCGCTGCCGTGCCCGCGCTCGGCTTGCTGGTGGACCCGGCCGGGCCGCCGCTGGTGGCGCTGATCGGCTTCGCCGTGGCGGCGCTGGCACGCTTTGCTTGCGACGAGTGGCGAGCGCGCCTGCTGCGGGAGCGCTTCGAGCAGCACCTGGCGCCTGACGTGGTCCGCCGCATCGCCGCCGACCCGGCCGCGCTGCGACTGCGGGGAGAATCCCGCGAGATCACCGCGCTGTTCACCGACATCGAGGGCTTCACCGGGATGACCGAGCGCGCCGACCCGGCCGATCTGGTGGCGCTGCTCGACGCTTATTTCGACGCGGCGGCGCGGGTCGTGACGGATCATGGCGGCATGGTCGAGAAGATCGTCGGCGACGCCGTGCACGCGATCTTCAACGCGCCCTTCGCGCTCGACTTCCATCCGGCGCGCGCCGTCGCCTGCGCGGTGGCGCTGCTGGAGGCGACCGAGACTGTCCGCGCCTCGCCGCTCGGGCAGCGCCTGCGACTGGGACGGACGCGCATCGGCATTGAGACGGGGCCGGCGATCGTGGGGGACGTGGGTGGCAGCCGCAAGCTCGACTACACCGCGCACGGCAACGCGATGAACACGGCGGCGCGGCTCGAGGCAGCGAACAAGGAGCTCGGTTCCAGCATCTGCATCGGCCCCGGAACGGCGGCGCGGCTCGACCCCGCGAGCCTGCGAGAAATCGGCACACTCACCCTGCGCGGGCAGAGCCGCCCGGTGCGCGTGTTCACCCCGGCCTAGCGGACGGAGGCCTCGGCGGCGGCGATGCGCGCAGGCGCCCAGCGATGCGGGGTGGTGGGTTCCGCGCCGGGCGCGGTGAGATCGCTGCCGAATTCGGGGAGAACTTGCACCGAGGTGTGCGCGCCGACCAGGGTGACGGCGCCGCGGAATGCGAAGACGCCGAACACGCCGTTGCTCGGGCCGGCGAAGAAGCGCGTGCCGCGCACCGCGATCAGGCCGAACGGCGAGCGGACGGCGAGGGCGGCCGGCCCGGCGGCCTCGTCGTGGTCGTAGATCATCGCGCCGCGCGCGAGGTCGAGCACGCCGCCGGCGTTCACCAGGAAGCGGTCGATGCGCAACCGCGCCTCGGCGCCGAGCCGCACGAGGGTGGCGGTGCCGAGCCGCAGCGCCAGCGCCGATTGGGCGCCGGTCCCGACGAGGTCGCCGACGAATATCTCGGCGGCGACGGCCAGGGCGCGACGCGCGGCGGCTTGCGCGTAGGCCTCGCCGCGCAGGCTCTCCACCTTGCCGGCCGGCTCGGCGGCGCGCGCCGGAACGGCGCCGAGGCACGCGCCCGCGAGGCCGAGGGCGGCGCGGCGGGAGAGGGGGGTCGGTCGCTGGGGTTGCATGATCGGGACCGCTCGCGCTCCGTTCGGGTACTGCAAATCCGTCGCTGTCGAGCATAGGTGAATGGATGTGCCGTGGGTGTGACGTTTCGCACGCTCGGGGCCGGAGCCAGGAGAGATTGCCAATGGCCGACAAGCCGAATTTCGTGCTGGTGCCCGACTCCGACCCCGCTTCCACCTCCGCGCCGCCGCCGGCTCCGGTGCGCGCGGCGGTGCCGGTGCTCGCACGGTTGCGGGCGCTCGTGGGGATTGCCGGCGGATTGTTGCCACGCGACGCCGAGTTGCCCGAGGGCGCGACCTCGGCATGGAACGGGCGGCCGCGCCTCGTGTTCGGCTTCGACGCGACCGCCTCGCGCGAGCCGGCCTGGGCGACCGCGCGGCAGGTGACGGACGCGCTGGTGCGGGCGCTGCCGGGCGAGCTCGACGTGGCCCTCGCGGTGCATGGCGGCTCGCGGCTGCACACTTTTACCAGTTTCACCGCCGATGCGAGCACGTTGCGCGACCGCGCCGCCGGGATTTCCTGCATCGCCGGGCATACAAGATTGCTGCCGATCCTGTCGCGGTCGCTCGCCGCACCCGGCGTACGGGTGGTGACGTATATCGGCGATGTGTTCGAGGAATCGCCCGGTCAGGGCCGGCGGCTGGCCGACGACATGGGTCGGCGCGGGATCAAGCTGATCGTGCTGCATGACGTCGCCGACTGGAACGCGCGGCGCGACGCGGAATTGTTCCTCGATCTGGCGCGGCGGACCGGCGGCTGCGTGCTGCCGTTTGACGCCAACGCGCCGGGGAGGTTGCGGGAGTTGCTGGCGGCGGTAGCGGTCTACGCGGTGGGCGGCGAGGCGCTGCTTGAGAAGCGGCGGGGGGAGATGCCGGGCGCAGTCGTTCTGCTGCGGCAGCTCGGCGGCCGGGGCTGAGCCTTACTGAGCCGCGCCGGCGCCGAGCTTCACGCTGCCGTCGGGCTGCGGGACGGTGATGGGTGCCACCTCGACCGGCGCGACACCTTCCTTGCGGGTGATGCCGAGATCGGCGGCGCTGGCTGAGGAGAGGTCGACCACCCGTCCAGGGACATGCGGACCACGATCCTTGACCTCGACCTTGGTGCTCTTGCCGTTGTCGAGGTTGGTCACGCGCGCCTCGGTGCCGAGCGGCAGGATCTTGCTGGCGGCGGCGTTCGAGTGCGGGTTGTAGCGGCTCTGGTCGGCCATGCGGCGCCCGGTGAAACGCGGGTGATAGACGCTGGCCTTGCCGCGCACCCGCCGCCCCGAATGGTCCGCGTGCTTGGGCTGCTTGTCTGCGCGGCTGCGCCGTCGGGCGCGGGGGCGGCATGGGCGGCCCAGGCTGAGCCGATCAAGCAGGCGATAGCGGCGAGGGGGCGAAGCATATCCCGGTCTGTCCCTTGCTGTCCTTAAGGGGGGACGCGGCGGAAGCGGGATGGTTCGACTGCCATGCCCGGCCTACTTGCTCCGTGAGCCGAAGAAGGGCAGGCGATTTCTTCAGACTCGCGCCGTGTGGGATCATTGTGGATCGCTTCGCCGCGACGGAGGGCTGTCCTGCGCGATCTTCCCATCCTCGTCGTGCTGTCCGTCGGGCTGCTTGGCTGCGCCGGGATAGGGCCTTCGCGGCTGGGGAGCGACCATCTGCAGTACGCCCGCGCGATCTCGGACGCGCAGAAGCGGCAGATCCTGCTCAACATCGTGCGCCTGCGCTATGGCGACACGCCGACATTCCTCGCGGTCAATCAGGTGATTTCGAGCTACACGCTGGAGCGGTCGGCGGAACTCGGGCTCAACGTGTATCCGAACGCGCGGCCGGGCAATTACGCGACCGGCCTGGCGGCGCTCAACTACAGCGATCATCCGACGATCACCTTCGGGCCGCTCTCCGGCGAGGAACTGGCGCGGACGGCGGTGCGGCCGCTCTCGCCCGCCGACCTCCTGCCGCTGGCGCAGGGCGATCTGCCGATCGACGTGCTGTTTCGCCTTGGCGTGCAGTCGGTTGGATCGCTGCGCAATACCGTCGTGTTGGGCGGCGAGGAGGGGGCGGGCGACCCGGAGTTCTTCGAGCTGCTCGCCGGGATGCGGCGCTTGCAGGTGCGCGGCATGTTGACCGTGCGGTTCGTGCACAGGAAGGACGGCAACCATGTGTTTCTCGGGATCGCCAACGCGAGCGACCCCGACATGCGGGTGGTCGCCGAGCGGACCCGGCAGCTGCTTGGGATGGCGAAGGGGCAGACCGAGGCCGAGGTGGTGTACGGGCGTGTCGTGACAGGGCCTGGTCAGATCGCGATTCTGACCCGGCCGATCATCGCGGTGCTGTCGCAGGTGAGTGCCGAGATCGAGGTTCCGCCCGGCGACGTGGCCGCCGGGCGGACGGTTTCGTCATTGCCTCCGGCGCGGTTCGGGAGGCCGCCTATTGTCAATATCCATGCCGGGAGTGCCGCTCCGCCTGGCGCGTATACGACGGTGGGGTATCGGGATGCTTGGTTCTGGATCGACGATGGCGATTTCAACTCCAAGGTTGCGTATACCGTGCTTGGCATGCTGATCGCGCTGATGGAGGGGAATACGGACGGACGGGCGCCTGTGTTGACGGTTCCGGCGGGGTAGGGTTCGCACATAACTGGCGGGGCACAATCGGCGGCGCGGATCATGGCGGCGAGCTTGTTCTCGGGCGTGGTTCACGCTACAGTTCTGTAGCGTGCCGTACGACTACGGGAGGGCACACATGGGAGTGCCAATCTCTATCCGGCTCGACGACGACGTGCGCGAAGAGCTGGAGTCTCAAGCTCGATCGCGGGGTGTGGGCCTCGCGACGTTGCTTCGCGATCTCGCGACCGATGCTGCCCGCGAGGCGCGCCGGACCCGCATCCGAGAGGCAAGCGCCGCGGTCGGCGCCCATGTCGCGCAGTCGCCGGAGGCGGACGCCTTCTATAGGGATTGGGGGACGCCGCGCGCCGATGCCGGCTGAGACCGGGCCACTCGTTCTTCACGCCGGGGAGATCGTTCTTGCTGATTGGCGCGGCGATGCCTTGCCGAAGGAGCCGAACAAGCTGCGTCCGGCCGTGGTGGTCGAGGATGACGGGCTGTTCGCGCCGAGTTACCCGAATGCCATTTTGGTGCCGCTGACGGAGGACGCCGCCCTTGCCATCCCGGACCTCTCCGTGCCGATCGCGCCGACGGCGGAGAACGGCTGCGGCAGGATGTGCTGGGCGGTGTCGCATCTGGTGGCGACGACATCCAAGGCGCGGCTGCGGGCGACCCGCTCACGCATCACGGCGGGGCAACTCGTGGCGATTCGGCGGCAGATTGCGATCGCGGTCGGAACCTAATTCGTCGGCTCCTCTCGGAGCGATGCTCCAACACCCGTTGCTCATCGGCCCTGAAAGTCGGGCGGCTGGTCTGGTCTCTCGACTTCCTTCCGTTCAGGAGTCATAATGAGCCGGAACAGCATCGAGAGAGCCACGAGGTGTATACAGTTGTCGAAATCTTGCTGATTGCCGGAGTCAAGTTTCGAGTCAACCCCGGGATCCCTCAGGGTGATGTGTTCTTGACGGATGCAAATCAGCTAATCGGTACGTTCGAGAACCTTGATAAATTCCGAACATTCGAGAAAGAACATTATAAGGGCTGGCACCGACACCATGTAGTGGAAGCCGACGACTTGGACCGGCTTGGCGTGATTACCTCCGCGCCTCGCTACGAGGATCAGCTGTGCGTACTTCTTCCTGAAGCAGCGCACGCCCGACGCATCAACAGCATCCTTCGACGAGCCAATCCGACAAAATGGCAAGCATCACGCGGGGAACTGCGGCGTGCGTATGCCGATGCATACGCTGTGATGGGAGACTACTGCGGGGGCGGAGAGGCGCAGATTCGTGCGGAGCTTTTGGCGATCGTAGATGCTGAGTTCCAGAAATTGGGAATCAATTAGGAGCTTCCATGTTAATGGAAGAAGGCGAGGAGGGGTAAACTAGTGTCTCGGTTAAGTATGCTAATGACGGCAGCTATTTTTTCTGTCCTTATGTCGAAAGGGGCGTGTGCCCAGACGGCTGCGGAAATTCAAAAATATCTGGCCCAGCAGTCGAAGGAATGCTCCCTTTACGCTTATCAAGAGAACTTCCGTGGAATGATACCGGGGATGCCGCAGGCGATCACGGTCGCGAGCTATACGATTGAGAGCTGCAACGGCGGCAATAACGCTTTTCGGACGGTTGGAGTGTTTTACGAAGAGAATGGCAAGGTTCGGCAGTTCATGGGGCCTAGGCATCCGATCTCCGGTCCGGTCAGCGTGACTATTCATGGAGACCGTCTTACGGTGCACTCGCTTGAGTATGGGCCGAACGACGCTCGGTGTTGCCCAACGGTACGGCATATCGCCAACTACAGGCTGGCGAACGGAGCGATCACTGCAACCAGGTGAGAAGAAAATGCTCAGCTTGAGCAACAACTCTTGAGCAACGACTTAAGTGCTGGATGAGACATGTCCTTCATCTGCGAGCGGCTTGCGTCGTTCGGGATGGGACCTCACCGCGCATTTGCCGCCGCCCGCACCGGCCACAGATCCGCCCGCCACCGCACCCCAATCGCCAGCGTGAGCCCCAGCCCCACCACACAGAACAACGTCGCCGCCGCCGGCCAGCCCATGCGCTCGATCAACGAGCCCGCTGCCAGCAACCCCAACGGCAAGCCGTAGACCGCCAGCATCCGCACCCCCATGACCCGCCCGCGGAACTGCGCGCCGGCGCTGTGCAGGAGCATGACGGCCATCGGGATCATGCTGAGGCTCTGGGCGAAGCCGGCCAAAGCGAGCATCGCGCCGCCGCTGGTCGGGGTCGGCATGTGGACGAATACCAATAGGAAACAATACCAGACGACGGCGAACACCAACATCATGCGCGCCGGGCGGATGGAGCGGGCGATCAGGCTGACCACGATGGAGCCGGTGAGCCCGCCGCAGGCGAAGCTCGCGACGAGGTAGCCGAGGCCGGTCTGGTCGATGCGGTAGATCTCGCGCGCGACGTAGGGCAACAGGCCGTTGCTCAAGGGAAACGCCGTGAAATTCACCAGGAAGGCGAGCCACATCGCGGCGAGAGAGGCCGGGCTGTCCCACACATAGGCGAGGCCCTCGCGCAGGTCGCGCAGCATGGAGGGACGGCGCACCGCGCCGCTCGGGCCGGGGGCGAAATAGGGTTTTGTCCGCCTCCCGGCGACGCCCAGGGTCAGCAGGAAGCCGCCCGTGTAGAAGCACGCGATCACCACGTAGGCCGGACCCATGCCGAGCGCGGCGAACAGGCCGGCGCCGGCAATCGAGCCGGCGATGCGGGCGCTGTCGGCGGTGGTGCGGGCGACGCCCATCGCACTCATCAGCCGGTCGCTGGGAATGGTCTCGGCGACCAGGGCGTTGCGCATCGCGAGGTCGGACGGGCGCACCAGGCCCGACAGCGACGCTATCGCGAACACGTAGGCCGGGGTCAGCACGCTGGTGAAGGCGAGCGTCATCAGGGTGGTCGCGAGGCCGGCGTAGACCACGCGCATGGCGCACAGCACGTTGCGATGGCCGAGCCGGTCGCCCGCCATGCCGTAGACCGGCGCGATCAAGGTGCCGAGGTATTGCAGAGACGCAAAGATCGTCAACAGCAGGACCGAGTTGGTCTCGACCAGGATGTACCAGCCGAGGATCAGGCTCTCCATCTCGAACCCCCAGGAGGTCAGGAGGTCGGCCGGCCATTGGAAACGAAAGCTGCGGACCTGGAAGGGCGCCAACATCGAGTGGCGCGCGGTGGCGCTCACGCGCCGTCGCCGTGGTTCATTGGCCTGAAGTCCGGTTCATTCCGCATTTCCCCCCGAGCGGGAAGGCTAGCCGGCCGGGGCGGGGCGCTCAATGGCCGGGTAGGCGCGGAACGGGCCGTGCAGCGCCGGCGGAAGGACGGGCAGGGTATGCGCGGCGGCGGCGAGGAGGGCGCGCTTGAGGCTCGGCTTTTCCCGCGCCGAGCGGCGGAGCCAGACACGGCCCTCGCGCGCCCTTCCGTGGCGCACCAGTTCGCGGCCGACGATCCAGCGGTTCTCCGCCTCAGCGCGGCGGCGGATCGCGGCGAGGCGGGCAGGGCCGAAGCGAGCGACGAGGTCGGGATTGCCGAAGATCGCCTCCATACAGGGGCGGAACGAATCCGGGTCGTTTGCCATGCGCAAATATGCGCCGCTGGCCCGCTGCCGGACGAACAGCACGGGGGCGCGGCCGGGGGCGCGGGCGAAGCGGCCGAGCAGGGCGAGGCGGACCCAGTATTCCCAATCCTCGCCATAGGCGACGCCCCGGCGGAACCCGCCGGCGCGCTCGACGGCCTCGCGGCGGATCAGGAGATGGCCGCCATTGGCGAACAGGTTGCGTTCAAGCAACAGAGGCAGCGGGTCAAAGCCCGGATCCGGGCGATCCGGGAGCCCGGATCCGGGTAAAGCGGCGGGGGTGGAGAGCCCGGATCCGGGTAATAATGGGGAGCTTGGGAGCCCGGATCCGGGCGTTGCGGTCTCCGGGACGGCGCGGAACGGGGCGGTGGCGGCGACCGCGCCGGGGGCCGCCGCGAGGGTGCCGGCCAGCCGGGAGAGGGCGTCCGGGGCGAGCCAGTCATCGGCGTCGAGGAACAGGACGGC
>JAFKFI010000179.1 GCA_017307285.1 Alphaproteobacteria bacterium | reverse complement strand
GACCCGTGTGCCGCCGCTGGCGTTGCGGGTGCGGTCGAAACGGGCGAGCGTGGCATCACCGGCGCCGGCCGGCAGCGGGGCCTGGCTGGCGCCGGGCTTGACCACCTCGGCGGCGCGATGCGCGGCGGCGCGGCCGAACACCACGAGGTCGAGCAGCGAGTTGGTGCCGAGCCGGTTGGCGCCGTGCACCGAGACGCAGGCGCACTCGCCGACCGCCATCAAGCCGGGAACGACGGCGTCGGGATTGTCCTTGGTCGGCCGCAGCACCTCGGAGTGATAGTTCGTCGGGATGCCGCCCATGTTGTAGTGGACCGTCGGCAGCACGGGGATCGGCCCCTTCGTCACGTCGACGCCGGCGAAAACCTTGGCCGTCTCCGAGATGCCGGGCAGGCGCTCGTGCAAGAGGTCGGCGCCGAGATGCTCCAAATGGAGCATGATGTGGTCCTTGTTTGGCCCGCAGCCGCGCCCCTCGTTGATCTCGATGGTCATGGAACGGGAGACGACGTCGCGCGAGGCAAGGTCCTTCGCGGTGGGGGCGTAGCGCTCCATGAAGCGCTCGCCCTCGGCATTGGTGAGATAGCCGCCCTCGCCGCGCGCGCCCTCGGTGATGAGGCAGCCGGCGGGGAAGATGCCGGTGGGGTGGAACTGCACGAACTCCATGTCCTGGCAGGGCAGGCCGGCGCGCAGCACCATGCCGTTGCCGTCGCCGGTGCAGGTGTGCGCGGAGGTGCAGGAGAGATAGGTCCGGCCGTAGCCCCCCGTCGCCAGCACCACCATTTGCGCGCGGAAGCGGTGGATCGTGCCGTCCTCCAGGCACCACGCCATCACGCCGCGACAGGCGCCGTCCTCATCCATGATGAGGTCGAGGGCGAAATACTCGACGAAGAACTCGACCTCGTGCTTGAGGCTCTGCTGATACAGCGTGTGCAGGATGGCGTGGCCGGTGCGGTCGGCGGCGGCGCAGGCGCGCTGCGCGGGCTCCTTGCCGTACTCCTTCATGTGCCCGCCGAACGGGCGCTGATAGATGCGGCCGTCCTCGGTGCGGCTGAACGGCACGCCGTAGTGCTCGAGTTCGTAGACCGCCGGGATCGCCTCGCGGCACATGTATTCGATGGCGTCCTGGTCGCCGAGCCAGTCCGACCCCTTCACGGTGTCGTACATATGCCAGCGCCAATCATCCTCACCCATGTTGCCGAGTGCGGCACCGATGCCGCCTTGCGCGGCGACGGTGTGGCTGCGCGTGGGAAAGACCTTGGTGATGCAGGCGGTCTTGAGCCCCGCCGCGCCGATGCCGAGGGTGGCGCGCAGGCCGGAGCCGCCGGCGCCGACCACCACCACGTCGTAGGTGTGGTCGATCACCGTGTAGGCCCGGTTCGGATTGATGGCGTTCATCGCTGTTTCACGTCCGTTCGGTCAGAGGCCCATCTTGAGGACGGAGATGATCCCCGCCAGCGCGGCCAGGAAGCAGACCGCCTTGATCAAAAGCAAAAGGGCGAACCGCACGCTGTCGACGTGCACGTAGTCCTCGACCACCACCTGCAGGCCAAGTTTCATGTGATAGAATGTCGCCAGCAGCAGGCAGATTAGCAGAACGATGGTCACTGGGCTTGCCACCCAGTTCAGCACGTCCTCATGCGACGCGCCGACCAGCTGCACGGCGGCGGCGACAAACCATAGCGTCAGCGGCACCAGGGCGACGCTCGTGACGCGCTCCGCCCACCAATGCGCGACCCCGGATTTCGCCGAGCCCAATCCACGCACCCGTCCGAGTTGGGAGCGCATGACGGTGACATGCACGCCGCGGGAGGCCGAGCGTTTCGCGGTTTCCGACATGTTGGTCCCTATTTCACCGCGAGGCCGACGATCCAGACGAGCAAGGTGAACGCGAATGTCGCAACCACCACGACCCAGCCCGTCGTGTGAAAGGTCGGCTTCTCGAAGCCGTAGCCGGCGTCCCAGACGAGGTGCCGGATGCCGTTGAACAGGTGATAGAACAGCGCGATCGTCCAGCCGATCAGCACGATGTAGCCGATGATCGAGCCGAGGAACCATTGCACCTGGCCAAAGGCGTCGGGCGAGGTCGCTGCGGCGACCAGCCACCATACCAGGACCAGCGCGCCGACCGACAGCGCGATGCCGCTGAAGCGGTGCATGATCGACAGCACCATGCTGATCTGCCAGCGATACACCTGCAGATGCGGCGACAGCGGCCGGTGGACCAGCCCACCCTCGGTGTTGCGCGCCACGATCAGCGCGTCGCGTACGTCCTTCACGGATCGCTCCCACTCACCTGCGTCTTCCTGGGGCGGCGTGGTTGGCAATCTACCGCCCGTAGATCGGGTTCATTACCGCCGGGGTCGAGGGGGGTCAACGCGACGGCCCGCGCGGGGCAGACCCGCGCGCAGCCGGAACCACTTGGCAAGATAGGAGCTTTCTGTCGCGGAGATAGCCCGAGGAGGTGTGCGCCGATGGCCGGTCTGCCGCTGCCGTTCGACTATCCGCCGATGGAGGCGGAGAGCGTCGCGGCGCTGCCCGACGGTTCGGGCTGGCAATACGAGCCGAAATTCGACGGCTTCCGCTGCCTGGCATTCCGCGATGTCGCGGAGGTGGAGCTCCGCTCCAAATCCGGCCAGCCGCTCGGGCGGTATTTTCCCGATCTCGTGGCGGCGTTGGGCGCGGTTGCCGCCGCACGCTTCGTGCTCGATGGCGAGATTATCATTCCCGAGGGTACGGGGAGCTCGTTCGAGGCGCTGCAGATGCGGCTGCATCCGGCGGCAAGTCGGGTGAGCAAGCTCGCCGCCGAGCAGCCGGCCCGATACATGGTGTTCGATCTGCTGGTGGATGCACGCGGGCACGATCTCACGGCGCGCCCACTCGTCGAGCGTCGGGCGGCGCTCGAGACGCTCATGCCGCGCCTGGCGGGCGATGCGCTGGCGCTGGCGCCCGTCGCGCCGAGCCGCGCCGCCGCGCAGGGCTGGCTCGACCGGCCGCCGCCGGGGCGGGACGGGGTGATGGCGAAGCGGCTCGACGCGCCGTACCGCTCCGGCAGGCGCGACGCGATGGTGAAGGTGAAACGCCAGCGCACCGCCGATTGCGTGGTGGGCGGCTTTCGATATGCGCGGAACAGTCGCGAGGTGGGCTCGCTGCTGCTCGGGCTGTACGACGGGGAGGGACGGCTCGACCATGTCGGGTTCACCTCGACGCTCCCGCGCGCGGAGCGGCCGGCGCTCACCGCGCGGCTGGAGGAATTGGAAGGCGGCGAGGGCTTCACCGGCCGGGCACCGGGCGGCCCCAGCCGTTGGAGTAACGGGCGGGAAAGCCAGTGGCACAAGCTGCGCCCGGAGCTCGTGGTGGAAGTGCGCTTCGACCACGTCTCGGACCAGCGGTTCCGTCACGGCACGACCTTGCTACGGTTCCGCCCCGACAAGGCGCCGCGCCAATGCACGATGGAGCAGATCGGCGGCTGACGAACCGATGATTGACAAACGTGCTAACGAATGTTACACCCTCCCGGTCATGAGCCCCACTCTGTCCTCCTCACCCCCCACCGGCCTGGTGCCGCGCTTTGGGGCGTTGATCAGGGCGGTGAAGCGGGCGATGGGCGAGGGCTTCTCGCTGCGGCAGCTGCGGGTGGACGGGGACTCACCGGCGGTGGCGCCGCTGTTCTTCCTGCTGGAGAGGTATCTCACGGCGACGCTGCGGCGGTTTTCCGCGCTGCATGCGCGCTTCCTCGCCGGCACGCTGGCCGCCGCGCCTTGCAAGCGCCTCACGGCGAGACCCAGCAATGAGGGTGCGACCGCCGAGCAACCGAAGACAGGGCGCCGGGCTTCGGCGATCCCACCGGGACCGGTGTTGCTGCAGGCGTTCGGGGTGCGGATGTTCAGCCACCTGCAGGCCCTGCTGGAGGACCCCGAGATGCGGGCCTTCCTCGCCGCGGCACCGCAGGCGGGAAGGATCCTGCGGCCGTTGTGGCGCAAGCTCTCCCCCGATCCGGCGCTGCCCGACATGCTGCGGCTGCCGCCCCGGCCGCCAAGACCGCGCAAGCCGCGTGCGCCGAGACCGCCCCGCCCGGCCAAGCCGGCGCCGGGCAGCGGCCCACCACGGATGCGTCGGGTGACGTTGCCCGACGGCACCAGGAGTTGGGAGCCGACCCCTTGCTATCCGTTCGGCGAGAAGCCGCCGCGCCTTCGCCGGTCTCGCGCGGATCAATGGCCGGAGCCCGAGCCGGAGCCGCCGCGGCGCCTCCGGCCAGCGCCGGCGCGCAAGCTGCCGCCCCGCCCCAACCCGGAGCGTCGGCTGAGCGACTACAACTGGATCGGCCGGCTTCTTATGCGATAGCGCGGCAAACTTGCTTTGGCATGTCCATGATGTTACGAAATAGCAACAATACAGTTGGCTTCGGGATCGTCAGACCCAACTTGGACAGTTCGAGCCGGATTTTGCCGGCGAGGCGGGCATAAGCCCTTGATTTGCTTGGGGTGGCGAGTTGTCCGTCAAAATGTGTAGTGCTAAATAATATGGCCTTGCGGTCGATTGGACTTGACGAATCGCCTTGTTGTCCGCTGCTAATTTGGCGTGTTTGTCCGCGAGAAGCGCATCAACGGCTACACCTACCTGTACCTCGTCGAGAGCGTACGCGAGGACGGCCGCGCCAAGCAGCGCATCATCAGGAATCT
>JAFKFI010000085.1 GCA_017307285.1 Alphaproteobacteria bacterium | reverse complement strand
TCTCCGTCAGGAGCTTGATATTTCTCGACCGCAACAAGCGCCAAATTCGCTCTCCGCAGGCGCCACGTTCTCCGAAGCTTGAGACTCGCCCGAACGACTCCCAAGCCTTAGTGCCGAGCGAGATCAATGCTTGCTCCGGCCAAATCTGGCTCGGGTTGGTGTTCCGATCGCTAGCCCTGACGGCCGGGGAGCAAATCGCCAGTCCCATGCCGGTGCTGGCGGGGGAGAGCGCTTTCAGAACGCCTGCAACAGCAGCGCCTGCAGCGGCCGTTCAGGCGGGATCGACTCCCGCCTTCCGGGAGCATAGAGCGCGTCGAACTCCGCAGACACCGCTTCAAGCGTGGCGTTCACAACGTCTCGGATCACCCGCAATGGATGATCTGCGCGGACCCGCTTCTCCAAATCAACGTAGCTGAATTGGGGTCCAGCCACCGCGTCGCCCCCCCCCCCGCATCCCCCGCTACTCCAAAGCCAGAGTAGCGGAATCACGCCAGCGCGCGGCGCCGCCACTCCATTTCCGGCAACCTGCTGAAGCAGCGTCGGCTCCATCTCCGGGACCGCTCGATCAACTCCGGCCCATCGTTCCGGACCTGCCCGACCTTCTTGTCCACCGGCCAAAACCGCAACACCTCTTCGAGGCTGGAGCGTCGCCGGATCACCATCGACCTCGCATAGCCAGAGAGGCGAGTTCTCCGGTTCAATAATTGTGGGCATCCGATCCTGGATCTTACCCCGCCGCTAAGTCCGACCGTTCAATTCGTGCAAGCCGAAAGGCGGCGGCGGAGTCGTACAGGCGCACTTTTAGGACGCGATCCACCGACGGTATCGGACGATCGTGGCGCTTGTAGGAGTGCCACAACTCAACAACGCGTCATTCAAACAGCGCCAAGTTGATGATGTCACCCATGTAGTTGTAGCCGACGTCACTCTGATGCAGATGATCGCCACAGTCGTAGATCGGCAGCATGCTGCTTGGATGTTCGGGGTCGCGCACAGCCCGATCGAAGTCGATCACGGCGTCAAAGGCTCCGCCCTGCCGGATCCAAGCATTAACCTCCTGTCGCACTGCCTCGCGGGTAGGGTTCCAGGCGCCAGGGAGGAAGGTTTCGTTCTCGAACGGGGTAATCGTGCTCCCAAAGATTTTTATCCCGCGAGCGTGGGCGCGGACCGCCAGCTGCTTGAGGCCGGCAATCATAGCGGGGCCATTGGCCTCCTCCTCCGGCCTCGCCCATCGATTCCGCAGGTCGTTGGTCCCGAGAAGCACGATGGCATGAGTGACCCCCGCCTGTGACAGTACGTCGCGATCGAAGCGGCGCAGGCCGCTGTCCCCGCGGACGTCGTGCAGGATACGGTTACCACCGAGACCTTGATTCATGACGGCCATTGGGCGGCCACCCTCGCGCCTTACCAGCCGGCGTGCGAGTTGGCTCGGCCAGTTGGCGTAGGCATCGTGCGTCGAGATGTTGCCGTCCGTCAGGGAATCACCGAGGGCAACCACCGCACCGGTGCCGGGCTCGGCGAGAACATCGATCCCGCTGACGACGTAGCAGTCGTCCGTGATCCTGCCGACAGGCATCACTGCCTCGCTCGCGAAGTTGCCGAATGGCGAGATGTAGTTCGTCACTCGGGCGTACCGCCCAGTGATTCCGAAGCTGGCCGGTATGTCTTCGGGCAGGTGCACGGTGATGGCCAGGTCGCCCAGCGGAGGCGCCTCGAGTTCGACGGGATCGCTGACCAGCAGGGACCCAGCGGCGATTGTGCCAGTGCGCGAGCCGCTGAAGGTCAGCACTCGATCGCTGCCTGGCACAATAGCAGGCCCTCCGGCACGTAAACCGATATATGCCGCGCCGACCCGGAGCGGCTTGGTGCCGTGGGCGTTCGACAGTCGGACCCGTAGCACCTTCCCCCCGAGGCTCACACGCGCGTTCATCCGCAGTGTGACGTTGTTGAAGGTGACGCCCTCAGCCGGTGCAGGGGCAACGGTCCAAGTTCCGACCCAATGCTCCGTCATCTTGCTTCCTATCAGTTCGCCACGGGTTCCGCTGTACCTTCTGCTGGCGTAGATGAGAGGGTATTGGTCGATCGCTCACCAGCAAATACCTCCTGCCTGGACGCCTCATTCGGTTTCCCCGGTGAGCCGCGCCGGTATTCAGTATCTCGCCCAAGTCCGAACGGGACGAAGGGCTACTTCGTCACCAGCGGACAACCACCCTCCGCAAGAGGCCGGAACGCGTCGTCCCCGGGAATGACACGTATCACCTTCAGCAGATCCCAGGGGCCGCTGGACTCGGCGGGAGACTTCACTTGCACGAGCAGCATGTCATGCACCATGCGCCCATCGGCACGCAGCTTGCCGCCGGCGGTGAACATGTCATTGACCGGCATCTCGCGCATCTTCGCCATTACTATCATTGCATCATCCGTTCCGGCCGCCTTGACTGCGTTGAGATAGTGCAGCGTGGCGGAATAGACCCCCGCCTGCACTTCGGTCGGCTTCCGCCCAGTGCGTTCCTGAAAGCGATGCGCGAACGCCCGCGCCTTCTCGTTCATGTCCCAATAGAAGGCGGTGCCATAGACCAGGCCCTGAGCCACCTGGGGCCCCAGAGCCTTGGCCTCCGACAGGAACATGGCGATCGCCGCCAGCTTCTGGCCCTGCGCCGTCAGCTTGAACTCCGACGCTTGCTTCACGCCGTTGATCAGGTCTGACCCGGCGTCCGCGAATACCACGACCTGGGCTCCCGAAGCCTGCGCGGCGAGCAGCTGTGATGAGAAGTCGGTGGTGCCCAGCGGATGGCGCGCCGCTCCGAGCACCTTGCCGCCCGCCGCTTGGATGAAGGCCGACGCAGTCCGCTCCAGCGCATAACCCCCGGTGTAATCCACGGTGATGAAAAACCAGGTCGATCCCGCCTCCTTAGCCATGCCGTTGCCCAGCACCTTGCCAAGGGCATAGCTATCGTAGGTCCAATGAATGCCCGTCGGCGAGCATTGCGCGCCGGTCAGACTGTCCACCGAGGCGCCCGAGACGATCGAGATCTTTCCCTTCTCCTTGGCGATAGCCTGAACCGCCAACGCGACCGCCGAGTTCGGCAGATCAATGATCATGCTGACGCCTTCCTGATCGTACCATTGGCGCGCGATCGCGGCAGCGGTATCCGATTTGTTCAGGGTGTCAGCGGCGACCAGGGAGATTGGCTGGCCGAGCACGCTGCTGCCAAAGTCCTCTATCGCCATGTGCGTTGCGGCAACGGACCCTGGGCCCGATATGTCGGCGTAGGCCGAGGTCTGATCGGTGAGCACGCCAATCTTCACCCCAGCTTCCGCCGCACCCATCAGCGCCATCAAGCTGACCAATGTGGTGAGTAGACCCACAAGACACTTCATAGTTTCCCCCGAGCCGGCTTTGGTTTTCTGGCGCCGGCTTGCCCCAGACTTATCTGCTGCTGGCCTTGCCGAGCTCCTCCAGCATGATCGGCACGCCCAAGGCCATAGTGTGCACGCCGAGCACGCTGACCAGCTCCAGAACCTCGACGATCTCGGCAGGCGTCGCACCGTGCCGGAGGGCATTCTCCATGTGAATGCGCGTGCCTTGCTCGTGCAAATGCGTGGTCGAGGTGTCGATCGCGACGTAGATCAATTCGCGTACCTTGGGGGGCAGCGTGCCGTGTTTCCACGGCACCGACGACAGTTCGACGTAGGCCTCGAAGAAGTCGGGCGAGAAGCGGAGCATGTATTCCGGTAGCTCGGCCCAGAACCCGCGTGCGGCGATCCAGTCGGCCTTCATGCTCTCCTGGCGCGCGGTGAGCGGCTGTCCTTCGATTTCCGCGCTGCGCCCGAGCTTGCGCATGACGTCGATAAGTGCGGGCAACCCCATCGTCATGGTGTGCACGCCGAGCACGGAGGCAAGCTGCAGCACCTCCATGATTTCTCCCTGCGTGGCGCCGAGGCCGATCGCGTTCCGAATGTGAATGCGCGTCCCGGGCTCGTGCAGGTGCGTTGTGGCGGCGTCAATGGCGATGTAGACGAACTCGCGCACCTTCGGCTCCAGTGTGCCGGTCTTCCAGGGCACTGACGACAGCTTCAGGTAGGCTTCGAAGTACTCGGGCGAGATCTCCAGCACCGAATCCCACAGCGGCGTCCAGTAGCCGCGGTTGGCGATGAATTCGTCTTTCAGTTGCTGGCGGAAGTCCAGATCGGGCATGGCGTCCTCCGGTTGATCTTCCTTTTCCTTGTCCGGATCAGCCTACCGCTCGGGTCATTCGTTTGACAAAGGTGGAGTCCCTGACGCCGGGCTCACGCTGCGCGCCTCGCGCCGGGTTTCCTGCCGCGCTCGAAGGATCTCGCGGCTATCACGTTGGTCGGAGTTGCACCCCGCCGAGCATTCCTACGGCGCCATGATGAACCCCGCGTACCCGTTCTCCGCCACGGCGTCGCACCGCTTCTTGTAGCTGGCGAAGCCGCCGACATACGGCATGAACACGCGGGGCTTGCCGGGGATGTTCGCGCCCACGTACCAGGAGTTGGCCAGCGGGTAGAGCGCGACGGCGAGACGAACCATGTCCGGGACGGGGAAACGGCGCTCGACCGAACCGAGAAACACCGTCACGATCGGCGTGACCGCAATCGCGGACTCTACTTTTGAGTGGAGGGAAGAAGGGCTCAGGTCAGTCCGCCTTCGCTTCCTGGATCGGCTCAAGCGGTCGTCGGGGGTAACCACAACGTAGTTGACGTTAAACGACGGCAGGTTCAGCTGTTGCCTTAGCTTACCGGCGACGGCGCGGCAGAGATCGACGACATAGCCCGCAGGCTCGCCGATGTTGTCCCTGTAAGAGAACGGGGCGCGTCCGCACGGTACGCGATGCGGATCGTCTCGTCCTGATGAATGCGGTCGAGCGCGCCGGCGGAAGCCGTCCCGGTCAAAGCGGGAGCGACTACGACCAGGGCGACTATCAAACGATCGGCTATTTGTGCCATTGCACGCCTGGATGTTCGCGGGCAACCTCGGCTCTCAAGCACGAACTGCCAAGAGGTAGGAAAGATTCATGGAGCCGGGAAAGCGGTTGCCGGGCAAAGTCGCGATCATAACCGGTGGCGCGTCCGGCATTGGGGAGGCTACCGCGCGCGTGTTCGCAACACATGGCGCCAGCGTTGTTCTCTGCGATCTGCAGGATGAGCTGGGCATGAAGGTGGCTGGCGAAATCGTGGCGGCCGGAGGAACGGCAGAATACCGGCACCTCGATGTAACACGTGAGGACGAATGGACCGCGTTGGTTGCAGCAGTCGAGGGAAAGTACGGCCGGGTCGACGGGCTTTGCAACGTCGCCGGCATTGGCAGCGGTGTCGACACAGCCAGCGGCAAGAGAGCCCGCATGGAGCTACCCAGCCTATCACTGGATAGCTGGAACCAGGTCATGGCGGTCAATTCCACCGGCGTCTTTCTCGGGACCAAAGCCGTCCATGCCGCCATGAAGCGGGCGGGCGGCGGCTCGATCATCAACATCTCGTCGATATGCGGGATCGTCGGCTCTTTCGGCAACGCTGCGTACAACGCATCGAAAGGGGCGGTACGGATCTTCACAAAGTCGGCCGCCCTGCAATACGCGAAAGACCAGATCCGCGTGAACTCCGTTCATCCCGGCTTCGTCGAAACGCCTCTAGCGGCTCCCGGACTTGTTGGAAGCCCTGGTAAGACGCGGATGGACGCGACCCCCTTGGGCCGATACGGAAAGCCCTCCGACATTGCCTTTGGTTGCCTTTATCTCGCATCCGACGAGACGGCCTGGATGACGGGTAGTGAGCTGGTGATCGATGGCGGTATGACTGCAAACTGAGGAAGGAACCACACCGTGCCAGACACGCTGGTCACTGCGGAGCGATCCATACCGGACCAGATCGCCGAATACGACGCCATCGTGATCGGCGCCGGGATTTCCGGCATGTTCATGCTCTACCGCCTGCGTGAACTCGGCATGACTGCGCGCGTGTTCGAGATGGGCACCGATATCGGCGGCACCTGGTATTGGAACCGCTATCCCGGGGCACGCTTCGACTCCGAAAGCTGGACCTACGGCTATTCGTTCTCGAAGGAGCTGATGCAGGAATGGGACTGGAAGGAGCACTTTTCGCCCCAACCCGACACCCTGGAATACCTGAACTACGTCGCCGACAAGTTTGACCTGCGCCGCGACATGCAGTTCAGCAGCGCGGTCACCGCCGCGCATTGGGATGACGCGGCGAACCAATGGACGGTGACGCTTGAAAGCGGGGAGCAGGCCAAGTCGCGCTTTCTGATGACGGCGATCGGCATCCTGTCAGCGCACACCCTGCCGGCTATTCCGGGCCGTGACAGTTTCAAGGGCCCGGCCTACCACCCTGCGCGCTGGCCGAAACAGAAAGTGGACTTCGCCGGCAAGCGCGTCGGCATCATCGGCACCGGCGCGACGGCGATCCAGGCGATCCCGGAAATCGCCAGGGAATGCGCGCACCTGACGGTGTTCCAGCGCCGGCCGAACTGGGCCGCGCCCTTGCACAACGCCAAGATCGGCAAGGAGGAGATGGAGCAGATCAAGTCGCGCTACGACGAGATCTATGCCTTCTGCGCCAGCACGCCGATGTGGTTCATCCACCAGCCGGACCCTCGCAAGACACTGGAGGTGGCGCCCGAAGAGCGCGAGGCGTACTGGGAGAAGCTCTACGCGGAACCCGGCTTTGGCATCTGGCTCGGCAATTTCCGCGACATCGGGACGGATGAGGCAGCCGCAGCTGCGATCAGCGAGTTTATCGCTAGGAAGATCCGGCAGCGCGTCAGGGACCCGAAGGTAGCGGAGAAGCTGATCCCCAAGGACCACCCCTTCGCCAGCCGCCGGGTGCCGCTTGAAAGCGGCTATTTCGAGACCTACAACCGGAACAACGTGACCCTGGTCGATACGCTGCGGGACGAACCGATCGAGCGTATCACGCCGGAGGGCGTCAAGACGACGAAGCGGGACTATGCGTTCGACATCCTGATCTACGCCACCGGCTTCGATGGCGTAACCGGCGCCTTTGACCGCATCGACATCCGCGGCAAGGACGGGCTGCGACTGAAGGATGCCTGGGCCGAAAATCCGCGCACCTATCTCGGGATGCTGGCGGAGGGCTTCCCAAACATGCTGATGGTACTGGGTCCGCACACGGCGCGTGGCAATATTCCGCAGGCCATCGAGCACAGCGTGCAGTTCCAGACCGGCATCTTGCGCTTCATGCAGGGGCGCGGGTACACGCGGGTAGAGACGCGGCCGGAACAGGTGGAGGACTGGACGCAGACCGTGATCAGGGCCGGCGAGAAACTGCTGTCGTCGAAAGTCGACTCCTGGCAGACCGGCGTAAACCGCAACGTCGAGGGCCGGCAGATACGCCGCGTTCTTGGCTACAACGGCAACGGCATTCATTTCCGGAAGCTGACGGATGAGGTCGCGAGCGGCGGCTACAAGGAGTTCTCGTTCCGGTAGGTCGGCATGGTAATCTGGTGCCGCGATCCCACCGTACACGTGGTCCCCGGTCGAACGCACCGTCACCAGTGAAGGACGCGGCCCCGCTCGATCCGATCGGGTGGCTGCTCTGCCGAATGGTCCTCGACGCAGAACGCCATTTCGGCATTCGGCGCGTTCCGCGTGAATTTGCAAGCCGTCACGACTCAGGCCGGCAGGCCCGTCGATAGCGGTCGGCCCCGGGCCGATCATGAGTTATAGTCGGGGTCGACGCCGGTGCCATTCGCCAGCGAGGCTCCGGTTGTTCGGGCGGGTCAGATCGATGAGGCAAAGCCAATCCATTGCCCACCCTGGTTACATCCTCGGTGGTTACATCCTCGGTCTCTCTTTTTCGCCGGCGCTCCATGCTCGCGGTGGGAGCGGCTGTCGGGGGCTGGGCGTCTGGGCGTTGCCCGTGGCTGCTGCCCGCAGCATCGCCTAAGCTCCCCGCGTCAGGCGGGAGGAAATCGATGGCTTTGAAGATCGTCAAATCTCAACCGACCGGAATGAACGTGCGGATGTCCGCGGGGCAACCATCGTATTCCCATGTCGTAACTATCAGCGGTACCGGCAAGCTCGTCTACATCGCCGGACAGCTCGCCCGCGATATTGATGGCAATTGCGTCGGGAAGGGCGACATGCGTGCCCAAATGGAGCAAACATTCAAGAATCTCGACCTATGCCTAAAAGCAGCCGGCGCCACATGGGCAGATGTCGTCAAGACCAACACCTATGTCACCGATTTTCGATGAGTTCTTCAAGTGCAGTGATATCCGCATGCGCTACTTCGGGGTCGCAACGCCGACAAGCACGACCGTAGGGGTCACTCGTCTGGCGGGCCCGGACTTCATGGTTGAGATCGAGGTTGTCGCAGTTGTGCCCGAATGAGATCGGCGTCCGCGCTGCCTATGCCGGTCTGATGAGCGGGTCGTCGGGGTCACGGTTGCCGGCATGGCCGCTCAACGCGAACGCCCGAACCTGATAACTCTCGTTGCGGGCCCCGCAAGCGAAGGCACAGACGAGGACCGTTGCTAACACGATCAGCGTTGGGTCGGTGAGGAACGGGATCTGAGTCAGTCCGAGATTGCCGCCCAGGAAGCCGATCTGACCCGCCCCGGCCACCGCGGCCAATGATAGGGCCAATGTGGTGACGGCAAAGAACCAGTGGTGCAGCCGCAGGGTAAGCGCTGCGAACAGCGCACCGCGATGAAGCCCGCCGCCACGGCAAGCGGGATCGATGCGAATAGGGGAAAGTCTGCACGTGTGCCGAGCGCGCCGAGACATATTCTCGGACGCCCACGAACACGGTCATGCCGACATTTAGTGCCCGCCGCGGATTTGCAGGAACAGTCCCATTGCCGCGATGGACGATACGCACGCCGAGAGCAGGACGGTGGACAAGAAGCCCAAGGCTCACCCTCCTGCCGCAGTGCGCAGCAATCCAGTCGGCCGTAGCGCGAGAACCAGCATCAGGACGAGGAAGACACCGACGTCGCGGAGCTGCGAGCCGAGCAGATCGACTGTCAGCGCCTCCGCAATACCTATCAGGAAGGCGCACAGCACGGCGCCCGGCAGGCTGTCCACCCCGCCGTTGATGACCTGCTGCGTCAGCATGTCATTCTTGTCCCAGATAGGCCGATCGGATCGCCGGATCATCGAGCAACGCGCGGCTCTTGCCGTCTCGTGTGATCGCCCCCGCAGAGGCCTGGAAGCTGCGGTATCGGAAGCGAGCACGATGTCGGAAAGCAGCGGGATCTCCGAGTGCCGCCACGCCGGGCCGTTCAACGCCGCGATCACTGGCACCTCGATGCTCAGCAGGTTCATCAGCAGCGCCCCTCCTTCCCAGTGGATGCGGTCGAGCGTCTCGACGGTGGGGCGTGCGGTGAATGACGTAGTCTGGGGCGACGCGCGAACGCCCGAGAATTCCTCGCCGGTGCCGGTCATGATGACCACGCGGTTCTCGCGGTCTCGCGCGATGTCGGAGAAGGCGTCCGGGAACTCGCCATGCGGCAGCATTCCCCAGCGCAGCGGTCCACCATCGGTGTGGAACGTAAGCTGCAGGATGCCGTTGCGACGCTCTATGCGGATCGTCCGGTATTTGTCGGCGTAGGTTTCGAGCGTCGTCCTTGTCCTCCCCGGAGTTCTGCCGGCCGTCGTCCGTGTCTAGGCTGGAAGCAGACCGGAGTGCCGTCACGTGCCGGCCGCCGATCGGGGCGAATGAACCTACCAGGCCTCTCGCCCCTTCGGCGGGCGTGCTGCCGCTTGCTTCTGCTCCGCCTCGTGCTTGTCAAACATGGCCTTCGCAGCGGACGTGCGCTTCTCCGCCAGATCACTGCGGTTCTCCGCGCACCAGTCGAACGATGCCGCCCGGAGCCGATTGTCGCCCGAGAAATGCGGCATCACGTAGCGCTGATAGAGCTCGTAGGATCGCTTGGTCTGCGCGAAATCAGCCCAGTTGTGCGCCATGTGCAGGAAAACGCCGAAATCGCCCTGCTTCTCGTACAGCCGCTCTAGCATCGCGATCGCGTCGTCCGGAGTGCCGATCACACCGTGCTTGTTTTCGACGAACCACTGTGCCGAGTCCTGTCCCACTGGCGGGTTGAAGCGTGGCTGATTGTTGTTGATATACCCGAGATACCGCTCGAATCCGAATTTAACGTTCTCGTACGCCTGACTGCGCGTCTCGGCGATGTGCATCGGGCCGACCAGCCGCAGGCGTGACGGGTCCATCCTCCGTCCTCGCTCGGCGGCGAGGTCGCAGGCGATCTTCCAGTTCGCCGAGAGCGCGTCGTAACCAAACGGATTGGTCGCGGCGACGCAAATCATGCTCAGATCGTACTTGCCGGCAAGCCGGCCGCCGGAGGGCGTCACCGCGCTCGCCACGGCCACCTCGGGAAATGGCTTGGTATAAGGCGGGATATGCGCGCGGGCGTTGACCAGGGTGTACCAATCGGTCTTCTCGGTGACGGTCTCGCCGCGGAACAGTCGGAGGATCACATCGAGCGACTGCTCCATGCGGTCGCGCTGGGTGAGCGGATCGATGCCGAGCATGAAGGCGTCGGAGGCAAGCAGCCCAGGGCCGGCACCGAACATGATGCGCCCGCGGGTGTGGTGGTCCAGCTGAATGATGCGGTTCGCCACCATGAGGGGGTTGTGATACGGCAGGGAGATTACCCCGGTGCCAAACCGGATCGAGCGCGTTCGTTCCGCCGCCACGGCGATGAACAGCTCGGGCGAACTGATCAGCTCCCAGCCGGCTGAATGATGCTCGCCGATCCACGCCTCGTGATAGCCGAGCCGATCGAGCCACTGCATCAGTTCGAGGTCACGGTCCAGACAAGCGGACGGGTTCTCGTCCATTGGGTGGAAGGGCGGCAGGAAAATGCCATGGCGAAGCGTAGTGCGGGACAAGCGGATCTCCTCCTGGCGGATTTGCGTCATGCTATCGGACCGCGCCCACTCGGGCCAGCACGTGCTCCCGACGGCCGCCTCTGCCCGGTCTGCGCACAAACGAACGATTTCCGCGGTCGAGGTGTGTCACGGGTGAGCGACGGGGCGATGGATGCCGAGGCTGGTCCACTCAACGATGGGGAATGTGCCGGGCCATTCCCACAATCGGAATTTGCCGGCCGGCGGCCTGGTCCGGTCTTTGTTCGACGGGAGCAAGCCCCGAAGGCCGTGTTTGCCCCGATTCTTCCGACTGGTTCATGGTCAGAAGGCTTCCGCGACGGCAGCGACGCAGAGCGAACGGCTAATGCCTGAAGATGCTGGATCATTGGCGCCCGCTGAATTGGGTGACAAGAGCGGTTTACGAGGATTTCAGCGCTCTTCGCACGGCAGCCAACGAACGGAGACAAGACTTCGGCCCGAACGGGCTTTGCGCGAAACGCTCGGGCGGGCAACTAAGCGGATCTCCCCAATCGACCTGTCGGACGGCAAGGATAGCAGGGCCGTACTGGGCGCCGCTCCCGGTCTCAGTAGCCGAGTGGTGATCGACCGCCGGCACCCAGCGGCCATTCTTTACCACCGCTAGCCATGCCTGGGTCGAGCCAATGGTGGTCGGTCGGACTCATGGTGATCGGCGGTGAGCCAAAGATGTCTCGATAGCCCTGAATGCCCTCCATAGCCGCCAGAAACTTTTCAAGGGTCAGCTCCCGTTCGGCGCGATCGAGCGCAAGAATGACAACTTGTGCGGCGGCATAGCCCATTTCACCCATGAAGTTCGGATTGATTCCGAAGCGGCTCTTGTAGGCTCTCGAGAATTCTTGCACAGACGCCCGAGGGTCGTCCGGGTAGGCGATGAGTGAAGGTGACATCGAATAAAATCCCTCGCCGATGTCGCCCGGTGCCTCCGCAACCCCCGTGTCATACGAGGCGAACTGGCCCAGAAAGGTCACGTCCCACCCCATTTTCTTCGCGGTCGAGAGAATCATATCGGTGTCGCGCACGATTGTGCCGACCGCGATCAAATCACATCTTGCGTTGCGCAGCCGAGCCAGTGACGCGGAGAAGTCAGTATCGGTTGGCTTATGCGATGTTTCGGCGACGATCGTCATGTTCATCGCCTTAACCTGATCAACCGCTCCCGAATAAACGTCGCGCCCAAAATCTGTATGTTGGTACATCGCGCAGACCGACTTTTTGTCCTTCTGCTCGACGAAGTATTTCACACCCGCTCTCATCTGATCATAGTACGAGGCGAACTGGGCAAATTTGATCCGGTTGAAGGGCTCGTACATCGATCGGGCAGCGGTCAGTGGGAATACGTTGGGCACGTTGTGCCCGATCAGGGCGGCCATGTTTGCATTGTTCATAGGCGTTCCGCCATTGCCGATCGTGATAAACACTCCATCACGACTCAGCAACTCGTTCATTCCCTGTACGGCGCGCGGCACCTGGTATTGGTGATCCTCGACGATATAGCGGATCTTACGCCCGTGGATGCCGCCCTTTGCGTTCACCTCGTCGAAGGCTCCAGCTCGGTGTCTTGGGCTTCCGGATGGATGCAGTGCCCTTTGTGATCGCGACAAAGGGGCCGGACGTGCGCAAGGTGGTCGAGCAGTACGATTTACTCCGCACCTTCCGCGAGTTCCTGCAGTGGCGCCGGGGTGAAGCGATCATCCTGGCTGAGGCAAACGTGTTGCCGGACACCGACCTGAACTACTTCGGCCGGTCTGGCGATCGGATGCATATGATGTTCAACTTCCAGGTCAACCAGACGCTATTCTACGCTCTGGCGTGTGCCGACATCCGGCCCCTCGTACGCGCGCTCAAGGCGACTGCTTCACGTCCAGCCACGGGTCAGTAGGGCCAGTTCCTGCGCAATCATGACGAGCTCGACCTCGGGTGCCTCACCGAGGATCAGCGTCAGGCCGTGTTCGAGGCCTTCGGCCCGGATTCGTCCATGCAGCTCGACGGACGAGGCAACCGTCGCCGTCTGGCGCCCATGCTGCAAGGCGATCGCCGCAGAATTGAGCTCGCATATGGCCTGATGCTGACACTACCCGGCACGCCCGCGATCCGTTGCTGAGACGAAATTGGCATGGGTGACGACCTCTCTCTCCCGGAGCGCAATTGCGCACGGACGCCGATGCAGTGGTCAGCCGAGCCGCAGGGAGGTTTTACCGCAGGCGATTCGCCGGTGTTACCGCCAATCAGTCAGGGACCATACGGATTCCAACACACGTGAACGTGGCAACGCAGCGGCGCGACCCGCTGTCGATGCTGAATTGGACCGAGCAGATGCTGCGTATGCGCAGGGAGGTGCCGGAAATCGGGTGGGGCACCTTCGTGGTCGTGCGCACTGGAACGCCGGAGGCGCTGGCGATCCGCTACGACTGGCGGAACAACGCGGTGCTGTTCATCCACAACCCCGCGCCCCTCCCGGGCGAAGTCATATTGGCCCGGTGCGGCGGGCTCGCATGACAGCCTGCTAATCAATCTGCTGTCCGAGGATCACAGTCGTCCGGACGATGCGAACCAGCATTGCGTGCTCCTAGAGCCGTACGGCTGTCGCTGGTTCCGGGTTGGTGGTCTTGACTACCTGGCTCCGCCGAACCGACGTCTGATGTCGCCCCCGCCGCAGACTTCGGTCATCTCGTCACGGCCCGAGAACGTGAAGCGGGCGCTGTCTGGGTCAGTCCATCACATCGTCCAGCAACGACCGCACTCCAATCAAATCAGTCGCGTCAAGGGCGCCAGCGGTGGAACGGAAGACCGCTGCCGTGACCTCCGTCGACGGCGATCGCTTGGCCATTGACGTAGGATGCCTCATCGCTCGCTAGGAACAGGGCCATTCCCGCGATCTCCTGGGGCTGCCCGGCGCGTTGCAGCGGGTTGAGGTGGCCGATTCGTCCTTCCGTCCTGCGTTCCCGCGCGCGCTCGAACAAGGTCCGCGTCATGCCCGTCTCGATTAGGCCGGGGCAGATGGCGTTGACCCGTATATTTGTACCCATGAGGTTGTGCGAGGCGTTCTGCACCAAGCTGATGACGCCAGCCTTGCTGGCGGCGTACGAGGCGGTGCTGCCACCGCCGCGCATTCCGGCGAGCGAGGCAGTGCATATGATCGAGCCTCCCGTTTGCTGTCGCATCATTACCGGAGCTGCGTGCTTGATCGCAAGAAATGGCCCGATCAGATTAACCCGCAGTATCTCAGTCCAGGACTCGACGCTCTGATCGAGCAGCGGCGTGACGCCTCCACTGATCCCGGCATTGGCGTAGATGATGTCAAGCCCGCCCAGTTCCGATACGGCTTGTTCTACACAGGCCGCGACCTCGCTCTCCGTGGCGGCGTCCGCAGCCGTGGACAGCACCGGTTCGCCGGCGCTCCCGGCCATGCGTGCGGTCTCCGCTGCCGCCTCGGCCACCTTGTCGACCGCCAGAACCCTGGCCCCCTCGGCGGCGAACAGCAGAGTGCTGGCGCGCCCGATGCCGCTGCCCGCTCCAGTGATAATCGCGCGCTTTCCGCTCAGCCGACCCATGTCATTTCTCCGCTTCCAAATACGCCCCTACATTCAGCGGGGAGCATCACGCGCACAAGATTGCCCAAAGTTCTGACGGTCGCGTTCAACGCGGCCCGCCCTAACGCTCGGTCCAATCAAGAAGGCTAGCGTCGGCCTTGGGCCGCTGAGACTGAACGGGGCCATTCAGAGGGCCAACCGGCCGGGCGAGCAGCGTAGCGCGCAGAGACTGTTTCGCGCGATTCCGGCGCTCGCGCTGCGCGCGCCTAGCCTGTGTAGCACAAGCGCAGAAGCGCGGCGCGTACGCGACGCTCCCGATCCGCGCGCCGTCGCCTCGGTGAAGGCCGCCGTCGAGGGTTTCGGCAAGAAGCACCAGACATCCCGGTCGAGTGCGCGCGAGCGATCTCCAGCTCAAGCCCGATGTCGGTCTCGGCATCGCCCGCAATCGGGCTATCATCGCACCGCCGCGGCAGCCTCGGCGGCCAGCCTGACACGGCTCCTGGTGGCGCTCGTCTTCGGGCTATTCCCTGTCAATGGCGCAATCACCATCCTCTCGCGGCTAGCGCATTCTGCTCGCCCCGCCGCTGGGCGAGCGCCGCGCCGTCGTAGAGTAGTGGAGATCGAGTGGATTGTTCTCGCCGGCCTCTTCCAAGACGGTTGCAAAATATGCGCCGCCCGGCGCGGACATCGGCCGCCCGCGATCGTGCGCTGTCCGAGAGGCTAGCGCGAGTCCAGTACCGCTGCTACTGAGTGGTAGCCATTCAGAGCGCAAACCGGGCCGGGCCGGACGACGGGGGAACAAGGGATGCGGGGATCGTTTCGCGCCATGCTGGCGCTAGCCCTTTGTTGGGGGTTGGTCTGTACGGCGCACGCGCAAAAGATCTACGGACCCGGTGTTACCGATACTACGATCAAGATCGGTCAGACGATGCCCTATTCCGGCCCGGCCGCCTCGTACAGCGTGCTCGGCCGTGTCGAGGTCGCCCTGTTCGAGGCGATTAACGAGCAGGGCGGCATCAACGGCCGCAAGGTAACGCTGCTCTCGTTCGACGACGCCTACTCACCGCCAAAGACGAGCGAGCAGACCCGCAAGCTCGTCGAGCAGGAGGGTGTTCTCGGCATTTTCGGCACGCAGGGCACGCCCACGGCCGCCGCCATCCAGAAGTATCTCGCCGCAAAGAAGATGGTGTTCTTGAGCCCATCCGGCGCAAGCCGCCTCAACGATCCGACGCACGACCCCTACATGCTGCCGATCTACACCTCGTATCGCACCGAGGCGGTCGTGTACGGACGCTACATTGCGCAGACCAAACCCGACGCGAAAGTCGCCGTGCTCTACCAGAACGACGACTTCGGCAAGGACTACCTGGGCGGTCTGAAGGAAGGTCTCGGCCCCAAGGGCGATACCATGATCGTGAAGACGGCAAGCTACGAGGTCACCGACCCCACGATCGACTCGCAGCTCGTCTCGCTGAAGGAATCCGGCGCGAACGTGTTCGTCGATATTGCTACCCCGCGTGCCGGCATTCAGGCGATTCGGCGCACGCACGAGATGGGCTGGCGGCCGCTGCACATAATTCCCTACACAATCGCCAGCATTTCCGACGTGCTGAAGCCGGCCGGGCTCGGCGCGGCCACCGGCCTCATCTCTGCCGCCGTGCAGCGCGATCCGAACGATCCCGCCTGGGCCAATGATCCGCAGGTGCTCGCCTATCGTGCATTCATGGCCAAGCGGCTTCCCGGCGTCGATCCAACGAACCTCATCGCGATCCTCGGCTACATCGAGGGAAACATCATGGCGCAGATCCTGCGCCAGTGCGGTGACGAGATCACTTCGGAAAACATCATCCGCCAGGCGACCAAGCTGCAAAACTACGACGTGCCGATGCTGCTGCCTGGCGTCCATCTCGACATCAGGCCCAACGACTATGCTGGCATCCGTACGATGCGCCTGCAGCGCTTCGACGGCACGCGATGGGTGGGATTCGGCGATCTCATCGGTGAGAAGTAGCGGAGGCTTCGATGAACCCGTCTGAAATTGCTCTGGTTCGCGCCGAGCTCGCCGCGAATCCGCGCGCTAGCGAGATCGCGCAGATGCGCAGCGATAGCGACAAGCGTGGTCTCGCGAATCCGATTGCGCCGGACATCGTGATCGAGCCCACCGTCGCTGGAGGCGTGCCGGCTGAGTGGACCACCGCGCCGGACGCGAACCGCCAACGCGCGATCCTCTATTTCCACGGCGGCGGACACGTCATCGGCTCGATCGACAGCCATCGTCACGCCGTCGCCGAGATCGGTCGCGCCGCCGGCGCGCGCACGCTGGCGCTCCATTTCCGTCTCGCTCCCGAGCACCCGTTCCCAGCCCAGATCGAGGACGCCGTCGCCGCCTATCGCTACCTGCTTGAGGCCGGCTTCAAGACGGAAAATGTCGCTTTCGCCGGCGACAGCGCGGGCGGCGGTCTTGTCGTCGCCAGCATGGTCTCTGCCCGTGATCAGGGCCTCAAGCTGCCGGCTTGCGGTTGGTGCATCTCGCCCTGGACCGACATGGAGAGCTCGGGTGCCAGCCACATCGACAAAGCCGAGGAAGACCCGATGGTGCGGCCGGGTGTGAGCGAGTTCATGGCCCGGACCTATCTGGCCGGCGCCGACCCGCGCCACCCGCTGGCTTCTCCGATCCACGCGGACCTATCTGGCCTGCCGCCGCTGCTCATTCAGGTTGGTGCGGCCGAGACGCTGCTTGACGATTCCGTCCGGCTCGCACGCGTGGCGGGGGCGGCGCATGTTCCCGTACAGCTGGAGATCTGGCCCTCGATGGTCCACATCTGGCACATCTTTCCCCGCCTCACCGCCGCGCGCCGGGCCATCGCCGCCGGCGGTACCTTCATTCGGTCGGTAATGGACGGGCGCCCACCGATTCTGGCAAGGCAGGAGTAAACGCGCGTCTTGAGGTCTGACCGCTGGCGGCCCAGCCGCGCGGTGCGGCGGCACGGAATGTCGGACATTGGTTCAACCAAGGTAGGGGTGGCGATCCGTGTACCGACAGCAATCTCATTCCCGGAGCATCGCTGAGACTTGATCGACGCGCCGAACGCGTGCGTACATCTTCATCGCTTTGTCGAGGCTGTAAGCGTGCGCGGCCTTGTCGTTGCTCCAGCAACACTCGCGCACCACGATGGACGCGATATCGAGGTTGAAGGCCTCGCGGATGCTGGTCTCGACCCCGCGGTTCGTGGCGCCGCCGCCGATAATGATGATGTCGCGCCGCAGCATGCGCAGGAGCTCGGCGACGCCTGTTCCGTAGAAGGCGCTCGGCCGGCGCTTGAGGAAGACGTAGTCCTCAGGTCGCGGCGCGATATCCTCGGGGAAGCCGGCGTCCGCTGTGCCCTCTATGGCGTTGGTAAGGGCGGGCACACCGGTCTCGGCCGAGAGATCGGTCGGCAGCAGGACAACGTCAGAGCCATCAGAACGACTGACTGGCGTCGTGTAGATCACGGGAACACCCGCCGCCCGGGCGATCGCAATCATCTGCATCCAGGCCTGGAGCACCGGGCGCATGGCCGCGTTCCGCGCAGCATCCGACGGCGTCAGCGCACGACGACAGACATCGTAGGCGATCAATGCCGTGCGGCGCCGATCGATGCGTTCGGGTTCAGGCATTGCATGCTCCAAGGTGGGGAGGGGAACTCAGCGACTGATCTCTGAATGACAGGCTCGTCGGTCGATCCGGGGGCGCGCCGACCCTTGCTCGGACGGGGCCCCCGCGACTCCGGTGACGGGCCCGACGTCTGATTGACGAACCTGCCACCCCATGCTGACCTCCCGCAAGCGATCACGCCGGACGTCCGGCCGCGACGCTGGAGCGCGGCGAGCCGTCAATCGGAAGGGCAAATCATGCCGACATCGTACAAGCACATTCTGTATCGCGTCGAAGATCGCATCGCGCGTGTCACCCTGAACGCGCCGGAGAAGCGCAACGCGCTCTCGTTCTTGATGCGCGACGAAATCGTGCAAGCATTGCGAACCGCGGAAGCCGACGATGACGTCTCGATCGTGCTGATCGATGGCGCGGGTCCGTCATTCTGCTCCGGCTACGACATGTCCGCGGGCCATCGCGAGCACAAGAAGGAGGGTTGGGTCCACTCGCCGCATTTCGACGGCTGGACCGATCAGTTCGCGCGGAGCTGCATGCGGGACTGGCTGACGATCTGGGACTTGCTGAAGCCGGTGGTCGTCAAGGCTCACGGTCACTGCCTCGCCGGCGGAACCGAGATCCTGTCGATGGCCGATATTGCCTTCGTCGCCGAGGACGCGCGGATCGGCTATCCGCCAATGCGTGGGATGACCACGCCGGACACGCTGTATTTCCCGTGGAAGATGTCGATGGCACGGGCGAAATACCTGCAACTCACGGGCAACTCGGTAACGGGTCGCGAGGCGGCCGAGATGGGCTGGGTGGCGAAATGCTTCCCCGCCGACCGGCTCGAGGAGGAGGTGATGCGGGAACTGCGTCCGATGACCCATATCGCGCCGGACCTGCTCGCCGCCAACAAGCAGTCGGTCAACCAGGCCTACGAGATCATGGGCTTCCGCACGGCATTGTCGATGGGTTGGCAATGGCACGCCCTCTCGTCGCGGCTGCGGCCGGGTGCCGGCCAGTTCGGCGAGAAGATGCGCGAAGGTGGGCTGAAGGCCGCGCTTGAATGGCGCGACGGGCCGTTCAAGCGCGAAGGGTTCGATTGAGGCGCGGCCTCACGCGGCCCCGGCCGCGTAAGTAGGGCGTAGCGCAGCCTTCTATCGCACCTTGTACACCTTGTGGCTGCGGTTCCGCGTGAACGGGCGGACTTCGCTCGGCCAGCGGCCCCGTTCGGCGGCCTTCGCCCACTCAGCACTCGACAGAACCGCGGGGTCGTCGATCTCGTAGATTGCCGTATAGCGGGCACCCTCGTGCGTCTTCGCCATCGCCTCGCCGCCGAGTTGCATCGTGAAGTCCTGGCCCACAATACGGCTAGCGCCGCGCACGCCCGGAACCTGCGAAATCAGCGGCACATGCTCGGTGTCGTAAACCTCGTTGAAGAGTTCCTCCTTGTCCGGGTCGACATCCATGCTGACGACGAAGACGAACCTGGTGCTGAAGGGCATGGGCGGTTCTCCGTCAACGGAGATTGAAGACGTCGATCGCGGTCTTCCCGAGGATCTTCTGCGCGTTCTCGACGCTCGTCGCGTCGAACACGGCTTGGATGGCACTGCGGGTGTAGCCGAAAGTCGATTCCTGGTGCGGATAGTCCGACGACCACATCACGCGGTCGGGGCCGATCCGATGCAGCAACTCCAGCCCCGCCGGGTCGGTCATGAAGGTCGCATAGCAGTGGTTGAACCAGTACCAGCTCGGCGGGTGCGCCAGCTTGGGTGTCATGACCGTTGGGAACGAATTGTAGATCATGTCGGCGTCGTGCAGCATCGAGGCGACCCAGCTGATGCCACCCTCGACGAACACCACCTTCAACTCCGGGAAGCGATCGAAAACTCCGCCAAACGTCAGCGGACCCCAGATCTGGCGAAAACCCTGCATCTGCACCAGCACGGCCGATCCGGCGGCGCCGGGGGCACTGCTCGGGAAGTTCTCGCCGATATGGAAGCACAGTGGTATGCCGGACGCCGCGACAGCGCTCCATAGCGGGTCCATCTTGGGATCGTTGTAGTAGATCGGCTCGCCGTTGATGTCGTCGCCCGGCTTGATCGGGATCATCAGGCAATGCGCGCCGAGTTCCTGGCATCGCTCGACGGAAGCCTTGGCCTGGGCGGGGTCCCAGTAGTTGGGCACCATCACGGGATACAGGCGGCCTTTGCCCATCGCGCACATCTCGGCGATGTGCTCGTTGTATGCCGAAAACGTCTCGGCCCGATTCATCATCTTGCCGAGGATGAACAGGCTGAACAGGCGCTGCGGAAAGATCAGCTCCTTTTCCACACCCTCAACATCGAGGTCGGCCAGGCGAGCTTCGATGTTGGTCAGGCCAGCATTGCATTCCATAGCCGTGCAGAGGGCGGCCGCGTCGAACTCCCGGCCAGGGCGCTTGCCGATCTCGTTGCCGGCGACGGTGATGTGATAGCCTCCGTCGCGGAACTCCATCCGAGGCGCCTGGTCCTTAAGATGCTCGGGGAAGCGGTCGATCCAGCAGTCGGTCTCCAGCATGTGGCTATCCGCCGAGACGATGATCGTGCCTTCCGGCCAGGAGTTCGTCGCCGCCTGCGCCTTGCGGGCGGGGGACAGCGGAATGCCCACCATTTCGGGAATCTCGAGAACAAAGCCGTCCACTCCGCATCTCCCTACCTGCTGAGACGAACTGAGACCCGCTCATGTTGGCATGATGATCGCCTACTGACCAGTATGACGCGTCAGGCCGCCGCGCCTCGGTCATAATGAGTGGCAGCCTGGCCCATCAAACGGGGATTCCGATGTCAATATTCAACGGGACTTGGAAGATCGACATTGCGCGGAGCAAGAAGTGGGACGGCCAGGCCGGGACATATGTGCCCGACAATGTCGGGGAGGAGATCATCAAGCTCGAGATCGTCGAGGGCGTGCAAACCTACGAAGTCCTCTACGGCGACGACCCGGTGATCCGCATGGGCTATTCCAGCCGATACGATGCCCCCGAGTGGGTGCCTTACGGGGTTCGAGACATCATCAGCACGTCCAATCGCGACCAGGCAGACGCCGTAGCGGAATTTCGCCAACGCATCGGAGCCACAGAAGGACCGAATGCGCGGAATTTCGAGATAGGAAAGATATATGGGCTGGTCCGCACCGTGTATGTCGACGAGCGGACGCACTATCGCATCTCCAAGGGAGAGGACGGCGCGCCGCAGAACGTGATGCTCAGGCGAATGGCGCTGGACGGCAACTCGTACGTCGCGACCGTTCTCGATGCGGATGGAATAGTGCACCGGGTACGGACCTTCGTGCGCGTGAGCTGATGCTCTGAATCAGCCAGGCTCCGGGTCGCCCTCGGCTGGCGGCCCTGCTTCGACACGGAGTGTGCGCCGGGTTACTGTCGGGGTTCGTCGATCGAGAGGCTGGTATGAGCAAGGTAGTCGTGGAGCGGAGCGGGGCAGTCCGGACGCTCTGGTTGAACCGCCCGGAGAAGCGAAACGCGCTCGACCGCGAGCTGCTCGACGCGATGATCGAGGCGCTGCGTGCGCCTATCGCCGATGAGGACCGGGTGGTGGTGATCCGCGGCAAGGGCTCGGTGTTCTGTGCCGGGCTCGACATGGCGGAGCGGCGCGGCAGCGTTGGCAGCGGCCAGGCAAGCGGCATCGAGACGATGCTGCGAGCGATCGAGCTCTGTCCGCTGCCCGTGGTCGCCGTCGTGCAGGGCGACGCGATCGCCGGCGGCAACGAGCTCGCGCTGCATTGCGATATGGTCGTGGCAAGCGATGCGGCGCGCTTCGGCATGTCCCTGGCCCAGGTCGGCTTGGCGCCCAACTGGTTCCTGGCGAAGAAGCTGATCGAGGTGCTTGGGCCCGTCACCACGCGCGAAATGCTGCTGCTCGGCGATCCACTGCCGGCGACCAAGCTGCATGCGTTAGGCCTGATCGCGCGGTGCGTGCCGCCGGGTCAGCTGGAAGAGGAAGCCTCCAAGATCATCGAGCGGCTTGCCGCGAACGCGCCGCTCTCGCTCAAGGCAATGAAGGCGCTGACGGTGCGCCAGCTCGAATTCCGCGACCAGATCAAGCACGACGACGTCGACGCGCTCGTCCAGGCGGCAATGCGGAGCGAGGACGCGCAGGAGGGCATGAAGGCGCGTCTCGAGAAGCGCACGCCGCACTTTCGGGGACGCTAGGCGTGGCGCTCCCACTTCGTCTCGGGAAGCCGTGGCGACCGCTCGTGTCCGACGAGGTCGACCGCCTGCCGGGGCAGCTCGGCGTCTACCAGATCGCGGATGCGTCGGGCGCGATCGTCTACATCGGACAAGCCGGCGCGCGCTCCCCATTCGGGCTGCGTTCCGAGCTGCAGCGAGAGGCGCATGAGCGGGGGACTGGGCACCAGTTCCGTGTCGAGGTGAACATGCAGTATCGAACGCGCTGGTTCGAGTTGCTGATGGTCCATAAGGCCGACCACGGCATCCTCCCGCCGGACAACGCCAAGAACCCGCCGCCGCTGCTTGGGCGGCTCGACCCCGCCTGACGAGGCCCTCATGGATTTTCAACCCGATACTGAACAGCAAATGCTGATCGACCTCGTCCGCCGCTTCGTGCGCGAGGAGATCATCCCGCTCGAAGCCAAGCTCGATCCCGACGCGTCCGAGCTGGCGCCCGAGGACCATGCTCGCCTGGTGGAAAAGACCAAGGCGATGGGACTGTTCGGCATCGACATCCCGCCGCAATACGGCGGCCCGGATATCGACATCGTGACGCGCACGCTGCTCGCGATCGAGATGGCGCAGCACCGCGCGGGACTCTACGCGCCCTGCTACGGCACGTTCGGGGGCGCAGGGCTCGCACAGATCTTCGAGGCGAACGAAGACCAGAAGGAGCGCTATCTCTACCCGACGCTGCGCGGCGAGAAGAAGGCGTTCTTTGGCCTCACCGAACCCTCCGGCGGCAGCGATCCGGCACGAGCGATCCAGACTCGCGCCGAGCGCCGTGACAACGGCTGGGTGCTCAACGGCTCGAAGATCTTCATCTCCGGGGCGGATCGCGCGCAATACGGCATCGTCTTCGCCCGCACCGATGCCGCGAAAGGCCGCGCCGGCATCACCTGCTTCATCCTCGACGCCGGCACGCCGGGCTTTTACGTGCGCCGCGTCGTCCATACCCTGCGCTCCTCGAGCTACGCGACGGAGCTCGAATTCAAGGATTGCTGGGTCTCCGATCGCCAGGTGCTCGGCGAGGTCAACAAGGGCTTCGCGGTCGCCAACGACCGGCTGACGCGCCAGCGCATTCCCTACGCCGCGGGCTGCATCGGCGTGGCCATCGCCGCGCACGAGATGGCGGTCGAATGGGCCAAGCTGCGCTCGACCTTCGGCGACAAGCTGGCCAATCGCCAGGCAGTGCAGTGGATGCTGGTCGATAACGAGATCGACATCAGGAGCGCCCGCTACTTCACGCTGGAAGCGGCCGAGAAGGCGCGTCGCGGGTTGCCGTTCCGCACCGAGGCGGCGCTGGCCAAGCTGATCGCGTCCGAGGGCGGCGGCCGGGTCGTGGATCGTGCCATGCAGATTCATGGCGGGATGGGCATGACGAAGGATCTGCCACTGGAACGCTGGTTCCGCGAGATGCGCATCCGCCGCGTCGGCGAGGGGCCGAGCGAGGTGCAGCGGATGGTGGTCGCGCGCGAGATCCTGGGCAGCAGTTTGCGATAATCCGGAGCGAGCTTCGCATTAGGTAAGGCTACGAGGCTACTCGCGTCGCGAGCCATCCGGTATGGAGGCCGATCCAACACTATCGGGATCGGAAACCATGAAGCAGACCCGTCGGAACGTATTGGCCGCGATGGCCGGCGCTTTTCTGGCCACACCCTATATCCGTCGGGGATACGCGGCGGAGCCAGTGCGGCTCGGGCTGCTCAGTGACCTCAACGGCGCGTACGCGACGCTCTCCGGTCCCGGCGCTGTCGCCTCGGTGAAGGCCGCCGTCGAGGATTTCGCCAAGGAGCATCCAGACATCCCGGTCGAGGTGCGCGCGAGCGATTTCCAGCTCAAGCCCGACGTCGGTCTCGGGATAGCGCGCGAGTGGTTCGACACGCAGGGCGTCGATTGCATCCTCGACGTGCCGATGTCCGCCCTTGCCTTCAGCCTCGGCCCGCTGGCGCGCGATCGCAACAAGGTGGCGGTGTTCACGGCGACTGCGGGCGACGACTTGACCGGCCGGTTTTGCGGCCCGAACCACATACACTGGACGCATGACACCTACGCACTGGGCGCCACGGTCGCGCGAGCTGCCCTGAAGAAGGGGCTGAACACCTGGTTCTTCATCATGCCGGACTACGCGATGGGCAAGTCGCAGGTCGCGAGCATCACCCATATCCTGGAACAGAACGGCGGCAAGGTGCTCGGGACCGTCGCGCATCCGTTCCCCGGCACGAGCGATTTCTCGAGCTACCTGCTCCAGGCACAATCGAGCGGCGCCAAGGTGATCTGCCTCGCCAATTCGGGCGAAGACGCCGTGAACTGCATCAAGCAGGCGACCGAGTTCGGCATTCTCGGCCACGGCCAGACCATCGCGATGCCGCTATTCGACACCCCGCTCGTCAAGGCGGTGGGACTGCGGACCGGGCAGGGACTGAACTATTCTGTCGCCGCCTACTGGGATCAGAACGACGCGACCCGCGCGCTGCAGAAGCGCGTGGCGCCGGTGCTGAACGGCAACCCGTTGGGGCAGAACCATATCGGCGACTACAGCGGGGCATATAACTATCTCAAGGCGGTGGCGGCGGTGGGCGTCGCGCGGGCGAAGTCGGACGGACGGGCGGTGATTGCGCAGCTCAAATCGGCGCCATTCGACGACGCCATGCTCGGGCACTGCGTGGTTCGCCAGGACGGTCGCATGGTGCACGAGATGCGCCTCATGGAGATCAAGAAGCCGAGCGAATCGCATGGCGAACTCGATCTCGCGAAGGTCGATGCGGTCATCCCCGGCGACCAGGCATTCCGGCCACTGGCCGAAGGCCACTGCCCGTTGGTTGGCGGCTGAGGGCGGAATCAATCCTTCTGCATTCGCGCTGGCACATCGGCTGTGGCACGGTGCCCGCTGGGCTACAACGACGAAAGCCATACGAAGGGGAAGAACGCCGATGACGAACTCGCGTGAGATCGGGCGACGCCGGGCGCTCCGGCTGGCCGGCGCCACGGCGGCCTTGCCGCTCGTTCACATCCGCACCGCCGGCGCGGCCGGCAAGCTGTCGATGGTCGTGCCGGATCATTGGGTGCCGGAGGGCAATGTCGTCATGCGCCGGCAGATCCAGGCATTCGCCGACGAGAACAAGATCGACGTGCAGGCCGATTTCCTGACCGCGCAGCCGAACCGGGTGACGTTGGCGGCCGAAGGGCTGGCGCGCACCGGGCACGACGTGGCGTATTTCCCAATCTGGGAAGTGCAGAACAACGTCGAGCGGCTGGAGCCGATGGACGACGTAATGGCGCGGCTCACCGGACAATATGGTCCCACGAACGAGATCTGCGAGTATCTCGGCCGGCACAAGGGACACTGGCTGGCGGTGCCGATCAGCACGATGTCGCTGTTCTACTGCGCGCTGGGGCGGATCAGCGTGCTGAAGGAGGCCGGTGTCGACGTGCAGGCGATGTACCCGGCTCGTGCCGAGGGCTCGCCCAAAGCTGCCGAGTGGACCTACGACACCTATCTCAAGGCAGCCGAGGCGTGCCACAAGGCGGGAATGCCGTTCGGCACCGGGCTCGGCGTGACCGGCGATTCGGTTAACTGGGTCGGCCAGATGTTCGCCTCGTTCGGCGCGCAACCGATTGATCGCGATGGCAAGATTCAGCTTTCGTCCGACGCCGTGCGCCAGGTGCTCGAATACGCCCAGCGGCTCGTCCGTTTCCTGCCCGACAATGCCGTCGCCTATGACGACGCATCGAACAATCGCGCGTATATCTCAGGCAAGAGCGCGCTGGTCTTCAACCCTCCGTCGCCTTGGGCGATCGCGCGGAAGGATGCGCCGGCTCTCGCGCAGGACACCTGGGCGTTCCCCGCGCCGGCCGGCCCCGCTGGGCGGTACGAGGCCTACGCGACGAATTTCTGGGGCGTGTGGTCCTTCTCGAAGAACAAGGGCGCAGGCAAGGACATCATCGCCTACCTCATGCAGCGCGAGCGGGTGCAGGAGCGGTGCAACGCCGTGATCGGCTACGACATCCCGCCCTTCGGCTCCATGCTCGATTTCCCCATCTGGGATCAGGTCCAGCCGCCGCACGGTATCTGCTACAACTATCCGCTCCGGCCGATCCACAAGGCGCATCCTTACGTCTCCCTCTCGCCCGCGCCGCCAGAGATCGCGGTGCGCGTCTATAACCGGGGTACCATCTCGACCATGCTGGCGCGGCTGCGCGACGGCCAATCCGTACCGAAGGTCATCGCCTGGGCAGAGGACGAGATGGGGAGCTTCGCCGAGCGATAGTCGTGTGCTTGCTTGTCTCCACGGAGTCGCCGCCTTAACGTTTCGTTCGACCCACAAGGACGCGGCTTTTGCCCATGAGCACGATCGAACTCGTCGACCCTGAATTGCGCGATGCGCTGGCGCTATGGTCACTGCCGACGCTGACCGCTGACTCATTGGCGCAGCGCCGTGCCGCTGCCGTCGCTGGCTTGGACACCATCCCCAAGCCGCATCTGCCCGATATCACCGTTGACGAAGTCCGGATCGAGAGCGCGTTTGGCGCCAAGCCGATCCGGGTTCTCGCCTATCGCCCGGTCGCGTCCGATGGCCCGCTTCCCGCCATCGTGCACATCCACGGTGGCGGCTTCGTCATGGGCGCGCCGGAAATGAAGGATGTGGAGAACAGGCTTCTCGCGTCGGACCTGCGCTGCGCGATCTACTCGGTCGATCACCGTCTCGCGCCGGAAGCACCGCACCCGGCGCCAGTGGAAGACATCTACTCGGTGTTCGTCTGGCTGTACGAGAATGCCGACCGGCTCGGGCTTGATCGCGCCCGCATCGGCATCAAGGGCGAGAGTGGAGGCGGCGGCTTCGCGGCTGGTGCCGCACTCTACGCACGTGATCGGCAAGGGCCGAAATTCGCTTTCCAGCACCTGATCTACCCGATGATCGACGATCGCACGGCAGTTCGCAAAGACCTGCGTCCGCACGTCGGCGAGTTCATCTGGACGCAAGCGAACAACTATTTCGGCTGGCGTTCGCTGCTCGGCAAGGAACCGGGCTCCGCCGAGGTCTCGCCTTACGCGGCGGCTTCGCGGGCCGTAGATGTGTCAGGTTTGCCCCCAACCTACATCTCGGTCGGCGGTCTCGATCTCTTCCTCGAGGAAAACTTGATCTATGCGGACCGGTTGAGCCGCGCCGGGGTGCCGGTCGAGCTTCACGTGTATCCGCGGACCTATCACGGGTTCTATCGCGCGACCGAGGCCCGTGTGACGAAGCAAGCGGAGCGCGACACGCGGGAGGCGCTGCGCCGTTTCCTGCACGGATAGGGCAGGGCACGATCAACTGGGGCGAGCTTCGCCGCTTCGAGCGCTCGCCAGACGCGCTCAGGGGTGGCGGGCATCTCGATATGGGTCACGCCGTATTCGGAGAGTGCATCCACGATGGCGTTTATCACCAAGCCAAGCGCCGGGGTGGTCCCGCCTTCGCCCCCCGGCCGAATGCCGTGCGGATGCGAGCTGGCCGGCATCTCGCTGAGCACGCTTTGGATCGGCGGGACGGTATCGGCGCGCGGCATCGCGTAGTCCATGAACGAGCCGGTCAGCAGCTGCGCGCTCTCGGGGTCGTAGCGGATTGCCTCGAGCAGCGCCTGGCCCAGCCCTTGCGCCACCGCCCCGTGCGCTTGGCCGTGCAGGATGAGCGGGTTGACCGCTCGCCCGACATCGTCAACCGCGGTCCAGGAGACAACCTCGACAGACCCGGTTTCCGGATCGACTTCAACCTCGCAAACATGGGTGCCGTACGGGTAGCCGCCGACGCGATTGGTGATGTCGCCGACACCCTTCAATGGGCCTCGCAACTCCTCGGGCAGACTCCCGAGCGTCTCGGCTGCCTTTGCGGTCTCCCATAACCCCACGCTGCCGCCGCCAGTTGCGGTGAAAACGCCCTCGGCATAGTCGATCGCGGCCGCGTCCTGCTGTTGCAGCACATGAGCGGCGATCGACCTGCCGCGCGCGAGGAGCCGTTCCACCGCCTCGCCGACCGCGAGGCTGACCAGGCGCATCGAGCGGCCGGACACCGAGCCGCCACCCACCGAGACCCGGTCGGTATCGTTCGCAACGAAGCGCACGGCCTCGAACGGCACCTGCAGCCATTCGGCGACGAGCTGGGGGAAGCTGGTCTCGTGACCCTGGCCGCTGCTCATCGTGCCGACGGCCAGTTCCACGGTCCCGTCGGGCCGCACGGTCAGTTCAGCGCGTTCGCGGGGAGGGCCGCTTGTCACCTCGATGTAGTTGGCCACCGCGATGCCGCGACAGAGCCCGCGTCTGGCGGACTCCGCCTTGCGTACGGCGAAGCCCTCCCAGTCGGCGCGCTGCATCGCGTCGTTCATGCAGGCCATGTAGTCGCCGTTGTCGTAGGTGACGCCGACGGCCGTGGTGAACGGCATGGCGCTGGGTGGGATGAGGTTCCGCCGCCGGAGATCCGCCCGATCGAAGCCGTGCTGGGACGCGGCCATGTCGATCAGCCGCTCGATCATGTAGATGGCCTCGGGGCGGCCGGCGCTGCGGTACACGGCGACCGGCGGCGTGTTGGTCAGCACGGCGTGGCCGCGGAAATGCACGGCGGGAATCCGGTAGACGCCCTGCATCATGGAAAGCCCCTTGCGCAAGGGCCAAAAATACACCGTGTACGCGCCGAGATTGGCGATGTTCTCGCCGCGCAGCGCGAGGAAATTGCCCTCGGCGTCGAGCGCGAGTTCCGCTGCCGATGTGAGGTCGCGACCCTGGTAGTCGGACAGGAAGCATTCCGCGCGGCTCGCCGTCCATTTCACCGGCCGGCCGACCCGGCGCGCCGCCCAGGGCATCAGCGCGTATTCCGGCGAGAAGGCATTGCGCGTGCCGAAGTTGCCGCCCATGTCGCCGAACACGGCACGGCAGCTCTCGAGCGGCACGCCCAGCGTTATGGCCAGCCGCTCGCGGGTTTGCACCGCGCCGCGCCCTGACGCGGTGTAGACCGTGTAGCGGCCGCTCGACTGGTCGTATTCGCCCACGACGGCGCGTGGCTCGAGCGGGCTGCCGGTGACGCGGTGGATGTGACTGTCGAGTCGAACGACATGGGCGGCCGCGGCGAAGGCGCGATCGGCCGCCTCCCGATCTCCCACTTCGCATGTCAGCGCGACATTGCCGGCGCAGTCCGTCCAGATGCGGGGTGCGTGCGCGGCCAATGCGTCGCGTGGGGGGATGATCGCCGGCAGAGGCTCCCAATCGACCGCGACCTGCTCGGCGGCATCGGCGGCGAGCGCCCCGGTCTCCGCGATCACCAGCGCGACCGCCTCGCCGACATAGCGCACCCTGTCCCTCGGCAGCGGCGGATTGGGCGTGAGAAAAACCTCGAAACCGGGTGGCAAGCGGAGCTCGGCGTCCGGCCGGCCCGTCCATTCGGGATTGTGCGGGATCGGCCCCAGTCCGTCCGCTGCGGCATCGTGGCCCGTGAGGACCGCCAGCACGCCCGGCAGGGACGCCGCGCGGGTGGTGTCGATCGACCGGATACGCGCATGGGCGTACGGAGAGCGCACCAGCGCGGCGTGGCATAGCCCGGAAGGGAAACGATCGCTGGCGTAGCAGCCCCGGCCAGTTAGCAGGCGCAGGTCCTCGACGCGCCGCCGCGGCACGCCGATCTCATTGGCTTGGCTTGGACTCTGGTTCGACACGTGTCCTCCCGGTTGCCGATCGAACGTCCCTGCAACCGATTGCAAGAGGGAGATCATGCGGCAGGCGCGACCGCTCGTCACGCGGGCCTGCCCCTTCCCGAAATGTTTCTCGGTCTCGGCGATCGTGGCGGAACTCGATGCGACCACGGCGCGTCCAGTGCGTTGCGGTCAAGCACGACACTGGGAGGTGAGCGATGAGCGACAATCCGATTGACGGTGGCGCGGGAGCCGCCTTGGCGGCTCACAGCAAGGACGCCGCGGCGGCCGGGGCGATGCCGGCATCAAGTGCCACGGGAAATGAGCGCGCGAGCGCGGGCAGCGCCGCGTCCGGAATCTCCGACAAGGTGGGCCGGCTGTCGGAGCAGGCAAGCGAGGCTGCCGGACGTGCCGCCTCGTGGGCGTCGAGCTCGGCCGGAAGCGCCCGCCAAGCGCTTTCAGGGCAGGGCGGCCGGGCGGCCGATCAGGCCAGCGACTTCGTGCGCGAGCAGCCGCTCGTGGCCATCGCCATTACCGGGCTGGTCTGCCTCGCGCTGGGGGTTCTCCTAGGCCGGCGCTGAGGCTCCTCATCAAGGCGCATCCGGATAGCAGACGGACAGCACCTCGATCGTCTCGACGCCCTTCGGCGTGTGCACCGATACCTCGTCCCCGCGGCGGGCCTTGGCCTTGATCAGGGCCACCGCGACGGGCGAGGTCAGGCTGATCTTTCCCTGTGCCATATCGGCCTCGTCCTCCCCCACGATGACCACCGTGCGCTCGATCTCGGCCTCGTCGATATAGGTCACGGTCGCACCGAAGAAGACGCGATCACGCTGCGTCTGCCGCGATGGATCGACGATCTCGGCGTTCTCGATCCGCTTGGTCAGGAAGCGCGCCCGGCGATCGATCTCGCGCAGGCGTCGCTTGCCGTATTGGTAGTCGGCGTTCTCGCTCCGATCGCCATTGCCCGCGGCCCAGGAGACGATCTCGACCACGCGCGGCCGCTCAACCCGCATCAGCTGCGCGAGCTCCTCGGTCAGCCGGGCGTGGCCCTCGGGGGTCATGTAGACCTTGCCGCTCAGCGCGAGCCGCGGCGCGTCGTCGTCCATCTCGATCATCCGGCGATCTATCCCATTCGTTCGACCGACTGAACAGCGCGTCGTAACCTGCGGCGCGCCGGATCGAACCTGATAGCGAGCCTGATTGGGAGATCGACGATGCCCCGATACGCCACGTTCCTGCTCTATGCCGGGCTGGCCACGCTCGGTTTAGCTGGTCCGCCCACGCTGGCCGGCGCCGAGGAGGCGGCCCGGCTCATGCCGGCGCCCGCCGTGGACGTCCCGCCGAGCGGCGCCCACCAGCAAACCGCGACGTTCGCGGGCGGCTGCTTCTGGGGGGTGCAAGGCGTGTTCGAGCACGTCAAGGGCGTCACGCAGGCGGTCTCCGGCTACACCGGCGGCAAGCTCTCCGATCCCAGCTACGAGCAGGTGAGCTCGGGCATGACCGGGCACGCCGAAGCCGTCCGCGTGACATTCGATCCCTCGCGCGTCAGCTACGGGACATTGCTGCGGATCTTCTTCTCCGTGGCGCTCGACCCGACGCAGGTGAATCGGCAAGGCCCTGATCGCGGCACGCAATATCGCTCCGAGTTGTTCGTGAGCGGCCCCGACCAGGATCGTGTCGCGCGCGCCTATGTCGCGCAACTCGAAGCCGCGCACATGTTCAGCCTTCCGATCGCGACGCGCATCGAGCAAGCCGGACCATTCTACCCCGCCGAGGCCTACCATCAGGACTATCTCACGCTGCACCCGAACAATCCGTACATTGCCATCAACGACATCCCAAAAGTGCGCAGCCTGGAACAGCTGTTTCCCCAAAGCTGGGCGGCGGCGCCGGCGACGGTGGGCAAGCGTACCGCGTGTGCCGGATCGGCCGATTGCACCGACTGATCGGGGCCTCTTGGCGCTTCCCCCAGTAAGCTCATACGCTTGCCGGGCAATCGTTGAGGAGGAAGTGCCGTGAATTTGGAAGGACGAGCGGGGATCGTGACGGGCGCTGGTCGTGGCATCGGCCGCGCGGTGGCGTTGCTGCTGGCCAAGGAGGGCGCCAGCGTCGTCGTCAACGATCCGGGCGTCGGGCGTGGCGGCGAGCCGACCGAAGAGAAGCCCGCCGACGCGGTGGTGGAAGAGATCTCGGCGTTCCAGGGGCGGGCGAGTGCCAACTATTCCTCGGTCGCCGACTACGCCAGCGCCGGCCGCATGGTTGCGCAGTGCGTCGACACCTACGGAAAGATCGACTTCGTCGTCAATGTCGCCGGGATGCTCCGCGAGCGCATGATCTGGAACATGACCGAGGAGGATTTCGACCAGGTGCTATCGGTTCACCTGAAGGGGCACTGGAACATGTGCCACCACGCGGTCAAGCTCATGCGTGCCGCGCGCTACGGCCGGATCGTCAATTTCTCGTCCGATGCGTTCAAGGGCTCGGTCGGCCAATGCAACTACGCCGCCGCCAAGGCGGGCATCATCGGCCTGACCCGGACGATCGCCAACGAGGCCGGGCGCTACGGCATCACCGCCAACGCCATGTGCCCGATGGCGGCCACCCGAATGACGGTCAATGACGCGGTGATCGCCGGCTGGAAGCGACGCCTGGAGCGCGGCCTGTTGACCCAGGCGCAATACGAATCGCGCATGGCGATGCCCGGCCCCGAGTATGTCGCGCCGATGGTCGCCTATCTCTGCAGCGAGGCGTCGCGCGACGTCAACGGCCAGTTGTTTCACGCGGAACGGTCGATGATCCACACCTACCGCTACGGCGAGGAAGCGCGCGCGGTCTACAAGTTCACCGATGACGGCATGTTCTCCGTCGACGAGCTGGTCGAGACGATTCCAAGCTCGCTCATGGCCGGCATCCCGAACGTCGCCCCGCCCGACGAGGCCTAGCCTCGTAGGGCGGAAAAGCGCAGCGCATTCCGCCACGAACACCCGTCCCAGTGTCATAGTTGCGAATGTGGAACAACAAGGCCGCACCAAGGCCGGCGCCCGGCGCTATCGCATGAAAAGCCGGCCGATCCAGTTGTAGTCGCTGATCCGGCGCTCCGGGTTGGGCGGGCGCGGCGGCTTGGGTAGCGGCCGGGCGGGGCGCGGCGGTTCGGGCTCCGGCGGCAGCCTCGGCCGGGCGCGGGCACGGCGCGAGGGCGGCTCGCCGGCCGGGTAGCAGGGGATCGGCTCCCATGCCCTGGTGCCGTCGGGCAAGCGCACCCGGCGCAGCCCCGGCCGGCCATCCGCCGGCACCCTTCTGTTCCGCGACCGGCGCGGCTTGCGTGGCTTCGGCGGCCTGGGCAGCGGGCGCAGCGCCTCGGGCAATTCTTCCGTGGTGAGCCGTTGCCAGAGCGGCCGGAGCAGCCGCCCGGCTTGCGGCGAGGCGGCGAGCAAGGCCCGCATCTCGGGATCGTCGAGCAAATCCCGCAACGCCT
>JAFKFI010000178.1 GCA_017307285.1 Alphaproteobacteria bacterium | reverse complement strand
GCGCTGCTACGCAAGGCCGCAGCCCGCACCCGCGAAGCGCTCTGGAACGCAATCGGGCACCTCCTCAAAGCTTTCAGTCCAGACGAGTGCCGATCATATCTCCACCACGCCGGCTATGCCTCCGAGTAAACCGAAAATGCTCTAAGCGGCGCTCCTACTCGATCACCCCGCAAGCGATCCGCCCGCCGCCGCCGCCGAGTGGGGCGGGTTTGTCGCTGTAATTGTCGCCGCCGGCGTGGATCATCAGGGCGCGGCCGCGGAGTTGGGTGATGTCCTTGATGGCGGGGGCGATCACGTGCTCCTTGGCGGTGCCGTTCTGTGCGACTTGCAGCACCGGCAGGTCGCCGAGATGGCCGTGGCCGCGGGGGCCTTCGTGGTGGCCGGTCTTGGCGGGGTCGAGATGGCCTCCCGCGGCGCCAGCCGGGACGGGCTGGCCGTTCGCGGCGCCGGGTGCGCAGGAGCCGTTCTCGTGGACGTGGAAGCCGTGCGGGCCGGGGGGCAGGCCTTTGAGGTCGGTGACGAACATCGCGCCGCTCGGAACCTGGCTAATCGTGATCGTGCCGATTTCCGCCCCCGGACCGGTCGGTGTCGCGAGATGCATCGTGGCGTGCAGGTCGGCGGCGCGCGCATTGGCCGCGACGGCGAGACCGCCGGCCAGAGCCGCGGCGGCGAGTAGATGTTTCATTGGGTATCTCCCAGAACCAATCCCCAGCCTCGCCCGTGACGCGCGGGCGGTCAACGCATCGGCGCGGCGATGGGCGTGGGATCGTCCTCCTCCGTGTCGATCGTGGGGTCGGTTTCGAGCGAGAAGGCGGCGGCCATGAGGGCGCGCGTGTAGTCCTCGCGCGGGGCGGCGAACACGCGCTCGGCGGGGCCTTCCTCCACCACGCGGCCGTGGCGCAGCACCACAACGCGATGCGCCAGCGCGCGTACCACCTTGAGATCGTGACTTATGAAGAGATAGCCGAGCCCGTGCCGCTCCTGCAGGCCGCGCAACAGCGTCACGATCTGCGCCTGCACCGACATGTCGAGCGCGCTGGTCGGCTCGTCGAGCACGACGAAATGCGGCTTCAGCACCATCGCCCGCGCAATGGCGACGCGCTGGCGCTGGCCGCCGCTGAATTCGTGCGGGTAGCGTTCCGCCTGCTCCGGCGACAGCCCGACTTCCGCCAGCGCCTCGGCGACGCGCATCTCCCGCTCGGCGCGCGACAAATGCGGCTCGTGGACGGAGAGGCCCTCGGCGACGATCTCGCCGACCGAGAGGCGCGGCGACAGGCTGCCGAACGGGTCCTGGAACACGATCTGCATTCGCGCGCGCAGCCGGCGCAGCGCGCGCTTGTCGAGCTTGGCGAGTTCCTTGCCCTCGAACGCGACGTGGCCGTCGGCGGCGAGCAGGCGGAGCGAGGCGAAGCCCATCGTGCTCTTGCCCGAGCCGCTTTCGCCGACCAACCCGACCGTCTCGCCGGCACGGACCGCGATGCTCACCCCGTCCACCGCGCGGACGAAGCCGACCGCGCGACGTAGCACGCCGCGACGGATGGCGAAGTGCACGCGCACGTCCTGGGTGTCGAGCAAGGTGGGCGCGTCGTTGGGGATCGGTCGCGGCCTGCCCTTAGGTTGTGCTGCGAGCAGCATCCGCGTGTAGGGGTGTTGCGGCTTCTTGAACACCTCGGCGACGCGCCCGCTCTCGACCATCGCGCCGTCCTTCATCACGCACACCCGGTCGGCGTAGCGGCGGACGATTTCGAGATCGTGGCTGATGAGCAGCAGGGCGAGGCCGCGTTCCGCCTTGAGGTCGGCCAGCAGGCGGAGAATCTGCGCCTGGATGGTGACATCGAGGGCGGTGGTGGGTTCGTCGGCGATCAGCAGCGCGGGATCGTTGGCGAGCGCCATTGCGATCATCACCCGTTGCCGCTGGCCGCCGGACAGCTGGTGCGGGAAGGCGCCGAGACGGTGCTCCGCATCGGCGAATCCCGCCTGCCCCAATACCTCGATGACCCGCCGGCGCAGCTTGGCGCCGACCAGCGGACGGTGCAGCCGCACCGCCTCCGCAACCTGCTTGCCGATCCGGTGCAGCGGGTTGAGGCTGGTCATCGGCTCCTGGAACACCATGCCGGCGAGCTCGCCGCGCGCGCGGCGCAGGATGCGGGGGTTGCCACCGATCATCTGCTTGCCGTCGAGTGTCACGCTCCCGGTCGGGTTGAGGCAGCCGGTGGGCAGCAGTTGCAGCAGGGATAGCGCCGTCAGCGACTTGCCCGAGCCGCTTTCGCCGACCAGCGCCAGCGTCTCGCCGCGATCGAGCGTGAAGGAGACACGATCGACCACGCGCTTCTCGCCGAACGCGACCGAGAGCTCGTCGACTTCGACGAGGCTCATCTGGGCAGCCGGCGCGGATCGAAGGCGTCGCGCACCGCCTCGCCGGTGAAGATCAGCAGGGTGAGTATGCCGCCGAGCACGAAGAACGCGGTGATGCCGAGCCACGGCGCGGCGAGGTTGTTCTTGCCCTGCGAGACGAGCTCGCCGAGCGAGGGCGAGCCGGGCGGCAGGCCGAAGCCGAGGAAGTCGAGGCTGGCGAGCACCGTCACCGAGCCCGAGAGGGTGAACGGCAGGAAGGTGAGGGTGGCGACCATCGCGTTGGGCAGGATGTGGCGCCACATCACCCGCACGTCGGACACACCGAGCGCCTTCGCGGCGCGCACGTAGTCGAGGTTGCGGCCGCGCAGGAACTCGGCGCGCACGACGCCGGTGAGATGCATCCAGCTGAACACCAGGAGAAAGCCGAGCAGCACCCAGAAGCCGGGGGCGATGATGCTGCCGAGGATGATGAGCATGTAGAGCTGCGGCATGTTCGACCACATCTCGATGAAACGCTGGAACAGCAGATCGAGCGTGCCGCCATAGAAGCCCTGCACGGCGCCGGCGGCGATACCGATGGCCGAGGCGATGGCCGTCAGGGTGAAGCCGAACAGCACCGAGATGCGGAACCCGTAGATCACCCGCGCCAGCACGTCGCGTGCCTGGTCGTCGGTGCCCAGCAGATTCTTCCACGATGGCGGCGAGGGGGCCGGCTGGTCCATGCGGCGCATCGTCGTTTGGTAGCTGTAGGGAATGGCCGGCCAGATCATCCAGCCATGCGCGTTGATCGCCTTCTTGACATCCGGATCGCCGTAATCCGCCTCGGTCGGCAGGAAGTCGCTGCCGAACGTGTCCTCGCTGTAGTCCTGCAGCACCGGGAAGTACCAGTGTCCCTCGAAATGGATCACCAGCGGGCGGTCGTTGGCGACGAACTCGGCGAACAGACAGATGCCGAACAGCACGAGGAAGATCCACATCGACCAGTAGCCGCGCGTGTGCGCGCGGAAGATCGCGAGGCGGCGGCGGTTGAGCGGGGAGAGGGTGAAGCGACCTCGCCGCACGATGGGCCTCTCGTGGAGCGTTACCGTCATGGCCGGGCTCGCGTTGGCCGCAAGTCGAGTACTACGCTTGACCGAGTACTCGTCATGGTCGGCGCAGGCCGACCATCCACGACTTTGCTTGCCAGCACGAAAGTCGTGGATGACCGGCCTGCGCCGGTCATGACGGTATGAGGCGGGAGGTCCGTGCCTACCCACGGGATTGTCAAAGAGAAACAGGCGAGGGAGCCGGCGCGCGTCACCGCCGCGCCTCGAAGTCGATGCGGGGGTCGACGATGGTGTACATCACGTCGCCGACGATCTGCATGATCAGCCCGAGCAGGGTGAAGATGTAGAGCGTGCCGAACATCACCGGGTAGTCGCGCTGGATCGCCGACTGGAAGCCGAGCAGGCCGAGCCCGTCGAGCGAGAAGATGATCTCCACCAGCAATGCGCTGGAGAACAGAATCCCGATGAACGCGGCCGGGAAGCCGGCGACGATCAGCAGCATGGCGTTGCGGAACACGTGGCCGTAGAGCACGCGCTGCTGCGTCGCACCCTTGGCGCGGGCGGTGACGACGTATTGCTTGTGCATCTCCTCGAGGAAGCAGTTCTTGGTCAGCATGGTGAGGCTGGCGAAGCCGCCGGCGACCAGGGCAATGGTGGGCAGCACCATGTGCCACATGTAGTCGACAATGCGCGCCGGCCAGCTCCAGTACTCCGAGCCGGGGCTGGTGAGGCCGCGCAGCGGGAACCAGGTGACGAAGCTGCCGCCGGCGAACAGCACAACGAGCAGGATGGCGAACAGGAACGCCGGCACGGCGTAGCCGACCAGCACGACGGCGCTGCTCGCGACGTCGAAGCGGCTGCCATCGCGCACCGCCTTGGCGATGCCGAGCGGGATCGACACGCAATACACCAGCAACGTCGACCACAAGCCGATCGAAATGCTGACCGGCATCTTCTGCAGGATGAGGCCGATCACCGTCTGGTCGCGGAACAGCGAGCGGCCGAAATCGAAGCGCAGATAGCCGAGCAGCATATCCTTGAAGCGCACGAGCGGGGGCTTGTCGAAGCCGAACATCTTCTTGATGTCGGCGACGAGATGCGGGTCGAGGCCGCGCGCGCCGCGATAGCCGCTTTCGCTGCCGCTGCTCGGCGCCGCGGTCTCGGCGCCGCCGCCGGTGATCCGCCCGGTGGTCTCGCCGTGGCCCTTGAGCTCGGCGATCATCTGCTCGACCGGCCCGCCTGGGGCGAACTGGATGACGACGAAGTTGATGGCGATGATGCCGAACAGCGTCGGGATGATCAGCAGCACGCGGCGGAAGAGATAGGCGGTCACGTGTGGGGTGTCCGACCCCTCACCCCGACCCTCTCCCACAAGGGGAGAGGGAGAAGAAAGCCCCCTC
>JAFKFI010000084.1:47284-66309 GCA_017307285.1 Alphaproteobacteria bacterium | reverse complement strand
AGCATCAGCGGCGCGGTGCCGCCCTCCGCGTAGGTCCAGGGCACGCCTGGGTCGATCTCGCGGCCGATGCGCAGGCTGCGCACGCCGAGGCGCGAGACGACGGCGCCCGATGTTTCCCCGCCGGCCACCACCATGCGCCGCACGCCGCGCGCGACCAGCCCCTCGGCGATGGCGGCGAGCGCGTGCTCGACCAGCGCGCCGGCTGCCTCCCGCCCCAATCGCTGCTGCAATGCGGCCACCTTGTCGGGCGGCGCAGAGGCGGCGATCACGACGGGTCGCTCTTCAAGCTTGCCGTCTGCCCAGGCCAAGGCATGTGCGCTGAGTGCCGCCGCATCGGGCATCGCCAGCGGATCGAGTTCGAGTGTCGGCACATGCTCGCGCGCCGTGCCGACCTGGAACAGCGTTGCCCGCGAACAGGAGCCTGCCAGTACAGCGGCGTGTCCCGAGACGTTCGGCAATGCGGCGGAGTCGGTGCGCGCCGGCAGCACGCCGGCGCGGCGGAAGTTCTCCGGCAACCCCATCGCGATGCCGGAGCCGCCGGTGATGAGCGCGTGGTGTTCGGCGGCGCGGCCGATCGCGGTGAGATGCGCGTCGCTTACCGCGTCCACGATGGCGTAGCGCCGCCCTTGCTCCTTCAGCGCCGTCATGGCGCGGCGGATCGCATCGGCGCCTTGCTCGACAGTCGCGTAGGGGACCAAGCCAACCGTTCCGTCAGTCTGTCGGCCGAGCACGCGAACCAGGTTTGCGTCCTTCATCGGCGTCAGCGGATGGTTCTCCATCCCGCTCTCGTTCAGCAGCACCCCGCCGACGAACAGATAGCCCTGGTAGACGCTGCGCGCATTCGCCGGAAACGCCGGGTTGGCGAGCGCGAAGCCGCAATCGAGCGCGGCGACGAGAGCGTCGGCCACAGGCCCGATATTGCCCTCGTCGGTGCTGTCGAAGGTCGAGCAGTATTTGAAGAAGAACTGGCGACAGCCGGCGCGCCGCAGCCATTCGAGCGCGGCAAGGCTCTCGCCGACAGCCTGCCGGACCGGCGCGGTGCGCGACTTGAGTGCGACGACCACGGCATCGGCCTCCGGTACCGGCGTCTCGCTGCCCGGCACGCCGATCAGCTGCACGGCGCGCATCCCGTTCCTGACAAGCATGGAGGCGAGGTCGGTGGCGCCAGTGAAATCGTCCGCGATACAGCCGAGCAGCGGCCCCTGTGGCGCCATGTCGCGCTCCTATGCTGGAGGGACCAGTATGTCGCGGGGTCGGGTGCTGATGGCAAGCCTGCCTGTTACGCGTCCGCGAGAGCGGCGACGAATGCCTCGGTCTGAGCTGTCCATGTCGGCAGTGCCTGCCCGGCTTCCCAAGCGACGTCGCTCATCGCACGACGCAGGGCCCGGCCGAAGATCAGGCGCCGTATTGCCTTCGACAATCCGTCGTGGTCGCCGGGCTCGCACACCACGCCGCCCTCGATCGGCACCAACGCGCCGGCCGCGCCCCCCGCTGTGACGGCCACCGGTAGGCCACGTTTCAGCGCCTCGGCGATCGCCATGCCGTAGCCTTCCCAATAGGTCGCCAGAGCGAAGATGTCGGCCGAGCGCCAGAGCTGTTCGAGCTCGGCATCATCGATCTCGCCGGCGAAGCGCACCCGGCTGACGATACCGAGTTCCTCGGCGAGAGCAGACAGGGTGCGTGCGTGCACAGGGTCGCGCTGTGCGGAGCCCGCGATGGTGAGGCGCCAGTCGAGGTCGAACAGCCGGGCGAGGGCGCGCAGCAGGACGTCATGGCCCTTGCGGGGCACAAGCGTGCCGACGGAGAGGATCTCGCATCCGGTGCCGGCCGAACCCATGCTGCGCGGTGCGTCATCCGTGCCCGGCACGACGACGACGACGCGATCGCGGGCGACGCCGAAATCCGCGGCCAGGCGCTCCGCCGTCGGCTCGCTGGTGACGATCACGCGACGCAGCATCGGCATCAGCCGACGTTCGGCGCTCCGCAAGGTCTCGCGCTGCTCCTCGGTGAACCCGGTCTCGAGTGCCGTCGGATGATGGATCAGGCCGACCGCCTCACGCGCGACGAGTTGTTCTGCCAGTTCGTCGAATGCCGGCAGCGCGAGGCCGTCGATCACTGGATGCGCGTCGTCGCCGAGGGCGGCCCATGCATCGGTGGCGGCGCTGCGTGCTTCCGCATCGGTGAGCGGATGCCCGCCGGCGAGTTCGATCGCGTCGACCGCGTGGCCGGCCGCGCGCAGCCCGGCGATCATCCGACGGTCGTACGCGTGCACGATCTTCAATCCCGTGAGGCGCTGTCCGCCCGCGCCGAGGCGACCCTCCCGACAGGCTTGCGCCAGCAAGCCGTGGAGATGACGGGCCAGGTACTCGATCGTGGTGTTCTTGCCGGCGAAAGCGGGGTTGTCGTCGAGATTGCTGTAGTCGAGCGGGCCGAGCACGCGCCGGAGTTCCGTCTTCGCCAGCCCGATGTCGATGAGCAGCTGGAGTTCGTCGAGTTCCGCCGCGCGGAACTCCGCTTCGACGACGAGGGTGATGCCGTGCAAGCGCGCCGCGGGCCCGAAAGCCTCACCACGGAAGCTGTGCGCCGTCATGATGTGGTCGGAGACAGTCACGCTGTACATGCGTCGGCTCCATAGGCGATGACATGGCAGAGCCCGCCCGGCGCCAGGATGCGCGGCATGGCGATCGGCAGCATCTCGAACCGGGTCGGACCTTGCAACAGAGCGTCGTAAGCCGGGTTCGTCAGCAGGCCGAGCGCGAGTGCGAGGCGCTCGGCGTGGCTCCGACGGTGACGCATGACCGGGGCGACGGCGCCGACCTGCGACGAGATCAGCCGCAGTCGGCGCGCATGGAACGCCTCGCCGAGCGGCAGGGCAGGGGCGCTGTCGCCGAACCAGCTGGCCTCGACGATGCGTGCCTCAAACACGGCGCGCGAGAGGGCGAGACGCAGGCCTGCTTCGGTCCCGGAGGCATGGACGAGAAGTTCCTGCTCGCCCGGTGCGGCGTCCGGTGTGGCGAACGCGCAGCCAAGGTGGTGCGCGAGGCTCGCCCGCGTCGGGTTGCTGTCGACCACCGTGACGCTTGCGCCGGGGATGCGCGCCAGCAGAGAGGCAGCAAGCAGCCCGACCGTGCCGGCGCCGATCACCATGATCCGCTCGCCGGGCAGCGGCGCCGCGTCCCAGGTTACGTTGAGCGCGGTTTCCATGTTGGCGGCGAGCACCGCGCGCGAGGTCGGCACCGTGTCGGGCACCGGAATGCACATCGAGGCGGGAGCGACGAACCGGTCCTGGTGCGGATGCAGCACGAAGACGCGCTCGCCACCAGCCAAAACGCCCACGGCGCTGTAGCCGTATTTCACCGGGAACGGAAAGCTGCCGCCCATCAGCGGCGCCCGCATGGCCGCGTGCTGGCTCGCAGGCACGCGCCCGGCGAAGACCAGCGCCTCGGTGCCACGCGACACGCCGGTCGCCAGGGTGCGGACCAGACGTTCGTTCTCGGCCGGCGGATCGAGCCGCTCCTCGCGGATTTCGCCGCGCCCTGCGCCGAGACTCCAGAAGGCGCGGGCGGTCAGCTGCATGACGCCGGTCGCGCCCTGCCGAGCGGGATGTCGAGCAGGATATCCGAGCCGACCCGATGCAGCGCCCAGTCGAGGCGCATCCCGTCCGCCAGTACCGGTGCGTCGGGCAGGGTGAATGCCGGGATGCCCGACCCGATCAGCAGCGGAGCGACCGTGACGTGCAGGCGATCCAAACCGCCGGCGGCGAGAAAGCGGGACAGCGTGACCCCGCCGCCTTCGACGAGAATCCGGCGCAACCCGCGTGCGGCGAGCCTGCGCAACAAGCTGGCGATGTCGAGCCCCCGGCCCGCTCGGGGCAGTCGGATCGTCCGTGCCCGGCCGTGCGTCTCCGGCCCAGGCGCGTCGGCGGCGCATAGCAGCAAGGTCTCCGGGCCGTCGCCGAACACGCGGTACCGGTCATCGAGCCGCCGGTCGGTGTCGATCACCACGCGCACCGGAGAAGGGCCTTCGACATGCCGCGTGGTCAGCTGCGGATCATCCGCCCGCACCGTGCCGGCACCGATCACGACGGCGTCGGATAGCGCGCGAAGACGATGGGTGTGCTCTATGTCTTCGCGACCGGTGATCCATTGGGACTGGCCCGACACCGTCGCGATGCGTCCGTCCAGCGATTGGGCGATCCGGCCGAGCACGAAGCAGCCATCGGACGAGATCGGTGGCCCGATCACCGGCCCGTACAGTGGGGACAGCGGCGCGTCGTCGGGGCAGCGGCGCAGCAGCCGCCGCCAAGTGTCCGGGTCGAGCCCTTCCATATCCACCGCACTATCATGCGGGCAACCGACGCGATAGCCGGTGTCGGTCCGAGCCGCCGGATGGTCAGGCGCGCGCGGAAAGCGCGATCGCGCTGGGGCGGCTAGCGACGGTGCGCCCGCCCCGCGCGCCATAGCCCAGTGTCTCCGGCCGCACCGCGCGGGCGAGGGTGCCGATGACCCGGCCCTGCACAGCGATGGCGCGTTCGAGCAGCCGGTGGTTCTCCTCGGCGAGTATCCCGAGGCGCTCGGCAACGTCCCGCCCGGCGGTGGTGGGCAAGCCGTCGGGCAGCAGGGCTTGCGCGGCGAAGAACGCATCCGCCGCGCGTTGCTTGTCGGCCAGCATTCCGGCGGCTCGCGGCAAATCGAGTGCGGCGAGCGCCTCGTTCTCACGGGCGAGCGCATCAGCCAGCCGAATGGCGGCGTCGATCAGGGCTGGGCTCATTCTGGCCTCTCTGGTGGGGTGGTCAGGGCATCTCGCCCTCCGCCATTCTGGGAGCGAGCCTCCTGGGCCCGCAGCATCTCGGCGAAGACCGGGCGAGCAATGCCGATCCCGCCATGCGCCGCCAGGTTCTTCCCGATCGCGTCAATGAACATCGGCTTCCAGGCCTCCTCGCCCGGGCCGCCGCCGAACGGGTCATGCGCGGTATCCACCGTCGCGAACATCGGCTGCAGCAGCTGCCCGAGCGCCATCGCCTCGAAGTCCTGAGCCGCCTTCCAGGCCTTGGCGACCTGCGCCGGGGCCAAGCTGGTGGCGACCGGCTGGTCGATCGGCGGGAGCATGCCGGCATACATCATCGCACCTGCAGATCGGCTTGCAGGGCGCCCGCGGCCTTGATCGCCTGGAGAATGCTGATCAGGTCGCGCGGTCCGACGCCGAGCGCGTTGAGGCTGGCCACCAGGTCGCGCAGCGTCACGCTGCCCCGCACGATGCCGAGCTTGCGGTCGTGCTGGTCGTCGACCTGGATATTGGTGCGTGGCACCACGGCGGTCTTCCCGTTGGACAAGGGGCCGGGCTGGCTCACCTCTGGCGTCTCGGTCACGCGGATGGTCAGGTTGCCCTGGGCGATGGCCACCGTGCTGACCCGAACGTTGGCGCCCATAACGACCGTGCCGCTGGCCTCGTCGATCACCACGACGGCGGCGGTGTCCGGCTCGACCCGCACGTCCTCGAGGCGTGCCAGGGCGTCGATCGGGTCGCGCCCGTTGAGGTCGAGCGCCACCGTCCGCGGATCGATCGCCCGCGCCACCGAGCCGCCGAGCGTCTGGTTCACGGCCGCCGCGATGCGCCGCGCGGTGGTGAGGTCCGGGTTGCGCAGGCCGAGGCGAAGCCCCGCGCTCTTGTCCAGCCGGAACGCGATTTCGCGCTCTACTGTCGCCCCATTGGCGATGCGTCCGGCCGTGGGCACGCCCCGTGTGACGGATTGCGCGGCGCCCTTGGCGGCGATCGCCCCGGTGCTCAGCGCGCCCTGCGCCACGGCGTATACCTCGCCGTCAGCCGCGAGCAGCGGCGTGACGAGCAGGGTGCCGCCGGTCAGGTTGGTGGCGTCGCCGAGCGCCGAGACCGCGACATCGATCCGGCTGCCGCCGCGGGCGAAGGCCGGCAGATCGGCTGTCACCATCACGGCCGCGACGTTCTTGGTCTTGAGCTTGTCTTCCTGGTCGCGGGTGTTGACCCCGAGCCGCTCCAGCATTCCGATGAGCGATTGGCGGGTGAACACCGCGTTGTCGAGCTTGTCCCCGGTGCCGTTGAGCCCTACCACGAGGCCGTAGCCCACCAGCTGGTTCTCCCGCACGCCCTCGACGTCAGCGATGTCCTTGATCCGCACCTGCGCCGAAGCCCGCGGGACGGGCACCAATACGATCAAGCCGAAGACCAGAAAGATGAGGCGGGACAGGCGGGACAAGGGCACCTCGGTAGCGAGGGGGAAAGGATTGCGCGTCAGTCTCTGCATCTAGCTAGGCAAGGCTCGTGCCAGGGCAGGTCGCGCAAAACGCGAGCAAGGCGGGCTAGCCGCTCCGGCAGAAGTTGCCGAGCGGCACGCGAAGCCGGGTCGATTAAGGAGGCGGATGGCAATGAGTGGCGTATTGGGAGTGGGTCGCACGACCGGTGCAGGGGCGAGCCGGATCAGAACGACGCCAGCCGCGGGCGGCTTCTCTCTCGCGGCGGGCGCGGCATCGCAAGCGGGTGCCGCGGCGGGGGCCGTTCCGGTCTCGCTTGGCGCCATGCTCGCCTTGCAGGAGGCTGGCGCCGAGCCGGCACGGGACCGGGCGGCGCGGCGCCACGGCCAGGCGATGCTGCAGCTTCTGGCTGCGTTGCAGCGCGCCATGCTGGCGGGGGAGGGCGGGGGCGAGGCGGAGCTCACCCGGCTCGCATCCCTTGCCACCGAAGTGCCGCTGGCGTCCGATCCTGCCTTGCGCCAGGCGGTTGCGGCCATCGCGCTGCGCGCCTCCGTCGAGCTCGCCCGGCGGCGGCACTGAGCCGCCGTAACGTTTTCACAAGATGTTCTTGAACGTTTCGGCATGAGCTCTTGGCGCAATAGTCTTGCGCCGCTATAAGCCCGCGCGACACGACCCGGCACCGGCTCGGGGGCACCGAAGCCCCGGAACGTAAGTTGGGCTTCGGACAAGAAAGCAGGATCGGCGCGCATGATGGTGACTCTGCCCCCTGACTATCGTCCCTCGGACGAGGAGGAGTTCATGAACCCTCCACAGGTCGAGTATTTCCGGCAGAAACTGTTAAGATGGCGTGCCGATTTGCTCCGCGAGGCGGACGGGACACTGGCCAGCCTCTCCGAAGGCGGCATCCACGAGGCCGACATCACCGATCGAGCGAGCGTCGAGACCGACCGAGCCCTGGAACTTCGCACCCGCGACCGCGCCCGCAAGCTCATCGCCAAGATCGACCAGGCGCTGTTGCGCATCGAGACCGGCACCTACGGTTATTGCGAGGAGACCGGCGAGCCGATCGGCCTGCGCCGGCTGGAGGCCCGTCCGATCGCCACCCTCTCGATCGAGGCCCAGGAGCGCCACGAGCGCATGGAGCGCGTCCACCGCGACGATTGAGCTTGCTTCCTCCCAGGCGGTCGCCCAGATCGACTGTGCCGGAGGGTGTCATGGGCCAAACGAGCCTTTACGACGAAGATATCTTGGCCTGGTCTGAGCATCAGGCCGAGGTACTGCGCCAGCTCGCAGGGCGACGGGATCTGCCGAACGACCTCGATCTTGAGAATATCGCCGAGGAGATCGAGAGTGTGGGCCGTAGCGAGTTCAACACCGTCAAAAGTCTGCTGCGGCTCATCTTGGTCCATCTCGTAAAGACGCGGTGCGATCCTGATGCGGAAGCCGTCGCGCACTGGGCAAGCGAGGTTCGTAACTGGCATTTCCAGTTGCTGGACGCGATCTCGCCAGCGATGAAATCTCGGATCGATCTCGACCAGATTTGGCAGCAGGCGGTTCGTCAGGCTCACGCCGACCTTTTGGCTCAGCGGCGGGAAGGCCAGGCGGGCCGAATCGAAACGGCGCTTGATCGGCGCGTTTGCCCGATCCCCCTGGATGCCCTCTGTCATTCAGGATTCGAGTTGGCCGAAGCTCTTGCCGCATTACCCGCATAGCGTTACTCAGCGAGTCTCCCGAGTTCCAGAGAGTCGCGCTGCGACTGAGCCGGGTATTGATGAGGGCCAACGAGGCTTGAGCTTGCCTGTCAGGGCGGCGATCGCAGAAGCGCGTCGATCCGCGCCGCCGCCGTTGCCCAGGTGGCGTTGGCTCGAACCGAGGTCAGCGCCGAAGCGCCATGCGCGCGCCGTGCCACCGGGTCCGTGAGCAGTGCCACGACCGACGCCACCAGGCCGTCCGCCTTGGCATGGACGAGCGCGCCGTGGCCGCAGGGCAGCTCGAGGCCATTGGTGGCGAGCGGCGTCAGCACCACGGGACGCCCGCAGGCCCATGCCTCCAGCACCTTGTTCTTGATCCCGACCCCCGAGCGCATCGGAGCGATCGACACCCAGGACCGTCCGAGCACATCCGCCATGTCGGCGACGTTGGCGCGAATTTCGATACCAGGCTGCCGGCCGAGCTCCGAAACCGCCGGGACGGGGTCGCGCCCCGCGATCACGAACCTGGCGCTCGGGATGGCAGCGCGAACTTTCGGCCAGATCGCCTCGGCAGCGTAGCGCGCGGCATCCACGTTCGGCGCGTAGTTCAGGGTGCCGACAAAGCTCAGCGTGGGCGCTGGATCCTCCCCCGGAACGTCTGCCGGGACCTCGACACCATTCGGTACCACGTGGACCCGATCGCGTGGCCCGAATGGGCGTAGCCAGCGGGCGTCCTGCTCGCCGACGCAGATCGTGGCCCGGAAATGTCGCAGAGTCCGCGCCGCGTAGACGGTCGCGGTGGCCGCCTCGCGCAACTGGTAGGCGCGGCGGCGGAGGCCAGAGGCGTGCATCGCGTTTCGGCAGAATTCGAGCGTATTGCAGTCGATCATGTCCATCACCGCCGCCGGCAGATCCCGGCGGCCGAACCACTGCGCCTCGGCGCCCGGCCAGACGAGCGCGCGGTCCGGACGATGGCGGGCAAGGACGCCGTTCACCGTCTCGCGCAATGCGCTCTGCTCGAAGCGCCACGGATAGGTGACACTGCGCCCTTCGATCCGCACTGGAACATGTTCCGCGATGATCTCGGGCACGAGAGGATCGAGTTCTGCCTGCTCGGGTGCGATCAGCGTAATCGACCAGCTCTGGGCCAGCTCGCGGAGGATGTGGAATACGCGCAGCGCGTAGCCGTCGCGGATCGGCCAGGGCGGCAGTGTGCAAATCCCGAGCAGGCTCGGCCTGTTCATCGCGCGATCGTATCCGTGAGCACGCGATGATCCTAGGGCGCCCGTGGACATGCCGACGAGTTCTAGAATGGCAGCAGGATGTCGCCGACCTGGGTGCCCCAGCGCGGGGTCTGCACCGCGGTGAGCTGGCCCCGGCCGCCATAGGCGATGCGGGCTTCCGCCAGGCGGTCATGCCGTACCGTGTTGTCGCTGGCGATGTCCTGCGGGCGGATCACACCACTGACCTGCAATTCCCGCAGCTCGCTGTTCACCCGCACCTCCTGCCGCGCCGCGACAACGAGATTTCCGTTGGGCAGCACCTGCGTGATCTCGCCGGCGACCCGCAGTGTGACAGTCTCGTTCCGCTTGATCGAGCCGGTACCGTCCGCGCTGCCCGTGCTGTTGACGGACAGCAGCTTGCTTGGATCAACCCCTTTGGGCAGGTAATTCGATAATCCAAACAGGGCCGGGATGCCCGTTACCTGATCCATATTACGGTTCGCCGCCGAGGCGTTCTGCCAGTTGGCCGCATCCGAGATGTTGACCAGCACGGTGACGATGTCGCCCACTTGCGCGGCCCGCTGATCCTTGAAGAAGGCGCGGGAGCCGGGACGCCAGAGGCTGTTCGCCTCGGCCGGCGCCGGTCTTGCGGCGGGCATCGGCATGGTCACGGGCCGCCAGGCGGGATCGCGCGTTGGGTCCGTGATCGACGACATCTCGGGCGGGCGACCCACCTCCGACAGCCGGCTGAGCGCACCGCACGCCCCCAGCAGCATCGGCGCGAGCAACGGTAGAAGCAGGTGAGCGCGCGAGCTCATCGTCCAGCCGCCAGCCTGGTGTGACCGCTTCCGGTGAAGGAGGCGGCCACGAGCGGGAGGGAGTCGGGCTGAACCCTGACCTGACCCGGGCCCGTCACCTCGGCTTCCAGCACCGCCCGCGAGACGGGGTTCAGCACGCGAATGCGTTCGCCCATCGCGCCGGACTCCAGCGCCTGGCCCTGCGCGGCAACCGTGAGGCCGGTGCTGTTCAGCAGCATCTGCACCGCGCCGCCTTTCTCGACGATGCTGGGGCGGACCAGATCGGCCATCGGCAATGGCTGGCCGGCGCTGATGGAATGCCGCAGCGCCATCCCGATGGCCTGCTGAGGCTCTCGCGCCACATCGTCGCGGGCGAGGGCGGCGCGGATGCGGGCCATGTGGACATCCCCGGCCCGGAGCACCGCGCCAGCGGGCAGCCTGGTGGTCGCGATGGGCACCTCGATCGTCTCCTGCACTCGTCCGGCGAGCCGCATCGTAACCGGCTCCATGAAATCACCGGTTAACGACAGGGCCGCCGAGAACCGGCCGGATGGGGCGTCGTACTGCAATTGCGTGACTATGGTCTGCACGCCGCCCTTCAACGGAACCTGGGGCGGGGTGAAGCCGGGGATCTCGACCTCGCAATTCTCGGATGCTCCCGCTTCGATCAGCGCAACGCGGACAGGAGCCATCGCCTCGTCGCGCGTCAGCGGCCGGCCTGGCCGATCGAGGAAGGCGCGGTCGGCCGGCGACGCTGGCCGCCAGTTGACGCCGAACTGCCGGGCAATGGCCGCCAGTTGCGGCGCCTCGACGACAATGTTGCCGCCCAGCGCCGGCCCCGGACCGAGGATCCGCGCCGCGTTCGGGCCGGCATCGTCGAACAGATCCGATAGCCGTACCGTCGGTCCGCTGAGCGAGGTCATCGGCCGCAGGGTCGCGGCGTGACACGGGAACGCGATCAGCGCGGCGAGGCAAATGAAGGTCCGGCGCATGGCATCACCGCAGGTTGGTGAGGGTCGAGAGCATCTGGTCGCTCGTGGTGATGACCCGGCTGTTCATCTCGTAGGCGCGCTGGGCGGTGATCAGATTGGTGATCTCGCTCACCACGTTGACGTTGGAGGTCTCGACGAACCCCTGCATCACGGCGCCGAAGCCGGGCGAGGCGGGATTGCCGGTCGACGGATTGCCGGATGCCGCACTCTGCAGGAGCAGGTTGTCGCCCTGCGCCTCGAGCCCGGCCTCGTTGGGGAAGACGGCGAGCTGGATGGTGCCCACCGTCTGCGGCGCGGTCTGGCCGTCGATCGAGACCTGCACCTGCCCCGTGTTGTTGATCGTGACCGATTTGGCGTTCGGGGGAATGGTGACGCTCGGCTGGACCGCATAGCCGTCCGCCGTGACAATGGTGCCGTCGGGCGACAGGCCAAATGTGCCGTCGCGTGTATAGGCGGTGTCGCCGCTCGGCAGCGTGACCTGGAAGTAGCCATTGCCCTTGATCGCCAGGTCCAGACTGTTGCTCGTCTGCTGCAGGTTGCCTTGCTCGGAGATCCGATAGATCGCCGCGGTGCGTACGCCGAGCCCGACCTGGGCGCCCGATGGCACGATGGTCCCCGAATCGCTGCTGTTCGAGCCGACGCGGCGCAGATTCTCGTAGATCAGGTCCTGGAACTCCGCCCGGTGTCGCTTGAAGCCGGTCGTCGTCATGTTGGCGATGTTGTTGGAGATGACCTCCACGTTGGTCTGCTGCGCCTGCATTCCGGTGCCGGCGATATCGAGCGAACGCATGTCTGATGGTCCTATGGTCGGAGTGCGGTCGGGTTTGCAGGGTTACGTGCCCAAGTCAGGTGCGACGGGTGAGGATCTTGTCGATCGTGCTCTGCTGGCGGTCCGACTCGCCCTGCACGAATTGGCTCACGAACTGGAATTCGCGCAGGCCGGTCATCATCCGGGTCATCTCGACGATCGGCTGCACGTTGGATTCCTCCACGGCACCTTGCACGATCTTGGGCGCGGCGACCGCGCTAGTGGGCGTGTCGGCGCGCGCCAACCGGCCACCCTCGGCCTGCATCCGCATGGGGTCGGCGGGCTTGACGATGCCGATCTTGCCGATCTGCCCATTCTCGCTGCTGACTGTCCCGTCGCCCGCGATGGTGATCCTGGTATCCGCCTGGGCGACCTTGAGCGGCTTGCCGCTGGTGTCGAGCAGGGCATTGCCCGCGCCGTCCGCGATGGTCCCGTCCGGCAGCAGGCCAAACCTGCCCGCCCGGGTGAGCCGCGGACCTTGAGGGGCCCCGACAGTGAAGAACCCATCGCCGGTGATCGCGATGTCGAGCGGGTTGCCAGTGTGGGTCAGGGAGCCCGGCTCCAGCTCGCGATAGGTCGCCCGGTCCTGCGTGTAGGCGATGGTGCGTCCGCCGCGCGGCGCTTGAGTGCCTTGCTGACGCGCCAGCCAGTCGCTGAACAGGACCCGCTCGGCCTTGAAGCCCGGCGTGCCGGAATTGGCGATGTTGTCGCCGAGCACGTCCATCGCCCGTTGCTGCGCGACCAGGCGCGAGGTGGCGACATAGGTGGCGGTGTCCATCGGGCGGCATTTCCCATCATGACGAGACAGCTTCGTGGCCAGGCCGGGCAGCAAGCTCCGTGCCAGCGCCGGTGGCGCCGTTCTCAGCGGACAATTCAGATCCGGGCGTGATCGGACCGGCAGAACCTGCCGGGCACGTGACGAAATTGCCGGGCCAGACCAGCCGCGGCGGCTGTCGCAACGCTTCGTTAACCGGCCCCTGACAGCTTGCCGGCAGCGGCATCGATGCACGCGACGGAGGAGCTGCATGAGCACGGCGGTGGCATTGGAGGAGGCGACGCCCGCCGGCGAAGGTGCGGCGAAGGGGGGACGGAAGAAGCTCCTCGTCATCGCCCTGCCGGTGCTGCTCGTGCTGGTGGCCGGCGGGCTGTGGTTCAGCGGCGTATTGCCCCGGATGCTGGGTCTCGCGCACGAGCAGCCGCATGGTGCCCAGCACGAGAATGCGCCGCCGGCTGCGCCGATCTACGTCGAGGTGCCGGAGCTGGTCGCCAATCTCAACGGCAACCCCCGTCGCCCGGCGTACATCAAGGTCAAGCCGCGGCTCGAGGTCGCCAAGCAGGAGGATGTCGCGCGTGTGCAGACCGCCATGCCGCGCTTGCTCGACATGTTCCAGACCTTCCTGCGCGAGACGCGACCCGAGGAGCTGCGCGGTTCGGCCGGCATCCACCGCCTGCGCGAGGAGCTGATTTCGCGCGCCAACATCGCCGTCCCCGGCGGCGGCGTCACCGACGTGCTGTTCACGGAGATGCTGATCCAATGAGCGGGTCGACGCCATCGAACGAGCCGTCCGACGAGGATCTCGCGGCCGCCTGGGGCGCGGCGACGGAGAGCGAGGACGACGGCGCGCAGTCGGCCCGCGTGCTCAACCAGGCCGAGATCGACAGCCTGCTCGGTTTCGACGACGGCCCATCGTCCGGCGAGAACCGGACGGGGATGCAGAAGATCATCAGCTCCGGCCTCGTCTCGTACGAGCGCCTGCCGATGCTGGAGATCGTGTTCGACCGGCTGGTGCGGATCATGTCCACCAGCCTACGCAATTTCACCAGCGACAACGTTGAGGTGAGCATCGACAACATCCTGAGCCTGCGCTTCGGCGACTACCTGAACTCGATCCCGCTGCCCGCGATGCTTGCGGTGTTCAAGGCGGAGGAGTGGGACAATTACGGCCTGATGGTGGTCGACAGCTCGATGATCTACTCGATCGTCGACGTGCTGCTGGGCGGCCGCCGGGGTACCGCTGCGATGCGGATCGAGGGGCGCCCTTACACGACGATCGAGCGCACCCTGGTCGAGCGCCTGATCACCGTCGTTCTCGCCGATCTCTCCGCCAGCTTCGATCCGCTCTGTCCGGTTACGTTCCGCTTCGAGCGCCTGGAGGTCAACCCGCGCTTCGCGACGATCAACCGCTTGTCGAACGCGGCGGTGCTGGCCCGGCTCAGGGTCGACATGGAGGATCGCGGCGGGCGGATGGAGCTGCTGCTGCCCTACGCCACGCTCGAACCGGTGCGCGAGCTGCTGTTGCAGCAGTTCATGGGGGAGAAATTCGGCCGCGATTCGATCTGGGAGACCCATCTGGCCGAGGAGCTGTGGAGCACGGATGTCGATCTCGACGTGGTGCTCGACGAGCAGGTGATGCGGCTGTCGGACGTGATGGAGTTCAAGCCCGGCACGCGCATCGTGCTGAACGCTGCGCCCAACGCGCCGGTCCAGCTGCGTTGCGGGGCGGTACCGCTGTTCGAGGGCAAGCTCGGACGGCGCAAGAGCCGCATGGCGGTTCGCATCGAGCGGGACCTGCCGCGCAATCAGGCCGCGGAGCGATGAGCGTAGCGACGTTATGGGCAGCCCGCGATTGACCGATCGCTAACCCGGAGTGGGCCAAGATGGCCGGAATGGAATGGTTGCTGGAGATAGCATTGGTCGGCCTGCTGGCGGCCACGCTGTTTCATGCTTTGCGGCTCGAACGCGCGCTCGGCGTGCTGAAGCGCGACCGGGCCGTGCTGGAGGATCTGGTGACAGGGTTCAACGCCAGTACACGACAGGCCGAGGCGGGGATCGACCGGCTGCGCGAAGCTGCCGAGGGCGCCGGACGGCAGGTTGCCCGCCAGATCGAGGCGGCTTCTCTGTTGAAAGATGATCTCGTCTTCCTCACCGAGCGCGGCGAGCGGCTGGCTGACCGGATCGACGCGCTGGTGCGTTCGGGCCGACCGCTCGCGGCGGAGCCAGCTCGTCCGGCGGTCGGGGAGCCGGCCCGCCTGCCGACCATTGACAGCGAGCCGCCCGAAGCTCGGGTCCGCAGCCAGGCCGAGCGCGACCTGATCAAGGCATTGAGGCTCGCGCGATGAGAGCCCGCATCACGCCGCCGCGGCTGTTGCCGGTCACGATCTTCGCGCTGGCGGGCTTGCTCGCGGTGAAATCGATCGACCTGGTGCGCGCGGCGGTGCCGGCGAAGGCGGCGGAGCATGCGCTGACCGCGACAAGCGCTCCCCCGGCGGCGTCGCCGGCGACACATCCTGGCGGTGCTAAGGCACCTGCCACACCGGTTGCAGCCTCGCCGGCCGGGTCGGCCCCGGCTCGGGGCGTGTCGAAGCCGGCATCGACCACATCGACGGAGGCGGGGTCCGCCGAGCTGGTTCCCGTCAGCGACAGCGAGCGCACGCTGTTGCTCGAGCTGCGCCAGCGGCGCCAGGAGCTCGACGCAAAGGAGCAGACGCTCACCACACGCGAGGCAGTGCTCGCCGCCGCCGAGCGCAAGCTCTCCGCGCGGGTCGATGAATTGCAGGCGCTGCAAACCCGCCTCGAGGGAATCGAGAGCGCCCGAAAATCGCACGAGGAGGCGAACTGGCGCGGCTTGGTGAAGCTCTATGAGAGCATGAAGCCGCGCGACGCGGCGGCGATTTTCAACGATCTCGACATGCAGGTGCTGCTGCAGGTCGTGGACCGGATGAAGGAGGCGAAGGCTGCCGCCGTGATGGCGGCGATGCAACCCGAGAAGGCCCGACAAGTGACGACCGAACTCGCGCAGATGCGGACGCGCGCCAATTCCGACTCGACCGCGGGGTCCGGCGGCTGACCGGTGCCACGCCTTTCCGAACACCATGAGGATTGAAGGATGCCGATCGACAAGTCGATGAACGTGCTGATCGTGGACGACTACAAGACGATGCTCCGCATCATCCGCAACCTGCTGAAGCAGATCGAGTTCCACAACGTGGAGGAGGCGACCGACGGCGCCGACGCCCTTGCGAAGCTGCGGACCGGGCATTTCGGCCTGGTCATCAGCGACTGGAACATGGCGCCGATGACCGGCCTGCAGCTGCTCCAGGAGGTGCGCGCCGACGCGCGGCTCGGCGCCACGCCGTTCATCATGATCACCGCCGAGAGCAAGACGGAAAACGTCGTGGCCGCCAAGCAGGCCGGCGTCTCCAACTACATCGTCAAGCCGTTCAACGCGGAGACATTGCGCGAAAAGATCGAAAAGGTGCTGGGGAATGCCTGACGCGGTATTGGCGACGGTGTCCGCCATCGCGGATCGTTTGTCCTCGATCTCGGGCCGCTTTCCGGGGGCGGAGCCCGAGCTGGTCGCGGACGTGGTGCGCGCCGTGCTCGGCATGTCCGACGACGATCCGGACAACAGCGAGACCTCGCTGATCGCCGAGGTCGAGGAGCTTGGGCGGACCATCGCCTCGGCCAAGGCCGAGATTGCGGCGCTGCGGGTCGACGACATCACCGACAATCACATTCCCTCGGCGACCGACGAGCTCGACGCGATCGTGGCGCACACCGCCGCTGCGACCGACCAGATCCTTGAGACCTGCGAGACGCTGGATCGCGTCGCGGGCGAGCTCACCGGAGAGCCGGCGGCGCAGCTGCAGGATGCCACCACGCGTATCTACGAGGCGTGCGGCTTCCAGGACATTACCGGCCAGCGGATCACCAAGGTGGTCGCCACGCTCAAGACGATCGAGGCCAAGGTGGCGCATATGGTGGCGGCGTTCGGGAGCTCGGCCAATCGCCTCGCAAGGGCGGACGCGATGCCCGATCCCTCTCTGCTGCTGAACGGACCCCAGCTGCCGGCAGCCGCGATGGACCAGTCCGATATCGACAAGTTGCTGGCCAGCTTCGACTGATGCGCCGCACTCGGCGTCCGGCTGCTCTGCTGCTCTGCCTGTCGTTGGGCCTTCCGGCCGTGTTGTCTCGTGCTGCCGTGGCGGAGGAGGGCGGCGCAGTGGTGCGAGTGCGGACCGGCGATCATCCAACCTTCGGGCGTGTTGTGTTCGATTTCCCGGAGCGGGTCGCGTACAAGCTGACGCGCGACGGCGATCGGGTGCGCCTGCGGTTCGAGGGCGTGGGCAGGATCGGCACGGCATCGTCGCGTGCTCACAACGTCCTGCGGATCGCCGGAGGCGAGGGCCAGGCGGATCTCGTCGTCTCGCCCGGGACCCAGATCCATCCGTGGCGGATGGGCAACGGCCTCGTCATCGATGTGTTGGACCCCGAGCCGGACGTGGCTGCCGGTACCGCACCGTCATCGGAGGCACCGCCGTCCCGACCCCAGCCGGAAAAGTCGACCGAACCGGTGCCTGGAGCGGAGCATCCGGCCAAGGTGGCGAGCACCCCGGCGAGCCAGCCGCCGGCCGCTGGCTCGACGCAGCGGCCGGCGAACTCCGAGTTGGCGGCGGTGCCAATCTCCGAGGCCAAGCCGGTCGGCACCGTAGCGCGCCAAGATCTTCCGCGCCCCGAGCCAGCGACCCAGGCCTCTGGCAAATCGACGTCTCCCAGTGCGGCGCCGAGCGTTCCAACCGGCCAGAACTCGCGGGGCCAGCCGGCGCCAAGCGACCAACTCCCGCGCGCCGAGCTCGCCCGATCGTCTGCCGCCCCCGCCGGCCCGCTCGCGCTCGCCGTTACGCGCGTCGCACCACCCGCGGGGTTGGTCGGGTCGGCCATTTCACTGCCCTTCGGTTCCACCACCGGCCTGGCCGCGTTCCGTCGCGGCGGCACGACCTTCCTGGTGTTCGACGAGGCGCGGCCACTCGATCTCGCCGCATTGCGCGGAGATCGGATATTCGGCTCGGCGGCGATCCAGCTGCTGCCGACCGCGACCATCGTCCGATTCCGTCCGCCGCCGGATACCGAATTCTCCCTGGCGCGTAACTCGAGCGGCTGGACGGTGGCCGCCGGCACCGCCGCTGGCGGTCCCGCTGAGGCGATCGAGCCGGTACTGGCCGATCGCCGTCTCGATCTTGCCACCACCGTGCCCGGCGCAGTCGTCAGCGTCTCCGATCCCGAGACCGGCGGCTTGCTGCTGGTCGGCACCCTGCGGCAGCCGGGGCAGGGCGTGCCGGTCGCGCGCCGTACCAGCGAGTTCGTCCTGCTGCCGACATGGCAGGGGGTCGCCGTCGAGCCGCTCTCCGACAAGATCCTGCTGCGCGTCGTGCAGAGCGGCTTTCAGCTCGGTGCGGCGCCCGCCGGGCTTGCCCTCGCGGCTTCGCCGCCGGATGCCGCGGCGTATGCTGGCGCGACCCGCATGACCCGCCGGTTCGATCTTCCGCCCTTGCCCGTCGCAAGCCTGCTCCGCCAACTGCAGACTGAGATCGATGCCGCGGCGATGGCGCCTCCGCTTGCCCGCGCGCCGTCGCGCCGGGCCGCCGCACAGACAATGATAGCGCTCGGTCTCGGCCCCGAAGCACAGGCAATGCTGCGACTCGCCAGTGCCGGCGATGCACGGGAGGCCGATGATCCCGACGCCATCGGGCTCGGCGCCATCGCCGCGTTGCTGGCCGACCGGGATGGCGAGGCCGATGGCCTTTCCGATCCACGCCTGACCGGCACCGACGAGATCGCCCTATGGCGCGCCCTGCGCGAGGCGAAGCAGCATGAGGGCTCTCCGGAGGCGGCCGCGGTGATCGCCGCGACCTTGCCGTTATTGTTGTCCTATCCTGCGGAATTGCGCGATCGCCTGCTTCCGCTGGCGGCCGAGACGATGGCGCTCAACAAGTCGAATGGCGTTGAAGAATTGCTTTCCCGTCATCCTGACAACCAGAGCCTCGCCTTGGCGCGGGCGCTTTGGCTGGAAGCCAAGGGCGACAAGGACGGCGCCCTGAAGATTTACGATCGGCTGGCTGCCGGCCCGGATCGACTGGCGCGCGTCCGGGCGGCGCCGCGAGCCGTGGAGTTGCGGCTCTCGACCGGTGCGATCGACGCCAAACGCGCGGCCGACGCCCTCGAGAAGCAATTCTACGCCTGGCGTGGCGATCAGCACGAGCTTGCGTTGCGCGAACGAGCGGCCGAACTGCGCGCCCAGTCCGGCAATTGGCGGGCAGCTCTCGCCTCCCTGCGGGAAACCGAGACGCTGTTGCCGGATGACCAGCCGGTACTCCATGCGCGTCTGAAGGCGATCTTTGCCGCATTCCTGAGCGACCACAACGCGGACCGGCAATCGCCCTTCGATCTGGTGGCACTCGTCGACGAGAACGCCGATCTGCTGCCCGACGGCGCGCAGGGCGCCGAGA
>JAFKFI010000084.1:0-47256 GCA_017307285.1 Alphaproteobacteria bacterium | reverse complement strand
GGCTGGCCGATCGCCTGCTCGCGCTCGATCTGCCGAGGCGTGCCGACCCGGTGCTGGCAAAACTGATGCAATCCTCGACGGGTGCCGCGCGTGCGGGGTTCGGCGCGCGTCTTGCCGCCTCGCGGCTGCGCGAAGGCAACGCAGACGGCGCGCTTACCGCGCTGTCCGCATCGGATTCCGACGATTTGCCCGTGGAGCTCGGTCAACGGCGTGTCCTGGTCAAGGCGCGCGCACTGGCTCGGCGTGGGGATCCGGCTGCCGCCATTGCGTTGCTCGAGCCGATCGGCAGCGCCGAGGCCGACGCCGCGCGGGCCGATATCCTGGAAGAGGCGCGCGACTGGCGGCAGGCCGAACGCGCGCTCGCCGATTATGCCGACAAGACCGTGCCTGCGACCGGTTCGCTCAACGACGCGCAGCGCCGGACCTTGCTGCGGCTCGCCGGAGCAACCGCGCAAGCCGGCGATCCGGCCGCGTTGGCCGCCCTGCGTCAGCGCGAGGGCAAGCGGATGGAGGGCGGCCCGCTCGGCGACATGTTCCGCCTGCTGACCTCGGGACCGCTCCAGGGCAGCACCGATCTCGGCCGTGTCGGACGCGAGATCGCGTTGGCGCGGGGCCTCCCGGCCGACCTCAAGGCGATAGCGCCGGTGCGCCAGAGCCCTTGAAACCGCTTACCTATCGGCGCGTCGCCGCCATGCGCATTCGGTGACCCGACGGGGGCGAATTCCACTTGCATGCCCCCCCCCTTTTCCCCATGTTCCGCCCTCCTTGGCCCCAGGGGGTCCGCGCATGTCCGCGCGCGCCCAACAGGCCGTCTACTGGTAGGAGAGTACGCGATGGACGCACTCAGCCCGCTGGGGATGGTCTCGGAACTTCCGAGCGAGAACCAGACGACGCTTAGTGACCCGGGGCATGGCTCCCGCGAGGAGCAGAAAGACTACTTCGTCGAGAAGGACGGGGTGAAGTTCGCCGGCACGCATCTGCTGGTGGATTTGTGGGGTGCGAGGAATCTCAGCGACAAGGAGGCGGTGGACGCGGCGCTGCGCGAGGCGGCGGTCGCCGCCGGCGCGACGATCCTGCACAGCCATTTCCACCATTTCGGCCCGGATGCCGGCGTATCCGGCGTGGTTGTGCTGGCCGAGAGCCATATCTCGATCCACACTTGGCCGGAACGGGACTTTGCTGCGATCGACATCTTCATGTGCGGCTCGTGCAATCCGTACGATTCGCTGCCGGTCCTGAAGGCGGCGTTCCGGCCGGACTCCATCCGTCTCGGCGAGCAGCGGCGCGGGCTGATCGCCTGATCCTGTAGCCTTGGCGCGAGCAACGGCCCGGGGTCTCCCGCCCGGGCCGTTGCGTTTTTCGGAGGGACCGATGGCGACCGATTGCTGGATCAACGAGACGCTATATCCCGATTGGGGGCAGCGCTTCCGGGTCAGACGCGAGCTTGCCCGGGTGCGGAGCGCGTTCCAGGACATCGCGATCTTCGACACCGCGTCGCACGGCCGCGTCATGGTGCTCGACGGCGTGATCCAGATCACCGAGCGCGACGAATTCGTCTATCAGGAAATGCTGACCCACGTGCCATTGCTGGCGCATGGCGCGGCGGCGAACGTTCTGATCATCGGCGCCGGCGACGGCGGCGTGCTGCGCCGCGTGCTACGGCACCGCGCCGTCCAGCGCGCCGTGATGGTCGAGATCGACGGCGAGGTGATCCGGCTGGCCAAGCAGCACATGCCCAACATCGCCGGCAGCGCCTGGCACGACGCCCGCGCCGACGTGATCGTGGGCGACGGGATCGACTATGTGCGACGCGCCCCGGACGCCTCGTTCGACGCCATCATCGTCGACAGCACCGACCCGATCGGTGTCGGCGAGGTGTTGTTCACCGACGAATTCTATGCCAACTGCGCCCGCGTGCTGACCGCCCGCGGCGTCGTGGTCAACCAGTGCGGCGTGCCCTTCATGCAGGCCGACGAATTGCGCGAGACCAGCGCCCGGCGTGCCAAGTTTTTCCCCCATGTCACCGCCTATATCGCGGCAGTGCCGACCTATGTCGGCGGCTTCATGACCCTTGGCTGGGCGGCCAAGGACGCAGCGCTGACCGAAGCGAGCCTGGGGGCGATCCGGCAACGTGCCGAGGCGGCCGGCATCCTCGGCACGACCCGCTACTGGACGCCCGAGATCCATGTCAGTGCGTTCCACCTGCCGCCCTACATCGCCGAGTACCTGCCGCGATAGCTGCGTCGGCCGGTCAGCTATGGGTGTCGACAAAGCTCTGCACCAGGCTGCCGCAGACCAGCCGCCAGCCATCGACCAGCACGAAGAAGATCAGCTTGAACGGCAGCGCCACGACGCTCGGCGGCAGCATCATCATGCCGAGGCTCATCAGTACGCTGGCGACCACCATGTCGATCACCAGGAAGGGCAGGAACAGCAGGAAGCCCATCTCGAAGGCGCGGCGCAGCTCGCCCACCATGAAGGCGGGAACCAAAGCGCGCCACGGTGTCTGGTCCGGCGAGGGTGGGTCGGGCAGCTTCGCAAGGTCGAGGAACAGCTGTAGGTCGCTGCCGCGCAGATTGCCGCTCATGAAGTGGCGGAACGGCTCGGTTGCGAGGCGCAGCCCCTCCATCTCGCTGACGCGCCCCTGCGTCATCGGCAACAGGCCGCTGGTCCATGCCTGATCGAGGACAGGCTGCATCACGAAGAAGGTCAGGAACAGGGCGAGCCCGATCAGCACGGTGTTGGGCGGGGTGCCCTGCGCGCTCAGTGCGCTGCGCAGCAGCGACAGAACGATGACGATCCGCGTGAACGCCGTCACCATCACGAGCAGGCTCGGGGCCAGCGCCAGCACGGTAACCACCGCCGTGAGCTGCACCAGCCGCGAGGTGGCGCCGGCCTGGCCGGCCGCACCCAGATCGATGTTGACGGATTGCGCGGCAGCGAATCCTGGCACCAAGAGCACCGCTAGGAAAGCCAACAGGGCAAGACGGCGGATCATGGCGCCGCCCGATCGGGCAGCCAGCCGACCACGAGGTCCTGCCCGCCGCCGGTCAGCAGCAGCACACGTCGCCCCTCGCAGCTGACGAGGTGCAGCCGCCGTCGCGGATCGAGCGCGATGGCTTCTTCCACCTGCAGCAGGCGCCCAGCCGGGCGGCGGGCACCGATGCCGCTGAACTTGGCGGCACGGCTCGCCGCCCAGATCAGGGCAAGAACGGCGATCAGCGCGACGATGGCAGTCAATATTGGTTGTACGGTCAATAACATTGGCGCGGCCTTTTGCCGGCGGTGAGCGGAGTGGTCAGGGATCGGGTGGCGCCATCGCAGCGGTGAGCGCGGCGCTGAGGCCATCGATTTCTCGCAGCATGGCGGAGAGTTCAGGGACCAGCTCGCGGCCTTGCTCGGGCTGCAGATCGAGCGCCTTGGCGCAGAGCAGCCCGACGATCCGGTCCAGTCCCGCGAGGTCGATGCTCCGCCCGGTGTCGACCAGCGCGCGCGAGAGGCGGATCGTGGTTGCGATCCCGCCCGCGAGCGAGCGCGTCCGACCGATCCGGGTGCGGTCGGCCAGCAGGGGGGAGTCTTCGACCGGGCCCGCGCTTGGTTCCATCCAAGGGAGAAAACCACGCTTCTATTACCGAAGCGTTGCCGCTGGGCTTAACCCGTCATTCAGCCCTTCGGCGCAATCTGCCGGAAGTGAACCGAACGATGGCGGCGCGCATGGATGTCACCCAGATCGGATTGTTTGCCCTGGCCGACAAGCGCCTCGCCTGGCTCGACCGGAGGCAGGAGGTGCTGGCGCACAATGTCGCCAACGCCGATACGCCGGGGTGGCGGCCGCGCGATCTCGGCCCGTTCGCCGCGACGCTCTCGGCAACCGGTGGAATTGCGCCAGTTCAGACCCGGCCGAACCACCTGCCGGGAACGCAGGCTGCCACCGCGCCGGCGGTCGTCGAGCGCCCCAGCGAACGCGCGCCGGACGGCAACGCCGTCTCGATGCAGGAGCAGCTGATGAAGGTCGCCAACACGGAGAGCTCGCAGGAATTGGTGACCAATCTCTACACGAAATATCTCGGCTTCTTTCGCCTGGCCCTCGGACATAGCTAACAGGGACGGACCGCGATGGATCTGACCAAAGCCCTGACGATCTCGGCGCAAGGGATGGACGTGCAGACCACCCGGCTGCGCGTCATCGCCGAGAATCTCGCCAACCAGGACACGACGGGCTCGACGCCGGGGGCCGATCCCTACCGGCGCAAGACGGTGACGTTCGAGAACCGCATGGACCGCGCACTCGGCACCGAGACGGTACGGATCAAGGAGATCGGCCAGGACAAGAGCGCCTTCACGCAGCGCTACGATCCGTCGCACCCCGCCGCCAACGCGCAGGGCTACGTCAAGACCCCCAACGTCAACAGCTTCGTCGAGGTCATGGACATGCGCGAGGCGCAGCGTTCCTACAGCGCCAATCTGCAGGTCCTGGAAGTCACCCGCGGCATGTTGACGCGGGTGATCGGCATGTTGAAATGAGCGGCATCCCGACCATCACCGTCACGCCCTCGGCCGCCGCGGGCGCCTACGCGCGGGTGGATAGCGGCGATCAGGCGACGAGCGGCGGCGGCTTCGGCGGCGCGCTGCAGCGGGCACTCGAGGGCGTCGTCGAGACCGGACATCAGGCCGACGCGCAGGCGATGACGGCGATTGCCGGCGGCGGCAATCTCACCGAGGTCGTGACTGCCGTCTCGCGCGCCGAACTCGCCCTGCAATCCACAGTCGCCATCCGCGACCGCGTCGTGCAGGCGTACCAAGACATTATGCGAATGCCGATCTGACGCATGTCCATCCCGGCAGGAAGGCGGTGATGGCGGAGACCGATATCGCGGGTCTGATGCGCGAGGCGATGCTCGTGACGCTCAAGCTCGGCGGCCCGCCGCTGGTCGTGGGCCTGGCGGTCGGGCTCATCGTGTCGCTGCTGCAGGCCATCACGCAGATCAGCGAATCGACCCTGGCCTTCGTGCCCAAGGTGCTCGCGCTGTTCGCCACGCTGTTCCTGCTCGGCCCCTTCATGCTGTCCACTCTCACCGACTACACGCACCGGCTGTTCGACGCCTTGGTCGCGGTGGGCGGCTCGTGAGCGGCGACGACGCCGCTGTGCTCGCGGCGCTGCCGGGATGGGCGTTCGGCTTCGTGCTGGTCCTGTCGCGGGTGAGTGCGGCGATGATGCTGCTGCCCGGGGTCGGCGAGGCGGAACTGCCGGCGATGGTGCGGGCCGGCATCGCGCTTGCGATGACCTTCCTGCTCCTGCCCGGCCTTGCTCCGTTGCTGCCGGCTGCACCCGACACCCCAATCGTCGCGGCCGGGATGGTCTGCGCCGAGCTCGTGACGGGGCTCTGGCTCGGATGGCTCGCCCGCTTGCTGGTGTTTGCCTTGCCGATGGCGGGGCAGTTCATCTCCTACATGCTTGGCCTGTCGAACGTGCTGCAGCCGGATCCGGTGCTTGGTGCGCAGGCGAGCGTCATCGCCAAGCTGTTCGGTTTTGCCGGGCCATTGATCCTGCTGGTCTCCGGCCTCTACGCGATGCCGCTGGCGGCGCTCGGCGGCAGTTTCCGCCTGATCGCCCCCGGCGCGCTGCTGCCGGCCGATGGTGTCGCCGAGACCGTGGTGGGATCGGTCGCGGAGGCATTCGGGCTGGCATTGCGGCTCGCCTCGCCCTTCGTGCTGGCCGCCATCGTGTGGCAGGTCGGGCTCGGCCTCATCGCCCGGCTGCTGCCGCGAATGCAGGTCTACATGGCGGCGATGCCGGGGCAGATCCTCGGCGGCGTCCTCTTGTTGGCGGCGCTCGCCGGCGTGCTGTCGACGGCGTGGTTTGAGGCGGCGCGGGACGGGTTCGGGCATCTGCCAGGACTGCCCTGAGCAGCGATGGCCGAGGGCAGCGAGCAGGAAGACCGGACAGAAGCCGCAACCCCGAGACGGCTGCAGAAAGCGCGCGAGCAGGGCCAAGTCCCGCTCTCCCGCGAGGTCCCGGCTTTGGCGGCGCTGGCCAGCACCGCGCTCGTGCTGATGATGCTGGCACCGGCGGCGGCGCGCGACATGGTCGGGCGTTTGAGCGGTTTCCTCGCGCTGACGGATCGCTGGGACATGTCCGATGGCGGCCGCGCCGCCGTGCTCGCCGCGGGCGCCGCCGGGTTGCGCATCGCGGCCCCGTTCGTCCTCGCAGCACTCGCGTTCGGGACGGCCGCCGTCCTGCTGCAGACCCGTGGGCAACTCAACACCCGCGCCCTGCGGCCGAACTTGTCACGCCTCAACCCGCTCGCCGGCATCCGCCGCCTGATCGGCCTCGACAGCCTGGTCGAAACTGCGAAATCCCTCGTCAAGCTTGCCGTCATGGGAATGGCCACATGGTTCGTGGTATCCGGCGATCTGTCCGGGCTTGCGCTCGCCTCGATGACCGATCTCCGACTCCTGCCGGCGCAAGCGGTCCGGCTGGTCCTGCGGGTTCTGTTCGCGATTCTCGCCGTGCAGGCGGTGATCGCGGCGGCTGACGTGATCTGGGTCCGCATCCGCCACGCGCGCAGTCTGCGCATGAGCCGGCACGATATCCGCGAGGAGATGAAGGAGACCGAGGGCGACCCTCGCATCAAGCACCGCCTGCGGCAGATCAGGATGCAGCGGGCGCGCAAGCGGATGCTGGCGGCGGTGCCGAAGGCGACCGTGGTGATCACGAACCCGACACACTATGCTGTGGCCTTGGCCTATGACCGTGCTACCAACGCGGCACCACGTGTGGTTGCGAAGGGAGTGGACTCAATGGCCGCCCGTATTCGGGAGGTTGCAGCCGCGCATCGCGTTCCCTCCGTGGCGAATCCGCCCTTGGCGCGGGCACTTTACCGTGTCGAGCTCGAGGCCGAGATCCCCGCCGAGCATTACCAGGCCGTGGCCGAGATCATCGCCTATGTCTGGGGGCTCAGCCAGCGCGCGCGGGCCGCCTCGCCCGCGGCACCGCGATGAGGCTCGCCATCGCCTGGCGCCGGCTTCTCGGAGGACACGCGCCGCCGCCTGCCCTGATCGACCGCCTGGCCGGCCCGCTCGACGAACTCCTGCGGGTGCTGTTCCAAGAGGCTTCCGCCGGAGTGCTGATCACCGACCAATCCGGGCGGGTGGTGCGGGCCAACGACACGCTGCGGCGCATGGTGCCGCGCCGGGTTGGACTCGTGCCCGGCCAGCCGGCCACCGCCCTGTTCCAGGAAGCCGAGCGCCCATCGATCGAGGCCGCCTTGCAGGTCGCGCTACGCGACGGCGAGCTTCCGGCGCCGCTGATCACCCGCTTGGAGCGTGCCGAGCCCGATCCCGACCATCGGGTGGATGTCTCAGGCTCGGTGCTGCGCGAAGGCGACCGACGCATCTCCGGCCTGATCCTCCGGATCACAGACCTTACCGCGCAGACACGGCTGGAAAGGCAGCTCGCCAACAGCCAAAAGTTGCAAGCGATCGGCCAGCTCGCCGGCGGCATCGCGCATGATTTCAACAATCTGCTCACGGCCATCCTGGCCGGCACCGACCTGGTGCTCGGGCGGAGCGACCTCCCCGCCGAAGCCCGCGACGACATCCGCGAAATCCGGCATGGCGCCGAGCGCGGCGCGGCACTGGTCCGCCAGCTCCTGGCGTTCGGCCGCCAGCAAACCCTGCAGCCGCGCGTGCTTGCGATCAACGAGGCGATTCAGGACCTCGCTGGGCTGCTGCGGCGGCTGCTTGGAGGGCGGATCAGCCTGGACCTCGAGCTCGAGACGCCGGGGCGCCTGGTCCGGGTGGACCCCACCCAGCTCGATCAGGTGCTGGTCAATCTCGCGGTCAACGCACGGGACGCCATGCCGGAGGGCGGGCGGCTGACCTTGCGCAGCGGCCACGTTACGCTGGTCCGGCCGCTGGTCCGCGGCCAGGAGACGATCCCGCCCGGCCGCTACGTCATGATCGAGGTGGCGGACACCGGCACCGGCATCCCGCCCGACGTGCTCCCGCGCATCTTCGACCCGTTCTTCACGACGCGGCGGGAGAGCGGCGGCACCGGTCTCGGCCTGTCGACGGTGCACGGGATCGTACGCCAGTCGGACGGCTATCTCGCGGTGGAGTCCGAGATCGGCACCGGCACCACCTTCCGCCTCTACTTGCCGCGCCATGACGCGGCCGAGCTGGTCACCGTGCCGCCAGCGCCGAAACCGACCCCGGCGCCCGCTCCCGCAGCGCCTCGGCCGGAGGCGGACCGTGGCCGGACCGTGCTCCTGGTAGATGACGAAGACATGGTTCGTGCGATGGCCGAGCGGGCACTGCGCCAGCGTGGCTGGGAGGTGCTGAGTGCCGACTCGGCCGAAGTCGCTTTGCATTTGCTGGAAGTGCGCCGCGCCGAATCGGCCCGACCGCCGCCATCGGTGCTGGTGTCGGACGTGGTGATGCCCGGGATGGACGGCCCGGCGCTGGTCCATGCGGTGCGGGCGGACTACCCCGACATGCCCGCGATCCTGGTCTCGGGGTATGCGGAGGAAGCCCTACGGCAAGACTGCACAGGGCCTGGAATAACATTTCTTTCAAAGCCTTACACGCTCAAGGTGCTGCTGGCGACGGTGCAGGACGTGGCGGCAGCCGCAGCCGAGCCGGAAGCGGCGGGGTCCTGCTAGCCGAATTGCCTTGTGCTGGCGGAGCCTGCGGAACATACAGGCAACCAAATGCCTGACAGAAGCTTGCGGGCTTCGGTTGCAGCTGCGTTCGCTTCTGTGAGACAGTGGCGGGCCGACAATCCTGGGGCGAATCGCTTGGCCCAGAATACAATGGAAGGTTGAGGCGGGAAACTCATGGAAAAGAACAAGGCGCTCGACGCCGCGCTGTCGCAGATCGAGCGCGCCTTCGGCAAGGGCTCGATCATGCGCATGGGTGCGCGGCCTGGGGACGAGCAGATCGAGGTGATCCCGTCGGGTTCGCTGGGGCTTGACCTCGCCCTCGGCATTGGCGGCCTGCCGCGCGGGCGGATCATCGAAATCTACGGCCCTGAGAGCTCCGGCAAGACCACGCTCGCGCTGCACGCCATCGCCGAGGCGCAGAAGCGCGGCGGCACCTGCGCCTTCATCGACGCCGAGCACGCGCTCGACCCGGTCTACGCCCGCAAGCTCGGCGTCGACGTCGACAACCTGCTGATCAGCCAGCCCGATGCCGGCGAGCAGGCGCTGGAGATCGCCGACACGCTGGTGCGCTCCGGCGCCATCGACGTGCTGGTGGTGGACAGCGTCGCCGCCTTGGTGCCCCGCGCCGAGCTCGACGGCGAGATGGGCGACACCCATGTCGGGCTGCACGCGCGGCTGATGAGCCAGGCGCTACGCAAGCTCACCGGCAGCGTCTCGCGCAGCAAGACCATGCTGATCTTTCTTAACCAGATCCGGCTCAAGATCGGCGTCATGTTCGGCAACCCGGAAACCACCACCGGCGGCAACGCGCTGAAATTCTATGCCTCGCTGCGCATGGAGATCCGCCGCATCGGGCAGATCAAGGAGCGCGACGAGGTGGTCGGCAACCAGACGCGGGTGAAGGTGGTCAAGAACAAGCTGGCGCCGCCGTTCCGCCAAGTCGAGTTCGACATCGTCTACGGCGAGGGGATCAGCAAGGTCGGCGAGCTGATCGACCTTGGGGTGAGGGCCAACGTGGTGGAGAAGTCGGGCGCTTGGTTCAGCTACGACAGCCAGCGGATCGGGCAGGGCCGCGAGAACGCCAAGCAGTTCCTGCGCGATCACAAGGACATGGCGGACGCGATCGAGCGCAAGGTGCGCGAGCAGTCGGGCGTGGTGGCGAACGCCATGCTAGCGGCACCGGAAGAGGGCGAGGAGGCCGAGGCGGCTGACTGATTTTCCGCCGGCCTCGGCCCTCATCGCCCTCGGCGGAGAGGCATCGCCGCTGAGCGGCGAGGAGTTGCAGCCGCTCACCGAGGCCGATCACGAACTCGTCGCGGCGGCCAACGACGTACTGGCCCGCCTCTATCGTCCGTTCTGGCACACCGTCGCCGCAGCGATCCGCAGCCGTGACGGGCGGGTGTGGACCGGCGTGCATCTCGGCACCACGGTTGGCCGGCTCTCGGTCTGCGCCGAGCCGATCGCCTTCGGCCGCGCAGTGCTCGATGGCGACGGCACCATCGACACCATCGTCGCGGTGCGCCATCCGAAACCCGAGGAGATCGACCGCGAGCTTGCCGTGGTGTCGCCCTGCGGCGCCTGCCGCGAGCTCGTGGTGGATTACAGCCCGGACGCACGGGTGATCCTCAAGGGGCCGTCCGGGCTGTTGAAAATCCCGATGCGCGCCCTGCTGCCCTCGCCGTACCGGCGCTAGTCGAGCCCGAAGCTTAGGCAGCCATCCGCCGGCAGCGGGCGATCGGCTCGGCGCGCCGGCCTCACGCGGGGATCTCGATCTGCGCCACTGGCCGGCGATCCTCCATCTTGATCCTGATCGCGAAGTCGTAACGCCCGATGTCGAGGGCGATGTCCAGATCGCGAGGGTCCATGTACGGGCGGGCCGGATCGTGGAAGTGGGCGATTTCGCCGCCCGCCAGAATGAGATCGCGCACGGCCTGGGGATGTCCTGACCGGCCCTCCAGAAGATTGCGCAAATGAAGAGCGCACACCTCGTCCTCGTCGGTCCGGACGACAGCGTTGTTGCCCATCGCGACCAGCGTGACCCGGTCGGGCGCGCCCGACAGGATCGCGCGAGCCGTGGCGTTGGCGACTACCAGCGAGACGGCATAGAGCCGCTCGGCCTGGCTCGCGGCGACGACGCCCTGGGTTCCCGCCCCGGTCCGTTGGATGATCGTCTTGCCGCCGAAGGCGACCTGCTGAATCGCGAATGGCGAGTTGCCGAAGTCGAAACCGGCTGGCGCGCGGCCCCCAACCTCGCCCATGCAGACCTGCCCGACGCCGCTGTCGCGCAGCGCCAATGCCTCCTCGACGGCGCCGACCATGATGATCCGCGACGCGCCGTTGGCCAGCGCCACCGCGGCAGTCGTGAAAGCGCGGAACACATCGATGATCGCGACCGTGCCGGTCGCCCGACGGGCACCTTCGAGGAGGCTGTCGATGTGGATGTCCATAAGCTAGCTCCTCTACGTCGGCGCGGGGATGCGTGCCAGCGGACGGCCGGTTCGCGGATGCTTGACTTCCGCACTGGTGGAGAGCCACTGCCCCGGGGTGATCGCAACGAAGGGAGGGGCGCATGAGCCGGTTGTTCGGGCCGCTGCGGCAGATGGGCTACGTGGTGCGCGACATCGAGGGGGCGATGGCGCACTGGGCGAAGGTGTGCGGCATCGGCCCGTGGTTCTACGCCGAGAAATTGCCGCTGACGGCGTTCAGCTACCGCGGTCGCCGCTACGACGGGATGCACGCCTCGATCGCGCTGGCCAATTCGGGCGACGTGCAGATCGAGCTGATCCAGCAGCGCTGCGATACCCCAAGCCTCTACCAGGATTTCCTGCGCGCCGGGCATGAGGGCCTGCAGCATTGGTCGAGCTGGCCAGAGGACTACGACGCGATCTACCAGCGCGCGCTCGCCGCCGGCTACGAGGTTGGACAGGAAGGCGACAGCGCGCGCGGCCGGTTCGTCTATTTCCTCAACGAGGGCCATCCCGGCACGATCATCGAGATGGCCGACATGACCCCGGCACGCCGGCGCATCTTCGACAAGGTCCGCGAGGCGGCGATCGGCTGGGACGGCAGCGATCCCGTCCGCCTCAACTGGCCCAGTCCGGATTAGCTACGGGCGCGCCTCCAGGATCATGTTGAAAGGCGTCTCCGCTGCCCGGCGGACGGAACGGAAGCCGCCCCGCCCAATGACGTCGCGGAGCTTTGCTTCGCCGGCCTGGGCGCCGAGCGCCGCGCCGACCTCCTGCGAAAGAGACGTCGGCACACAGACCATCGTCGATCCGGCGTAGTAGAGCCGCCCGACCGGGTTGAGATTGTCCTCCAACCGGTCGCCCGCGATCGGCTCGACGATCATCCAGGTGCCGTCGGCGTTCAGGGCTTGCCGCACATGCGCGGCAGCACCCGCCGGGTCGCCCATGTCGTGCAGGCAGTCGAAGCAGGTGATCAGATCGAAGTCCCGGCCAGGAAAGTCCTTCGCGGTGGCGACCTCGAACCGGGCGTTGGCCGACGCGCCATGCTCTTTCGCGTGGGCGCCCGCTTGCTCGACGGAGCTCGGATGGAAGTCGTAGCCGACGAATTTGGAGTTGGGGAACGCCTTTGCCATCAGCACGGTGGACCACCCGTGCCCACAGCCGACATCGGCGACCGTTGCTCCACGCCGGAGCTTGTCGACGACCCCGTCGAGCGCGGGCAGCCAATTCGGAACAAGGTTGTTGTGATAGCCCGGCCGGAAGAACCGAGCGACGGCGCAGAACATGCAGCCGCCGTGGTCGCCCCATCCCACGCCGCCGCCATCCTTGAAAGCGGCCTGGACCTTGGGCTGTGCGTCGACCAGGGCCGCCATCAGGTCGAAGGCGCCCATGAGATAGACCGGGCTGTCCTCGATCGCGAAAACCATAGCTTGTTCGGGCGGCAGCGTGAACTTGCCGCTCGACGGATCGTAGGTCAGGTAGTTGGACGCCGCCTGATGCGACAACCACTCGCGCAGATACCGCTCGTTGACCCCGGCATCCTCGGCCAGCTCGGAGGACGTCATGGCGCCCTTGGCGTGCAACGCGCGATAGAGCCCGAGTGCGTCGCCCATGCGGGCCATCGCGATTGTCGCGGCGCCTCCAAGGTCTCCGAGCATTTGTCCGATGAACTGATGCAGCTTCGCTTCGTTTACCATCTGCCACTCTCCTGAGCGGCTGGCGGAAGTTCACGACGACCGGCTGAACACGACGAACTTTCCGCCTTCCGCGATGTCCGCGACGACGACGTTCGAGGCCAACAGCTTAGATCGAAATGTAACACGTTGCAACATCGATATTCGCCCGCTGCACCGCGCCAAGCGAGACGAATCGAGCATGTGCCTTCTGGTGTTGGGTCAGCCTCCCGCCGCGGCCTCGGCCTCGGCAGGAGCGGCGACCAGCGTGCCGGGGCGGCCCTCCTCGCGCCGGAACACCAGGCGCTGGTCGTGAAACGCCGCCACGGCCGGGCGATGCGCGATCGAGACGATGGTGGTCTCCGGCAGGCGTTGCTTCAGAACGCGATAGATCTGCGCCTCTGATTCGGGGTCGAGGCTCGCCGTGGCCTCGTCGAGGAACAGCCAGTCCGGCTTGGCGAGCAGTGCCCGAGCGATCGCCACACGCTGCTGCTCACCCCCAGAGAGCCGTTGCGCCCAGTTGGATTCTTCCTCGAGACGTTCCACGAATTGCGGCAGCCCGACATCCTCGAGCGCCTGCGCGACCTCGGCCGGATCGTGGGCCTGCACGTCGGATGGGTAGGCGACGACATGGCGGAGGGTGCCGAGCGGGATGTAGGGCCGCTGCGGCAGGAACAGGCTGCGCCCGGCCGGACGCTCCACCCGGCCGGAGCCGAACGGCCAGATTCCAGCCAGTGCGCGGAACAGGGTCGATTTTCCCGAACCGGAGCGTCCCGTCACCACCACGGAGCGGCCCTCGGGGAAGGTCAGGTCGGCGTGCTGCAACAGGCTCGCGCCGTTGGGCAGCTCGATGTTGAGATCGCGCGCCGCCACCCGCCCCGGCGCGCCCTCGGCTGAGACCAGCCCGTGCCCATAGGCCGCGCGGGCGGCGACGATCGCTTTGTGCAGGGTGGTGAGACGCTCGACGACGGAGCGCCAACGGACCAGCGACACGTCATTCGGGCTGTTGCCGCTGTAGACCGCAATGAACCACGACAGCGATCCCTGGACGCGGGCGAAGGCGCCCGCCGTCTGGGTCAGTCCGCCCAGCTGGATCGCACCGGAGAAATATCGCGGGGCCGCGACCACGATCGGGAACACCGACGCGATCTGGTCGTAGCCGGCAATGAGGGTGTTCAGCGCCTTGGTGCGCTGCATGATCGCCCACCAATTGCCGATGACCTGGTCGAAGCGCGACCGGATGGTCTCCTTCTCCTCGGTTTCGCCGCCATAGAGCGCGATGCCTTCGACGTTCTCCCGTATCCGCACCAGCGCGTAGCGGAAGTCGGCTTCGACCCGCTGCTGGCGGAAATTCAGTAAAGCTAAAGGCTTGCCGACCAGATGTGTTAGCCAGGTGCCGATCACGGCATAGATGATGGCGACCCACACCATGTAGCCCGGGATGCTGAAACCCATGATCTCGATGGCGCCCGACAGCCCCCAAAGGATGCCCACGAAGCTGAACAACGAGACGACGTTCGATAGCAGCCCCAGGCCGAGCGAGAGGGTGCTGTCGACGTAGTCGCGAAGGTCCTCGGCGATGCGCTGATCCGGGTTGTCGGTGCCCACGGCCTCGCCCTCGGTGGTGAGGCTGATGCGGTAGTAGGCCCGGTCGGCAAGCCACTCATCCATGAAACCTCGTGTCATCCAGCGGCGCCAGCGGATCTGCAGCCATTGGGTGAGGTAGGTCCGGTAGACGGCGATCGCGATATAGACCACCGCGAGCCCGCAGAAGCCCGGCATCAGCCCGCTATCGGTCCGGCGATACCAGAACAAGAGGCCGATGAAGGCCTGCCAATCCTTGTCCTGCAGGCTGTTGTAGAACTCGCGGTTCCAGAAATTGAGGATCACCGTCATCCCGACCAGCGTCAGGTTCATGGCGATGATCACCAGGAGGAGGCCGCGGGCCGACCACTTCTCCTCGGACCAGAAATACGGACGGGCGAGGCGCCAGGCGTCCTTCAGGAATGGGCCGAGACCGCGCATGGGTTCTTATCTTTCGGACGAAAGGGAGGCGTCGACCGCGGCGAGCCACGCTTCGAGGCGCCGGCGGTTCACGCCAAGATCGGAACGGCCATAGAGGCTGTGCGAGTAGAGCGCCAGGGTACTGTCGTCGGACCCGCGTGGCGCGACCCGGGCGGCGATGACATCGGGAAAGTTCCACACCGCGCTGCGGACGACCCAGCTCCCCGTCATGCCCGCCCGATCGACGGCGAGCCGGAAGGTGCGTGGCTGGCCGTCAGCGATGCCCTCGACCGCCGCCCACAGCCGAGGTGCCGCAACGTGGAACACGGGCGTCACGATATCAGACCGGACCCCGGCACCTTCCGGGGCGGCGAGCGCGGCGTTGGGGGTGGCGGGCCGCTCGAAATGGGCGAGATCGAGCGGCGGCGGCACCGGGATGCCGGCCGCGCCGGCGGTGCCGCAAGCGGGCAGGAACAGGCCCAGCAGCCAGGCGAGCGGCGTCACCCGGCGGCGTCCGGCCGGGCACGCAGGCGGATGACACCCTTGACCCCCGCGGGGGGCACCGGCCGGCCCTTGCGCAGGATTTCGATGCGGCCGGCCAGCGCGAGGCGGATCGCCGCGCGCCGCGTCGCGCTCATCAGCCGCTGCCAGTCCGGATCGAGCGCACGAGCCGCCTCGCTCGGGCAGATCGAGCGGCCGGGCTCACACGCGGCGACGAGGCGGAGGATCGTGGCCTCGATGCGGCTGGCATCATGCATGACAGCCGAAATGGCAAGGGTTGCGGCACTCGGCAAGTTAAGGTGAGGTAAGTGCTTGGCGGGGCGCAGCCGAGGCCGAAGCGCCCTGGCTCCTGAGCATTTGTCGCAGCTCGGCAGCCGGGACGGGACGGCTGAACAGGTAGCCTTGCCCCTGATCGGTGCCGATCGCCGCCAGGAAATCCCGCTGGCCGACGGTCTCGATGCCTTCGCCCACGACGGTCAGCCCGAGCGCATGGCCGGTCGCCACCACGGCGCGCACGATCGCTGCGTCCTCCCGATCGCTCGGCAAGCCGCGCACCAGCGAGCGGTCGAGCTTCATGACGGTGAGCGGCAGCTTGCGCAGGGTCGCCAGGCTCGCGAACCCGACGCCGAAATCGTCGAGCGCCAGCCCGATGCCCTGGTCGCGGAGCGCCGACAACACGAACAGCAGGTCCTCGCCGAAATCGATCAGCATCGATTCGGTCAGTTCCAGCTCCAGCCGGTCGGCTGCTAGGCCGGACTCGCCGAGCGCCCGTGTCACCTGCCCAAGCAGCGCGCCGTCGTGCAGCTGGCGCGGCGAGACGTTGACCGAGACGGTGGCTGGGCCGGGCCAGGTCGCGGCCTCGCGGCAGGCAGTCCGCAATACCCAGGCTCCGATGGCGTTGATGAGACCGGTCCGCTCGGCGAGGGGAATAAAGGCCCCCGGAGAGATAAATCCGCGCCGGCGATCCGGCAGGCGCAGCAGCGCTTCGGCGCCATCCACCGTGCCGGCGGCGAGGGACAGACGCGGCTGGTAGTGCAGCACGAAAGTCTCCCGCGCGATCGCCTCGCGCAGGTCATGCAGCAGGCGCCGTCGTTCGGCCATTTCGGCGCGTCGGTCGAAATCGGCCGGAGGCGAGGGATCGCCCCTGGCGCGGCGCGCGGCGGTGTTGCTGGCCGGCATGAGTGGGTTCCGGGGTTGCAGTCCCCCAACATCCCGCCCCGACGGTAAGAAATGGATTAACCGGGTCGCACCGGGGTGGGCTGCGCGCGATTGTCGAGTGCGCGTTCCAGAACGCGCACGGAATGGATCGCAGCGCGGCCGGACAGATCGCGGATCTGGTGACGGCAGGAGGTGCCATCGGCGACGATGAGGTCGTCCGCCCCGGCGGCGCGTACCGCTGGGAGCAGGTCGCGCTCTGCCATCGCCATCGACACGCTCTGGGTCTCCGCCTGATAGCCGAACGCCCCGGCCATCCCGCAGCAGGAGGAGGTGATCGGCCGCACCGTGAGCTCGGGCACCAGCCGCAGCATCGCGACGGTGGCCGGCATCGCGCCGAAGGATTTCTGGTGACAGTGCCCATGCAGATACGCGGTACTCGCCAGATCGCCGAGCGGCAGATCGGGCTTGGCCTGCACGAAAAACTCGCTCAGCAGCATGGCGCGCGGGGCCAACGCGGTGGTCTCGGGTCCGGGCAGAAGTGAGCGGAACTCGTCGCGCAAGGTCAGCAGGCAGGACGGCTCGAGCCCGATCACCGGCCGGTCCCCCGCCAGTGCGGCGAGGGTGCGGCGCGCCTCGGCACGGGCCCGGTCGACCATCCCGGCGGCGAGCCAGGTGCGGCCGCAGCAGAGCGGCCGGCCGCCGGCGGCGGGAACCGTCGCGCGATATCCAGCCGCCGCCAGCACGCGGACCGCCGCTCGCAAATTCTCCGGCTCGAAGTAGCGGTTGAACGTGTCGGCGAGCAGCCACACCTCGCCCGCCGGCTGGGCCGGCGCCGTCCCCTCGATCTCGGAATCCCGGAAGCGATCACCGCGCCAGCGGGGCAGAGGACGGTCGGCGAGGCCGAGCAGGCGGCGCAGCTTGGGGACGGCATTGGGCAAGTTGGCGAGGGGTGCGAGGGCGGAGAGGGCAGGGGCAAGACGGGGGAGCTCCGCCACCAGTCGATCCCGCGCCCGCACCCCGTGCCGCTCGGCGCGCGCGGCCAGGACCTCGATCTTCATTTTCGCCATATCGACGCCGGTTGGGCACTCGCGGCGGCAGGCCTTGCACGAGACGCACAGTTTCATCGCGTCGGCCGCCGCGTCCGAGGCCATCGCGTCCGGGCCAAGCTGGCCGGTCAGCGCGAGCCTGAGCGTATTGGCCCGCCCGCGCGTGACGTGCTCCTCGTCGCGCGTCGCCCGGTAGCTCGGGCACATCACCCCGGCGTCGAAGCTGCGGCAGGTGCCGTTGTTGTTGCACATCTCCACGGCGCCCAGCATCCCGCCGAGCGCGCCGGGATGGTCGGACCAGTCGAGCTTGGGAGTGAACTTCGCAGCCGCGTAGTCCGGCCCGTAGCGGAATAGCGCTCGGTCGTCGAAGCGCGGGGCCCGGACGATGCGGTTGGGGTTGAGTAAGCCGGCGGGGTCGAAGGCGTCCTTCACGGTCTCGAAGGCACGCACGATGCGTGGGCCAAACATCGCCTCATGGAACTCGCTGCGCGCCAGCCCGTCGCCGTGTTCGCCGCTATGCGAGCCTTTGTACTCCCGCACTAGGGCGAAGCACTCCTCCGCCACCGCCCGCATGGTGGCGACGTCGGACGGGTCCTTCATGTTCAGCACCGGCCGGACATGCAGACAGCCGACCGAGGCGTGCGCGTACCAAGTGCCCGTGGTGCCGTGCCGCGCGAACACCGCGTTCAGCCGCTCGGTGTAATCCGCGAGGCAGTCGAGCGAGACGGCGCAATCCTCGATGAAGGAGACCGGCTTCCCGTCGCCCTTCATCGACATCATGATGTTGAGCCCGGCCTCGCGCACCTCGGCGATACGCGCCTGAAAGCCCCCCTCGGTCGCCCGCACCACCGCCCCCGGATGGCCGAGATCGCCCATCAGTGCCTCGAGGTCCGCGAGCTTGCCGAGCAGCGGCGCGTCCTCGTGGCCGTGAAACTCCACGAGCAGAAGCGAACCGGGCTCGCCGATCAGCATGTCGTCGATGGTCGCCCGGTAGATCGGGATGCCGCGCCCGAGGTCGATCATGGTGCGGTCGACCAGCTCCACCGCCTCGGGGTCGAGCCCTACGATATGCCGCGTCGCCTCCATCCCGGCGCGGAAGGTGGGGAACTGGCAGATGCCCAGCGCCTTGCGCGGCTTGATCGGCGCCAGCGCCAGCTCGATCGCCGCCGAGAAGGCCAGCGTGCCTTCCGAGCCGACCAACAGCCGCGCCAGATTGTCCCGCCCCGCAGCGCGCGCCGCCGGGGTCAGCGCGTCGATATTGTAGCCGCCGACCCGTCGGAGCTGGCGCGGGAATCGCGCCGCGATCTCCTCGGCCTCGGCGGCGCCGAGCGCCCGCAGGCGCTGGATCAGGTCGGCAATCCGAGGCGGCAGGTCGCCGCCGAGATTGTCCGGCACGGCGCCGAACCGGTGCCGCGTGCCGTCCGCCAGGATGGCATCGACGGACAGGACATTGTCGGCCATCAGCCCGTAGCGGATCGACTTGGAGCCGCAGGAATTGTTTCCCGCCATGCCGCCCAGGGTGCAGCGGGCGTGGGTCGAGGGATCGACCGGGAAGAACAGCGAATGCGGCCGCAGCGCGGTGTTGAGATGGCCCAGCACGAGGCCGGGCTCGACGGACGCGGTCCGCGCCTCGGGGTCGATCGCCAGCACCCGGCGCAGGTATTTGGAGCAGTCGATCACCAGCGCCCGATTGACCGTCTGGCCGCACTGGCTGGTGCCGCCGCCACGTGGGAGCACCGGGACGCCGAACTCGCGGGCAATGGCGAGGGCGGCGGCCACGTCCTCCGTGGTCTTGGGCACGATGACGCCGACCGGCTCCATCTGGTAGATCGACGCATCCGTCGCGTAGCGACCGCGGCTCGCCGGGTCGAACAGCACCTCGCCCGCGATCGCCCGGCGCAAGCGGTCGGCAAGGCGCGGGTCACCCAAGCTCGAATGTGTGTCACGCATGGCGGCGATCTCGGGCTATTCCTGGGGCGGGCTGGCGTTGGGTGTTAACCCGTGGTCAATGAGCCAGCCGTTATCCGCTGGCAATCCTCGCGAGCGCGGCCCGGTAGCTTCGTGACGAGTCCGGGGAGGGAAGGAGAACAATGGCCTATTTCCAGTCGCAGCACGTGCCAGGACGGCACTTCCTGCATGTCCCCGGACCGAGCAACGTGCCGGATCGCGTGCTACGGGCGATCGATAACGCCGCGATGGATCACCGGAGCGCCGATTTCGGCCGGCTCGGTCGGCAGATCCTCGCCAGCGTGAAGCTGATCTTCCAGACCGAGCAGCCGGTCATCATCTATCCCTCCTCCGGGACCGGCGCCTGGGAAGCGGCGCTGGTTAATACGCTCTCGCCGGGCGACGCAGTGCTGATGTGCCGCACCGGCGCCTTTGCCAATCTCTGGCAGGAGATGGCGCTCCGCCTCGGGCTAGAGCCCCGCATGATCGAGACCGACTGGCGGCGCGGCGCCGACGTCCCGGCGATCGCCGCCGCCCTCGCCGAGGATCATTCCCACAAAATCAAGGCCGTCTGCGTGGTCCATAACGAGACCTCGACCGGCTGCGCCACCGATATCGCGGCGGTGCGCCGGGCAATGGACCAGGCCGGCCACCCCGCGCTCCTGATGGTCGATGCCATCTCCTCGGTGGGCAGCATGGAGTATCGGCACGACGAATGGGGTGTCGATGTCACCATCTGCGGCTCGCAGAAGGGCATGATGCTGCCCCCCGGCCTCGGCTTCAATGCGATCAGTCAGAAGGCGCTGAAGCAGACCGAGAGCGCCCGCCTGCCGCGCAGCTATTGGGACTGGCGGGCGATGCTGGAGATCAACGCAAACGGGTTCTTTCCCTACACGCCGGCCATCAACCTGCTGTACGGCCTCAACGAGGCGATCAAGATGATGCAGGAGGAGGGGCTGGCCAACGTCTTCGCCCGCCACGACCGTCACGCCGAGGCGACAAGGCGCGCGGTGCGCGCCTGGGGACTCGAGACCCAGTGCGCCGATCCGCGAGCCTATTCGTCGAGCGTGACCACGGTTCGGGTACCGGAGGGCCACAGCGCCGATGCTCTCAGGGCAGTGATCCTCGAGAAGTTCAACATGAGTCTCGGCACCGGCCTCGGGCTCATCAAGGACCGCGCCTTCCGCATCGGCCATCTTGGCGACCTGGGGGATTTGCAGATCCTCGGCGTGCTCGGCGGCGTGGAGATGGGGCTGCGTGCGGCCGGCGTGCCGCACAAGGCGGGCGGCGTGCAGGCGGCGATGGACCATCTGGCGGGCAACGCCTGACGTCGCCCCGCCCGGCGGGCGAGTGGCGCTGGTTGCCTGGACGCCTGCCGGGCGCCGAAGTCGATCGGCGCCAATCGCCCGTTGCGCGGTTCATCAATCCGTCACTCTCCTTTGCTATCGGTCGATACGGCGAGCCAGGAAGGAGGCGAGATTCGGGAGTTGGCTGTCTAACCCAAGGATAGCGGTTGCGGAGGCTTGCGGTTGCGCTTCCTCCGGAGCGATCACGTCGATATCCTCACCGAACTTCGCCTCCGCACTGAACTGCCCTATGGACCGGAAGGTGTGCTCATCGCGATGACCGCGCGTATCCTGATCGTCGATGATGTCCCTTCCAACACGCGGTTGCTGGAAGCCAAGCTCACTGCCGAATATTACCAGACGGCGACTGGACAGAATGGCGCCGAATGCCTGCGCCTGGCCCGCTCCTGGCAGCCCGATCTGATCCTGCTCGACGTGATGATGCCGGGGATGGACGGCTACGAGTGCTGTCGCCTGCTCAAGGACGATCCGCTGACCCTGCACATCCCGGTGGTGATGGTCACGGCCCTGGGCGAGCCCAGTGAGCGGCTCCGGGGCCTCGAAGCCGGGGCGGACGATTTCCTCACCAAACCAGTCGATTACGATACATTATTGGCGCGTGTTCGCAGCCTGGTTCGGCTCAAGCGTCTGCTCGACGAGTGGCGCGCGCGCGGCGATACGGCCCGCGCGCTCGGCCTGACCGGTCAGCAATCCGCCATCCCCTCCGTCACCGGCGCGCGGGCGCTGGTGGTTGATGACTGGGATCTCGGCGCCGAGCACGTGCAGCAGGCCCTGTCGCGTGAGGGCATCGTGCCCGGCCGTGCGCGGACCGAGGCGGACGCGATCGCGCTCTCCGCTGCCATCCCGTTCGATCTCATCGTGCTCAGCCTCGGCATCAGCTCCGATGACCCGCTGCGCCTCGCCTCCAGCCTGCGGGCGGCGGATGCGACGTACGATATCCCCCTCTTGCTCCTCGCCGAGCCCGAGCAGCGCGCGAGGCTATTGCGCGGCTTCGATCTCGGCGCCAGCGACTGGCTGTTGCGGCCGGTCGACGAGAACGAGTTGCGCGCGCGAGCACGCAATCAGATCCGGCGGAAATTCTACCAGGACCGGCTCCGCGCCGATCTCGGGCACGCGCTCGAGATGGCCCTCACCGACCCCCTCACCGGGCTCTACAATCAACGCTATCTGCTGCGCCACCTTCGCGGCCTGCTGGACGGCGGCCAGGGTGCCGAGATCGCCGTTCTCATGGTCGATGTCGATCACTTCAAGGCGGTGAACGACGGCTTCGGCCACGCCGCCGGCGATCGCGTCCTGAAATCGATCGCGGATGCGCTGCGCGGCAAGACCCGGGTGTTCGATTCGGTGGCGCGCTACGGCGGCGACGAGTTCGTCGTGGTGATGCCGGGCACCGGGCCGGCCGACGCGGCGAGCGCAGGGGAGCGCCTGCGCGGCGCCATCGAGCAGCTCGCCGACGAAACGGCGGGGAGCGGCGTCCCCCGGCTCAGCATTAGCATCGGTGTCGCCTGCAGCGCGGGCCGGCAGCTACCGGCCGAGACATTGCTGAGCGAGGCCGACCAAGCGCTCTACGCCGCCAAACATGGCGGCCGGAACCGGGTAGAAATCGCCTGAGGGAGGCGCCGGGTTGCTCGGCGCTGGCCCGCCCTACTTAATCTTGGCTTCGCGGAACGCGACGTGCTTGCGCGCCACCGGGTCGTATTTCTTGAGCTCCAGCTTGCCGGTCTGGGCGCGGGCGTTCTTCTTCGTGACGTAGAAATAGCCAGTGTCGGCCGACGAGACGAGCCGGATCTGGATGGTGTTGCTCTTGGCCAAGGGATGGTCCTCCGTGCGGCGCGCGTGCGTGATCCACGCCGGATAGGCGAGGGGTTAGGGCGGAAAATGCGCAACCGGGGCGCCGGCGTCAAGCTAAGGCTGCGCCGGGTTGGGCTGCACGTTGAGCAGGGGCGGTAGCAAGGCCGTGGCATAGGCGCCCGGATTGCCGATCAAGGCGCGCGCGGTGGCGAGGTCGCTGTCGCGCCCTTCGGAGGCCGGGCAGGCGCTGCGGATCGCCAGGATTTCCGCGACGGGCAGCGGCGCACGGGCGCGTTCGTGCCGGGCGAGCGCCGCTTGCATCGGCTGGCGTCCGGCGTCGAGCTCAGCCATCTGGCGGGCGAGCTCGTCATGGCCCAGGCTGGTGCAGACCTGGGGCAGCACGCCCAGCCCCTGGATCGGCCAGCCGCGCGGCGCGAGCACGCGGCTCCAGGTGACGAACAACTCGCCGCCATCCGGCAGCGGGTCGATGGTCTGCACCAGGCCCTTGCCGAGCGTCGAGCTGCCTACCACCACGGCCCGCCCCCGATCGGCGAGTGCGGCAGCCAGGATCTCGGCGGCGCTCGCGGTGCGGCCGTCGACCACGACGACGACGGGCAGATCCGGCGCCATCTCGGTTCCGCTGGAACGCCAGACATGCGAGGCGTCGGGGTCCCGGCCGGCGGTGGTAGCGACGATGCCCTCGGGCAGCAGCACGTCCGCGACCGTCACGGCTTGCCGCAGCAGCCCGCCCCGGTTGCCGCGCAGGTCCAGGATCAGCCCCTGCGTCGGCCTCCCGCGGTTCGGGGTCGAGGCCAGATACCGCTCGACCTCGCTGGCGATCCGCGCGTCGGTGCGGCGGCTGAACGAGGTGACGCGCAGCAGCAGCAGGCTGCCCGCGCGCTGTGCGAACACCGTCTCCGGCGGCACCGAGGCGCGTTCGATCTCGTCGCGGCGTATCCGGCCGTCGCGCCCGCGCCATTCGATCTCGACAGTGGTGCCCTCTGGACCGTCCATCCAGCCCGACACGGTGCTGGCGGTGCGTCCCCTGGTGGACCGGCCGTCGACCGCGAGGATGTGATCGCCAACCCGGAGGCCGGCATCGGCCCCGGCGCCGTCCGGGATCGCGCCGACGACGATGATGGCGCCGCCGCGACGCGCCAAGGTCAGCCCGGCTCCCGCCTTGCCGCCGCGGTGCTCGCGATCTTCCTGCGCGTCCGCTGGCCCGACATAACGCGAATAAGGGTCGAGGTGGTTGAACAGCTCGTCGAAGAAACTCTGGATGATGCCCTCCGTCCCGGCGCGACGCACCGAGGCCGACACTCGCCAGGCGGCGGCGGCCATCCGTGCCGCCGCGCTGCCCCAGGCGGCGGCGGTGGCGTCGACCGGCAGCGGATCGACAGCGACGATCCGGTCCCGCAGGTTGAGCACCAGCCCGGCGCTCCCGATGGCGGTGCCGAGTTCCGGATCGAGCGCGGTCAGCCCGCGCAGGCCCCAGGTGGCGAGCTGCGGCACCGGCACCGGCTCCAGGATGCGCGGCGCCATGAAGGCGAGGGCGCGGGTGTAGACCTCGGCCGCGAGCCGCGCGTCGAACCCCTCCGATGGTGCGGTCTCGGCTCGGGCGGGAACGGCGGCAAGGATCAGAAGAATGAGCGCGATCCGCCTCACCGGGCGCGCGACCGTCTGGCCGGAGGCGCGCGCTCGGCGGCCGCTCCGCCCAGGATGTGGAACACCAGGCCGCCCGTCACCGGGCTGGCTTCGGATAGCCGCACCTCGACCTCCTCGGCCAACCGGAAGGTCCGGCGGCTGCGTCGGCCGGTCAGAGTCTGCGTTCGCTCGTCGTGCATCCAGAAATCGTCCGGCAGCGTCGACACCGGGACGATCCCACTCGCGCCGCTGCCGTCGACTGTCACAAAAAGTCCGAACCGCGTCACGCCGGAAATGCGCGCGGCGAAAATCGCGCCCACTTTGTCCGCCATGTATGCAGCGAGGTAACGGTCGACCGCGTCGCGCTCGGCCAAAGCTGCCCGCCGCTCGGTCGCGGTGATGTGCTCGCCGGTGTCGGGGAAGCGCGCCGCCTCGTCGGCCCCGAGCCGTCCCTCGCCGAGACGCAGCCCGCCTACCAGCGCGCGATGCACCAGGAGGTCGGCGTAGCGGCGGATCGGGCTGGTGAAGTGCGCGTAGCGCGGCAAGGCGAGGCCGAAATGTCCAATGTTCTCTGGGCTGTAGGCGGCCTGCGACTGGCTTCTCAGCATCACCTGGTTGACCAGCGGCGCCTCGTCGGTGTCGGCGACCTTCTTCAGCACCTGGTCGAGGTCGCGCGGATGCAGCTGGTTGCCCGGCGGCAGCGAGATGCCGAGCCCGTGCAGGAAACCGCGCAGCCCCTCCAGCTTCTCGTCCGAGGGCGGCGCGTGGACGCGGTACATGCAGGGAAGATGCCGTCGCTCCAGCTCCTCGGCGGCGGCGACGTTGGCCAGCACCATGAACTCCTCGATCAGCCGGTGGCTGTCGAGCCGAGGGCGCGGCGCGATCCCCGCCACGCGACCATTCTCGTCGAGCAGCACCTTGCGCTCTGGCAAATCGAGATCGAGCGTGCCGCGCTTCTCGCGCGCGGCAAGCAGGGCGCGGAACGCGGCGTAGAGCGCGGGAAGCGGCAGGCCGAGATCGTCGCCGGCATCCTGGGCGTGCTGGACCTGATCGTAGGTCAGCCGGGCGGCGCTGCGCATCAGGCCACGGCCGAAGCGGTGCGCGGTCTTGCGCCCTGCGGCGTCGACCCGCATTTCGACGAACAGGCAGCCGCGTTCCTCGTCGGGGCGCAGGCTGCACCAGCCGTTGGAGAGCGCCTCGGGCAGCATCGGCACCACGCGATCGGGGAAATACACGCTGTTCCCCCGCGTCCAGGCGGCGCGGTCGAGGGCCGAGCCAGGCCGCACGTAATGCGCCACGTCGGCAATCGCCACGATCAGGCGGAAGCCGTCGCCATCGGCCTCGGCGAACACCGCGTCGTCGAAATCCCGCGCGTCCTCGCCGTCGATCGTCACCAGCGGCACGTCGCGCAAATCGGTGCGCCGGCCAAGCGCCACGCCGCGTGCCCGCGCCGCCTCGTCCAGCGCGTCCTGCGGAAACTCCGTGGGAATGTCGTGGGTGTGGATGCAAATGAGGCTGACCGAGCGCGCGTCGCCCATGCTGCCCAGCCGCTCGACGACGCGCGCCGGCTTGAGCCCGAGCCCGTGATGCGCCAGCGGCGCAGCGAGCACGATCTCCCCGGCCTCGGCGCCGCCCTCCTCGCCCGGCGGCACGACCCATTCGGCCTTGGAGCGGCGATCCGTCGGCACGATGCGCGCACCGCCAGGCCGGCCCTTGGGCGCCGGGCGGAACACCCCGAGCACGCGGCCCGGCTCATCGGTCAGCCGCTTGACGGTGCGGCCCTCGTAGCGTCCTGGGCCGATCGGGCGCAGCCGGGCGAGCACGCGCTGGCCGGGGGCAAGCGCTGCCTGGCCACGCCGTTCGGGAGCCATCAGGATCAGCGGAGGAGGTCCGTCGCCTTGCCAGCCCACCGGGCGGGCCAGCGCGTCGCCCTCGGGATCGGTCCCGGTGATCTGCACGATCATCGCCTCGGGTAGCCGGCCGGCCGCGCGGAAGCGCCGGGCGCCGGCCGGCTCTGTGGCTCCCTCGGACTGCAATTCCTTGAGCAACGCGCGCAGCCCGACGCTGTGCTCCGGGCCGAGCCGGAAGGCGCGGGCGATTTCCCGCTTGCCGACCCGCCCCGTCTGCCCGGCGATGAACCGCCGCACCTCGTCGCGCGAGGGCAGGGGGCGCGAGGGCAGCGCGCTGGCGCGAGCCGCCCTGGTCCGCCTCACCGGCAAGCGTCTTGCCGCGCGTCTGATAGAATGGGGGTGGGACGGTCGCTCACGATTCTGACTCTAAGCTGTGGCCGGGCGCGCGCAGCCCGCGGCATTGTGGTCGCGATCGGGCGGTGCGCTCAAGGGCGGCACCCCATTTATTGCCCGGATCCGGGCTCGTCCGGCTCGCCGGATTACCCGGATCCGGGCTCTCTCGGGTCTCGGATCGCCCGGATCGGAGCCCGGAGGTAGAAAAGTGAACTAACCTACCACGACGGCCCGCGTCGGGGAAGCGGAGGTGGCATGACGGGATACGATGCGCTCGTGATCGGCACAGGACAGGCTGGGCCGCCGCTCGCCAAGCGGCTGGCCGGCGCCGGCATGAAGGTCGCCATCGTCGAGCGCGGCGCGTTCGGCGGCACCTGTCTCAACACCGGCTGCACGCCGACCAAGACGATGATCGCCAGCGCCTATGCCGCGCATGTCGCGCATCGGGCGGCGGATTTCGGCGTCGTCGTCCAGGGGGCCGTCACGGTCGACATGCGCCGGGTGAAGGCGCGCAAGGATGCCATCGTCCGGGAATGGACGGCAGCCACCGAGGCGTCCTTGCGCAAGACCGCGAACTGCGCGGTCTATCAGGGACACGCGCGCTTCCGCTCGGCGCGCGAGGTCGAGGTGGGCGCCGACCTTCTCAGCGCCGAGCGCATCTTTATCAACGTCGGTGGCCGGGCCAGCGTGCCGCCCATCCCGGGGCTCGACCAGGTGCCGTATCTCACCAACAGCTCGATCCTCGACCTCGACGAATTGCCCGAGCATCTCGTGATCGTCGGCGGCAGCTATGTCGGGCTCGAGTTCGCCCAGATGTTCTCCCGGTTCGGCAGCCAGGTGACGATCCTGGAGGCCGGCGAGCGGCTGATCGCGCGGGAGGATGCGGAAGTTTCGGCCGCGATCCGCGAGGTGCTCGAGGGAGAGGGGATCGAGGTGCGTGTCGGCGTCGGGAACCTTTCCGTCGCGCCACGCGGGGACGGGTTTGCGCTGACGTTCGACAGCCCTTCCGGCGCCGGCGCGCTCGACGGCTCGCACTTGCTGATCGCGGTCGGCCGCCGTCCCAATACCGACGATCTCGACCTCGACCAGGCCGGTGTCGCGACGGACTCTCGCGGCTATATCGAGGTCGACGACCAGCTGCGCACCAACGTGCCCGGCATCTGGGCGCTCGGCGACTGTAACGGCCACGGCGCGTTCACCCACACCTCGTACAACGATTTCGAGATCGTCGCCGCCAACCTGCTCGACAACGACTCGCGCCGGCTCAGCGACCGGGTCCCGGCCTATGCGCTCTACACCGATCCGCCGCTGGGCCGCGCCGGCATCACCGAGGCCGAGGCACGCAGGGCGGGAAAAAAAGTGCTCGTCGGCCGCATGGCGATGGCCGATGTCGCACGCGCCATCGAGAAGGGCGAGACCGCCGGCTTGATGAAGCTGGTGGTCGACGGCGACACCAAGCAGATCCTCGGCGCCGCCATCATGGGGCCAGGCGGGGACGAGGCAATCCATTGCATCATCGACCTGATGACCGCGAAGGCGCCGGTCACAGTCCTGCAACGCGCCATGCACATCCACCCGACCGTCGCCGAGCTTCTGCCGACGATCGCGGGAGAGCTTGCTCCCTAGGTTCAAGACCCTTTACCCGGCTCGTAGACCACGCTCGGCGCGGGCGGTGCAGCGAGAGCCCTTCAAGCTCGCTGTTGCGGGCAATCCATCTTTCCAACTGCCGGATGGTTCGTTGTTCCGGAAACCATAGTCGAGGCAGGGAATCCCGTTTCAAAAACCTGCTATTCGTGTTATGAATGAATCTCGCCATGCGCGTAAGCGAGGTGGTTTCGTAAGCATCGTTGTCTCCCCAGCATGACGGTGGGGGTCGTTGTCCAAAACGGGCTGACCTGAACCGGAGTGCTTTCTGTGCCTCACGACTCCTTGCCACCGCTCTGTTGGAGGCGGCGTGCGCCGATTTGTGTTCGTCGCCAATTTGGTCGGGCGAGGAACGCTCTTCTGACACTTGGAGCGCTTACCCTGGCCTCTTGCAGCCATCAATGGGCGCCCACTGCTGGGCGGAGCGCGGCCGACCTCGAAGCAACAAAGGCTCGATGCTCTGCCGTTTCCAAGGAAGGCGACAGCGGATTTTTTGCGTTCGGCCCACTGCCATTCGTTGCCTTGGCAGCTGTTGGGCACGCTATCGGTGAGGCGGCCCGTAGTTCAAGCGCATTCGACGACTGCATGATCGCGAGCGGTTGGCAAGTGGCGGACGATCACCCGACCACGTCTCCTCCCGCAAAGCCAGTCATCGGGGAGACCTGGAATTCGGCCCTAGTGACCAATCAACCGATTGCCGCGAGGACAACAGCTGACACCGCGTCGAGCATGATAGCGAGCGCAGACGGACGGTTAAGGCTAGCGACCCCACCGGGTTGGATGGCGAGTAAACCGCCGACAGTTGCAGCGCAGGATACCTCCATCTTCGCCAGCAATCCCGCCCTAGACGCCACGATACTGGTGACGGTGGTCAACCGCTCCGATGTCAGTGATCCACAAGACTATGCGGAGTCTTTGCAATCCGCGTTGATCACGAAGCTGAGCGATGCACATTCCTCAGCTGTTCAGGCCGTTGACGTAACCGGACGAAGATCATTCCGATTCGAGTATGACGGGACTCTGAAGGGTATGCGCTTGCATTTCATGGCTACCCTCATACCCAGCGATACACGAATCGCCAGAGTGGTAGTTTGGTCGATGGCATCACAGTTCGAGCATCATCGGGCTGATCTTGAGCGACTTATCGAAGGGCTTTCGGAGGTCACGACAAGCGGTTCCGCGCAATGAGTCGACCGTAGCGAAGCTTTGCACCGACGAGCGACTCGCCCCTCGTTCTGGCATCCTTCCGAAGTAGGCGTCTGATGGTGTCGGTGAAACGCTCGCGTGCGCTCCAAGATCGCTGCAGCGATCGGAGCAATTTGCAGTCACGCGAGCCGATGAGGTCGTCGCGGGCGCGCCCGATTCAGCAGGTCAAATTCTAAGCCACGCTCGGCGCCGGCGGCGCCGCAAGCAGCGAGCGGGGGGCGCGGAAGGTGGACGCGACCGCGACCGCGCCGAGGCCGACCGCGAACGAGGCGACGTAGAGCCACGAATAGCTGCCGAACCGGTCGAACAGCCAGCCGCCGGCCCACGGGCCGATCGCCATGCCGAGCGTGGAGGCCATCGCCACCGCGCCGAACACCGTGCCCATGATGCGCGCACCGAAATACTCGCGCACCAGGATCGCGTAGAGCGGCATCACGCCGCCATAGGCGAGGCCGAACACCAGCGACAGCGCGTAGAAGCTCGCAGGCGCGCGCACCAGCACGTAGAGATAGATCGCCACCGCCTGGATGGTGAGCCCGATCAGCATCGTGCGTTTCGCGCCGAACCGGTCGCCGACCAGTCCGAACACGACCCGGCCGCATAGCGCCGCGAGACCCGCAGTGCCGAACACCACGGTCGCGGTCATCGCGCCGACGCCGCAGTCGATCGCGTAGCTCACCATGTGGAAGATCGGCCCCGAATGCGCGGCACAGCAGGCAAAGAACGTCAGCGCGATGGCGGCGAATTGCGGCGTGCGCAGCGCCTGCGCCACGGTGAAGCCGCGATCATCGCCGCCGGCCTGTGTCTTCCCGCCAGCAGAGGACCCGATGGGTGGATCGCGCAGGAGGAACGCGACCGGAAGGATCACGACCCACGCGAGCACGCCGATCACCAGCATCGCCGTGCGCCACTCGTAGCTCGTGATCAGCCAGCGCGCGAGCGGTGCCACCGTCATCGAGCCGATGCCGGTCCCCGCCGTGACCAGCGCCACCGCGAGGCTGCGATGCCGCGTGAACCAGCGCGTCGCGGTCGCCGTCAGCGGCGCGTAGAAACTCCCCGCCGCGAGGCCGGCCACCGCGCCGAAGGCGATCTGGAATTGCACGAGGCTGCCCGTCTGGCTCGCCGCCATCAGCCCGACGCCGAGCAGGAGCCCGCCGCAGAGCACCACGGCGCGGGTGCCGAACCGGTCGGACAGCGCGCCCCACAGGAACGACCCCGCGCCCATCGCGAGGAAGTTGAGCAAGGCCGCCGTGGAGATGCCGGTGCGCGACCAGCCCATCGCGCCCGATATCGGCTGCAGGAACACGCTGAGCGCGAAGATCGTGCCGAGCCCGATGCAAGTGATCACCACCCCCGCGCCGACGATGACCCATCCGTAGAACAGCCTCATCGCGGAGCCCCCCGGGTGATCTAACAGTTTACCGATGAGTTAAGTATCGTGGGCGCGATCCGGCCCTGTCAACTCTCAAGATGCTCGGTCGGGCGGCACCGCTCGTCACCGGCGATGCCGATCTGCTAGTGCTGAATTCCTTTCGCATGCCCCTCGTCTCGCCGGCGGCGTTCGTGCAGGGCGCGCCGATCGGACGATCACGATGGGTTACCAAGCACGCCTCTCGCTGGCCTTTCCGCCTGCTCGATGGTCGGGATTGCTGGCGATTTGCCTGAAACTGTCTTCCTTGCCGGTTGATCGGCAGCCGGCGCGGGACCAACGAGCCGGTCGAGCCGCGCCATCCCGTCGCATCGCCGCATTGCGTTGAACTGCGCTGGGGTGCGCGCGGCACTCACCCGGTCCGCCGCCATCAGGGCCACGAGGCGGGAAGGGCCGAGGGATAAAAGGCAGACCATGCTGAGCCTCCTTGCGCAGATCGAGGCATCATACGCTAATGCGACTGATTCGCAACTCCGGCGGCTGCGTTCACAGTGGCATTCGGAAGGTGAAGCGGGTCTCCGCTTCCGTGGAGACCACTTCGAGCGTGCCGCCATGCGCCTTGGCGATCTCGTGCGAGATGAAAAGCCCGAGCCCGAGCCCCTGCAGGCCTGGTGCGAGCGTGCCGCGCGAGAACGGCTCGAAGATGCGCTGCAGGACCACGGGAGGGATGGGCTCGCCCGCGTTGGCGACGAACAACTCGAACCACCCGTCCGAGGTAGTCGCGCCGATCTTGACCGGCTTGTCCGGCGCGCCGTGGGTCAAGGCATTGCCCAGCAGGTTCGACGCGAGCTGACCGATCCGCCGACGGTCGCAATGCACCGGTTCGGTCAGGGTGAAGTCGGTCTCGATCACCCGGCCCGGCATGGCGATCTGCAACTCCGACACGACTTGCCGCAGCACCGGCTCGATCGGCTCGGCGACATTGCGTTCGACGTCGAGCCCACCGCCGAGACGGCCGCGCGCGAAATCCATCACGTTGTCGATCAGCCCGGCCATCCGCGTCGTGCTGTCCTGCACCATACCGACGATGAGCTTGGCCTTGTCGTCTAACGGCGTGCCGAGCAGCAGGCGCATCCCGGCATTGATCGCCGCGAGCGGATTGCGCAGATCGTGGCCCAGCACCGCAATGAATTCCTCGCGCAGCGCCGCGGTCGCGCGTTCGTCGAGCAGAATGGCTTGCTCGGCCAGAAGCTCGTTCCGCACCTTGGCGTTCCGGGCCTGCAGCTCCCTCTGCGCCGCCTCGGCGGCGGCCCGCGCCTCGACCAGCTCGCGCTCATAGCGGCGCCGGTCCGTCGCATTGAACGCGGTAAGCCGCGTGAACAGATGCCGACCCTCGCCATCCCGCTTTTCGGTGGCGTTCACCAGCACGGGCAGCTGACGACCCTCCCGCGTCACCAGGTCGAGGGCAACTTCGTTGAAAAATCCCTGCATCCGCAGCAACGGCGCAAAATGGGTCTCGTAGAAGATGCGGCCGGCGATGTTCAGCAGATCATGCAGACGCCTTCCGACCAGCTCGTCGGGCGTAAACCCGATCCACTTCGCGAAAGTCAGGTTGACCTTGAAGATGCGGCCGTCGGGCTTGAGCGACAGATAGCCACAAGGCGCGTTCTCGTAGAGATACTCGAGGCTTTCGGTCGGGGGGCCGTGGCCCGCATCTGCGCCGTCGTCAGACAAAGGCCCTGATGGCGGCGATGGTTTCCTCGGGCGCGCTGAGATTGGGGCAGTGGCCGGTCGCCCGCATCAGCACCAGCTCGCTGCCTGGCATGTTGCGGTGAACATACTCGCCAACCTGGGTCGGGGCGATGATGTCCTCGCTGCATTGCAGGACCAGCGCGCGCTTCGTGACCTTGGCGAGGTCGGCCCGGTTGTCCGACTTGAAGGTGACACGGGCGAATGCCTTGGCGATCTCCGGGTCGGTCCGACAAAAGCTGTTGGTCAGTTCCGCGCCGAGTTCGGGCCGCTCCGGGTTGCCCATGATCGCGGGCGCCATAGCGGCCGACCAACCCAGATAATTCTGGGAAAGAAAATCCAGCAGCTCGTCGATCTGCGTTTCGCTGAACCCGCCGACATAGTCGCCGCCGTCGATATAGCGCGGCGACGGCCCGACCAGGACGAGGCTCTCGAACAGCTCGGGCGCCTGGAGGGAAGCCAGCAGGCCGATCATGGCGCTCACCGAATGGCCGACGAAGACGGCGTCCTTCAGGCCGAGTTCAGCGCCGATCTCTACCAGATCCTCGGCATAGCCTGACAGCGAGGCATATTTCGCGGGCTCGTAGGCGGAGAGGTCCGAGCCGCCCGCGCCGACATGGTCGAACAGAACGGTCTTGAACTCGGTCTCGAATGCCGGGGCGACGAACCGCCACATGTTCTGGTCGCAGCCGAAACCGTGGGCAAAGACCATCGCCCGATCGCCGGTTCCCCGAACCTGCACGTTGTTGCGCGTCAGTGCCGCCAAGATCGATCCCCTCGCGCAGAGCGGCCCCACCCGGCCTTTTACCGTCTCGAGCGATCCCGCGGCAACAGGGGGGCAGGGTGGCGCTTAGGCCCTGGACGGCGACGGCTCCCGATAGCGCAGCGCATCGACCAGCAGGGCAAAAGCCGGCGTGTGTTGCCGGCGGCTCGGGTAGTAGAGATGGTAGCCCGAGAAAGGCGGGCACCAGTTCTCGAGCACGCGAAGGAGTTCGCCGCTCGCAAGCTGTTTCTCCACCTGCTGCTCGGGCAGGTAAGCCAGACCGAATCCGGCGACGGCCGCGTCGAGGATCATCGCGGTCGTGTTGAACACGAGCTGACCGTCGACGCGCACCCTCAGCTCGCGGCCGTCCTTCTCGAACTCCCAGGCGTAGAGGCCGTGCTGCGGCAGGCGGAGATTGATGCAGTGGTGATGCGTCAGATCCTGTGGCAGGCGCGGCGGCGGATGTCGCGCGCAATAGGAGGGCGCTCCCACCACCGCCATGCGTATGTCCGGCCCGATGCGCACGGCGATCATGTCCCTGGCGACCTGTTCGCCGAACCGCACGCCGGCATCATACCGTTCTGCCACAACATCGGCTAAGCCATAGTCGATAACGATCTCCACCTTGATGTCCGGATAGTTCGGCAACAGCGTCTTGAGCGCAGGCCAGAGGACCGCCTCGGCCGCGTTTTCCGTGGAGGTGATGCGAATAGTGCCGGCGGGCTTTTCCCTGAGTTCGCTCAGCGAGGCGAGCTCGGCGTCGATCTCGTCGAGCTTCGGCCCCACGCCGCGCAGCAGGCGCTCGCCCGCCTCGGTCGGCGCCACGCTGCGCGTGGTGCGGGTCAGCAGCCGGACACCGAGCCGCGCTTCTAGGTTGCGGACGGTCTGGCTCAGCGCCGACTGCGATACGCCGAGCCGCGCGGCGGCCCGGGTGAAGCTCCGCTCTTGCGCGACCGCGAGGAAGGCGTTGAGGTCGCCGATGCTCTCCCGCGCCATTCAGAAGCCCTGCTTATAAGTCCATACGCACCATACCGTCTAATCATCCGCAGAGGCAGCCGCCATTATCCATCCCGAAGCCCCGAGCGAAGGAGAGGGATCATGGAAATCAGGCACAGCGGTTCGCAGCCCTCGGCAGGGGGCCCGCCGAGTGGTTCACCGGAACCGTGCGCATCGACCCGCTGTTCAGCCCGCCCGATCCGGCGCGCGTCGCCGGCGCTAGCGTTACCTTCCGGGCGAGAAACACTGGCACGGTGCTACGGCGACCACCGCGATGAGTCACATCGCCATCCAGGAAAGGCTGAACGGCAAGGCCGTCGAGTGGATGGAAAAGGTGACCGACGAGCAGTACCGGGTCTGATCAAGGGGCACGCACGATGGCGACATGGACGAGCGACGAGCTCGACAAGATCGGCGGCGCGGAAGAATTGCAGATCACCGCGCTCCGGCGCGACGGCACGCTGCGCAAGCCGGCGACGATCTGGGTCGTCCGCCACGGCGACGACCTCTACGTCCGATCCGGCTACGGGCGCTCCGCTGCTTGGTACCGCGCCGTCGAGGCGCGCCATGAGGGCCGCATCAAGGCCGGCGGCATCGAAAAGGACGTCACGTTCATGGAGGCCGACCCCGCCCTCAACGGCGGGATCGACGCGGCGTACCGCACCAAGTATCGCCGGCACGATGCGCAGTACCTCGATCCGATGGTGGACGCCCAGGCGCGCGCCACGACGATCAAGCTGGTGTCGCACTCGACAGGCCGTTAGGGCGCGATCGCCTCACACCGAACCAAATCACCCCGTTGCGCGGAGCGACCGGTGCCGCCATCCGTCCGGCCGCCCGCTCCCCTCTAGCAATCCGTCCGACACTCACTGCTGAACGCGGCCGCGTCGAGCAATACCGCGCGGGAGCCTGGTGCACTGTGCCGTACGCTCAGGATAGCGAAGCTATGACAGCAAACTTTGGCCACATCCTGCCTGCCACGAATGAACGATGCGCCGGGATGTCGGCCGTTTGTTCGCGGCCGGCTGCCGCTCCCTCCGCGATGGTCGCGCTGTTGCCGATCATGGCCGCGGTGTCGATTGCTTTCCTCGTCATCGGCATCGCGCTGCCGGTCCTGCCACCGCACGTGCATCGGGATCTTGGCCTGAGCAACTTCGTCGTTGGCCTCGTTGCCGGCAGCCAGTTCGTGGCCTCGCTCCTGTCGCGCGTGTGGGCCGGCCAGTTCTCCGACACGCGCGGCGCCAAGCGCGCCGTCATTGCAGGCTTGCTGGCGGCCGTCGCGGGTGGGCTGCTCTATCTCCTGTCGCTGCGCTTCGTCGGCGCGCCTTGGGTCTCCGTCACCATCCTGCTGCTAGGCCGCGCACTCCTCGGCGGCGCCGAGAGCTTCATCATCACGGGTGGCGTAACCTGGGGATTGGCCCGCGTCAGCCCGGCCTACGCCGGACGGGTCATCGCCTGGGTCGGAATGGCGATGTTCGCTGCCCTGGCGCTCGGGGCTCCTCTGGGCACCGCTCTCTACGCCATCGATGGCTTCGAGGCGATCGCCGTCGTGACGACGCTGGTTCCGCTTGCAACCATCGCGCTCGTCGTACCGCTTGCCGGAACCCTGCCGCAGCGTAGCGCGCGCTCGTCGCTCCTCAAGGTGGCCCGGGCGGTCTGGATGCCGGGCGTCGGTGCGGCGCTCAGCAGCATCGGCTTCGGCACGATGATCGCGTTCAGCTCGCTGTGGTCGGCGGAACGCCATTGGAGCCCGGTGTGGCTGCTGTTCAGCGTCTTCGCGGCTTCCCTGGTCGCCGCTCGCTTGTTCCTGGGCCACATACCGGACAAGCTCGGCGGCGCCAGGGTCGCGCTGGTCTCCGTCTTGATCGAGGCAGCGGGCCTGGCGCTCATCTGGCTGGCGCCCACTCGGGCCTTGGCCGCGGCAGGGGCCTTGTTCACCGGCTTCGGCTTCGCCTTGGTCTATCCCGGCTTGGGCGTCGAAGCCGTCCGCCGCGTGCCGCCGCAGAATCGTGGTCTTGCGATGGGCGCGTACACCGCCTTCCTCGACATCGCACTCGGCTTCGGCAGCCCCGCCCTCGGATTGGTCGCGACTTGGGCAGGACTGGGTACGGTGTTCCTCGCCGGCGCATTGATCGTGCTCTGCGCCGCCGCCGTCGCGGTGCGCTTGCTCCGTGCGTCACGTCCGGAACACTGAACGCGGCCGCCGGGGCGTGCTACTCGGCCGCTTCCACCGTCCCCGTCCGCTCCGGCGCGCTGTCCGCGCGATAGCTCTCCTCGATATGCGTCGCCAGTGCATCCGTCACCGGCTGGTGCGGGTGCGGGCCTTTGAGCAGCAGGATGCCGAAATCGGGCAGACGGGGCAGGCCCTCGTCGGCGCGCATCGGGCGCAGGCCGGGCGGGAGCCAGGTCAGCGCCGAGATCGTCACAGCGAGGCCCGCCATCACCGGCGCGTGCGTGCCGACCTGGCTCGCCGAGGAATAGGCGACGCGATACTCGCGCCCCTCGGCGTCCAGCGCCGCAATCGCCTGGCGCGCCCAGGCACAGTCCCGCCGCGCCACCGCCAAGGGCAGCGGGTTCTTGCGGTGCGGCGCGTGACGCGTCGAGGTGATCCAAACCAGCGGCCCGCGCCACAGCGGCGTCGCCGGCCAGTCCGCCGGCTGGTGGCCCTCCGACAGCAAGGTAAGGTCGAGATCGCCCGCCATCAGCCGCCCCGGCAACTCGCCCGACGGCGCGCACAGCACCTCCACCTCGACCGCCGGATGCGTCTCGGCGAAGCGCGCCAGCACCGGCGGCAGATGGCTCAGCGCGTAGTCGTCGGGGGTGCCGAGCCGCACCCGCCCGGCGATCGCCGGCGCCCGGAACGTGCCGATCACCTCGTCATTGAGCGCCAGGATCGAACGCGCGCGGCTCAGCAGATACTCGCCATGCGGGGTTAGCTCGACCTTGCCGCCCCGGCCGCGTTCCAGTACCGGCTCGCCGAGCAGCTCCTCCAGCCGCTTGACCTGCATCGAGATCGCCGACTGCGTGCGCCCGACCAGCGCCGCCGCGCGCGTGAAGCTGCGCCCCTCGGCGATCAGCACGAAGGCCCGCAGCAGGTCGGGGTCGAGCGACAACGGCGTCGGCATAGTCATCACCATAGCTGATCTTCCGTATCAGGACAATTCGTTTCCGTGATTCCTCCAGGAGGGCCAAATTACGTTCGGCATCGGATCGTCGATGCAGGAGGTAGTTATGCCCACCCGCCTTTCGCCCGACCTCGCCTGGCCCGCACCCGCTCTCGGCCGCTACGCCGCGAAGGGCCGACAGCGTGCGCCGCTGCGCGTGGTGGTGGCCGAGGCGTGGCGGCGCTGGCGCACGCGCCAGATGCTCGGCGAGCTCGACGCGCGGATGCTCAAGGACATCGGCGCGAGCCCCGCCGACGCCCGCGAGGAGGCCGGTAAGCCGTTCTGGCGCGTCTAAGCGCCTACCGCGCCAGCCCGCGCATGGAGGCGGGCTGGCCGGGCAGGCTCAGCGTCTTGCCGGTATCAGCGAGCTTGCCGCCGGCGATGCGGTAGACCTGCAGGTTCTTGTCGATATAGTTGCCGACGTAAACATAGTGGCTGTCGGGGCTGAACGCGACGCCCTCGGGCACCCCGCCGGTCGGCAGCTCGTTGACCAGCTGCAGCTTGCCGTCCGAGCTCAGGCTCATCAGCACCAGGCTGCCGTTCTTGGTGTATGACCACCGGTCGTGCTTGGAGGCCGAGCCCTTGATCAGCGGCACCGCGACCCACACGCCGTTCGAGCCGATCGCCATGCCCTCGGGCGAGTCGCCCACGGCGGTCTGGTCGATGACACGCGGCGGATTGGCGGCGGCGTCGATTGTGACGATGGTGTCGACGTTGCCCGACAATCCGCCGCCCTGATTGACCGAGAGGGCGTATTTCCCGTCCGGCGTCACCTCGACATTGTACGGCGTGTAGCCGGCCGGCATGTCCTGCGACTTGTCGTATTTCACCTTCTCGCCGTCGATCGACAGCACGCCGATACGGTTGGCAAGGTTTTTCACCACGAAGCCGCGCTTGCCGTCCGGCGTGATAGCGACCGCCGCCACCTCGTCGTCGATCGGCACCTCGGAGACCTGCCGCACCTTGGTGCCGTTGATCGCAATGACCGAGACGCTCTTGCCCGCGCGGTTGGCGACCAGCGCGAGCTTGCCGTCGCGCGAGATCGCCAGGCCCGAAGGCTGCTTGCCGACCGTCACCGTGTCGATCAGCTTCGGCGGATCGGCGTCGAGATCGACGACGAACAGCTTGTCGTCCGGCACGTTGCTCCACTTGCCGTTGGTTTCCTTGGTAACGACCGAGCTGGCGAGCAGCGCCAGCCGTCCGTCCGGCGTGATCTGCAGGTTGGTGGGTGGCCCGACCACCGAGTTGGACAGCTTGAGGGTGGCTCGGATGCGCGGGTTGGCGGGGTCGCTCACGTCCACCACGACGAGCTGATCCTCGCCGCCCGGCCCGATGCGGCCGCCATTGGCCTCGAAGAACACTTTCTGGTCGAGCCCGACCAGGATGTCGTTCTTGCCCGCCTGCGCGAGCGCCGGCGTGAGCACGAGCACGCTCGCCAGGAGCACGGACTTCATGGTCATGCGTCGCTTCCTCATCCCGCTGCTTGGCACGACCGTACGGCACCGCACGCGCCCATTCAACAGCGGCGCCGTTCGGGGTCACGGGTCCTTAACCGACGCGGCGGAAAATGACCCTCCTCGAAACCCCTGGAGACCCTATGCAGCTCGTTCAACTGACACTCGTCGCAGCGGCCCTGGTTGCCGCGTTCGCCGCCAGCGCGCTGGCCAGCGAGGCGGATTTTAAGCTGGTCAACCGGACCGGCTATCAGATCGACAGTGTCTATGTCTCGCCCGCCTCCAGCAAGTCCTGGGGCCGTGACATCATGGGTCGCGACGCGGTGGCCGACGGCGAGAGCGTGAAGATCACCTTCCCGCACCGCGACGCCGTCTGCCACTTCGACATCAAGGTGAAATACAACGACGGCGACGAGGCCGAATGGGGCAATGTCGATCTGTGCCAGTACGAGACCGTCTCCCTGTTTTGGGATGGCAAGCAGACCCGCGCCGTCGGGGAGTGACGCCGGGCGGCCGCTGCATGTTCCCGCCGGGCGCTGTCCATGCTTGCCACTCCCGCCCCGGTTACTTCAGCTGCGTCTTGAGCGGAGGACGGGGCCAGGAACGAGACGAACGAGGCACGCAGCGATTGAGACGAAGCCCGGCGACCACCGCGACAACCCGCCGATACCGTGGCACGAATATACCAACGTCGGAGGCTCCACGATCAGTTTCCTGGTCGTGGAAAGGAAGTACCAGCCGGCACCCGCGACCGACGAGCGCGCCTGCAAGTAGTGCCGCGTTCCACATAGGCGGCCCTCTGGTATCCGGACTGGTTGCAGGTAGAGACTAAGATTGACCAAGTACTCGTCGTGGTCGGCGCAGGCCGACCATCCACGACTTCACTTGCCAGCGGTACAGTCGTGGATGACCGGCCTCCGCCGGTCATGACGGCGTGGAATCAATGTTGCTGATCGAAGCGGGGGACCATCGCGGGATGCCGGCTTGACCGGCTTCCGGCCCCCGCCGATCATCCGGCCCCCGCGCACCCCGCATCACGCCCAATCGCGCGGGCCGGAGGCGCCCATGAGCATCGTCAACATCGCTTCGCCCCGCATGTTGCTGGTGGGCGGCGGCGCCGTCCGTCAGCTGCCGGACGTGCTGGCGAAATTCGGGCTGTCGCGCCCGCTGGTCGTGACCGATCCGTTCATGGTCTCGTCGGGTATGGTGCGGCACTGCCTCGACCCGCTGGCCGAGGCGGGCATCGCCGTCAGCGTGTTCAGCGACACCGTCTCCGATCCCACCGACACGGTGATCGAGGCGGGAGTCGCCGAGCTCGCGCGTGGCTCGTTCGACTGCCTGATCGGCTTCGGCGGCGGCTCGCCGATGGATACCGCCAAGGCCATCTCAATCCTCGCGGGCGGCGGGGGGAAAATGCGCGACTACAAGGCGCCGGCGCAGGCCGATCACGGCGCGCTGCCGATCGTCGCCATCCCGACCACGGCGGGGACCGGCAGCGAATGCACCCGCTTCACCGTCATCACCGACGTCGAGCGCGACGAAAAGATGTTGATCTCCGGCCTCGGCGCCTTGCCGCTCGCGGCCATCGTCGACCACGAGCTCACCGTCTCCGTCCCCGCCCGCACCACTGCCGATACCGGTATCGACAGCCTCACCCACGCGCTCGAAGCCTACGTGTCGCGTCGCGCCAATCCGCTATCCGACGCGCTCGCGCTCGCGGCGATGGAGCTGATCGGGCGCCATCTGCGCACCGCCTATCACGAGCCAAGCAACCCGGCGGGACGCGAGGGCATGATGCTCGGAGCGACCACGGCGGGGCTCGCCTTCTCCAACAGCTCGGTGGCGCTGGTGCATGGCATGTCGCGTCCCATCGGGGCGCATTTCCACGTGCCGCACGGCCTCTCCAACGCCATGCTGCTGCCGGCGATCACGCGGTTCAGCGTGGTCGGCGCTGAGGCGCGCTACGCCGAGGCCTCGCGGCGCATCGGTTTCGCGGAGGCGGGCGATTCGGACGCCATCGCTTCAGGCAAGCTCGTCACGGGCCTCGCCGAGCTCAACGCCGAGCTCGGCGTGCCGACACCAGGCGGCTACGGCATCGACGAGGCGGCGTGGAACGGCAAGATGGCGCTGATGGCCGAGCAGGCCCTCGCCTCGGGCAGCCCCGGCAACAACCCGCGCGTGCCCAGCGCGGCGGAGATCGTCGGCCTCTATCAGGAAGTGTGGTCGGGCTCGCCGCGCAACGCCTGAACCAGCTGCGCGCGCCGCGCGGTCCACGCGTCGAGCCAGATCGGCAGCGCCGCGGCGGGCAGCGGGCGGGAGATGAGAAAGCCCTGGGCGTGATCCACCCCGCGCGCCGCCAGCCGGCGCCAGGTGTCGCGGTCCTCCACCCCCTCGGCGATGATCGTCATGCCGCGCGCGCGGGCGGTCTCGATGGTGTCGAGCAGGAAGGCGCGGCCGTCCTCGCCGTGCATGTCGCGGATGACCTCGATGTCGAGCTTCACCGCGGTGAAGGGCATCTGGAGCAGAGCTGCGTGATGCGGCACCGATGGCCCGAGATCGTCGATCGCCAGCCCATAGCCCCCCCGCCGCACCCGCTCGATCGACCGGCGCAGCGCCGCCAGATCGTCCACCGGCCGGCTCTCGGTAAGCTCGACGATGATCTGCTCGGGGCGCACCCCGGCGGCAGCGCATTGCGCGTCGAGGCGGGCCATCGTCTCCGGCACCAGCACGATGTCGAGCGGGAAATTCAGCGCAATGGTGAGATCGCGTCCGTCGAGCGCGGGGCGCGACAGCTCGGCCAGCGCGCGGCGCGCCACCGCGTCGGTGAGTTGCCCGGCGAGCCCGGCATCCTCGACCTGCGGCACGAAATGCGTCGGCGCCAGCATCCCGTGCGCCGGGTGGCGCAAGCGGGCGAGCGCCTCCATGCCGACGCAGGCGCCGTCGCTCATCCGCACCACGGGCTGGTAGCGGGTCTCGATCATCGAGCCGGTCAGCGCGTCCCGCACATCCTTCGCCAGCATTCCCGGCGGACGGCCACTCGGCCATTCGACTGCGGCGTCGGCCAGCGCCGCGCCGACCGATTGCGGACTTGCCTGCGCGATCACCCGGATGCGCGGCGCCGGCGTGGCCGGGGGACCAAGCAGCAGCAGCCTTGTGTCCGATCCGACCTCGCCGGAGGTCAGCCCGTGCAGATCCTCGATCAGCCCGTCGGAACAGCTCGGTTGCACGAGAACATGCGAGTAGGGGCGGGGCGTCGTCACCAGCCGGGCGATCGCCTCCCGGCCGGACCCGGCCGCCTCCACCGCGCCGGCGCCGATCCGGGCCGCCGCCGTCTCGACGGCACGGGTCCATTCCCGGCTGGTGCTGACCAGCAGAAGGTGAAGGCCGGTCGGCCGCATCGTGATTCCCATTGCCTGTGTCCGAGCGAACAGCCCGGCAGGATTATCAACGTATTGCGAGTCGCATTCCGTTACCAGAACTATCTACGTGATTCAGGGCTACGATCTGGTGATCGGTCAGCCTGCCCCTGTCGGCAGCCAGGGATCAGATGCCCAGAGCGCCGTCAATCCATTTTGCTCTTGCCGTGCCAAGGCGGTCCAGTCCGGTCCGTCCAGCCAGTCGACGACGAAGCCGCTCTGATCGGCTTGGGCGGCGAATTCGGGGTCGGCCACGACCGCCCTCATCGCGGCGACGAAGCCGTCCTCCGCCCCTCGCGCGAGCCCGGCGGGTGCGGCGAGTCCGCGGCGGATGGTCATCGACACCGGCAGGCCGATGTCGTGCAGCGAGGGCAGGTCGGGCAATGCCTTGGCGCGCGCCTTGGAAGCCAGGCCGAGCCCGATGAGCTTGCCATCGCGCAACCCGCCGATGGTGTCGCCGAGGCCGAGCGAGGCGGCGGCGACGTTGCCCGCCAGCACCGCCTGCCGCGCGGCGGCCGAAGAGGGGAAGGCCACCAGGTTCAGCTTGGTGCCCGCGACGGCTTGCAGCCGCAGTGCCGCGAGATGCGGCGGGCTGCCCGCCGGCGGGGTCCCGAGCGGCACCGCATCGCGCTCGGCGGCGGATCGCTCGATCAGCTCCCGTGCCGTGGAGATCGGACTAGTGGCGGGGGAGACGAAGGCAATCGGCTCCTTCTGGACGGCGCCGATCAGGCGCAGCCGCGCCAACAACCCGTCATCGGCGTGATCGACGATGCGGGCAGGCAGCGCCGGCGTGCCGGCCCAGCCCAGGATGGCGCCGCTCGGTGCTATCTCGGCCAAGGCGCGGTAGGCGGTGAGCCCGGCCTCGCCGGGGACGTTGCGAATCTCGATCACGGTCCTCGGCAGATGCCGTTCCAGGAACGGTGCGAATGCGCGAGCCACCTGGTCGGACTTCGATCCCGACCGCGCGCCCACGATCAGCACCAGCTTGGTAGCTGACCCGCCGGCGCGAGCGGCGCGCGGTGCGGCGAGGCCAGCGGCCCCGGCCAGCAGCGCGCGCCGGCCGATCACGGTCGTGCCGCCGTAGGGGCCTTGGTCTTGGGCGGAGCGGCGGGTGCCGCGTCACGGCGCAGCCGGTGCTCGCCGAGGAACAGCAGGATGGGTGCCGCGATGAAGATGGACGACGAGGTGCCGACGACGATGCCGAACAGCATTGCCCAGGCAAAGCCTGAGATAGACGCGCCGCCGAACAGCGCCAGCGGCAGCGCCGCCAGGAACGTCGTGCAGGAGGTGCCGAGCGTGCGATTCAAGGTCTCGTTGATCGACAGGTCGATCAGGTCGCGCAGCGGCATCGTCTTGTACTTGCGGAGATTCTCGCGCACCCGGTCATAGACGACGACCTTGTCGTTGGTGGAATAGCCGATGATGGTCAGGATCGCCGCGACCATCACCAGGTCGAAGTCGATCCTTGTCACCACGAGGAAGCCGACCGCCTTGGTCACGTCGAGCAGCAGCGTCGCCACCGCGCCGACCGCGAACTGCCACTCGAAGCGGAACCAGATGTAGAACAAGATGATCAACAAACTGATACCGAGCGCCAGCAGCCCGTTGCGGAACAGTTCCTCCGAGACGCTGGCCCCCACCGCGTCGACGCGCAGGATGCGGGTGCCTGGAATCGCCTGTTCGAGCCCGGCGCGGACCCGGTTCACCTCCTGCTGCGTGGCCGCCTCGCTCGGCGCCGTGGGTAGACGGATGAGCACCTGGTCGTCGGCACCGAAGCGCTGCACGCCCTGTTCGCCGACATGCTCATTGGCGATCGCACCGCGGATCTTGTTGAAATCCGCCGGCCCCGGCGTGCGCACCTCCATCACGATGCCGCCCGAGAAGTCGATCCCGAGATTGAGGCCGGGGTGGAAGTAGAGGACGATCGAGGCAGTGGAGAGCACCGCGGACACGATCAGCCCCATGAAGCGGCCACGCATGAACTGGATGCGCGTGTTGTCGGGAACCAGGCGGAAGAGGGGGCGAATGAACATGCGAAGCGGACCGGCTAAGAGGCGACGGGAAGGGCGCGCGGCCTCGTGGCGGCGTACCAGCGCGAGATCAGCAGGCGGGTGAGCAGCCAGGCGGTAAACATCGTCGTCGCGATGCCAACGGTGATGGTGACGGCGAAGCCGCGCACCGGCCCGGTGCCGAACACGAACAGCATCACGTGCGCAAGGAACGCCGTCGTGTTGGTGTCGAAGATGGTCGCATAGGCGCGCGAGAAACCCGCCTCGAGCGCCTGCAGCGGCGGCCTGCCGTGCTTGTATTCCTCACGGATGCGCTCGTTGATCAGGATGTTGGCATCCACCGCCATGCCGAGGGTCAGCAGGATGCCCGCCATGCCCGGCAAGGTCAGCGTCGCCTCGAGCAGCGACAGGATGGCCATCATCAGCACCAGGTTGACCACCAGGGCGAGGTTCGCGAACCAGCCGAACAGCCCGTAGAACGTGCCCATAAAGCCGATCACGAGCAGGAAGCCGACGGCGAGCGAAAGGGCGCCGGCGCGGATCGAATCGGCGCCGAGCTCGGGGCCGACGCTGCGCTCCTCGATGACGGTGAGCGGCGCCGGCAGCGCGCCGGCGCGCAACAGCACTGCGAGGTCGTTGGCCGATTGCGCGTTGAAGTTGCCGCTGATCTGGCCGCGCCCCCCGGTGATCGGCTCGCGGATCACTGGGGCGCTGATCACCTGGTTGTCCAGCACGATGGCGAAGCGGCGGTTGACGTTGGCGCGCGTGATGTCGGCGAAGCGCCGGGCGCCAACCGAGTTGAAGGTGAAATTCACCACCCAGTCGCCGGTCTGCGGGTTGGAGCCGGCGCGCGCGTCGGTGAGGTCGCCGCCATCCACGTCGACCCGCCGGCGCACCGCGATCTTCTGATTGGGCTGGTTCTGCATCGGCAGGAACTCGTCACCGGGCGGCGGGGGCCCCCCGGAAGCCGGATTGGCATTCTCGTCGACCAGCTGGAAGGTCATGTGCGCGGTCTTGCCGAGCAGTTCCTTGACCCGGTTCGGGTCCTCAATGCCCGGCAGCTGCACCACGATGCGCTGCTCGCCCTGGCGCGTGATCTGCGGGTCCGCGACGCCGGTTTCGTCGATGCGCCGGCGCACGATCTCGATCGATTGCTGCACGGCGGCGGTCGCCCGCGCATTGAGCGCGACGGGGGACAGGGTGAGGGTGATCTGGCCGTCCGGCGTCGAGGCGAGCTCCATATCCGGCCGGTTCGCCGGTTCTTCGGATGCGACCAGTGGCTGCAATGCCGCGACCGCCTCCTCGACCTTGCTGGCATCGCGCAGGCGCAGCACGATCCGGTTCTGGTCGGGCTGCGCCACGAGCGTGTGATAGAAGATGTTGCCCGGCCGCAGCGCCTGCCGCACGGCGTCGAGCAGCCCGTTGAGGCGCTCCTTCACCACCGCCTTCATGTCCACCTCGAGCAGCAGGTAGCTGCCACCGCGCAGGTCGAGGCCGAGATGGACAGTGCGCCACGGCAGCCACGACGCCGGTGCCGGGACGAGATTGGGGATGCAGAGCAGGAAGCCAAGCAGGCATGCGCCGAGAACGAGCGCGGTCTTGATGCGGCTGAAAAACATCATGATAGGCAGGCAGCTCCCGGCGGCGCCATCAGGCCGCGTGTCGTCCCGGCGGCAGCGGGTGGGGCTGGCGGCCGAGTGGGCGCGGAGAATGGCGATCCGCCCTCTTCCTTGCAAGCCCGCGCGGGCGTGTGTGGCGGAATCGTCCGACGGCTGTTAACTCTCGCCGCGAAGGAGACGCGGCCATGCCGCAACGACGATTGCGCATCGGCATCGCCGGTGCCGGGCATTTCGGACGATACCACGCCCTCAAGGTGGCTGCTTCCGAGCGCGCCGAGCTGGTCGGCATCCACGACCCGGACGAGGAGCGCGCCAAGACGGTGGGCTGGGAGGCCGGCGCCCCTGCGATGGGCTTCGCGCCGCTGCTCGCCGCGAGCGACGCCCTGGTGGTGGCCGCACCCGCCGAGCAGCACCACGCGCTCGCCGCCGCGGCACTCCGGGCCGGCCGGCACGTGCTGGTGGAAAAGCCGATCGCCGCCACCCTGGCCGAGGCCGACGAACTCGCGGCCCTGGCGGCCGAGCGCGGGCTGGTGCTGCAAGTCGGCCACCTCGAACGCTTCTCGGCGGCGCACGGCATGGTCGAGGGCCGCATGGGCCAGCCGCTCTACATCGAGGCCACTCGGATCGCACCATTCAAGCAGCGCGGCACCGACGTCTCGGTGATCCTCGACCTGATGATCCACGACCTCGACCTCATCCTTTCCCTGGTCGACAGCCCGATCGAGAGCGTCGACGCTGTCGGCGCGGCGGTGGCGAGCCCGCACGAGGACATCGCCAACGCCCGTGTGCGCTTCGCCAACGGCTGCGTCGCCACCGTCACGGCCAGCCGCATCTCCTTTCGCACCGAGCGGCGGATGCGGATTTTCGCCGCGGAAGGTTACTTGGCGGTGGATTTCGCCGCCCGCCGGCTGACCCTGATCGGCCGCGGGCGGGGCAAGCCGATCCCCGGTATCGGCGAGTTCGGCGCTGAGGACGTCTCCTGGGAGGACCGCGACGCGCTCGCCGCGGAGCACTCGGCGTTCGCCGCCTCGGTGCTCGACGGTGCGCCGGTGCTGGTTGATGCCGCCGCTGGACGGCGGGCGCTGGCGGCGGCGCTGGCGGTGATGGAAGGAATGGCGGCGAGCCACGCGCGGGCCGTCGCCTCAGGCCTGATCAAGCAAGGCGAGGACGGCGCGCGCGGCGGCGTCTGACGGCGTGCCTTCGGGCGGGCGCAGCGTGTCGAGCACCGGGCGAAAGCTCCGCCGCTGCGCCTCGGCGGCGGCGTCGCCGAGCAGCAACGGCCGCAACGCGCCGGCCAGCCGGTCGGGCGTGCAGTCCTGCTGCAGCAGCTCGGGGACGATCTCCGACCCGGACAGCAGATTCAGC
>JAFKFI010000083.1 GCA_017307285.1 Alphaproteobacteria bacterium | reverse complement strand
AGATGCGGTGTTTCTCGAGCGTGCGGATGGACAGACCGACGAAGCGGGCAGCCTCGGGCGTGCGCAGGTAGCGCGGCGGCAAGCCTGCGAGATTGGTGGACATGGGATATCTCCGTGATCGCGTGGGCGGCCGTCGAATGACGGCGGCTATCGGCGATCACGGTGGCGGATATGTTTGGCGTGGGGGGATGGTGATGTCGAAGGGTGGTGAGATCGCCACCCCGGCGCTATCGCCGGCGACGATGGGGATGCAGCAGCAGGAGTTGATAGCCGCCTTCCATCATGCTGAAGCCGTACCGGACCAGGCGGATCGTGCGATCGCGGACATCGTGGGTCTGCCAGGTGCGGCTCGTGAGGCGGCCAACGGCGAAGAGGGCCTCTGCGATCTCCCGGTAGCTTGCCTTATCGAGACGGCCATCGAGTGCACGCAGGGCGAGGAGGAGCCTGTCTCGCCTCGCCCGTGAGAGGGTTGCCGGATTCGGGCCGGGATCACGCCCTCTAAGAGCGCGCCAGAGGCGAAGCGCGGAGTTGGCGCGGATATCGAACAACTGGTCGAGCGGCAGGACGACGCAAGGTGTTTGGCCCTCGGAAGTCTCGACGATGTGCAAACGGAACAAATTTCCGCGGCGTTCGATCAGGCGCTCCGGCCCTTCTTCGGCAACGGCGGGACCGAGAGATAGGACATCAACGCGCTGGTTCGGGTCGGTGAGATCCGGTGGAAGTTTGGTCAGAGGGATCACGCTCGGCAGGCGTGCCGCCGTCCACAGAGGGTGATGAGCGTCGCCACCAGGCGCGGGTTTCGCGAAATCGCACCCCCCAGCGCTGCGCGAAGCCATTCAGCTCATCGGCACCGAGGGGACCATCCTCACGGGCCTTTTCGAGCCTTTTGCAATCGCGCTCGAAGGTGGGGTTGCGGCTGAGAAATGCCCAGGCGAACCCCGGGGCATCGAGCGTACGCAGGTCCTCGTAGGCTGCCGGCGAACGCCAATCCATGCGGCTCATGGGCGTCGTCTCCGCTGGGCGTCATTAAGTGTAGGCGCTCGGGGAGGATGCGCGTTCCGGTAGCAAGCCGATACGGGACGATTCGACAACGCGTGTTGCCAAGTCTGCAAGGAACCGGTGCCTAGTGAGGCGCACCTCCACGCAGGAGATGGCGGTAACCGCTCTCCGTCATCCAACGCGCGCGCGCCAAATGGGTTTGCCACGCGCGAAGGGCACGGGCAGGCTCGCTGCTGGGATCCATACGCAGCACCAGCTTGGCGACCTCTTGCCAGTCCGCGCCCTCCTTGTCGGCGTCGAGCAGGCGCAGATAGGTCACGAGATGCTGCGCGTCATAGCTGGTCAGGATGCCATCCGTTGGCGCCGTGTCGGCAACAGGCGGATCGAGCGGTGGAGTTTGCATTGGCGGCGAATCCATCGAGGTCGGTGTTCATGTCCTGCGAGCGTAGCCGCGTTCAAGACCGAACGCGCGACGCTCGCCCTGCCGAGCTGGCGGGGGCTTCGTTCAGGAGCATAACGCCGCGACCGCGATCGGACTCGACGAACAGGATGCCGGCAGCCTCCAACGCCCGGCGGACCTGATCGCGCGTGCCCTCGTGCACCGGGAGGCCGCGTTCGGACTCCATGCGTTTGAGCGCGGTCAGCGCCACGAGGGCTTTCTCGGCGAGCATTTCCTGCTTCCAGTTCAGCAAGGCTCGCGCCGCCCGAACTTGTCGGCCGGTGATCATCCATGATCACCTCCGACAGTCGATCTGCGCGCACCAGAAAAACGACTATAATAGTCGTCCTTGAGTTATTCAACGACGCTGGGGACCCGGAATCGGATGTCCGGCAAGGTCGTTCTGGCAGATATCCGATCCGACTGATTCGGTCGTCCGGAGGCACCCGATACCGAGGCCCTGCGGCGGGATTAGACCCGTCCCGGGCATACTTTCGACGCGAGTTCTGGGAAGAGGGTGCCCTTCGATACGCTCGGCAATGGCGTGAATGACCGTCTCATAGGGTGACGGCTTGAGAATGACCGGGATATCCGGATGCGACCGACGCAGATCGGTGGGAAGACCCAAGCCCGTAAACACCACCAGCGGAACGGACTTGTCGCATAGGGCGCGCGCAACTGGCGTGATGGGGCCGTCGAGGAGATTGCCGTCGAGGATGGCGCCGTCCGGATGTTCAGCGATCAGCGCGAGAGCTCTGACGTTAGTCTGCGCGGGGCCGAGAGCGATACCGCGATAATCAGTGATCGTCTGGATGAGTCCGGCCGCGATCCAATCATTGTCCTCGGCGACCAGGATTCGCTTTCCTCTCAGCATGGCTGTCACCTTGCGTAATGCGGGGCCGTAGAGATGCTGGGCTACGCGAAAGCCCCGCCCGGCGAGCCGGACGGGGCGTTGGCGGGAAGGACCTCAGTCGTTGTTCTTGCGCGGGCGGGACCAGATCAGGGTGTAGCCTTCGCCGTCCTCGTCATCGAACAGGTTCGCGTAGATCGGCGCGTTGAACGACGGATCGTCGAGCTTGAGCGAGAGGTAGTCGCGGCCCTCTTCGGAGCGCTTCGACCAGGCGGCCCCGATCTCCGCTCGACCCACGTAGACGCGGTGGCTCGGAGCGTTGTCGTTGGAGCGGCCGGTCTCGGCGACGATGCGGACGCCCTTGGCCTGCACGCTCAGGGTGACAATCTCGCCCTGGAAGTCGCTGCCGACCTTCTTGAAGGAACCGATATTGGCCATGTCACTTCTCCTTGGCTGTTTCGAGCCCGCGACCACCGCGACCTCGATGGCGATCGACAGGCCGATGACGATCGACGACGCACCCGCTCGCGCGCCGGAGCGCAGCGGAGGATGTCGGCGGCGAGACTTTCTTGCCTCGCGAGGAATGGGCTTTAGCCCAGGGGAAGAAAGTCGATGCGCCGACATTGCGGCTCAGGCGATCGAGGCGCAGCCGGTCTTCGGCCAGATCAGGCCATCAAGAGGCCAGGTGCGTCCGTGCGCTGAACAGCATCCTCAGGAGAAGACGTGGCCGATGTCGGTTGTCCCGCACAAGATGTTGGACGGTTCAGGCGTAGAGAAAGAAACCCTGGCGCAGGAAAAGGCGGGTTTGCTTGTCGCAGAATAGCCGCTGAGCAACTCTCCGGGCTGCGATCACCGGTGGGCGATCGATCGCAAGCTCATCGACGAAGTGCATCTCCGAAGCGAACTGCGTGCTCCGCGATCTCAGCACGTGATCTGTCAGCGCCCGATCGCCAGAGCACCGTTTGACGAGGACGGCGAAGGCCTAACCCTGTCGTGTCGCGCCAGTAAGAACGGGCTGAGAGTTGTTCTGCGATGCTCCGCCCGGTCGCAACGGAAGGGGCTCGGCGAACACCGTCATTCGCGCCCAAGCCGTGCCGCCGATGAAGAGTGCCCCAATCCAGGCGAACACCTCGCGCCAAACAAGCGAGGGCACGCCGATCTGCGAGAGGCCGAGGATAACATGGTAGCCGGCAATCGCGGCCGGAATGGCGAAAGCGGCGGCGATGACGGCGCGAAGCACCGGCGGGCGAACCACGGCGAACGCGATCTGTCCGATGGCGAGGGTGACGGCGCCGGTCACGATGCCGACTAGCAGCGCGCCCAGGACGCCCGCGCCGCTGTGAAACGCAGCCATGCCAGCGGTGAGCCCTACGAAAAATGGCAGCGCATAGACGGCGAGCGTAAAGATCAGCCAACAGAACAGGCCGATCCCGAACATGCTGAGGATGAGTCCGATGACAAGCATGGTGGAAGCCTCCGTGACAAAAGATGTGACGGTCGCGCCTTCCACCACCACCGCGGCGCTGTTCAAACTATACCCAACAATGGTCCGGAATGGGAGGGCCAATCCCGTCTCCGCGCGTTTCGGTGATGTCCGGGACAGTGCCGGCAACCCGCGCCTATCCTGCGAGACATCTATGGCGAACTTCGCGGAAAGGGCCGATGTTTTTCGGTCTGGGGTTCGGCGCCATCTGGAGCCGGGGCCGAATGTTACGCTGTGATGGGTCGTTTGGCACATGGCCTGTGAGAAGAAAGAGCGATTGTTGGCGGCGTACCAGAGTGCGACCCACGAGTTCGCGGCGACCGTCGCTGATTTGCATGCGAAGATAGGCACGTCATCGCTGGTCGAGAATCAGCAGCTTCAGCGTCTGACAGACGAGGCCCGCCTCGAATCTGAACAGGCGCGGCTCGCGCTGGAGCAACACGTCGCCTCGTATCAATGCTAGGGGCTGATAGGCGGCGCTCACGCGCCGCCGTCGCCGAACTTCCAGACCGGGATGCCGAGCTTCTTCGCCTTGTCGGCGAGGTTGTCCTGGATGCCGGTGCCCGGGAAGTGCATGACGCCGATCGGCAGGATCTCAAGCATCGCGTCGTTGCGCTTGAACGGCGCGGCCTTTGCGTGCTTCGTCCAGTCTGGCTTGAAGGCGATCTGCGGCACCTTGCGGTTGCTCGCCCACTTGGCCGCGATGAGTTCGGCGCCCCTCGGCGAGCCGCCATGCAGCAGTACCATGTCGGGGTGCTTGGCGTGGACCTTATCGAGCCGATCCCAGATCAGGCGATGGTCGTTGAAGTCGAGGCCGCCGGTGAGCGCGATCTTCGGCCCGGGCGGCACCATCACTTCCGTCTCGGCGCGGCGCTTGGCGGCCAGGAAGTCGCGGCTGTCGATCATCGCGGCAGTGAGCGTGCGATGGTTGACCAGCGATCCAGAGCGGGGACGCCAGGGCGTGCCGCTGTACATCTCGAAGCGTTCGGCGGCCTGATCGCGGAAGAGCTCCATGCTGTTGCGGCGCTCAATGAGCGTGATGCCTTCGGCCGTCAATCGCTCGAGCTCGACGGATCGCACCTCGGAGCCGTTCTGCTCGCGCTGGCTGCGCTGCTGCGCCTGCTCGTTGTCGTCCAGCTCGCGTCCGATGCGGTCGACGGCGCGGTGGAAGAGGTTGACGGCCGACCAGAGCAAGTCCTCGAGGTCCGGTTCGAGACGTGTGTCGCTCAGGGTCGAGACCAGGGCGTCGAAGATGTCTGCGACGGCGCCGGCCACGGCATTGCCTTCGGGAAGCGGCCTCGGATCGGGCTCGTCGTGGAAGGGACGGTAGCCGTAGAGCTGAAGTTCGTTGAGGACGTGATCGGTCGGGGATGAGCTGTGCGGCGGTTCGAAATCGGTGTCGTCGTGGTCGGTCGTCATGGTGAGGCCCTTTGCCGGATCGGCCGCGCCCATCGCGGCCTTCGTGGCGATCACCAGACGGCGGGCGGCGCGGCCCAGAACCCGGAGCGAAGCGCAGGGCCGCAGCGTCAGCGGAGGATGGCGAAGCCCGGCTATTTTGCTTCGCGATGCAAAGGCCCGAGAGGGCCGGCGGAAAATAGCCGGGCGCAGCCATTGCCGGGCCGGGCCGGCTGCCGTCCGATCGCCCTCTAGAAGGCCAGGGCGCGGACTCGGTCCGGCTTCTCGGGCCTCGCCCGACCGGCCATGGCGACACTCGAACTGCTGCTCAGCCCGTCTAGATCGCCATCAGGAGCATGAAGCGGGCGACGTCCTGCGGGACGAGCTGGACCCGCAAGGCTGCCCGAAGTGCATCGAGGCCGAAGGCGCGCAGATCCTCGTTGAAGTCGCCATGCCTCGGCGTCCAGGTGATCGCCTCGACACCCATCGATTGGGCACGTTCGGTCAGAGCGATTGCGGCTCCGTCGCCGGCCCCATCATTGTCGCGCGCGATATAGAGCCGGCGCAGCGTCGGGGGGAGCAGAAGTGCCGCGAGGTGATTGGCCGAGAGCGCGGCGGCCATTGGCAGGGTTGGCAGCACGCATCGCAACGACAGCATGGTCTCAATGCCTTCGCCGGCGGTGAGCACGTCGTTCACCACGCCGAAGCGTACGGCGTTGCCGAGAAGGTCGCCCATCGCCCGTCGCGGCGTGTCGATCGGCGCCTTGCCGAGACGGACAGGGTCGAAGCCCTCAGGATCGAGCCAGGTCCGGTGCGCGCCGGTGATCCGGCCAACGAGATCGGTCACGCGGGCGATCATTGCGGGCCAGATCTCAGTCGGCGAATGCTCGTCGGGCCGGTAGTAGCAGCGTGGATGGAAGCGCAGCGCGCCGTCTTCGTGCAAAGGCGTGATTCCGCGATTACGGAGATACGTCTCTACGAGTGTGCGCATCACCGGCTGCGATATGGCGAAGAGCCGCCGAGCGGCTTCCGGCGAGCCGGTCTGCGCGGGACGCCGCGAATGGTTCGGGGGAGGCTCCGGTTCGATGCGCGGCAGGCTCAAGAAGCGGCGGGCCTCGTCGGCGACGTCGTGAAACTCGACGAGGCCGCAGCTTTCGCGGATGACGTCCAGCAGATCGCCATGTTCGCCGGTGGCGGCATCGGTCCATCTGCCGGCCGGTCCCTTCGGCGATTCCTTCAACCGGACGAACATGGAGCGGCCCGGTGTGTTGCGTGCGTCACCCACCAGCCAGTAGCGGCCTTCGCGGCGGCCGTTGGAGAGGTAATGACGGCACACCGCCTCGGCCTCGCGCGCGAGGCGGTGCGCCAGTTCGGCGGCGTCGCGGGGCATCACGCGGCCTCGCGCTCGCCGATGCGTTCGACCGGATAGCGATCGAGCACTTTCGCCAGGACCTCGACACCGCTCGCATTGGTCGGCACGAACATGCGCAGCTTCCACGAGATGATCTCGTGGAAGAGTCCGTAGGCCTTGAGCCGGTCGCGCATCGTGTCGTTGAACCCAGACAGCTCGATGCGTTCGGCGCCCATGACACGGACGCGGCGAAGCTGAAGACTTTCCGCGAGATCGACGACGGTTCGCCCCTTCAAGAGAGCGGCGAAGGCATTCTCCGGCGTCAGCGTCGGCGGGTCGGTGGCGAGTGCGGTCGCCACCCAAGCATACGAAACCTTGCGGCCGATGATCCGCTCGCCGGCATCGGTCTGCAGCCGATAGACGCGCGTCGACTCGTTCGGCAGCCGCTTCCAGATCGGCAGGAGCAACCCCGCTACAACATGGATGGTGCTGTCGGTGAACTCGGGCACTTCGCCGAGCTCGGCGGCCCACGTCGCGGCGAAGCGCTCGCGATCGGCCTCCGTCCAGTGGCTTTCCACCATCACCTTCAGCGGAAGGGTGTGGTCCTCCATCGGCCGGATCAGCCGCACGCGGCGCTCGATCTCGCCGTCGTCGAGCATGAGGCTCGGCGCCGGGACCTGAACGGCGGCACGGCCCGAGCGCTCGTTGATAAGGAGCAGGGCGCGCGGATCGGAGAGCCGATCGAGCGCCTCGTCCAGCGTGACCGGGCGGTTGCGCCGGCGTTCGGTGATGGTGAGCAGCCGGGTCTCCGCGCCGGTGCCGGGATGGGTGTAGATCGTGCGCCGGTCGGTGACGACGAAGCTCTCGGCTCGGAGCGTTTCAAGGCCGACATCGTAGGTGCCAGAGGCAACCGCGCCTTCAATACGAGCCGTCAGCAATTGCTCGAACGCGGTGAACAGCACGTTCTGCAGGTCGATGGTCAGCGCCAGCAAGCGGTTCAGGAAGGTGGTGATCGGCGGCAGCTCATCCTTGATGCCATTGGTATCCATAAGCTTCAGCCCGGTGGAGTCCTCGAAGGTCTGAAGCGAGCAGCCTTCGATCTTGCCGCGCACCAGCAGCATGTAGAGCTGGCGCAGTGCATCGCGTCCGTAATGGCTTTCGAGATTGTCTTCGGGTCTGAACAAGCCCTGGCCGCCGGTCTGACGCTGGCCGCGCGTGATCGCACCCAGCGTGTCGAGGCGGCGCGCGATCGTGCTGAGAAAGCGTTTCTCCGCCTTCACGTCCGTCGCGATCGGCCGGAACAGTGGCGGCTGCGCCTGGTTGGTGCGGTTGGTACGGCCGAGGCCCTGGATAGCAGCATCCGCCTTCCAGCCGGGTTCGAGCAGGTAGTGGACGCGCAACCTGCGATTCCGCGCCGATAGCTCGGCGTGATAGCTGCGTCCGGTGCCGCCGGCGTCGCTGAAGACGAGGATGCGCTTGGCGTCGTCCATGAAGGCAGCGGTCTCGGCGAGGTTCGCTGAGACGGCGCGATTTTCGACCATGAGGCGGTCGGTTTTGCGGATGACACGGCGCGAGCGGCCCGTGACTTCGGCGACCATGTCCGTGCCGAAGCGCTGGACGATCTGGTCGAGCGCACCCGGCACGGGCGGGAGGGAAGCGAGCTTCTCGATTAGCCGATCGCGGCGTGCGACCGCTTCGCGGCTCTCGACCGGCTGACCATCGCGATAGACGGGCCGGGACGAGAGATTGCCTTCGGAGTCGGTGAACGGCTCGTAGAGCTGCACCGGGAAGGAATGGGCGAGGTAGTCGAGCACGTACTCGCGGGGCGTGATATCGACTTGGACGTCGCCCCAATCCTCAGTCGGGATTTCCGCGAGCCGGCGCTCCATCAGCGCCTCGCCGGTCGAGACGAGCTGGATGACGGCCGCATGGCCGGCCTCGAGATCGCGCTCGATCGAGCGGATCAGCGAGGGTGTCTTCATCGACGTGAGCAGATGGCCGAAGAAGCGCTGCTTGGCGGATTCGAATGCGGAACGCGCGGCGGATTTCGCCTGGGCGTTCAGGGTACCGGACTCCCCGGTGATGTTCGCGGCCCGCATCGCCGCATCGAGATTGTTGTGAATGATCGAGAAGGCGCCGGCATAGGCGTCGTAGATGCGGATCTGCTCAGGCGTGAGCTGGTGCTCGACCAGCTCGTACTCGACGCCTTCGTAGGAGAGCGAGCGGGCGGCATAGAGACCGAGCGCCTTCAAGTCACGCGCCAGCACCTCCATCGCGGCGACACCGCCGGCCTCGATCGCCTCGACGAACTCGGCGCGCGTGGCGAACGGGAAATCCTCGCCGCCCCACAAGCCGAGACGCTGCGCATAGGCGAGATTGTGGACGGTCGTGGCGCCGGTCGCGGAGACGTAGACGACGCGGGCGTTCGGCAGGGCGTGCTGGAGCCTGAGACCCGCGCGTCCCTGCTGCGAGGGCGCCTGCTCGCCGCGCTCGCCCTTGCCGCCGACGGCGTTCTGCATGGCGTGGGACTCGTCGAAAATGATCACTCCGTCGAAGTCGGAGCCCAACCATTCGACGATCTGCCGGACGCGCGAAAGCTTCTCGCCGCGCTCGTCGGTGCGCAGGGTGGCGTAGGTCGCAAATAGGATGCCTTGGCCAAGCCGGATCGGTGTGCCTTGGCGAAAGCGGGAGAGCGGTGTCACGAGGAGCCGCTCCATGCCGAGCGCCGACCAGTCGCGCTGCGCGTCCTCGATCAGCTTGTCGGATTTGCTGATCCAGACGGCGCGCCGGCGGCCCTTCAGCCAGTTGTCGAGCAGGATGCCGGCGACCTGGCGACCCTTGCCGGCGCCGGTCCCATCGCCGAGGAACCAGCCACGGCGGAAGCGGACGGCGTTCTCGGCGTCATCGGGCGCTGCCGTGACGAGATCGAAGGTCTCGTCCACGGTCCATGCACCTGCGAGGATATCCGCATGGGCCTCGCCGGCGTAGATGACGCTTTCGAGCTGCGCGTCGGACAGTTCGCCATCGGTAATGAGAGTTGCGGGGAGATGCGGCCGATACGAGGGTTTGGGCGGCGCGACCGAGGCCATCGCGGCGGACTGCACCAGCTTCGTTGGATGCGCCTGAGAGCCGGGAATACGGATCGACTGAAGGACGTATTCTTCGTAAAGCGCATCCGTGAGACGGCTGCCCTCGGGTGGTGTCCAGTCCACGGTCTCGTAGGCAAGCTCGACGCCATCGGGCTCGGCGATCACGACCGCCACCGGCCGCGAAGCAGTGCGCGCAAGATAGCCGCGAACAGTGCGCGGCGTTGCGAGATTCCCGATCGGCGCCGTGCGGAGCTTCGTTGTGATCGGGCATCGTGGCGGGACGTGCCCCGCGATCCAGGCGAGCAGCGTCGCCACATCCGGCGCGATCCCGGCGGACGGTGGAAGCCGCGTCGGTTCGGACGCGGGCGCCTTGTCGATGACAGTGAGCCGCGTCTCGGTGGTCGTGCCGTGCTTGGCATAGACCGCGCCATCGATCGCCGCGGTGAACACGATGCGGCCGCGCTCCTGCAGGCGGATAAAGGCATCGCGCCAGGCCGGCGCCTCGGGACCGAAATTGGCGCCGGTGATCGTCACCAGCCGCCCGCCTTCGGTGAGGCGCGCCAGCGCTGAGGCGACATGACGATAGGCGGCGTCGGTCATGCGACGGTCGACATTCGCCATCGCCGAAAAGGGCGGGTTCATCAGCACGACGCTCGGCGTGATCGAGGGGTCGAGATGGTCGTGGATCTGCGCCGCATCGAAGCGCGTGGCGGTGACGCCGGGAAAGAGGTGATCGAGCAGTGCAGCGCGAGTGTCCGCCAGTTCGTTCAGCACGAGCGCGCCGCCGGCGATCTCGGCCAGGACGGCGAGAAGGCCGGTGCCGGCCGAAGGCTCCAGCACGCAATCGGCGGGCGTAATGGCGGCTGCGGTGCAGGCCGCGAGACCGAGCGCGACTGGTGTCGAGAATTGTTGGAGCGCCTGGCTCTCCTCGGAACGGCGCGTGTGGGTGGGCAGAAGGCCGGCGATCTTCGTTAGCGCGGCAAGTCGTGAAGCCGGAGAGGCGGCTTTGCGGAAAAGCGCCTTTCCGTATTTGCGGAGGAACAGGACGGTGGCCGCCTCACAGGCATCGTAGGCAGTCTTCCAGTCCCATGCGCCGGTGGCATCGGAAGCGCCGCAGGCTGTCTCCATCGCCAAACGCAGGACGCCGGCATCGACGCGCCGTCCGCGTTCGAGATCGGGAAGGAGAAGTCGCGCGGCCTGGAGGATGCCGGCTGATGCGGATGTATGCGATGGCTCAGCGGCGTAGGCGGCCACGAAGCGGGAAACCGTCGTCATGAAGGAGACCTCGGGAGAGCGGGTGCGGGCCGAGCCGCCGGGCGCTCTCTCTCGATCCCGATCGGCTCAACCCCCTCCCGGCCAGCCTCTCGCTCTCTTCTTGACGCTGCCGATCCTTCAAAACGAAAGCGCCCGACACGGTGACCGGGCGCTGAGGCTGATGAACGGGGATATGAGCGGGACGGCCGATGCCGTCCCGCTCCTGGTCCTTATTCAGCGGCGATTACGGCAGGCTCCTCCGCGTCGTTTTCGCCGGCAGTTTCCTCGTCGTCGGAGAGAAAAGCGGGCAGCGCTTCGTTGTCCTCTGAAACGTCGCCGTCGATTGCCTCAGCGGTCGCGGCCTCCGCCACACGTAGCGGTTCGGGGAGCCAGCCGGTGCCCTCCAGCAGGCGCTCGGCTTCTTTCGCCATGTCCGCCTTCTTCAGGTGGTCGATGAGCTGGGCGGACTGTTCACCCTTCGCCTCGCGCACCGCCTCGAGGATGCGGGGCTTGGTGACGCGGCCGAGATAACTGTCGACCGTCGGCCGCCAGCCGGCCTCGACCAAGTCGAGCCCGACCGCGCGCGCGAGCCGATCCGCCTGGACGAGGCGGCGCTGCACCCCATGAATCGAGACGCCGGGACCGCCATATCGGTCGCCCTTCTCGTAGAGCGCGTTCACGCCGAACGAGACGCAGTGCGCCAAGAGCGCGGCCCGGCTGGTCTCGTCGAGCGCGTCGAGCCAGTCCCAGAGTGCGGCCTCGTCCTTCGGCAGGTCGGCCTTCCATGCCTCGTGCCGTTCCGCGACCGCCTTGGCCGACGGGCTGTCCTTCAGATCCGCCGGCTGGATCGAGAAGAAGACCTGCCGCACAGAGGCTTCGAGGCAATTGCCCGACGTCGTGTGCTGGAAGGTGTCGAGACAGAGTTTGTGCAGCAACGCCGTCATCGCGACATGAGGGTTGTTTGCCACAGCGTCTCGCAAAGCGAGCGTACGATAGGCGGTCAGCTCGCTGACGAGGCGGTCGGGTAGCGGCTTGACGGTATCGTCCTCGTCCTCCTCAGTTTCGGGCTGTCCACCGATTGTGATGACCGCGCGCTGGACGGTGGGCGCAGATGGTTCGCTCGCGTCGCTGCCGGTTTCGGTTTCGACCTGGGCGTCCGTGCTGGCCGGCGCTTCGTCTTCCGGCCGGACATAGCCGCGATCGATGCAGAGGGCGCCATCCGAGTCGATGCTGACGAATGCGCCGGCGCGGGCGATCTCGGCGGGGTCGTAGCTCACCGGGCGATGCTCGAAGGCGGCGAGCGCCGTTTCGATTTCGCCAAGGCGCGCATCGACTTCGTCCGGGAGTTCGTCGGTGTTCTCGAATTCTGCCTCGAGCTTGGCGTACTCGGCTTTCAAGGCGTCGATCGTCGCCTCTTCCTCGGCCGTCAGATCTGTCGCCGTTCCTTCGAGTTCGCGCAGACTATGAGTATGGCCGAACGGGAAATCGACGTTCACCTCGATCCACTTCCAGCCCTCGGCGACGATCTTCTCCGCTTCGGCCTTCAGCTTCTCGGCGACCAGGCTATCGAGCAGAAGGACATTCTCCAGCCAACCGCCATCGTCCTGCTGGAAGAGATCGCGCATGACGATTCCGCCCGCCTGCTCATAGGCATCGAGACCGACGAACAGAGCGCGCTTGTCCGAGGCGCGCACGGTGCGCTCGGTCAGGATGCGGCGGATCTGATAGGGCTCCTGGCTGTAGGAGCGCTGAAGTATCTCCCAGACCTGCTCCTGACGGCCGTGATCGTTCGTCACCGTGAACGCCATGAGCTGTTCGAGCGTCATGCCGTCTTCGGCATAGACGTCGAGCAGCTTCTCCGACACCGCCGCGAGACGCAGCCGCTGCTTCACCACGTTCACGCCGACGAAGAAGGAGGCGGCGATCACTTCTTCGGACTGGCCCTTCTGGCGCAATGCCTGAAACGCCCGGAACTGGTCCAGTGGATGGAGCGAAGCGCGATGGACGTTCTCGGCCAACGAATCTTCCTCGGCGGAGATGTCGACGCTCGGATCGCGCACGACGCAAGGCACTGGCGCGGTCTTGGCGAGACGCTTCTGTTTGACGAGAAGCTGGAGCGCCCGGTAGCGCCGGCCGCCGGCCGGAACCTCGAACATGCCGGTCTCGGCACCATCGGCATCGAGTACCGGCCGGACGTTGAGGCTTTGCAGGAGCGTGCGCCGGGCGATGTCCTCGGCCAGCTCCTCGATCGAGACGCCGGCCTTCGCGCGCCGGACGTTCGACTGGGACAGAACGAGCTTGTTTAAGGGGATGTCGCGCGACGACGACAGGGTGATCTTCTGAACGGCAGTAGCCATCGGGATTGTCTCCGCGACGGGCGCCGAAAGACTCTCTCTCGACTTCCAACCCGTCACGAAGACCGGCGCAGCCCTCTCACTCTGGAGCACCGGATATCCGGTGAACCGGAGATGCGCATCCGCACAAATCCGGCTTTGCGTGACGGCCGCTCACCGTCTCAACAGAAAGCGCATCACGCGGCCTCCTGCTCGTTCGCGGTGGAAGCCTGCACGTCATCCCCAGGAAGGAAGCCGAGGAGAAAGTCCGCGGCCTTGCTCGCCTGCGATGCCGCGCGAACGATGGCGCGGTTGTCCTCGCGCAGCACCTCCAGCCAAGAGCCGATGTAATCGGCGTGGCGCACGGTCGGCACGATGCCGAGCGAGGCGCAACAAAACGCGGCGTTCATTTCGGCGACCAGCTCTTCAAACGCATACTTCTTGGAGCCGAAAGAGCCGGAGAGGTCGCGGTTGAGCCGGTTCGGCGCGCCGCTGGCATGGCCGAGTTCATGGAGCGCCGTGCGGTGCCAGTTGATCGGCTCGAAATAAGCTTGCGGCGGTGGGACCTGCACATAGTCCTGTGCGGACATGTAGAACGCTCGGCTGCCGCCGATGCGGAAGTCGATGCCGCTGGCTTTGATCAACGCTTCCACCTTGGGCTCGATGAGGCCCGGCTCGGGCGCCGCTGCCGCGACCACCAGATTCTCCGACAGGCCGTCGCATTGCGCGAGGTTGAAGACGGTGAAGCGCTTCAGGAACGGGATCGCTTGGGCTTCCTCGCCGGTCTCTTGGGCGCGTTTCTTCTCGTCGTCGGGAATGAAGCGATCGGCGTAGACGACTGTCGTGCCGTGCTCACCCTTACGGACGTTGCCGCCGAGGCTGAGGGCCTGGCGAAACGTCAGCCAGCCCTGGACCGGGAAGCCGTGCTCGATCACCGAACCCCAGAGGATCAGCACGTTGATCCCCGAATAGAACCGGCCGGTGCTGGCGTTCTTCGGCATGGCGAGCGGCGCCTTCGCCGCCGCCGTGCCCCAAGGCTGCACCCAAGGCACGCGGCCGGCCTCCAGCTCGGCAATGATTTTGGTGGTGATTTCATCGTAGAGGCTCGTCCGGCTGGCCCCGGACCGAGCGCGAGCGGCGTCTCTGGACATCGCGGATCTCCGCGACGGGCGCCAGGAGCCTCTCTCCCAGCCCTCAACCCGTCACGGAAAACCCGGTCTGCACTCTCACTCTTGGGGCGTTGCGGGGTTTCCCCGCAGAAGGAGTCGGCCGAGACTACAGGCTCGGCCGCAGGGGAAGGCTTTCCCCATTTGAGAAAGGATGAATTATCGTAATTGAGCTACGACAGCGGCAACAAAATCAAACAATCGTATCCCGCTTGGCGGCGCCATGGCCGCTGAATGTCTCTATGCGCTTCCGATGATGCGACGACCTGCACCAAGCGGGATCACCCATCCCCCGGCGCGATCGGGACGCGCGAATTCATCGTGCTTGATGGCGGCGGCCAGTCGATCACGCACTGTCTTGGCCTCACCCTCGATCGCCGCGTCGATGAGCTCGCGCTCTATGCCGACGAAGACCGGGCGCAGATTGAGGCGGGCAAGCACATCTTGATCGGCGGGATTCGCGGTCGCGTCAGTCAGCGGTCCCGCTCGCGTCACGATTCCACCCACGAGCCCGTCAATGGCGCTGGTGCCGTCCACTTCCCGCACGGGCGCGGCATCCAGGAGGGCGCGGGCGCTCGCGGCATCGCGCTGAAGCCTGGGCTGGAAGCGCTCGCGGGCAAGGCGCCGAAGCGCGTCGGCGAGCTCGGCATGGCCGAGCGGGTCGATCAAGTTGGCGATGTGGTGGCGAAGGAGTCCGACGAAGAGGACGTCCTTGTCCTCCGGGGCGATCGCTTCGCCTTCGTCGACCGGGTCACGGACCGACAGGTATGCTTGCGCCGGTCCATTTAGCGCGGCGCCCCAGCGCGTGGCGATCGCGACGCGCTTGATCGTGACCTTCCGTCCTCTGGCCGTCACGTCGATGCGCTGGGCCTGCGTCCATCCCCTGGCGAGCGCTTTGTCGGGACCACCTGGGTCATGACAGCCTTTGGCTTCAGCCACGGTCAGGGAGGTCAAGTCGGCGGCGCAGGCCACCCAGTCCGGCAGATCGCCACGGGAGCGGCGGACGATGTCGATGCGCCGCCGCCCATCAAGGAGCAGCGATCGGCTCGTGAGATGGGCGAAGATGGAAAGATCGAGATAGCGCTCGAGATAGGCGGGGGCCACGAAGCGCCCGAACAGGCCCGACAGCGCGACCTTCACCTCGCGCGCTTGTCCCAGAGGCTCCTTGAAGATGAAGGGCGTGCCCGGACCGGTCGCGGCGAGCAGAGCATCCAGAATAGACCATGCGCCATAAGCAGCGCCGGGGGTCTGAAGCACCTCTCGGATGCCCCCATCTTCGATCTCGGAAACCTCGAGGTCGACGGACGGGCCGGCGACAGGGCTCGCGGATGCAGGATCGAAGCTATGGATGAAGGTGCGCGTCACAGTGCCAGCGCCCGCTTGAGGTCGTCGTGCTCAAAGGCGCTGGCCACGCGGGTGATCTCGGCGGGGCGGGCGCCGGCCTCCTTCGCGGTCTCCCGCCAGGTCGCTGTCACGACCGCAACTTCCTTGATGATGCCGCGCGCCGCTGCGAGGCCGAGGCCGAAGTAGTCCGAGGCGGCCTCGAGAAGGTCGATCGAGCAGGTGCCTTCATCCAGATCGATGTTCGTGGTGAGCACGCGAGCCTTGAGGTCGGTCGGCACGGGGTTGAGATCAAAGACTGGGGAGAGCGACCAGCCCTTCTTGCCGAGCCACAGGAAGCCGTGATTGCGCAGGTGATCGTCGACGTTCGAGATCAGCACATTGAAGACGACGCGGCGGTAAAGCGCCTGGGCGTCGGTCTTCGCTTGAGCCCCGTGCCGCGTGAGCGCATCGACGATCTCAGGATAGCTACCGTGCTCGCCATCTTTCGACCCCGTCATCGCCATTGCGGAGAGGAACGGGATACGGATTGCCCCATCGCGGTCGAAGCGCCGCGACAGCATCACCGCCTTTCCGCCGACCTGCAGCAGTTCATGGGTAGGCGTGGCGATGCCCGCCCGCCCGGCGAGGCGCAATGCAATCTCCTCCCAGGTCTCCATGCTGTAGTCGTCGGTTTCCTTGGGGAACTTCGCGATCGAGAGGCGGCCGTGCTGATCGATGACGGATGCCTTGGGACGCGCACCGCCAAGCGATGATCCTGGCGCGAAGATGATCTGGAGATCCTCATCGGTCTCCTCATCGCGCAGGACGCGCTCTGTCACGGCAAGGAGGCGTCCGAGCTCGATCAGGGCAGGCACGCCTGCGCGGAGCGGCGCTTGAAACGCCTCTTCGCCCGCCCAGCGGAAGCGGAGCGCGCCAAGGCGGGTCTCATCGGCGACGCCGAGAAGATAGTCGCTTTCGGCGAGAGTCCGGATCGCGCGGCCTTCGCGCTCGGCGAGGCGCCGTTCGGCGCGCTGCATGAGGCGGCGACCCCAGGTGTCGGGGGCGGAGTCGCCGATGGACCCAAAGATGGCCTGTCCGGCCGGCGGTGCGAAGCCGCCGCGGGTCAACGCGAGGGCAGGCTCGATCGAGAAGCGATCCGGATCGGCGAGCCATTCCGGCGCATACTCGAACACCACGGTCTCATTGCCCCGCACCTTGTTGCTGCGGGCCAGGCCAACCGGACGCGTGCGTCCTTCGAGGTCGATATGGACTTCGATATCAGCCATGATCGGTCGGCGCCGATGTGCGCTTGAGTCGGACGCGTTTCGGCAGCTCCGCGCTGGCCAGGGCCTGGCCGACGCTGTCGCGGCTGATGTCGGCGATCTCGCCGAGGCCATCGAGTAGGCCCAACGCTTGCAGGACGGCGGCATAGATGCCGACGCTGACATTAGCGTCGCCCGCTTCGACCTTTTGCAGGGTCGAGCGAGACGTGAACGCGCGCTCGGCCACGACCGCCATAGGCAGCCGCCGGCGACGACGGGCGTCGTGGATGTCCGCGCCCAGCTTGCGCAGGGCGCGCCGCACAGCGGCGGGGGGATGGTGTGGCGTCGGCATTTGCAGTCTTCAAGCTACCAAGACAGGGTTTATGTAGCACGAAGATTACAATTATTCTACTGGAGAGAAGGATTCCCCGCGTCGGCGAGCTCCCCCAGGAGGGACGCATTCTGGACGCGAGTTCTTGATATGTTCTATTCTTTCGTGATAGGCTGACTCCCAAAATCGTATATAACGTCATAGGCGATGTCGGAGGTCGCCGTGATGACGGACATCGATTTCGCAGCACTCGTGAGGCTGATCCGCCAATCCCGCGGACAAACCCAGGAAGAGCTTGCCCGGGATCTCGACGTCACCGTCGGAACCATGAACGGCTGGGAGAATGGAAAGCACCGCCCCGTAAAAGCACAGCGTCGCCGGCTGGTCACCATGGCCGAGGAGCTGGGGCTCGCCGTTCCAGGGGCAGACCGCAACCGCGCGGGAGGGAGGTAAAGAGGATGACCGTGATTGGAGCTACGCCTGCAGATGGTTGACTTCATCGACGATTGCTGCGGCCCACCGCCGTCTATCGGGGGAGCCGCTCTTGCGCAGCAATGATCTCGTGGCTCTAGGGGCCCCGCTGGCTTCCGACCGCGCACCAACTTTCGTCGACGTGTTTGCAGGTTGCGGTGGCTTGACGCTTGGGCTCATGCGCGCTGGCTGGCGCGGCGTCTTTGCCGTAGAGAAGGACGCCTTCGCCTTCGCAACCCTCGAAGCCAATTTCCTTCAATCCGACTCGCGGTACCAATTCGAGTGGCCGGAGTGGTTGCCAAAAGAGTCGTGCGATGTAAGCGCGCTGCTGAAAACGCATGTTAGTAAGCTCAAGAGTATGCGCGGCTCGGTCGACTTGTTGGCCGGAGGACCGCCGTGCCAGGGTTTTTCGTCTGCGGGTCGCCGCAAGCCACACGATCCGAGAAACCAGCTATTCCGCGACTACGTATCTCTCGTTGAACTGCTGCAACCGCGGATGATTTTGCTCGAGAACGTGGAGGGGATTACCTATCCGTTCGGCGAGGCTGAAGCAGTTGGCAAAAAAGCGGATCGGGGTGGCCCGGGAGAGCGCGAATCCTACGCAGAAGCGATCGAACAGGCATTGGCGAAAAGCTACCACGTTTTCAGGTCAATCGTTCGCTGCTCGGAGTACGGTATCCCGCAAAGCCGACCACGCTTTATACTCATCGGCTATCGGAAGACGGCCTTCCAGGAAGCCGATATCGAGCATCCATTTGAGCAACTCGACCAATGTAAGCAGGCGTTCCTCTCGGAAAGGGGGCTTAAGCCCCGAACGACGGCCAGGCAGGCGATCTCAGACCTGGAAATTCGGCGTAATGGCCTGACCGATGGTGATGGGGCGCCGAGGTTCAAATCTATTGGATACAAGGGACCGCTATCGGACTACCAAAAGGCAATGCGCGATGGCTTCTCTGGGATGCCGTCAGACACGCGTCTGGCACGGCATCGGCCAGACATCGCTCGTCGGTTTGCGCGCATCATTGCTGCGATGACAAAGCGTGATCGTCTTGGCATTCAGCTTAATGCCGAGCAGAGGAAGGAATTTGGCGTTGGTAAGTCCACCCTACGGGTCTTAAATCCCGACACGCCCGCGCCGACGATAACCAGCCTGCCCGACGATCTTCTTCACTACGCCGAACCTCGGACTCTGACAGTGCGAGAGAACGCGCGATTGCAGACTTTCCCCGATTGGTTTGTCTTTAAGGGAAAGTACACAACAGGGGGTGATCGACGTGCGCGCGAGGTACCCCGGTTCACGCAGGTAGCGAACGCGGTGCCGCCGCTGCTGGCCGAGCTATTCGGAACGGTGCTCAGTGCCGCGCTAGCCTCGTGTCAAAAACCGGCGGTAACCAGGAGGAGCGAGGCGGCCTGACGTGGCTTACTGCACCAATCCAGTGGTCGGATATTTGCTTCGGCACTCCTACGGCCAGGGTGGCACGGTCTCGGTGCCAGGTCGAGAACCGGCAGGGCCTGCAGCTTCGCTGCACGTCAAGGGCAGATTTCCGGCTGGCGTCCAGGACGTGCTTGATCGGCTCGTTGAGGTCTATGCCGACTGGGCACCATCACCAAGTGGTCCTCCCCTGGAATGGTGCTTCCTGGTTGGTGGCCCGGGCAACGGGAAATCCGAGGCGCTGCGCGACTTGGCAGGTGCCCTTCAAGTCGAGTTGCCGCTGCGGTCCAGTGGGCAACCGGTGCCGAGAACAGTTCCACCGACGTGGCCGCTCCAAGGAGCAGTCGTTGTTCCGGGCCTCGATATCTCGTTTGTGAATGACGCCTCTGTTCCGAGGCAGGACGCCCACGGCGATCGACGCACAGGCTCGTTGTTTCTCGATCTCCGCGACGGTGTTCAGCACCTCTTCAACGCGGCCTCGGCGCTCGTCATGTTCGCCAACGTGAACCGCGGTATTCTCGTGGAAGAATGCCGAGTTCTCGATAACCTGGCGAGCGCGGAGCCGCCAACATTGGCGGCTGCTGCAATCATTCGCTGGCTGGCTGATCCAAGGGCAACGCTCGGCGAGTCATCTGTTCGCGTGCAGACGACTGTACCGCTGACTGCTGCATCGCCGTACTATGGGCAACTCGCCGTCAGAGTTACAGACCACGGCGTGACGCGCGACATCATCGTGCACGCGGTCTTCCTTGATACGTTATCACTGCTCGAACCGACGCCTGGGCATGATGGTCGATCAGTAGATTTCTCCACTTCGCCGCCTATCCCCGCTCCATACGAGCCATTGGGAGGGTTGTCAGACGATGCGGAGCCGCGCTCTGGCACGATTGCCGGCGGCATCACTGGGCAGATAGCCGACACGGCGCGCTGGGACGGCGCTGGCTGTCGCGAGAATGGCTCCGGCTCCCTGTGCGAGGCCTATGAGTCATGCCCATTTGCACAGAATGCACGGTGGCTTCGCGAGCAGCAGCTCCGCGAGCGATTCCTCGACGCACTTCGGGCGGCCGAGCTCGCTGGAGGGCGCCGTTTGACCTATCGCGACTTGCTGGGCCACTTGGGGCTAGCATTCATCGGCACTCCTGCGCAGAGCTGGCTCACGGATGAACATCCTTGCCGGTGGGTTGAACGCACAGTTCGCGACGCGCGCAATGGAAACGCCCAAAGTGTCGCTGAACTTGCGAGCCATCGAATCTACGCCAACCTGTTTCCAATCACCGATGCCGCAGCTTGGCCGAAGAGAAGGCCTCTCACCGAGCCGCGCGCATACCGCGTCGTGGCATCCACGATGCGGGCTGTCCATGACGCGCCGCGCGTGCGCGCCTTCGAGCAGGCCTTTAACCTGATCGATCCGGCGCGCGACACCGACTCGTGGGGCGGACTGCGCGCGACAATCTTGGACATCGTTGAGGCCATGGATGTCTCGCCGCCGGCGAATGAAATCCAAGGCCTTGAAGGATGGAACGATGCGGCAAGCTCCGAAATCGAGCGGCAACTGGATGCTGTGGTCCCGGGAGAGGTGATCGCGGAACTTGGCCGGGGTCGCGAAGCCTCGGGCCGTGCCCAGCTCCTACGAAAATGGCGCGCGGTATTGCTGTTGCGACAGGCGGGCCTCGCGTTGGGCTGGTTGCCGTACAAGACCGTAATCCAGAGCTGGTTGAGTGAGCATCAAGCCGCTCTTGGCAGCAGGCCTTCTGGCGATCTTCGGTTGGGGCTAAACAATCTCGTGCTTCCTAGCCATGCCGAGCTCAATCTGGCGCCATTCCGCCCGCGCACGATGGAGCTAGGAAGCTCTCTGCCCGCAAATTGCGTGGCCGTGTCACTGCTCGAGCGGGACCTTCGACTGGAACTCGTCGCCGACGGGGACACGCTTTCAGCGGAGTTGCGGCTGGCAGCCGTGCAAGGCGGCACGGCAGAAACCGTGGCGAAGCTTCCGATTGACCTGCGGATAGCCCGGGAAGCGCTGCTCAACGTTGACGGTCCGTCGGGGTCGTTCACCGAAATCGGCGAAGCGGCATTTGCGCGGATCGAACGAGCGCGCGCTGCGCTTGTCAGCGGGCGGTATCTCGCGAGCGCACGGCTGCTGTTTTCTGATGCCGCAGGACAGGCGTGGGAAATCGTGCCGCAGGCGTCCGGAGCAAGTCCTTTCCGGTTGCAGTCGCGGAGCGGAGGTCGGCGATGACCGGAAGTTGGCTGGTCAACCAGCTCCTCCCTCTACCGCGGCCAGAATACGCGAAGCAGACCGAGGCCCTGCTTACCGATCTTTTCTGGAGGTCCCGAGGGTCGAGTCTTAACGGAGATAACGCGACCGAGGGGTACTTCGACGACCTGGCGCGTGCCCAAGTTCCAGCAGGCCACGACCCGCGAAGGCTCGTAGCGCGGAAGACGCACGGTGGGTCGCCCAAGGCGCTGGAGACCTACTCGATCGCACTCGGGACCCCGTTGGCGGGGTTGATTGACCGCGTGCCGCCGGGGCTAAACCCGATGTCAGTGGTTCTCGACTCGCTTCTCGCGCCACGCGCAAGGGGCGACAAGTCCCTAGCATGCGTACCTATCACGCCCGATGTCGTCAGCCTGCAGACACTGCACGGCATGGTCAACAAGGACAGCCCCGCAAACCAAGCGCGCGCGATCGAGGTCGTTGGATGGCTCGGCGGCTCGTCGGGCGAGGGGCACGTTGCGTCGACCCTTCTCAATTTGCTTCGCACGGAACCTCCGGGTGATGCCTTGAACCGACTGATGGCCAACACGCTGCAGGCCATGGCGCGGCACGTGTGGGACGAGCTCGGAACTGGCGTGGAGCATTGGCGGGCTTGGCCGGCCATCGGGCCGATTCTTCCCGTGGTTGGCCCGGCGCATCCGTTGGCCACTGCCCGGTTTACCCCGTTCCGGTGGTTCTGGACGAAGTGGTCGAATCTCTGTGATCCCGCAAACAACTGGCGCAATGCCCTGCCAGCCCGGCGCTTCACCGACTGGTCGCTGTGCCTGCTTCGGACCGGGCTAGCGTTTGCCTACCTTTGGGAAGCCGAGTTCTTCCGCCTTCTTCACCGAGCCGCGATCGAGAGCCGACAAAACTCAAGCGAGGCTGCTGCCGCTGTCTCGGCCGTCACCAGCTTCATACAGGACGGCGCACGGCTGGCATCAATCGAGCCGGTCAATGTTCCTCCCTCGGAAAAGAACGCTTGGCCGGCGCTCGAGGCGCTCCTCATGCAGGGCAACAAGGCTCGACAGGCGCTTGAGGACGCGCTCGCAGACCAGCCGCAGGATCTCGACCTCTCCACCGTCCAGGCGGGGACTCTTCCTGCTCGGCTTGCCACGTGGATTGGTGAGTTTTCGACCCAGGGTGCCGCGGCCCTAGAAGTTCGGCTTGAACCCGAGGCCAACACGGCCAAGAACACCCGAGAATTCGTGCGATACCTGCTTATTCCGAGGACATCCGATGACGACACGGCGGACCAGGCCGACTTCTATTACCTCGCGCGCAGCAACCAGCGGAATTTCTGGTTCGAGCCTGGTCCTGAGTGGCTGGTCGTCGTTTGCAGCCTGCTCGCTGGTCGACCGCGCGGACACTGTACCCTTGGGGAGCTGGTCGACGACCTGGCGTCACTCGGTATCCGCAACGAACGATCGGTGCTCGTCCGATTGCTCGAAGAGGCGGGCCTGAGCACTGATAGCCCTGACGCCGACAACGCACTTGTAATTCGATCGGCGTTCTAGATGGGCAAGGCTGAATAGCATGGGACTCGTTGGACGCGCGATAGCAGCTCACCTTGCTACCCTCAAAGGGCTGTACTCGGTCGAGCTGCCGCTTGCGCTGGAAGCAGAGATGTACGACCTCGTTGCTTCATGCAACGCGGTCGCGGCAGCACGTGCGGTCTTGGTCGGCGAGCGGGCAACCGTGCCAGGTGGCGTCGTGCAAGTAAGCTGGGCCGACGTCCTCGGATGGCGAACCGCTGAAGACAGGGTATTCGTGTGGAGGCGCAGCGAGCGCGACCCGGATACATCATTTCGGGACGTGGTTCGGCCATTTATCTCGGCTCGGTTTCCTGGCACTGGCGGAGGCGAATGCTCCACCGACCTGCTTTCAGGCCTGTGCGTCAACGAGCTGTGGCGGGGACTCTCGCTTCCGCCTGGGGGACCGGCATTCGAGGCATTCAAGGAAACCGCCTCTTGGCTTGCGGAGCTGCTTGTAGCCGCATTCGAGCAAGCCGGCAGCACCGCAACGGAGCACTGGAGCGATCGGTTCCTGGAGCACTGGGCACTCACATGGTCAGACCTCGAACAGGGCATCAAAGGCCTACCGTCAGCCCCAGAAGAGCGTCACGCATGGGAGCTGTTACGGCTTGCCGGCATCCCGGTCCCGGCGCGCGAAAATGATACCGATAATCCTTTTCTGCTAAGCCCGACGGAACGGCTTCAGGATGACGCACCGCGGCTTGCGCGTTGGTGGCAACAGGTCGTCGATGAGTTCGTGATCCCGCGCGGCGGGATCGAGACACTCCTGATGGCATTGGATCTCCAAGTGCCCGGTGCTCAGAAGCCTACGCCTTGGCGCGGGCTCGACTGGTCGGGCGCACTTATCGTGTCACCCGAAACCCCCGCGCCGGTCGTTGGACGAAGGGTGTTTGCCCGTGCCCCTTCTCCAACTCTTCTTACGAGCAGCCCGCCCGTCTTTCCGATCGCGCCGGTGCCGGCGTGGTGGGGGGTCAATACCTATCAGCTTGAGTGCGCGCGGGCAGCACTGCGTCAGGCTCGCGGCATTGCCAGCAATCCGTCGTGCGCGGTGCTGACTACATTGCCCGGTAGGGAAGCTGCGCTGGTCCTGCAGACGCGCAGCGGCAGCGTCTCGGAAGAGACTTCTGCCAGAAAGCGTCGAATAACAGTCTCGCTGAGTGCGGTGTCACTGCGCCTCCGGGAGCCATGGACATCGCTTCACGTCACTCACTCATTGCCAGCTCAAGGTGCCCACGGGGCGACCGCGATTGATCCGGATAGTGTGAAACTGTCGGTTTCGGGTACCGGCGTGAAAGCGGACATCCGCGCGCTCCGCGTGGCTCCGGGCGAGCAATTGGAGATCGAATTCGACAGCACAGTCATCTACTCGGCAGCGGTCGATAGCGGGGGCGCTGGTTCGGGTTCCTGGCATCCTGTTCGCACGCTGCGCCTCGTCGCGTCCGCCCGCGACGGGACGGGGGCTGGGTGGGGCGAAGCGCGGCCAGTAGATCACTCGATCGAGATCATCGTGCCGTCCTGCTTCTCACTGACATTGCTTGCCTACGACGGAAGCCGCGGGAAGCTAGTCGTCGCGCCTGATCGCGGGGACACGTTTGAGCGTGGACCTAGCGACTCGGCGTGGAATGCAGGCTCGACGCCGGACCTGCTCCTCGTCGAGGAAGGATCGTACACCTTGATCGGCTACGACGGCCGGGTCGTAGACGGCGGCTCGTTTTCCGCCGAGGCAGCCATGGATGTTAACGGCCGGGCTTTCACCGCGGTAAATGGACTGCAGCAGGTTGACACCCGGCTAGACGATGGCGACCAAGTCACAGGCTCGACAGCGGGCGTAATAGCGGTTGTCAAGGTCAAGCAGCGTTCGCGGTCGGTAACGTCAGGCCTCGTTGCAGCGATTCGGAATGCCGGCGCGGGACGAAAGCCTCCATCTTCGAATGCCCGCGCCAGCGTCCTAGGTCGTTTCCAAGGTATCGTGGTCAACGCCGTCCGGAATTCAACTGGCGGGCTGCCCGACAGCTTGTTTCAGTACGTGCTGGGGAGCAATCACTCCGTAGTCGAATGGCCGGCAATCGCCGGCACCGCGCCGACCGTCCTAGCCAACTTTCCCTCAAGCTTCCAGTTGCCTGGGATTCGAAATGCTCCAAGTGGTGCGCTCACGGCAGGTGCCGCGTGGCGAACATTCGTAACCGCATCGCACGCGGTTCTCGATCACCTCGGCGTTCGGGGCGGTGGCGAGGAGATTTGGCTCTCGGCGACGAACCCCGGTGAATTGCCGGGCCCAGTTGTGCGTGCGCTTGTCGACGCACACTCCGACCTGGTTGCGCAAGCCAAGACCCTCTCCGCCGCAGACGCGTTCTGGGCGAGCTATCCTTTTTCGATCGTCGTGGTGGACGATGCACCGGGTGCGAACCTGGGACGAGTCCAAGCGGTCTTCCTCTCGCCGCTTCATCCCGTGCGACTTGCCTGGGCATTTTCTGTCGCTCGGCTCGCGCAAAGCTCGAGTGTTAACCGCGCACTCCTGGGCCTCGCCGAGGGGTGGAACCTCCCCCTGACGGGGATGACCGTCTCAGTCACGGGTCAGGCGGTCCCCATGGTCGCCTTGCCGCTCGATCCGGGAGAGGATGCGGATTTCGCGACGTGGAGCGCGTTGGGCGTCCTGGGGAACGACGGCCTAGTGCGCGTGCCAAGGCTCGCTGCTGGCCTCGAGCTGCCCTGGGGTGGCCCCAGCGGAATCAACGAAAAGGTAGTTGATCAGGCGATCACGGACTATCTGGCCATCCATCCCTACCTGAACTCGTTGGAGGTTGACGTCCGGTCCGTATCGCCGGCACCGCGAGCCCGCGAAATCGACGATGCCCTGGTCCAGGCGGTCGGAGGGGCGGCAGTACGCGAAGTTTCCCTGCTCGGTGGCGCGACACGCATTTGGGACTCTGAAAACAGGCTCGGTGCACCGCCTTCGCGCGACCGATTGCTTATACAACGCGACGCGGATTGGCGGGATCGACCTTTCGAGTGGCGCCGATATCCGGCGGAGTCCGCGCCATCTGCTTCCGACATTGCGCTAATCGAAAACGCTAGTGCCCACATGGGCGTTGTCGACGCCATCGCGACTGGCGTGCTCGCGCCGTTGCCGCTCCGGCGTTTCTCGGTCCCCGCGATCGCGGACCAGATCCTCGACCAGCAATATGCCGGACACCTTGGCGATGACGTCTTGGGCCTCTCGCGCCTGTTGGCAACGATCGAACATTCGCTGCCGAACGGGAATTCGGCTCTCCGTGTCGCACCCCAGGCGAACGCGCTCGGTATCGGTAGCGGTGCACGCTGGGAGGTGCTGGGCACCCTCAACATTGACCCGGCCCTACTGTCGGGCACTATCAGGGCCGGTGGCCACGCAGACCACATGCTCTGGGAATGGCGACCATCATGGCTTGCCGATGGGCAGGGAGATCGAGACGAGCTTGCAAAGCGGGCTCACTATGTCGTGGCACGCGTTCCTGCGTCGTTGATAAAGGGCCTAGCGAGTCGCCAAGGCTTGGCCGAGGCGGCCGCGCAGGAAATGATAACCGAGCTAGGACGCCGAGGGATTGGCTTGGCGTCCTTGCAAGCAGCGGGCGGGACCCAGGAGAGCGCGGCCGCTGGTCATTTCTATGCTACCCGGGCCCTCTTGCCTCCGGCCGGGCACATGCAGCCCCAAGGCTGGGTCACACTCCGCAACGATACCTTTGCCGGGCTTTTGCCGATTGATCCGGTTGCGCCGATCTTGTCCGGCATTGCGGGAGAGTCACCCCGCCGCAGGGCGGACCTCCTGGTTTTCAAGGTTAGAATCGAAGGTGACGCGGTCCGGATTGGCATCGTGCCGGTCGAGATAAAACACCATGGCCAACCTCAAGCGCCGAGCCCGTTACCGCCAGATAATGATCCGGAGCTCAAGCGAGCGAGAGAGCAACTCAGGGACGCGGCGACGCTCGTTCGCGCCTTGGCTGCGGCTGTAAATACCACGCCGGACGTCGTCCAAGATCCAGTTGTTGCCGTCGTCCGTAGGCAAGCTTGTGCAACGCTTGTCGACCTCGCGCTGAGCTTCGCTGACGAGCCGGTGGATCCCATCGCGAGGGCAACCGTCCTGCGGCACATCGTGCAGGGCCGCGTGGCGGTGGATGCTGGACCCGCCTTGCTGCTGTGGTTTGCCCCGGGCTAGATCACGACAAGCGGAGCAGCGTGCATCGTTCGCGCTGGTCAAGATGAGAGCTACGAAGTTTTCATAGACCCGGCCGCGGTACCTGGTACCTGGTGGGCGGGGAATGGGATAGGGCCCGACGATTCGGCGCTGAGAAGTGCCATCGACGAAGCGATGCGCGCGATGTTCGTGGAAAGAGCGAGCATCCCACCTGCCGCCGAGACAGATGTCACAGCCGCGCTGTCAGCAATGCTCGGGCTAACGCCAGATACGATGAGTGGACCCGCCCATCCCGCCACAGGCGGGGATGAAGGTGGCACACCGCCGGAGACCGGCCCAGGAGAGGACGGGGCATCGGCTATTCCACCCGGCGAGGAGCAAGGCTCCGCATCAGCACCAGCGCCAGGAACTGGGGCTGGTGACGTTCCTTCCACCCCATCGGGCGCGGGGGTCGGTGCTCCGCAGGACACTCCGCCATCCGTGGCTGCGCCTGTTCGCCTCCCGCCGCCAGCGGCCTACGTCGGCTGGGCTGAGCCGGCTACTCGGTTCTGCCTGCTGGGCAACATGGTCGGCACGAACGACCAAGTGGCGCTTGATCTAGACAATCCCAAGGCGATCGGCGTCTTCGGGTACATGGGCTCTGGCAAGAGCTATCTTCTTGGCACGCTCGTGGAGTCAGCCCTCGTTCCGATACCGGGTATCAACTCGCTGCCAGCACCGCTCGCGGTAGTCATCTTCAACTACCGGCGGCACTCAGCAGACCGGTTCGAGCTGAGCTCTTTTGCGCATCCGAATCCTGACCAGAGCGACCGCGAGCGGCTGGAGCGAATGTACCAAGCATCGCCGCGCGGCGTCGATGACATCCATATCCTCTGCTTACCCGGGCAACTGACCCCTGAGCGCGTCGCCGAATACGGGGGACTGCCTGCTTCGGAACTATTCTTCGACCCATCCACGCTGGGCGTGGAGGATTGGGAGCTACTGATGGGCGAGCCGGGGAGCAACGCCGTCTTTGCCCGGGCGATCAGGAACACCCTGATGGACTTGCAGGCTGCCGGCGATGTCAGCCTCGAGAGCCTCGAGCGAAGCATTGCCAACACGCTCAACCGGTCAAGCCAATCGGCAGCCCAGCTTAGGCTCGATTTCATACGACGTTACCTGTCCGCGGAGCGAGGCTTGCGATTTAGCGAGATCCTCCGGCCGGGCCGTGCGGTGATTTTCGATCTACGACAGCCGTTATTTAACAAGGACGATGCCCTTCGCTTCTTCCTGGTGTGCTCGAACCACATCAGCCGAGTACAGGGCGGGTTCAACAAGCTCGTCGTATTCGACGAGGCGCATGAGTACATGAGCGAGGCCTTCGGCGAGAAGATCGAGGCGCGGATTCGTCTCATGCGCCACGAGGGAACATCATATGTCTTTGCGACGCAGGATGTCGGCTCGATTCCCCTGCAGATAAGACGTTTTATAACAACCAGGTTTGTCTTCAGCCTGGGGACTCGCGACAATGTAACTGACCTGGTTCGATTTGCGCCTGAATTCTCCGACCTACCGCTCCAACAGCTCGCACCGGGAACATGTTATGTCCAGTCGATCCCGTCACAACGAAACTTGTTCGCGCGCCCCCGATTGGTGCAGGTGCGCCCGCGAGTAACGCAGCATGGTGGCACGAGCCGGATCTTCACGGGCCTCGACGAGACGGAGTAGGACTAGTCCGCCTCCTGTCGTGTTCGACAGGCCGACGCTTGACAAGGCTCGCTGGTGTCGTCGGCGGCTCCTGGCTTGGTATGAGCAGCACGGCCGCCAATTTCCATGGCGATCACAGGATGCGGGGGTGTTTCAGCAGGTTGTGGCAGAGGTGTTGCTCCAGCGGACGCAAGCGTCGACGGTTGGCCGCTTCTTCGGCGCGTTCTTTGAACAGTTTAGAAGCTGGGATGATATCGACTCTGCGCCAGACGAATTTCTTGAGAGCATTCTTCGTCCGATCGGTTTGTGGCGGCGGCGTGCGATCGCGCTAAAGGCGCTTGCAGCGGAGATGGTTGCGCGTAGGGGGGATTTTCCGGATTCGCGCGGTGAGCTCGAAATATTGCCAGCCATTGGCCAGTATGTTGCGAGCGCAGTGCTGTTGTTCGCTCAGGGGCGCCCTGAGCCTCTCCTCGACTCGAACATGGCGCGTGTTCTTGATCGCGTCTTTGAGCCCCGTCGCCTCGTCGATATTCGTTATGACCCGCGCCTACAAGGCCTCGCGCGGCTGCTGGTGCGATCACGTGAGCCCGCTCGGATTAATCGGGCTATTCTCGATCTCGCCGCGCGACACTGCGGTCGTTCACCCACATGCGAGGAATGTCCCTTGAGGACGCGTTGCAACTTCGCGCTCCACAACAGGTCGGGTCCCAGTAGTCGCGTTCCCCAAATAAACGAGGCGGCTCTTGGTCGTCGTCGACCGCAGGGAGTCAAGGATTGATGTATAGTGAAGAACTACAAGCAACGCAGCGCGAATGGGCTGAGCGAGCGCTCATGGCTACGCGGAGTTTGCTCCCAAAGATGACGCCCGTGTCCACTTATGCCGGGTGGCAACCTCGCGAGCGGCAAACGGTCTCGTTCCTCCTGACGGCCACCGCCCGAGCTTCCGAGAGCGCCTTCCTGCTCTGTGCTTACGGCCAGCTTTGGGATGCGGAGGTCCTGGTCCGATCCGCGCTCGAGGGTTCTCTGAAGCTGGCGTATCTTCTCCAGGCGCGGGAGACTTTCGCTGCCAGGCACAGCGAATATGCCGACCAGCTCTTCGAGATCGCGTTGCTCAAGGATCATCGGAAAGCCGCAGGCCTGCTCGCGGCCGTTTCGGATCCCGATGCACCGCAATGGCGTCCGATCCGGGACCTGCTGTTGTCCGATCGCGAGCTGGCAGAACTTTCAGCCCGCAACGATAAGGTGGCGCGGAGAAACTTGGAAACGCGCTGGAGCTTCGCCGGCTTGATCGGCGAGCTCTCGCGTTCCGGTGATCCCTATTTCAGCGGCCTGGGTGCGCTTGCACACGGTTATTCAATGGCGAGTCATGTACAGCATGTCGACATGGTCGGCGCCTCGATCGCGCTTGAGCGTGACCGGCGCTCGGTCGAGCGTCGCGATTCAATTCACCTTGCGCACGAGGGACGTCTCTTGTCGGACCTCCTCCACTTCTTGTTCCTGCGCATAGGGGTCGGCTACCGATTTGTAGCCGCTGATTTGTCCCAACTTGCGGGAGTGAAAACTGCAATTGACGATGCGCGAGCACCTTTTCGGCAGGCAGCCGAACACTGGCTTCGGATTGAATATCCTGGCATGCAGCCTGGGGCAGCCTGAGTCGAGGCCGATGCTGCGGGCCGGACTCGAAACCGGCTATTGGATGGGCTTAGTGCACCGAGCCATTACGCTGCTGCCTTCTCGTCACCATCTCGGGCCTTTGCTGGCCATGTGTCCTTCCACACCGCCGCAGCCAGAGGCATTTGTCTATCCGCTCGTTCGCCTTCCATCAAGATATCGAGCTCAACGAAGTGGCCTTGAAGAGGGGAGACAGCGAGCATGGCGAGCACGAACGTGCTGTGCTAAGAGTGCTGACGGACTTTTCTCGCACCGGCGCATAAGCGCGCTACATGGTCGATCGCGCGAAAAATCGATCGATCGTTGTCGATAGACGCTGAAACGTCGCTGAATTCGAATCGCGCGAATTTTCCTTTGAAATCATAAGCGAAAAATTTTGACGGCTCGTTGTTCGGATTTCGGGCACCGTCAGAAAAAATTTGCACTGATAAATCAGCGCATTACGATACGTTGAGAGAATCGAGTGGGAGTGACGGGGGAGTGCCACGGAGTAGTATCGGACAGCAGAGGACACTCGAGCGAATCCTAGGCCATCGATAGCAGTCGATTATTGCTCCTTCTTGAACAAGTCCTCGAAGATCAGCTTGCCCCAAGTGCGGCCGCGTGCCTGTACCAGCGCGCCACCTTCGTTGAGTTTTCCTAAGTTGACGGGTGCGAACCCGAGTTGTTTGGCCAAGACCGCCACGGGAGCGATCGCGTCCTCGTCGTCGCTCGATAGAAAGACGACCCGATGCCCGCCCTCGACGATCGGATCGGCAGCCAGGGTGGCCGCAATTAGGTGATTGAACGCTTTGACGAGCTTGGCGCTGGTGAACGCCTTCGCGACGAAGGCGGAGGACGGGAGATCGTCCAGCTCTTCAGGGACTGGAAACGCGTTCATCGTGTCGATGACCGTCTTGCCTTCCCAGCTCGGGAGGGCCTTTGCGACCTCGCGATGCTCCCCGAACGGGACCGTCAAGATGATTGTGTCGGCCTCGAGTGCTTCCCGCAGCGACTCGGCGACGACCGTGGGTCCGATCGCCCGAGCCTGCGGCGCCAACGCCTCGGGCGGCCGGCGGCTCGCGACGGTCACGTCGATGTTTCTACGGGCGAAGGTGTGGGCGAGGGCCTGGCCAATCTTACCGAATCCTACAATCGCGTAGCTCATAACGCTTCTCCGATCCGAGTTGATGTTGATTCCCGGTCCTTCAACGGCGCTGGATTGTCCGCTTCGCCGCGTGGCGGCCGGCGCCATTCAGATGGCCGAGAAGCCTCCGTCGACAGACAACTCCAGCCCATTCACGAAGCTCGAATCATCTGAAGCAAGAAACAGCGCGGCCGTCGCAATTTCCTCGGGACGCCCCATCTTTCCTCGCGGGATCAGGGATTCGAACATCCGCTTCCCCTCTTCGTCGAGAACTTGGTCCTGCATCGGTGTGGCGATCGGCCCCGGGTGCAGCACGTTCACCCGGATATTCCTGCCCTTCAGCTCGTTGAGCCATCCGCGTGCGAATGCGTGCAACGCCGCCTTGCTCGCCGCATACACGCTGTAACCAGGAAAGCCTTTCACCGAAGCAACCGATCCGGTCATGAAGATCGATCCGCCGTCGTTGAACAGCGGCAACGCCTTTTGCACCGTGAACAACGTGCCGCGCGTATTCAGGCCGAAGGTCGCATCGAAATGCTGCTCGGTAATTTCGCCCAGTGGGACGGCTTCGCCCGTCCCGGCGCTCGCATATAGGATGTCGATCTTGCCCTTTTCCCGCTCGACCGTATCGAACAGGCGGTCGAGGTCGTCGAGATTGGCCGCGTCACCGCGCACGCCGGTCACGTTCCGGCCAATCAGCCTGATGGCCTCGTCGAGCGCCTCCTGCCTCCGGCCCGTGATGAAAACGTAGGCGCCTTCTTCAACGAACCGCTTGGCGCTCGCCAGCGCCATGCCGCTCGATCCACCCGTGATGACTGCAACCTTACCTTCAAGCTTTCCCATGACTTTTCCTTTCGTGGTATCGGGACAGCATCTGCCTCCGAGAACCTCGAAATGGGTCCGCCGGCTTCCGGTGTCGGGTGCGGAAGTGCGCACATCGGCGGTGCGAAATCGATTCGGCTTGATCACTGACGCCTGCCGCGACGGTCAGTGTCCGTCATCCGGCACTGGGCCGCGCTCGTCGACACAGGCTATAATTGCCGCCCGTACCTGCGGTTCGACGTGTTGGATACGGACTTTGGAAGACGCACCCGGCGGTGCGGGATTGCACCATGACCGACTGGGATGACATCCGCTACTTTCTTGCCATCGCGCGTGGGGGATCGGTCCGAGCCGCCGCCGAGCGCCTTGGGGTGAACCACACCACAGTGCTGCGGCGCATTGCCCAACTGGAGGAGCGGCTGGGGGCACAGATGTTCGAGAAGCTGCCTTCGGGCTACCGCCTGACGGCGGCGGGCGAGGAGGTCCTCGAGTTCGCGGAGCAGATGGAGGCGTCGTCGAACCGGCTGGAAACGCGCATCTTTGGGCGCGACCAGGGTATACGCGGACTCTTGCGTGTGACACTGGCGCCGACCCTCGCCACGCACTTGCTCATGCCCGACTTCGCTGAGTTTGCACGTCTGCATCCGGACATCGAGATGGAAATCTTGTCGACCGGCGAGGTGGCAAATTTGACCAACCGAGAGGCCGACGTTGCGATCCGCGTCGTCTACGACCGCAAAGCCCTGCCACTCAATCTTCACGGCCTGAAGGGACCGGAGCTGTTCGGCGGCGTTTACATGACTCGCGATCGCCTAGCCGCGTGGCGTGCGGGTGCGCCTGATCCCATCCGGTGGATCGTCATAAGCATTCATGGAATCCCGGACTGGGCCGGCGAGGGTGAGGTTCGTACCACGGGGGTTCCGTTCAGGACCACGGACGGCGAGACGCAGATCGTTGCAGTACGGCAAGGGTTCGGGATGACGACGCTGCCATGTTTCGTCGGAGATGCCGACCCACTACTGGTGAGGGTGCCAGGCACCGACCTGCACATGCATGGAACGCTCTGGCTTCTCACGCAGGGGGAGACACGCAAGACGAAGCGCGTGCGGCTCTTCACTGAGTTCGTATCCCGCAGGCTCGCCGCCTACGCGCCGCTTCTCGCCGGGCTGTCTGTATCGGGCGACTGATGCGCAGCAGGTCGCCGATGGCGGTAGACAGCCTCGCGACGGCCTTTTTGAGAACTGCCGGTACGGCTCGGTCGGCGGTCGTCAGAAGAATCGACGCATTGATGCCAGTAGTCGCAAACCGGGTAACCGGCAATATTTGCGTTGAAAAATCAGCGGGCTTCCATCGGTCAAAGTAATCGAGTGGGAGTGAGGGGCAGAGGGCGGCAATAGCGCAGGTTCGGCGGCGACATGGCCGGCGGCCCAGGCGCGACCTTGTTCATGCTAGCAGATGTGTCGGGACGCCGAGCACCGGACCGGCCGCGGGCAGCTTCTGATCAAGCGTGTGCACCGTGGCGCCATGTTCCGATGCGGTCGCGAGGTGCAGTGCATCGCCAGCGCGAAGTCCGAGCATATGTTGATCGGCGAACTTCGCCGCCGCCCGGAAATGGCTGCCCGTCACCGTCAGCAACGTGAAGCTCTCGGTGACTAGCTTGTTGAACATAGCGAGCGCTGCTCCAGGTTGATCTGCCCGGTCCTCAGCTTTTGCCATCGCCGAGGACATCTCGGTGACGGCCCAGTCGCTGATCAGAAGCTGTGCCGCATCCTGCTGCATCAGTAGCGGTCGCCATCCCGCATCGACCGCACCAGACCGGCGGCGTTCTGGGACTGCGGCGGCATGGTCGCCGTCAGCGACTGGAGTAGGGCGACATCGATCCGTTTGCGCGGCCTGCCCACCGCCGTGAGCCGCGCGACCGGCTTGCCGCGCCGGGTAATGTCGATCGAAGCACCCGCCTCGACCCGGTCAACGAGCTCGCTCAGGTGGGCCTTGGCATCCGCCAGATTGATTGCATCCATCGGAACGCTCGTGACCACTTAGATGGTCATATAACGCGTGGCGCTTGAGGATTCCATACTTGGCGAGGCTCTGGGTGAGTTCAGCGGCAGCGGACCGGAGGCCCGTTGGCCGTCACACCTCCAACCACTCCCGTCGCACTGCGCCATCGGCCTCGAGGTCGGCAGGCGTGCCCTCGAAGACGATCCGGCCGTGCCCCATGACGTAGAGCCGGCGCGAGATGCGCAGCGCGATGGTCAGCTTCTGCTCGACCAGCAGGATGGCCACGCCTCGGCGGGCAATCTCGGACAGCAGCATGCCGACCTGCTCTACCAGCCGGGGCGCCAGCCCCTCCGTTGGCTCGTCGATCAGGATGAGGTCGGGGTCTCCCATCAGGGTCCGGCACATCGTCAGTCGTCGAAGTTCCAGCGACCGAACTTGTTCGCGCGCTTCAGCCCGAGCGCTAGGTTCTGCCGCACCGTCAATGTCGGAAAAACCTGCCGATCCTCCGGCACATAGCCGATGCCCTGGCGTGCGATCAGATTGGCGCCCATGCCGGCAATGTCGCGTCCGCGCCAGCGCACGACGCCGACCGGCGGAACCAGGCCGATGATTGCCTTGCAAGTGGTCGAGCGACCCACGCCATTGCGCCCAAGCAAGCTGACGATCTCGCCTTCGCCGACGGAGAGCGCGACCCCGTGGAGGATGTGGCTCTTGCCGTAATAGGCGTGCAGGTCCTCGACCTCCAAGGTCATGCCGCTTCCGCTCCGAGATAGGCTTCCTGCACCGCGCGGCTGGCGCGGATTTCGACCGGTGACCCGGAGGCGATGACCTGGCCATAGACCAGAACGGTGATGGTATCGGCCAGGTCGAACACCACCCGCATGTCGTGCTCGACCATCAGCAGAGTGCGGCCCTCTGTGACGCGGCGGATTAGCGCGATGGCTTGCTCCGTCTCGGTGTTGCTCATCCCGGCGGTCGGTTCGTCGAGCAGGATCGCGGCCGCGCCGCCGGCGACCGTCATGCCGATCTCGAGCGCCCTTTGTTCGGCGTACGACAGCAGGCCCGCCTGCACGTCGCGCCGCCCGGCGAGATTGATCTCCTCGAGCAGCCGTTCGGCCTCCTCATTCAGCGCGGACTGGCGGCCCAGAGAATGCCAAAACGAGTATCGATAGCCGCGGCTCCACAGCAAGCTGCAACGGAGGTTCTCGAACACGCTGAGCCGATGGAAGATCGAGGTGATCTGAAAGCTGCGCGATAGGCCGAGCCGATTGATCCGGTGCGGTGGCAGCGTATCGATCCGCGTATCGTCGAGCCGGATCGTCCCTGACGTCACCTCGAATCGTCCGCTAATCAGATTGAAGAGCGTTGTCTTGCCTGCTCCGTTTGGCCCGATCAGAGCGTGTCGCTCGCCGGCCGCGATGTCGAGGGTGACGCCGCGGATGATCTCCGTGGCGCCGAAGCTCTTGCGGACATCGTTCAGGTGCAGGCTCGGTGCCTTCATCTTCCCCCCACGGGCGCTAGCCCGGCCATCGCGGCGTCCCACGCCGCCTGGAAGCGCCGCGCCTCCAGCCGCAGCCAGGCGATCCCGACGAGCAGGGCGGCAGCCGCGATCAGCCACGGTCCCACCGCATAGACGTCGGGGGTCAGGCCGAACAGGTTGAGCGTTTTACCCTCCGAGGCGCCGATCGTCGCGAATGAAAGCATCTCCACCAATCCGACAAAGCCCGCCAGCACCAGCAGGCACGGGAGCAGCAGCCGGGCATAAGGGAGCGCCAGCGCTCGGAGCCGCCCGCTCCGCACAATCGGCGTATGCGCGCGCAGAATGCCGGTAATTCCTGTGGGCGCGAACGTGACCATCGCGATGAACAGCACGCCCACATAGACGATCCAGGAACTCGACATCAGGCTTAGCCCGCTTTGCAGCGCCGTGATCAGAATCGCCCCGATCACCGGCCCGGAGAAGCTGCCGACGCCGCCAATGAAGGCCATCAGCAGCGCGTTGCCCGACAGGGGTGCGGCGACCGCGTCGTAGGTGACGATCTCGTAGGTGATGCAATAGAGGCCGCCGGCGATGCCGGCGAACAGGCCGGAGAGCGCGAACTGGATAAACCGCACCATACGCGGGTCATAGCCGACGAACTGTGCCCGCTCGTAGTTGTCGCGGCATGCGTTCGCCATGCGCCCGAGCGGCGTGCCGCGCAGATAATACATCCCGAGTGCTGCGAGCAACGTCCAGACGATGATCAGGTAATACACCTGGAGCCCATGCCCGTAGTTGACGCCGAACAAGCTCCAGGCGTTGGTCCGATCCGTGGTGATCCCACTCTCGCCACCGAAGAAGTGCTTGAACATGATCGCCGCCGTGACGGCGAGCTCGCCGATGCCGAAGGTGATCATCGCGAATGCGGTGGTGCGCTGCTTCGTCGCCATTGCCCCGAACACGACCGCCAACCCCAGGCCGCACAGCCCCGCCGCAAGTGGGAGCAATTCTAACGGCAGAAAGAAGCCGCCATCCCCGGCGGCGTTCAGGAAGTGCGCGACGCAGTAGCCGCCGAAACCGAAAAACACGGCGTGACAGAACGACAGCAGCCCCGCCTCGCCCATCAGCATATTGTACGACAGGGCGAAGGTGATCATCATGCCCATCTGGCTGAACATGGCGATCATGAAGCCGTTGTCGCGCGCATGGGCGTAGTCGCGAAACAGCCACGGCAGCACCAGGCCGATCACTACCATCGCGATCCAGGGCCGCGCAGCCCGGAGGGGGCGACGTAGGCGGGAAGCGCGAACCGCGGGCTGAGGTAGTGGCTGGGCGGCGAAACTCATGACTCGCGTGTTCCCATCAAACCGCGTGGACGGAAGAACAGGATCAGGATCATCAGCACGTACGGTATCAGGGGCGCGATGCGCGCGAGCGGAATGGTCAGGATCTCACCGAGCAGATTGTCGCCGCCCGCCGGAATCCCGAGGGCAAACAGGTCGGCGACGGAGCCGTTCACCATGACCGCCGCGGTCTGCACGATCCCGATGAAGATCGAGGCGATGAAGCAGCCGGCGAGCGAGCCCAGCCCGCCGA
>JAFKFI010000082.1 GCA_017307285.1 Alphaproteobacteria bacterium | reverse complement strand
AACTTCGCCCATGGCGACGTGTTCATGGTGGGGGCGTTCCTCGCGCTGATCGTGCTGGTGGGGCTCGCAGGGGTGACCGCCGTGCCGCTGGCGATCGCGGCGGCGCTGATCTTCGCGGTCGCGATCGCGGCGCTGTACGGCTGGACGATGGAGCGCGTGGCCTATCGTCCGCTGCGCGGGTCGTTCCGGCTGGCGCCGCTGATCTCGGCGATCGGGCTGTCGATCGCGTTGCAGAACTTCGTGCAGGCGGCACAGGGGGCGCGGGTGAAGCCGATCCCGGCGTTGGTGCCGGGGGGCTTCACGCTGCTGGCGGACCCCACCTTTCCGGTGCGGATCGGCTGGATGCAGGTGGCGGTGATCGCTGCCACGCTCGCGGTGCTGGCGGCGCTGACCTGGCTGGTGCAGGGCACGGGGTTCGGGCGGGCGATGCGCGCCCTCTTTGGACCGATCGGCGGATTGGAGCTGCCCCCCAATCTGCGCGAGCGGGGGGGTCGCGAGCCTCCTGACTTCTCGGAGCCCGAATTCGACGGCCCGGAGAAATCGTGATCCTGCTCGACAGCAATGTGCTCTCGGAGCTTGCTCGTGCAGCGCCTCATCCGGCTGTGCTGGCCTGGGCCGATGCCATTCCTGTTGGGCAGTTTTGCACAACAGCCATCACCGAGGCGGAAATGCGTTTCGGTCTCGAGTTGCTGCCATCCGGACAGCGTCGCGAGCGGCTTCAACGCGCGCTGGACAGCGTCTTCCGCGATGTAATCGCTGGGCGCGTGCTGCCGTTCGACCGGGCGGCGGCCCTCGCCTATGGGCGATTGGCAGCCGAGCGTCGTCGCGCTGGCCGCGGCATTGACATCCCGGATTTGCAAATCGCCGCCATCGCGGTCGCGCGCGGCGTCGATGCCATCGTCACGCGCAATCACAGGGACTTTGAAGCCTGCGGCGTTCCGTTGGTCGATCCGTGGACCACGGCGTGAACCACGGACCCTAGCCTAGGGCAGCCACCAAAGCCTCCGCGCTGCGGCCGTTGGCGATGGCGGCGGAGCGGCCGTCCCAGTGCACGCCGCCGACGCGGGCGAAGGCGTGGTTGGCGTTGGGGTAGGTGTAGGCCTTGATCTGCGCGTGGCCCTGCACGCCGGCCACAACTTTCTGCCGGCCTTCGGGGGGAAAGAACTCGTCCTGGTCGGCGATGTGGACGATCAGCGACTTGGTGATCTTGCCGATTTCGCCGAGCAGCCCGTCGAGGCCGACACCGTAGTAGGAAATACTCACGTCCGCGTCCGATTGCTCGGCCATTATGAAGGCGAGCCGGCCGCCGAGGCAGTAGCCCATCGTGCCGACGCGCCCGTTGCATCCCGGCAGCTTGCGCGCTGCCGCGACGGTCGCCTTCAGGTCCTCGATGCCCTTCGCCTGGTCGAACTTGTTGAACAGCTCGAACGCCTTCTTCCACTCGGCCTCGGATTTGTCGGTGATGTCGACGCCGGGCTCGAGCCGCCAGAACAGGTCGGGGCAGACGCAGAGGAAGCCGAGATCGGCGACCCAGTCGGCGGTGTCGCGCATCGCCTGGTTGACGCCGAAAATCTCCTGGATCAGCACGACGGCGCCCGCCGGCTTGCTCTTCGGCTCCACGCAATACGCCGAGAAGCTGCCCGAGCCGTCGCTGGCCTGGATGGTGATGTTCGCCATGACTGATCCTCCCGTCTACCGACGGGGAGCATAGCCCGGCGACGCGGGAAGGGGAGCCTCCCGGCTCCCCAACCTCGCAAACGTCAGATGTAGTGTTCCTCGAGTGGAGCGAAGCCGTTAAAGCACTGGCTCGCGTAGGTCGAAACATACGCCCCGGTCGAAAGCAGCTCCACCCGCTCGCCGCCGGCAAGCGCCAACGGCAGGCGGTAGTTGGACTTCTCGTAGAGAATGTCCGCCCCGTCGCAGGTCGGCCCCGCGATGGCCACCGGCCCGGTCGGGCCACCGTCATGCGGGGTCGTGATGCGATACTTGATCGCCTCCCCCTCGGTCTCGGCAAGGCCGCCGAAGCGGCCGATGTCGAGATAGACCCAGCGCACCGGATCGTCCTTATGGCGGTGGCAGACCAGCACGACCTCGGAGCTCACCACACCGGCGTCGCCCACGATGAAGCGGCCCGGCTCGACCACCATCTCGGGCAGCGCGTTGCCGAAATGCTCGGTCATGGCACCCATGATCGCGCTGGCGAACTGGTCGATGTCAGGCACATCGTCGCGGTAGCGGGTCGGGAAGCCGCCGCCGAGATTGACCATGCGGACGTTCACGCCGGCGTCCTTGAGGTCGGTGAACAGCATCGCCACCCGGCCGATCGCCGCCTCGTAAGCCGCGGTGCTGGTCTGCTGGCTGCCGACGTGGAACGACAGGCCGAACGGATCGAGGCCGAGCTCGCCGGCGCGCAGCATCAGATCGCGCGCCGTCTCGATGGTGGTGCCGAACTTGCGCGACAGCGGCCAGTCCGCACCCTCGTTCTCCACCAGAATGCGGCAATACACCTGGCTGCCCGGCGCATGGCGCGCGAGCTTTTCCAGCTCCTCGATCGAATCGAAGGCGAACATCGTAACGCCAGCGGCATGGGCGCGCCGGATAGCGCTCACCTTCTTGATCGTGTTGCCGAAGCTGATCGCGGCCGGGCGGGCGCCGGCGGCGAGGCACGCTTCGACCTCCTCGATCCCCGCCGCGTCGAAGCGGCTGCCGAGTGTGACCAGCCGGTCCAGCACGGCCGGTGCCGGATTAGCCTTTACGGCGTAATAAATCTGCGCAAGCGGCAGCGCACGACGCAGCGCGCGGAAGTTCTCCGCCACGCGGTCGGTATCAACCACCAGGCACGGCGTCGCCGGCTGGCGCTCAGCAAGGAAACGGGCGATCTTCGGGGTCATCGCACCGGGCCTCCCTATCAGACGCCCACCTGAGAGAGGCGGCGGGCGGAGTTGACGAAACGGTCGAACGAACCAGCGACCAAACGATTGCCAGAACGCTTGACGTCGTTGCGTAACCACAAGGGCCAGAGGCACGTGCGTTGCTGCGTAGGGGGGCCACATAAGACCCCCACCCCCCCGGTGCAAGGGATATTTGCCCCCGAAGCGTGAATTCCGGCGCAGGATCGGCGGAGTGCCGGCGAAACCGGCCGATTTGCCCCAGCGTTGCCTTGCAAAGCAGTTTTATGCCGGAACACGATGGCCGGAGGGGAGGGAGCGGATTGGCAACCGCGGAGGGCGAGCACACCGTCGAGCGGGAACATACGGCCAGTGGCGCGGAGGTGTCGGCAGTCTTGCGCGACCCGGCCGCTGAGCGGCTCGGGCGGCGCGCCGAAAATCCCGGTCAGATCCCCTGGCCCGGCTGGAAGGCAGTCATCCGCCGCACTGCGCGCGAGGCGATCTCGGATCGCGTATCACTGGTCTCCGCCGGATGCGCGTTCTGGGCGACGCTCGCGCTGTTTCCCGCGATCACCATGCTGATCTTCATCTACGGGCTGGTGTTCGACCCGGCGACGGTCGAGCCGCAGCTCCAGGTTATCGCGCGCTTCGTGCCGCCTTCCGCGTACACGCTGATCTCGGACCGCGTGCACCAGCTGGTGTCGCAGCGGCAGGGCACGCTCGGTGTCGGGCTGCTCATCAGCACGGCGGTTGCCTTATGGAGTTCGGCGACCGGCACCAAGGCACTGCTCTCGGCGCTGAACCTGGCCTACGAGGAGGAAGAACAGCGCAGCTTCCTGCGCTTCCAGTTCGTGGCGTTCGCCATGACACTTTGCGCGATCCTCGGCGCCGTGCTCGCCATCGCGATTTTGGTTTTCCTGCCGGCGGTGATTTCGTTTGTCGGCCTGTCCGCGCACAGCAAGCTTTTGCTGCGGCTCGGTGGCATCGCCGTGCTGGTGATCTTCGTGCTGCTCTCGCTCTCGGTGCTCTACCGCTTCGGCCCGTCGCGAACGCACGCGAGATGGCATTGGATCACCCCCGGATCGCTGCTCGCCACGCTGCTGTGGCTCGCCGCCTCCGTCCTGTTCACGTTGTATGTCACCGATCTCGCCAATTACGACGCGACCTACGGCCCGCTCGGCACCGTCGTCGGCGTGATGATGTGGTTCTGGGTGACGATCTACGCGGTGATGCTGGGCGCCGAGCTGAATTCGGAGCTCGAGCTGCAAACCGCGCGCGACAGCACCGAAGGGCCGCCCAAGCCGATGGGCAAGCGCGGCGCCTTCGTCGCCGACCATGTCGCGGAGGACTGAGCCATGAGTGATTACGACCGCGACGTTCTGACCTGGAGCGAGCGACAGGCCGCGCTGCTGCGTCGGGTCGCGGCCGGCGAGCGCGTCAACGATCAGGTCGATTGGGGGAACGTGGTCGAGGAGATCGAGACGGTGGGGCGGAGCGAGGTCAGCGCGGTGGAGTCGCTATTGACGATGGCGCTGCTGCACGACCTGAAATCGGCAGCCTGGCCATTGTCGCGCGACGTGCCGCATCGGCGGGCCGAGGCCCGGTTGTTCCGCCGGCAGGCGAGGCGGAAGTTCACCGAGAGTATGCGCCAGAAGCTCGATTTGGTGGGGCTCTACAGCGACGCCCTGGCGGGCCTTCCCGACACGATGGACGGCCAGCCGGCGCTGCCGATGCCTTCGACCTGCCCAGTGACCCTGGACGAATTGCTGAGCGACGATTGACGCACGGCGGTTGCGACGCTCCTGGACGGGATCGGGCGGGAATGGTGACATGCCGGTCCCTGCACGGAGCGGCAAAGCCATGAGCGCCAGCGACTCCCTCTACACAATTCGCGATTTCCGCCTCACCAGCGGCGCGACGATGCCCGAGGCGGCGATTGCTTATGTCACCCAGGGCAAGCTCGCTCCGGACGGACGCAACGCCATCCTGCTCACGCACGGCTACACCAGCAGCCACCATTTCGCGGACGGGCAAGGCGCGTCGGAGGGCTCGTGGGGCGCGCTAGTCGGGCCGGGCAAACCTATCGACACCGACCGCTACTTCGTCGTCGCGCCCAACATGCTGGGCTCGTCCTACGGTTCGACCGGGCCCGCCAGCCGCAACCCTGCGACCGGTCGACCCTACGGGCCGAATTTCCCCGACATCACGCTGTCCGACATCGTCGCCCAGCAGCGCGAATTGTTGCGCCATCTCGGCGTCGAGCATCTGGTCGCGGTGATCGGCCCCTCCTATGGCGGGTTCCAGGCATTTCAGTGGGTGGTGGATTTTCCCGACTTCATGGACGGCGTGGCGCCCATCGTCACCGCGCCGCACCCGCCGGTGGACAACAGCAGCCTGGATGGCCTGGTCGGCTTCTTGGCCAAGGACCCGGCGTGGAACGGCGGCGACTTCTACGACCGACCGGGCAGCATGGTCGCCACCATGACGAAGCTGCGCATCAACACGCTGCGGAATTACGGGCTGGAGGCCGACCTCGCACCGCGTTTCCCGGACAAGCAGGCGCGTGACGCCGAGATCGCGCGGATTGCCGGCGAGTGGGCGCGGGCGTTCGATCCGAACTCGCTGATCGTGCTGCGCAAGGCCTATATGCGCTTCGACGTGCGGCCTGGCTTTTCGCGGATCAAGGCGCGCATGTTGTACGTGCTCTCCCGCACCGACGCGCTGTTCCCGCCCTCGATAGCGCCGGCCGTGATGGACGGGCTGCGCGCCGCGGGCGTGCGGGTCGATTATGTCGAGATCGACAGCGACCGCGGCCATCTCGCCTCTGGCCTCGATGCCGGGAAGTGGGCGCCTGCGTTGCGGGCGTTCCTGGACGCGCTACGCCAGGCCGCCTGAAGCACGCGGCCTGCGACTGGCGGTATCCTTGCGCGTTCGAGGGCGAGCCCTGGAAGAGAGCGCATGAGCGAACTGGTGACGACGGAACTGCCGGAGAGCGCGCGGGCCGAGTTGGATGCCGCCCGGGCGAGGCTGCGCGGCAGCCGGGGGCTGGTGGTGCGCGCCTCCGAGCTCGTTGCCGGCCTGGTCGGCTCGGCCGCGACGTTCGGATTGCGCCGGATGCGCCCGCCACTCCCGCTACAAGCCCGCGCCCGCGGGCTCGCCGAGGTGGCGTTGCGCCGCGCCTTCGACATCGCCGTGCTCGGGATGCGTCCTGGCGGGCTGCGCGCCCGCCTGGAGGCGCGCACCAGCCGCGCCGCGGCCGCCGCATCGGGCGCGGTGAGCGGCTTCGTCGGAATGCTCGGCTTCCTGCCCGACGTGACGATGACCACCCTGCTGATCATGCGCCGGATCGCCGCGATCGCCGTCGAGGAGGGCGAGGATCTGGCGGACCCAGCCACCCGCGCGGCCTGTCTCGAAGTGTTCGCCTTCGGCTCGGGCAGCCTGGACGAGCCGTGGGAGGAAGGCGAGGAGCCAGAACTTGGCTATTGGGGTGCGAGGATGCTGCTGCAGGGCCGGCCGCTGGTGATGCTCATGTCGGAGGCCGCCAGCGCCTACGGCGTGCGCATCTCGCAGAAGCTCGCGCTGCAAGCCATACCGCTGGTCGGCGCGGCGGGCGGCGCGCTGGTGAACGGCGCCTTCATGGCGCATTACGAGGGCCTGGCCCGCGCGCATTTCACCATTCGCCGCCTGGAGCGGACCTACGGCGAGGCCGCCATTCGCGACGCGGCCGCCGAGGAGGTCAGCGACCCTCGATGATCGCGTCGCTGATCTTCTCCGCCGTCATCAGCGTGGGAAAATTCGTGTTGGCGCACGGCACCACCGGAAACACCGACGCATCCACCACGCGCAGCCCCTGGACGCCGCGCACCCGCCCGGCGGGATCGGTGACGGCCATCGGGTCGCTGGCGGCCCCCATGCGACAGCTACAGGAAGCGTGCCACACGCCGACGGCGGCCTTGCGCACGAAGGCTTCGAGCTGGTCGTCATCGGCCATCACGCCTTCGAGGGTGAAATCCTCCATGACGAACTTGCGGATAAGATAGCTGCGCAGCGCCGGCGGCCCGTCGAGCAGCTTCGCCATCACGCTGGTCAGCACGCGGTTCTTGGTGGTGATGGCGCCGACCTGGCGCACCTTGTCGCCATAGCTCGCCGGGAAGGGATCGCTGGCCACGGCCTGCAACTCCGGCATCGCGGCAATCCGTCCCAGCCGGCGGAAGCCCTCCATCAGCCGGTCGAGGTCGCGTCGGTCGGAGAGCAGGTTGAACTCGACCTCCGGCTCGTCCCGCCAGTCGGCCGAGCGCAGCTTGACCTGGCCGGTCTCCGAGTAGGTCTTGTTGACGAACAGGATCATCGAGGCGATCTGCTCGCCGACCTTGTGCCACGAGGACTTCACCGTCGCACCGACGAACATGTCGCCGGCCGGCGCGCCGCCCATCTCCGACGAGTAGCGCCACGCCACCATCATGTGCCGCCTTGTGTGCGCTTTGAGGCGCGCGTGCGGCTTGACGAAGGCGGCGAGCGCGATCGAGGGATGGTCCATCAATCGCCGCCCGACGCCCGGGACGTGCGCCACGACCGGAATGCCGAGGTCACGCAGATGCCCCGCCGGCCCGATCCCCGCGCGCAACAGATGCGCCGGCGAGTGGATGGCGCCCGAGGAGAGGATGATTTCGTTGCCCCGGAACTCCTGCTCCTGCCCGGCGACGCGCGCGCGGATGCCGACGCAGCGCGTGTCCTCAAAGACGAGGCCGGTCACGACGGTATCGGTCGAGATCGTCAGGTTCTCGCGCATCCGCGTGCCGGGATCGAGATAGCCGATCGCCGCCGAGACGCGCCGCTCATAGGCGTTGGAAATGGTGATCGGAAAATACCCGTCCTCGAACGCGCCGTTCTGGTCCGGCAGGTATTTCATGCCGGACTTTGCCAGCGCCTCGCCGAGCGCCTTGGCGTGTTCCGGCCAGAGATCGGGGAAGATGCGGCGAACCGGAATGCGGCCCTCCTTGCCGTGCCACGGCCCGTCGAAATCCATGTCGCGCTCGACGCGCTTGAAATAGGGCAGCACGTTCTCCCAGCGCCAACCGTCCGCGCCCCGCGCTTCCCACTCGTCGTAGTCGGTCGGCGCGCCGCGATTGGCGAGCTGGCCGTTGATGGAGGAGCCGCCGCCCAGCACGCGCGCTTGCTCGTATTTCCGCAGGCGCGGCCGGTCGGCGTCGGGGTTGTTGTGCGAGACGACTTCGGTGCTGACCTTGAGCTCGTTCCAGATGAAGCGCGAATCGAGATAGGCAGTGCCGGGATAGCTGTCGAGAATCTGCTCCGGCACCTTGCCGTGCGGCGTGTCCTGTCCGGCCTCGCACAACAGCACGCGATGGCTGCTCTTGGCGGACAGCCGGTTCGCCAGCACCGAACCCGCCGACCCGCCGCCGACGATGATCGTGTCGTAGATCATTGTTCCCTCCCGTCCTTGGCGTAAGGTTCCCCTGTCGCGCGGGAAGGAGCAAGCCGGCCATGCACAAGAGCATCGTTCCTCTGCTCGCCATTCTGATGTCGGCGACGGTCACGCAAGCGGCGCAAGTGCCCGCGCCCGATCCGCGGCAGGGCGATGGCCGAGTCTCCCCGTTCTACACCTGGGCCGGCGCGATCCCCGACGCGCCCGGGCGGATGCTGCGCACCGAACCGCTCGACCCGACGCTCGGCTTGGCGCAAGCCGGCCAGCAGTTCCGCATCCTCTACACTTCGACCAACGGCATGGACGGCAAGACGCCGGTTGTCGTGTCGGGCGCGTTCTTCTTCCCTAAGGGCACGCCGCCGGCGGGCGGCTGGCCGTTAATCGCCTGGGCGCATGGCACGACCGGCATCGCCGATATCTGCGCGCCCTCCTGGGCGGCACGGTCCTTCCGCGACGTCAGCTATCTCAATACCTGGCTCGAACAGGGCTACGCGGTCGTCGCGACCGACTACCAGGGGCTCGGCACACCTGGGCCGCATCCCTATCTCGCGGTGCGCCCGGAGGCGTACAGCGTGCTCGACGGCATCCGTGCCGCGCTGCACGGGTTGCCCAACCTGGCGAATCGCATCGTCATTGTCGGGCAGTCGCAGGGCGGCGGGGCGGCCTTCGCGACGGCGGGCATCGCCGCCACTTACGCGCCTGAGCTCGGCGTCCGCGGCACCGTAGCGACCGGAGTTCCCTACATCACGCCGGCGCTGCTGAAGGCAAAGCCGAGCGGCGATCCGAACCGGCCCGACCCGACCATCGCGTACCTGCTCTATCTCGGCCTCTTCGCACAGCAGACCAACCCCACGTTGGGCGAGGCCGCCCTGTTCAGCCCCAAGGCCCTGCCCGTATTCGAGCTGGCCCGCACGAGCTGCATCGGCCCGCTCGAATCGGATGTGACCAGCGCCGGCCTGACGCGGTCGAACACCTATGCCGAGGGCTTCCGGCAGGCCCTGGCGGCAAATCTTCCGGCGCTCGAATACACCACGCTCAAGCTCGCCCGGCCGGTCTTCATCGGCACCGGCGCGGCGGACCACGATGTCTCCCCATCAAGCCAGCTCGCCCTCGTGAAGGACGCCTGCGGCGCCGGCACGGTGGTTGAGGCGCATCTCTATGCCGGGCTCAGTCACAGCCCGACGGTGAACGCATCGTTGAAGGACTCGCTGCCCTTCGTGCGCAAGGTGCTGGCGGGCGAGCCGATTACGCCGATCTGCGAGCCTCAGGCGGAGTGAGGCCCCCTCCCGCAGGCTGGCAGCGAGGTCAATCGGGAGCTAAACCGGGCTGGGAGAAAGGAGACGTCGATGGCCCTCGAAAATCTCGATGCCCTCGCGGCCTCGGTGCCGGACGGCGCTCTCGTCGCCCTGCCGCCCGACAACTCGCTGACGCCCGCCGCCTTCGCCCGCGCGCTGGTGCGGGCCGGCAAGCGGGAATTGCGGCTCGTCGGCGTGCCGGTGTCCGGCTACGCGACCGACCTGCTGATCGGCGCGGGATGCGTCGCCTCGGTACAGACCAGCGGAGTCAGTCTCGGCGAGGCCGGGTTCGCGCCCTGCTTCACCCGCGCCCTCGCCGCCGGGCTGGTCAAGGTGATCGACGCAACGTGCCCGGCGATGCACACGATGTTGCAGGCGGCCGAGAAGGGCGTTCCGTTCATGCCGCTCCGAGGCGTGATCGGCAGCGACATCCTCGCCCATCGGCCGGACTGGAAGGTCATCGACAACCCGTTCGCGGCAAGCGGCGACCCCATCGTGCTGCTGCCCGCCTTGCAGCCCGATATCGCCGTGTTCCACGCGGTGATGGCGGACCCCGACGGCAATGTGTGGGTCGGCAAGAGGCGCGAGCTCGCCACCATCGCGCACGCCGCGCGGCGCGTGCTGGTCACGGTGGAGCGGCTGACCGACAGAAACCTGCTGGATGACGACCGGCTCGCCCCCGGCACGATCTCCGGCGCCTATGTCGATGCCACAGCACTGGCTGAACGCGGGACGTGGCCGATCGCGCTGCTCGACGAGTACGGCTTCGACGCGGCGCACATGGCGGAATACGCCAAGCTGGCGCGCAGCGAGGACGGGTTCCGCGCCTATCTCGAACGCTACGTGCTCACGCTGCCCGCCCAGGCCGCCGCTGAATGATCGCCCTCGAAGAGCGCATGGCGGCGGCGATCGCGGCGCTGATCCTCGACCCCGCGGCGCCGCCCGTCCGGCATATCGCGGTGGGTGCCGCGAGCCCGATCCCGGCGGCGGCGTGCTGGCTGGTGAAGAAGGGCGGCCATCCCGTGCGGCTGTCGCTGCTGCACAAGCACACCGGCAACCCGTTCACCGAAGGCACGCGCGAGCTGTTCGACCTCACCGGCCAGGGCCGCATCGACCTCTTCTTCCTCGGCGGCGGCCAGATCGACGGGCAGGCCAACATCAATCTGATCGGCACCGGCGACTGGCCGGGCAGCAAGGTACGCTTTCCCGGCAGCTTCGGCTCCGCGTTCATGTACCTGATGACGCCGCGCACCATCCTGTTCCGCGAGGAGCACTCGCCGCGCGTGTTCGTCCCCCGCGTCGACATCGTCTCCGCCCCCGGCGTCTCGCCGCCCGGCGTGTTCCGTCGCGGCACCGCGCAGGGCCTGGTGACGGGCCGCTGCGTCTTCCGCTTCGACCCGGCGCGCGCCCGGTTCACGCTCGCCTCCGTGCATCCGGGCGAGACGGCGGAAAACGTTCGCGCCAGCACCGGGTTCGACTACGACGAGCCCGCCGATGTGCCTGCGACGCCCGACCCGACCGACCAGCAACTCGCACTGCTGCGCGGGCCGGTGTGCGACGAGATGCTGGAGACCTACCCCGATTTCTGCGCCCGCGTCTGGCAGCGGCGCGCCAGCGACGAAAGAGCCGCGTGATGGATGGATCGAGCAAGCCCGAAGGCAAAGGCCTGGCGCGGTCGGCGGGCGCGCTGGCCGGGCTGAAGGTGATCGACCTCACCCGCGTCCTCGGCGGGCCGTACGCCACGATGATCTTGTCGGATCACGGCGCCGAGGTCATCAAGATTGAGCCGCCGCAGGGCGACGAGGTGCGCGACTGGGGGCCGCCCTTCGTCGATTTCCAGGACGGCACGCGCGATGCCAGCTACTTCATGGGCATCAACCGCAACAAGCGCTCGGTGGCGCTCGACATCGGGAAGCCCGCGGGCAAGGCGGTGCTGCTGCGGCTGCTAGAGGGTGCCGACATCCTGGTGGAGAACTTCAAGCCGGGCGGCATGGAGAAATGGGGGCTCGGCTACGAGAAGGATCTCGCGCCGCGCTTTCCCCGCCTGATCCATTGCCGCGTCTCGGGCTTCGGCGGCGACGGTCCGCTCGGCGGGCTGCCGGGCTACGACGCGATCCTGCAGGCGATGACCGGACTTATGAGCGTCAATGGCGACCCATCCACGGGGCCGCTGCGGCTCGGCATCCCGCTGGTCGATCTCGGCACTGGGCTCTATTCCGTCATCGGCATCCTCATGGCGCTGCACGAGCGCGAGCGATCGGGGCGCGGTCAGTATCTCGACATGACCCTGCACGATTGCGGCATGGCGCTGCTGCACCCGCAGGCGGCCAATTTCTTCCTTAACGGCCGCCGCCCGACGCCGACCGGCAATCCGCACCCGAACCTCGCGCCGTATGAAAAATACGCGACGCGGACAGGTGAGATCTTCGTGGCCAGCGGCAATAACGGCCAGTTCCGCAAACTGTGCGAGCTGATCGGCAAGCCGGAATTGGCATCCGACGCACGCTTTCGAGACAATTCGGACCGTCTGACCAACAGGGCCGAACTGATTGCGCTGCTCGCTGCCGAATTCGCGCACGAGGACGGACACGAATTGTCGCTCCGTCTCATCCGCAACGGCGTGCCCGCCGGGCCGGTGCTGCCGGTCGACGAGGTTATGCAGGCGCCGCACACCGAGCACCGCGCGATGGTGACGGAACTTGGCGCCTATCGTGGCCTCGGCACGCCGATCAAGCTGTCCCGCACCCCCGGCGGCACCCGCGCCGCGCCGCCCCGGTTCGGCGAGCACGGCGCCGAGGAGCTGAGCAAGCACGGCTACAGCGCGGAGGAAATCAGCCAGCTCGAAGCCGACGGGGTGCTGCTCAGGCGGCGCCGGACCTAGCTACCCGGCTTCGTCCGGTCCCTCCGCCTCCCGGCGGAGGCGGTTGAAGCTGCGGACGCTGAACGGCAGCATGCCGAGATAGATCAACCCGGCGGCGGCCAAGGCCGCCCACGGGTCGGCCACCAGCAGGGCGGCGAACAGGCCGGTGCCGAGCATCACCGGCAGCACGTACTCCGCCGGTACCTTGAAGTTCTTGAAGCTCCACACCGGCAAGGTGGAGACGAGAAGAACGGCGGTGCCGGCGAGCACCAGGGCGTTGAACAGCTCGGAATGGGCCACGGTCAGCAGCCAGTCCCAGCCGATGGATTTCGCCTCTAGGCCGAGGAACAGCGGAAACAGCGCGAGCCCGGCGCCCGCCGGCGCCGGAACCCCGGTGAAGAAGTTGTAAGCATAAGCGGGCTTGGGCGCGCTATCGAGCGACGCGTTGAACCGTGCCAGCCGCAGCGCCATGCACACGGCGAAGATCAGGCAGGGGATGAACCCGAAGCCGCCCGCCCGCTCCAGCGACCAGAGATAGATGATGAAGGCCGGGGCGATGCCGAAGCACAGAAAGTCCGTGAGGCTGTCGAACTCGGCGCCGAAGCGCGTCACCGCCTTCAGCAGTCGCGCGAGCCGTCCGTCCAGGCCGTCGATGCAGGCCGCCACCACGATTGCCACCGCCGCCGCGCCGAACCGTCCCTCGAGCCCGAGCCGCATCGCGGTGAGCCCGGCGCAGAGGCCGAGCAAGGTCATCAGGTTCGGGATGATCCGATTGAATGACGGCCCCTTGTAGCGCGGCCGGGAGCGCCGCCGGCGCAACGGGGGGCGCAGCCGGCGCAGGGTCGGTCCGGACTCGTTCACGCGACCACCCGCGGGAGCGCGCCCAACTCGGCCACGACGGTCTCGCCGCCGATCATCGTCTGTCCCTCCGCGACCACCGGCCGCACGCCCTCCGGCAGATAGAGGTCGGTGCGGCTGCCGAACCGGATCATGCCGAACCGCGCGCCGGCATGCACCGCGTCGCCTTCGCGCACGTCGCACAGGATGCGCCGGGCGATCAGGCCGGCGATCTGTACTACGGCAATCTCGCGCCCGTCCGGCAGCCGGATGGCGATGGCGTTGCGCTCGTTCTCGTCGGAGGCCTTGTCGAGGCTCGCGTTGAAGAAGCGGCCGTGCCGATAGCTGATCCGCGTCACGGTGCCGTCCGCCGGCACGCGGTTCACATGGACGTCGATCACCGAGAGGAAGATGGCGATGCGCCAGCGCGGCGCCGGGCCGAGGCCGAGTTCGGGCGGCGGCACCGCCGGGCTCACCGAGACCACCTTGCCGTCCGCCGGCGCGACCAGCGCGCCCACCCGGCCGGGCGGGACGCGTTCGGGGTCGCGGAAGAAATAGAGACAGAACAGGGTGAACGCCAGCCCGAGCCAGGCGAGCCAGCCCGCGAAGGCGATGCCCAGCACGATCGCCACGATGCCGCCCAGGATGAACGGCCGCCCGGCTGGATGCGGCGGAGCGAGCACAAGTCTGAACGAGTCGGCGACGGACATGGCAATGCTGTATGGGGAGGCGCGGTTATGCGTGCTTCGGCCAAAGGGGGCAAGTTGAGCGAGCAAGCCGCCTTCAGCGGGAGCCCCGCATGGCCGGCACAGCGAAAGTCTGGCCCGGATAGATCAGCGCCGGGTCCTCGATCTTTGCCCTGTTGGCCTCGTAGAGCAGGGTGTAACGCGCCCCGCTGCCATAAGCGTTGCGCGCCAGCCGCCACAAGGTCTCGCCCGGCCGCACCACCACATGACCCGTCGCGGACGCCAGCGCTTCGGCCAGCTCGCGAGGCAATGGCGCAAGCACACGGGCGATGACGTGCCCGTCAGGGCCGATCTGGTCGAGCCGCACGTGGTGCTCGCCCGGCTCCACCGCGCCTTGCGGGCTCAGAACCCAGCGGCCCTCTGCGTCCGCTTGCGCGTCGCCCACCGGCTTGTCGTCGAGATAGACCCGGACGGAGGCTCCAGGCGGCGCCCGGCCGGCGAGGCGGGCCGCGCCGTGCTCGTCGAAATCGGCGGCCTCGAGGCCAAGACGTTTCCCCGCGCCAGGCGCCGACTGCAGCACGGAGGGCGGGGCCTCGGGCGTGGAAAGCACCGCCACTGGAACCTGGGCCTGACCGTGATCGGGGACGACCAGCAGCACCGAGCCGTCGCTCTTGGTCTCGCGACCGTCCGGGCTTCTCGCCGTCAGGGTCAGTTCTCGTGTCCCAGGCGGCAGCGGCTCGGTGGGCACGAACACCCAGTCGCCGTGCTGGTCCGCTTGGGCGTGGCCGATCTCCCGACCGGCCTCCTCGATGCGGATGTCCGAGCCGGGCGCCGCATGACCGGCCATCACCGCATCGCCGTTCGGATTGATCCGGACGATGTCGAAGCTCGGCTTGCTGGGAGCATTCGCGGTCGCATCGGCCGGCGGGCGCGGCTTCTCGACGGCGACCGGCGGCACGGTGGGCCCGGAGCTATCGCGCAGGCCGAGGAACACCGCAGCGCCGATCGCCACGATCCCGGCCACGGCCAGCAGGAGAAGGCGGACCTGACTCCGCCAGCCTCGCGGCGGCACGCTTTGCTCCATCATCCGGCGGACCCTAGGGCCACGCGCTGCCCGCCGCAATCGCTGGAAACGGGACTGGCGCGGCAAGCGAAGGCACGGCAGAAAGCGCGGCGCCTGACGGCCAGGAGAGACGGGCACGATGCAAAGGCTGAGACTGCCGATGAAGGTCTGGGACGCGCCGATCCGGCTGTTCCACTGGGGGATCGTGATCCTCATCATCGTGAGCTACGTCACGATGCAGCTCGGCTGGATCCATCTGCACCTGCTGTCCGGCTACACCATGCTCGCCGCGCTGCTGTTTCGCTTCGTCTGGGGCTTCGCCGGCAGCGATACCGCCCGGTTCTCCAAGTTCCTCAAGAGCCCGATCGCTGGGCTCGTGCACCTTTCGCGCATGTTCCGCCGCGAGGAGGACACCGAGATTGGCCACAACGCCGCCGGCGGCTGGATGGTGCTATTGATGCTGCTGCTGCTGGCGGTCCAAGTCGGTGCTGGGCTGTGTGCCAATACCGACGACGACTACATGGTCAACGGGCCGCTGGCGAAATATGTCGGCAAGGCGTGGAGCGACGAGCTCTCACGGGTGCACGCGTTCAATTTCTACCTGATCCTCGGCGTGATCGTGCTGCACCTGCTGGCGATCACGGCCTACGCGGTGTTCAAGCGGCAGAACCTGCTGCGGCCGATGATCACCGGCAAGAAGCGGCTGCCGGGTGCTATGCGCGCGCCGCGCCTCGCCAGCCCGCTGCGGGCCATCGTGGTATTCGTCGTTGCCGCCGGCATAGCCGCTGCCGTCGCCAACCTGCCGTAATCTGGCGCGAAACCCGCCCGGCACTCTCGCGCGTTTTCCCAAAGCATTAACCTCGCCGCCTGCATTCAGGTGCAGGATGGGCGGACCTCAGCCCAGCCAGAAAAGGATCGCCATGCCGGATATTCAGAGCGTCGCCGTCTTCTGCGGCTCTCGTCCCGGGGGCGACCCCGTATATCGCCGCGCCGCGGAGGCGCTGGGGGATGGGTTGGCGCGATCGGGTAAGACACTGATCTTTGGCGGCGGCCGGATAGGGCTGATGGGGGCCGTGGCCGATGCGGCGCTGAAGGCCGGCGGCCGGGTGATCGGGGTCATCCCCGATTTCCTAACTCGCACCGAGGTCGCCCATCCCGGCGTTTCGGAGCTCATCGTCACGGACACCATGCACGTCCGCAAGACCCGGATGTTCGAGCTGGCGGACGCCTTCGTCTCGATGCCCGGCGGCCTCGGCACGTTCGATGAGACATTCGAGATCATCACCTGGCGGCAGCTTCGGCTGCACGACAAGCCGGTGCTGATCTGCGACGTGGCGGGCTCGGCCGGGCCGCTGCTGGCACTGATCGACGCCGCCATTGCTCACGGCTTCGCTGAGCCGGAGGTGCGTCGGCTCTATCAGAGGGTGGATGGCGTGGCGGCGCTACTCGGCAAGCTCGGCAAGATGAGCGCGGGCGCCGGGGGCGAAGCCGCGCTGCTTTAGGGCAGGAGGTCCCGCACCTTCTCCGCGGGACGACACAGCCTGACGCCGCGCGGCGTCACCACGATCGGTCGGTTGATCAGGATGGGATGCTCCATCATGGCGTCGATCAGCTGGTCGTCGGTCAGCGCCGGATCGTCGAGCCCGAGCGCTTCATAGGGCGTGCCCTTCTGGCGCAGCAAGTCGCGCACGGAAATGCCCATCCGCTCGATCAGGCCGACCAGCTCGGCGCGAGAAGGCGGGTTCTTCAGATACTCGATGACAGTCGGCTCCTCACCGCTCTCGCGGATCAGGGCGAGGACGTTGCGCGACGTGCCGCAGGCCGGGTTGTGATAGATCGTAGCGGTCATGCGACCGATCTCCTGTGAAGGCGGTTGCACCGTGCGGCGAGGCTGGCCGGAGCCGGGGGCTACTCTGGAATAGCCCAAACCTCCTACGAGTCGACCCCTCGCGCCTGGCGGAATGCCACGAAAAATTCTGGGCAATACTCTTATATCCACCATCTCAGTGTGATAGATGCAGCTTCGTATTGCGCGCTCAGAGGTGTGGAATGACTATTATCCGGCGGAGAACGATTCTGGCGTTGGGCGGTGCGGCGCTGCTCGGGTCGGGTGCGAGGGCGCGCGCCGAGACCGTGCTGCGGGTCGGCGACCAGATCGCCGGCAACCGCTCGGTGATGGAGGCCGCCGGCGTGTTGGCCGACGTGCCCTACCAAATTCGCTGGTCCCAGTTCCCCGCCGCGGCCCCGCTGCTGGAGGCGCTGAACGCGGGGGCGCTGGATGTCGGTTTCACCGGCGACGTGCCGTTCCTGTTCGTCTACGCCTCGGGCGTACCGGTGCGGGTGATCGGCGTGGTGCGCGGCGGGGCGAAAAGCCAGGCCATCCTGGTGCCGCGCGGCTCCCCGATCAAAACCCTCGCCGACCTCAAGGGCCGCAAGCTCGCAGTCAACAAGGGCGGGAATGGGCATTATCTTGCCCTTGCCCTGCTCGATCACGCCGGCATCGACCCGACCACGGTGAACATCGTCACCATGCCGCCGCCCGACGCCCGCCTCGCTCTCGCCGGCGGCGCGGTCGACGCCTGGTCGGTGTGGGACCCGTACGTCTCCATTGCCATTGCCGATGACGGCGCGCGGGTGCTGGTGGACGCTACCGGTGTCTACGGCAACAAGTCCTTCGATCTCGCGCATCTCGACGCGATCGCCAGCAAGCGCGCCATGCTGGAGGATTTCGAGCGCCGCCTCGCCCGGGCGCGGCGCTGGGCGCTGTCGCATGTCGAGGAGAACGCAGCCCAGGTCTCCGCGCTGACCCGCATCCCCGCGCCATTGATCGCACAGTCGCTACGCAACCGCGCGGCGACACCCATCGCCATCGACGACCAGGTGATCGCGGAGACCCAATCGGAGGCCGATCTCTTCACTCGCTACCATGTGCTGCCCGCGCATATCGACGTCTCCGGCGCGTTCGACCGCGGCTTCGCCGGCGCACTCACGGTCTCGCAGTAGAGGCGCGGGACCATGACCTATACCGCGATGCATTGGGGCGTCTATCGGCCGCGTGTCGTGGGCGGGACATTGCGCGGCATGGACCCGGCGGAATGGGACGCGGACCCCTCGCCGATCGGCCGCTCGATCGCGGACGGCATCGTTGCCCCTTGCCGCATAGGCCGCCCGGCGGTGCGCGAGGGATTTCTCCGGGCCCGCGGGGCGTCACGCGGGGGGCGCGGGCGGGAACGGTTCGTCGAGGTCTCGTGGGACACCGCGCTCGACCTCGTGGCCGAGGAACTGGCGCGCGTGTGCGCGGCGCACGGCAACTCGGCGATCTTCGGCGGCTCCTATGGCTGGTCAAGCGCCGGGCGCTTCCATCACGCGCAGAGCCAGATCCATCGCTTCCTCAACACCATCGGCGGCTACACCTACCACACCGACACCTACAGCCTGGGCGCCGGGCGCGTGCTGCTGCCGCACGTGCTGGGGCCGATGGACGACATCCAGCTTCGCCATACGGCCTGGAGCAGCCTGGAGAAGCATTGCGACCTGTTCGTCGGCTTCGGCGGCCTGCCGACGCGCAACACGCAGGTCAGCTCCGGCGGCGCCACGGCGCATGTCGCGCGCGGCGCCATCGCCCGCATGGCGAGGGCCGGCGTGCGCTTCGTCAATCTCAGCCCGGTGCGCCACGATCTCGACGACGTGCCCGATGCCGAATGGCTTCCCCTGCGACCGGGCAGCGATACCGCGCTGATGCTCGGCATCGCGCATGAGCTGGTTGCCCGTGGACTGCACGACACGAATTTTCTCGCGCGCTACACGGTGGGCTACGAACGCTTCGAGCAATATCTGCTCGGCGTCACCGACGGCCAGCCGAAGGACGCGCGATGGGCCGCCGCACTCACCGGCATCGAGGCCGCGACCATCGCCGATCTGGCGGTGCGGATGGCGGGCAGCTGCACGATGGTGAATGTCGCGTGGTCGCTGCAGCGCGCGATGGGCGGCGAGCAGCCGTTCTGGATGGCGATCACGCTTGCCGCGATGCTGGGCCAGATCGGCACGCCGGGCGGCGGCATCGGGCTCGGCTATGGCTGCATGAACATGATCGGCGCGGGGCGGCGCCCGTTCTCCGGACCGCGACTGCCGCAGGGCGTCAATCCGGTGAAAGCCCTTATCCCGGTGGCCCGCATCACGGACATGCTGCTCAATCCCGGTGCCGAGTTCGACTATAACGGCCAGCGCCTGACCTATCCCGACATCCGCCTGGTCTATTGGGCCGGCGGCAATGCGTTCCATCATCACCAGGATCTCAACCGCCTCGCCCGCGCCTGGCGGTGGCCAGAGACGGTGGTGGTGCACGAACAATTCTGGACCGCTCAGGCGAAGTTCGCCGACATCGTGCTGCCCGCGACGACAGCGCTCGAACGCGACGACATCGGCTCAGCGGCGGGCGAGCGGTTCATCATCGCCTCGAAACAGGCAGTGCCGCCGCAGGGCGAGGCACGCGACGATTTTGCCATCTGCGCCGACCTCGCCGAGCGCCTCGGCGTGCGCGAACGCTTCACCGAGGGCCGTTCGGTTCGCCAATGGCTGACCCACATCTATGACCAGTCGCGTGACCGCGCGACCGCCGTGCGGGTGGAGTTGCCGCCCTTCGAGGAGTTCTGGGACGCCGGTAGTTTCGAGTTGCCGGCGCCCGACGCCGAGCCCGTGCTGCTGCGCGAGTTCCGCGCTGACCCGAAGGCGGCGCCGCTGTCCACGCCGTCAGGGCGGATCGAGATATTCTCGGCTCGCATCGCCGGCTTCGATTACGAGGATTGTCCCGGTCACCCGGTGTGGCGCGCACCCGACGAATGGCTCGGTGCGGAACGGGCAGACACGTTCCCGCTGCATCTGTTGTCGTCGCAGCCAAGGACGCGGCTGCACGGACAATACGATCACGGCCCGGTCAGCCAGCAATCGAAGGTCGCGGGCCGCGAGCCCATCCTGCTCAATGCCGCCGACGCCGCCGCGCGCGAGATCGCAGCAGGCGACGTAGTGCGGGTATTCAATGATCGGGGCGCGTTCCTGGCCGGCGCGGTGCTGTCGGACGGCATCCGCCCCGGCGTCGCGCAGATCGCGACGGGAGCGTGGTACGATCCGGACGAGCGCGGCCTCGACAAGCACGGCAATCCCAACGTGGTGACTCCGGATGTCGGCGCCTCCCGGCTGTCCCAAGGATGTGCTGCGCAAAGCACGCTGGTCGAGGTCGAGCGTTACGACGGCAAGCTGCCGCCGATCACCGCCTACGACCCGCCGATCAAGGCACCACCGTCGTGAACAGATAGACGGCAAAGATCACCAGGTGCACGGTGCCTTGCAGCACGGTGGTGCGGCCGGTGCCGAGCGATAGCGTGGCGACCAGCAGAGACAAGGCGAGCAGCACCATCGCCTTGAGGTCAAGCCCCAGCACCAAGGTCCAGCCGGTGACGAGCGAGACGATGGCAACCGCCGGGATCGTCAGCCCGATCGAGGCCATCGCCGAGCCAAGGGCGAGGTTGAGGCTGGTCTGCAGCCGGTCGGCGCGCGCCGCTTGCAAGGCGGCGAGGCTCTCCGGCAGGAGCACGACGACGGCGATGATGACGCCAACGACCGTCTTGGGCGCTCCTGCGGCGTCGACCGCTGCCTCGACGGTCGGGGCGAGTGCCTTGGCCAGCAGCACCACCGCGACGAGGCAGACGAGAAGCAGAACGGCACTGAGCGCGGCGGCCGACCAGCTGGGTGGCTCGGCGTGCGCCTCGGTATCGCGTGCGGCCGGTCCCGCGGGCAGGAAATAGTCGCGATGGCGCACAGTCTGCACCAGCACGAAGGCGCCGTAGAGCACGAGCGAGGCGGCGGCGATCATCAGCAGCTGGCTTGCCGAATAGATCGGGCCGGCCACGCTGGTCGTGGTGTTGGGCAGGACGAGGGTAATCACCGACATTGCCGCGAGTGTCGCCAGCGAGGCATTGACGCCGTACAGCCCGAACGCCTGCTCGCCATGCTTCGAGCTGCCCGCGAGCAGGCAGACGCCGACCATGCCGTTGAGGATGATCATCACCGCCGCGAACACGGTGTCTCGTGCAAGTGGTGCCGTCGCCTCGCCGCCGGCCAGCATCAGCGAGACGATCAGCGCGACCTCGATCACCGTCACGGCAAGCGCCAGGATCAGCGTGCCGAAAGGCTCGCCGACACGATGCGCCACGATCTCCGCGTGATACACGGCCGCCAGTACGCAGGCGATCAAACCGGCGCCGAGCGCCACGTCGAACAATACCGCCCCGAGCCCGACGTCGAACGCGGAGTGCGAGATCGCCAGGGAGGAGACCAGCAAGAGCCAGCCCGCGAGTGGTGTAAGCCAGGTCCAGGCGGGCGGGAATGCGCGGATCATCGTCGATCAGTATGACATAGCGCGCGACGCATAGAGTATCGTGGGGTCTCGCGGCGCGGAACCGCCGGCCTTAGCTGATGAAGAATTGCTGTGTCCCATGCGCCTCGATCGCACTGGCGAGGCGTGCCAGGGCGTGGACATAGGCTGCCCGTCGCAGCGAGATGCGGCGCTCCGAGGCAAGCTGCCAGATCGCAGCGCCCTCGGCCTCCATGCTGCGCCGCAGCCGCTCGTGAACATCCTCGGCGGTCCAATAATAGCCCTGCCGGTTCTGCACCCACTCGAAGTAGGAGACAGTGACGCCGCCGGCATTGGCTAGGATGTCGGGCAGCACCACCACGCCCTTGCCGGCCAGAATCTCGTCGGCTTCCGGCGTGATCGGGCCGTTGGCGAGTTCGAGAACGATGCCCGCGCGGATGTCGGCGGCGTTGCCGGCGCCGATCAGCCCCTCGAATGCCGCCGGCACCAGAAGGTCGCAATCGACCGAGACCAGCTCCTCGCCGGTAATCGCCTTCACTCCACCGGAACCGGCGAGACTGGTTACGGAACCCGCCTGCTTCGCGGCGATCAGCCGGTCGACGTCAAGGCCGTCCGGGCAATACACGCCGCCCCGTGAGTCCGAGACGGCCACGACGCGGTAGCCGTCGGCCTTGAGCAACCGAGCAATGTGCTGCCCGGCATTGCCGAAGCCCTGCACGGCGACCCGTGAGCCCGGCTTGAAGCCAAGATTGGCGGCGAGATGGCGCACGAGGTAGTACCCGCCCCGCGCGGTCGCATCGTCGCGGCCGAGCGAGCCGCCGAGCGCGATCGGCTTGCCGGTGATGACCGCCGGGGTGGCCTCGCCGACGATCGAGGCATATTCGTCGGCCATCCAGCCCATGATCATCGAATTGGTATAGACGTCGGGTGCCGGAATATCGCGATCTGGGCCGATGATGCGGGAGAACGCCTTGATGTAGGCCCGCGACAACCGTTCCAGCTCGGCCTTGGACAGCACATGCGGGTCGACCCGCACCGCGCCCTTGCCGCCGCCATACGGCAGGTTCATCACCGCGCATTTGAAAGTCATCCAGAAGGCCAGCGTCTCGACCTCGTCGGCGTTCGATTCCGGATGAAACCGGATGCCGCCCTTGGTTGGTCCGCGCGTGTCGTCGTAGCGACAGCGCCACGCCATGAATGACTTCCGCGAGCCATCATCCATGCGAATCATCAGCCGGACCTGCGTGGTCTCGCGCGGATATTTCAGCTTCTCCAGCACGTCCGTGTCGATATCGAGATGGACCGCCGCGTCTTCGAGATGGGTCAGCGCCTGGGCAAGCATGGACGGTGCGGTCATACGCTCCTCATGGTCATAGGGCTGGCGTGCGATCAGGCGCCCGGGATTGTCGAGCGGGCACCCTGGCCAGCGGACACGCCGGCCCGCTGCCTCGTCGGAGCATATGGCATCGCTCCGTGGCGGCAGACAAGCACGACCGCCGCTACCGCTTCGGCGCCACCCGCCAGACAAAGGCCGGATCGCCCCAATCCTCACGTGCCATCACGCTCCAGCGTAGATGCCGATCATGGGCGGCGAGGCAGCCCGCCCAGAGCTCGTTCCAGCACTCGAACGCCACCTCGTGCAGCGGCCCCAATGCGCGCATCAGCCGCCAGCCGCGCTGACGGATGAGGATGCCGCCGTCGGCCGCCGGCTCGACCGTCGTTTCGTCGCCCTGCGCCGCGGCCATCCGCTGGAAGAATGTGGCGAAGGCGGCGATGCCGGGCTCGGTGGCGCCCATCAGCGCGCGGCACTCGTCGAAGAAGTGCATCCCGATCTGCCGCGCCGCGGTGCCGGCGAGGTAGCGGGCATCCGCCGGGCCGAAGCGATCGATCATCTCGGGCAACGTCGTGCGGATGTATTCCATCGCATAGTTGCGCGCCGCCTTGTCGAGCCGCTCCTGAGGCCAGGTGGTCGACGGCAGGACCGGGGCGCGGGCCGGATCGAAGGGCGGCGCCTCCTCGCCACGCGCGAATCGCACGCGCTCCTCGGGTTCGAGTGGCCGGTCGTATTCGCAATAGTAGCCTTCGAGGCCATCCTGTCCGTCCGTCGTCTGCTTGGTGCAGACGAAGCCGAGGCGCGGGTTGCCAAGGGTGACACCATTATGGCCGTGCCAGCCGCGCAGGATCGCCTGCGATACCTCGCTCGGAATGGCGCAGATCGCCGTGCCTTGCCAGATCCTGCGCGGCGGCGCGTAGCGGACCCAGGCCTTGCGGTCGCTCTCCTCCATATACTCGACCCGGACGCCGCCGATCTGATTGGAGAGGTAATGGTAGCGCGCCGCCGCGATCGCGTGTGGCAACCCGTCGAGGCCGAGCTTCTTGAGACCGGGCAGGAAGGTGGCGTGGTGCTGACGGCGGAATACGTGGAACAGCAGTTCGGCGGCGGAAGCGGAGCCGCGCCGCGCGATCGTGGCGAGGATCAGGCCGGTGAACCAGGCGTGATAGAGCCGGGCAACGGCTTGGTGGTCGGGCTGCATGGGCAGGGTCTCCGCGATGTGACGGGCTGAAGTCCGCCCTACCCGGTGTAGGGCGTGTGTGGACGGCGCTGTTGGTGCAAGGGGTCCTTGTTCGAGTTCATGACAAACAGTCGGCCGCCGATGTCCCATTCAGGGCAGGCTCACTCCGAACGCCTCGGAAAAGCCGGTGCGGCCGGCTTCGGTGATCGCCAATGCCCGCGTGTCGCGCTGGCGCGTCACCCAGCCGAGCTCGAAGCAGCGGCAGGCCAGCGCCGAGCCCACCGTGCCGGCGAGATGCGGGCGGCGCTCGCTCCAGTCGAGGCACGGGCGGCAGAACACGCGACCCCGGCGCGGCGCGGCGACGATCCCCAGAGCGCCCAGCGACTGCTGGCCGGACGGGGTGAGCTCCCCGCCGTCCTCGGCCAGCCGCACGTCGCCACGCGCCGCCAGCGCATCGGCGATCGCCACGCCGAGCCGTCCGGCGAGATGGTCATAGCAGGTTCGCGCGTTGCGCAGCGCCTCGCCACCCCGCCATGCCAGGCGGCGCGGATCGGGGGCGGCGCTGGCGACGGCCATGATGCTCTCGACCATTTGGCCGATCAGCGGGGCGGCGATCCGATGATAGCGGTGGCGCCCTTGGCGCTCCACGCTGACCAGCCCGGCCTCGGTGAGCTGCGCGAGATGACCGCTGGCGGTGGGTGCCGAGACATGCGCGGCGTAGGCCAGCTCCTTGGCGGTGAGCGCGCGGCCGTCCATCAGCGCGGCCATCATGTTCGCCCGCGCCGGCTCGCCGAGCAGCGAGGCGATCATCGCCATGCCTGCGGTCCCGCTCATGCGGCCCTCCTTGCTTCGCCGTCCTCAAGGTAGGTCGGCGCGGCCACGGGCGCAGCCCCGGATATTTCGGCCGACGCCGAAGCGTTCTCGCGTTTGACAGCGGCGCGGCGACCGGCCCATTGTTTCGGTCATCCGAGGGGTGCCCCGCGAAGGGGCTGAGATACCGCATGATGCGCGGTGACCCTTGAACCTGAACCGGGTCATGCCGGCGGAGGGACGGGATCAGCGCGACACCCCCCGACCCTCCTCCGCTCGATCCAGAACGCGAGGAGAGGTCAATGACGGTCCAGACGAAACCCGCCTCCGCCCGGCCCGACACGGTGACGACCGGGCCGATCGCCGGCTCGCGCAAGATCTACACGAGCCCGGAGGGGCGGCCCGACATCCTGGTGCCGTTCCGCGAGATCGCGCTCGACCCGACCGCGCGCGAGGAGCCGTTTCGCACCTATGATACGTCCGGCCCGTATACCGACCCGGCGGTGACGATCGACCTCGAGGCCGGGCTGCCGCCGGTGCGGCGCGAATGGATCGCCAGGCGGGGATTCGCGACGATCGAGCCGCGCGCGGTCAGGCCCGAGGACAACGGCCACGTCTCGGTGGAACGCATGGTGCCGCCCTGTCCGGCGGAGCGGCGCATTCTCGGCGGGAAGCCCGGCCAGCTCGTCACGCAGATCGAGTTCGCCCGCGCCGGGATCGTCACGGAAGAAATGATCTATGTGGCGCACCGGGAGAACCTGGGGCGCGCCAAGATGCTCGCCGGCGCCGAGGAGCGGCGCGCCGACGGGGAGGATTTCGGCGCGGCGATTCCCGCTTTCGTGACGCCGGAGTTCGTCCGGCAGGAGATCGCCTCGGGCCGCGCGATCATTCCGGCCAATATCAACCATCCGGAGCTGGAGCCGGTCATCATCGGCCGCAACTTCCTGGTCAAGATCAACGCCAATATCGGCAACTCCGCCGTGACCTCCGGGGCGGCCGAGGAGGTGGAAAAGCTCGTGTGGTCGATCCGCTGGGGCGGCGACACCGTGATGGACCTCTCGACGGGGCGGAACATCCACAACATCCGCGGCTGGATTCTCCGCAACTCGCCGGTGCCGATCGGCACGGTTCCCATTTATCAGGCGCTGGAGAAGGTCGACGGCGAGCCCGACAAGCTCGATTGGGAGGTGTTCAAGGACACGCTGATCGAGCAGGCCGAGCAGGGGGTGGACTACTTCACCATCCATGCCGGCGTGCGGCTGCCCTACGTGCCGCTGACCGCCAAGCGGGTCACCGGCATCGTCTCGCGCGGCGGCTCCATCATGGCGCGCTGGTGTCTCGCGCACCACAAGGAGAGTTTCCTCTACGAACGCTTCGACGAGATCTGCGACATCATGCGCAAGTATGATGTTTCGTTCTCGCTGGGCGACGGGCTGCGTCCGGGCTCCAACGCGGATGCCAACGACGCGGCGCAGTTCGCTGAGCTGGAGACGCTCGGAGAACTGACCAAGATCGCCTGGGACAAGGGTTGCCAGGTGATGATCGAAGGCCCCGGCCATGTGCCGATGCACAAGATCAAGGTCAACATGGACAAGCAGCTGCGGGAGTGCGGCGAGGCGCCGTTCTACACCCTTGGGCCGCTCACCACCGACATAGCACCTGGCTACGACCACATCACCTCGGCGATCGGGGCGGCGATGATCGGCTGGTTCGGCACGGCGATGCTCTGCTACGTGACGCCGAAGGAGCATCTCGGCCTGCCCAACCGCGACGACGTGAAGGTCGGCGTCATCACCTATCGCATCGCGGCGCACGCTGCCGATCTCGCCAAGGGGCACCCGTCCGCCCGGCTGCGCGACGACGCGGTGAGCCGGGCGCGCTTCGAGTTCCGCTGGCAGGACCAGTTCAACCTGTCGCTTGACCCCGATACGGCGCGGCAGTTCCACGACGAGACGCTGCCCAAGGACGCGCACAAGGTGGCGCATTTCTGCTCCATGTGCGGGCCGAAATTCTGCTCCATGAAGATCACCCAGGACCTGCGCGTGGAAGCGGAGCGCATGGCCGGCATGGAGCAGAAGAGCGAGGAGTTCCGCGAAAAGGGCAAGTCGCTCTACCTGCCCGAAGCCGCGGCGGAATGATCGTGGAGACGGGCGTCTCCGCAGGACGCCCGTCTCGTTTTTCTCCCCGTGTGTCGGAAAAGTTTACACAACCCCAGGTCGCGAACTGCTAAGTACCTGACAACCTTACATGGCATGGGCCTTGCGTCTCACTCCTTAGACACGCCTCGCGCCTTTGCGCGGCACTCTAAGGAGCAGACCGATGCGCATTCCGACCCTTCCCATCGTCCGTTCGGCCAAGCTCGTCGCAGGGGCCGTGCTGGGCGCGCTGCTGATCGGCCAGGCGGCCAAGGCAGACAGTTTCGTCATCACCTACGGAGCCCCGACGGTGCAGAACCCGGCCGGGATCATCGTGAGCAATGCGAACGTGATCGGCACGGAGACCTTCAATGGTCGACCGACCGGCCCGGGCGGCTTCACCACCGATTACGGCACAGGCGGAATCATCACCGGCACCTACTCGTCCGGCCTGGTGGTGAGCCCAGCCGACCAGTACGGGGGCGCGGGCGGGACGGGCAACTACGCCAATGCGGTCGGCGGCACGTCCGGCTACTCGATCAAGCTGGCGACGAACGGCGTGCCGGGCGTGAATTATTTCGGCTATTGGCTGTCGGCGCTCGATGGCGGCAACCAGGCGGTGTTCTATCGCAACGGTGTCCAGGTCGGCACCTACACGCCGCCCGACCTGGTTGCAGCGGTGGGCGCGTGCAACGGCGCCAACCCGTATTGCGGCAATCCGAACGCGCCGTTTCTTGGCCAGGATTCGCACGAGCCGTATGCCTTCGTGAATTTCGTCGACACCACCGGCTATTTCGACGAGGTCCGCATCTTCGAGAGCCCAAATGTCGGGAACTACGAGTCGGACAACCACACGGTCGGCTATTGCTCCAACGCGAGCGACTGCATCTCCGGCCACCCGGTTCCGGAGCCGCTCTCGGTCCTGCTGCTCGGCACCGGCCTCCTGGGTCTCGGTGTGGCACGTCGCCGCAGGGGCTGACTTCCGCGCGGACGGCTGCGGCTCGTCGCGGCGCCTTTGGGCGCCGCTTGCGATTCCGGGGCGTCGGCTTGCGGGCGGGCGGGGTGAGGCCCAAATTGCGGCGGTCCGACGGAAACCCGCATGAGTGAACTGTCTTGAGTGACCCGCGCGCCGCCCTCGATGCCATCGGGCTGCTGCCCGATACCGAGATCGACATCGCCGACGCGGCGCTGCAGCTCGCGCGCGTCGATGCGCCGGATGCCGATTGGCAGGCGGCGCGCGCGCATCTCTCCGATCTCGCGCGGGACGCGGTGGCGCTGGCGGCGGAGGTGGCGGAAGGCGACCTGCCGGGGCGGGCGGATGCCTTGGCGCATCTTTTGGCGAGCCAGTATCGCTATCACGGCGATACGGACACCTACGATGACATGGAGAACGCCAATCTGATCCGTGTCGCCGAACGCCGGCGCGGGTTGCCGGTGGCGCTCGGGGTGTTGTGGCTGCACTGCGCCAGGGCGGCCGGCTGGGGGGCGCATGGGGTGGATTTTCCGGGGCACTTCCTCGTCGCCCTGGAGGGCAAGGGCACCAAGGCGGTGATCGACGTGTTCGGCGGCGGCGGCGTGCTTGACGCCCGCGAGCTGCGCGCGCTGCTCAAGCGGGTGGAGGGCGAGGCGGCCGAGTTGCGGCCAGGCGTGCTGCAGCCGATGAGCGCGCGGGCAGTGCTGCTGCGGCTGCAGAACAACATCAAGATCCGCCGCCTGCGCGCCGGCGATCTGCGCGGCGCCCTGGCTTGCACCGAGGACATGCTGCGGATCGCCCCCGACCAGGCCTCGCTGTGGCGGGAGGCGGCGCTGATGAACCAGCGGCTGGACCAGGTGAGCGCCGCGCTGCGGTGCTTCGAGCGGTTCCTCGTCCTTGTGCCGCAGGGCGAGGCGGCTGAGCGTGCGCGGGCCGTCATGGACGAGCTGCGCGCCCGGCTGAACTGAAAAGCCACACCTCCCTCTTGCCATTTCCGCGTATTCCGCCGATCTAGCCGGTTAGGGGACCAGACCGGTCCGCTTTGTCGCACACCCGTTCCTGGAGCCGGCAGCCGCCATGTTCATCGAGACCGAAGGCACTCCCAACCCCGCGACCCTGAAGTTCCTGCCCGGCCGTGAGGTGATGGGGCTGGCAACCGCGGATTTCGCGAGCCCGGCCTCGGCCGGTCGCAGCCCGCTGGCCAGCACGCTGTTCGATCTGCCGGGGGTGGCGCGGGTGTTCCTGGGCGGCGATTTCGTCACCGTGACCAAAACGGATGAAATTGACTGGGCGGCGCTCAAGCCGCAGGTGCTCGGCGCCATCATGGAGCATTTCGTCGCCGGCCGGCCGGTGGTCGAGGGCGAGGACGATTTGTTCGCGGGCGAGGAGGACACCGACCCCGAGGACGAGGAGATCGTCTCGCAGATCAAGGAGCTGCTGGACACGCGGGTCCGCCCGGCGGTGGCCGGCGACGGCGGCGACATCGTGTTCCGCGGTTATCGCGACGGCATCGTGCGGCTGCACATGCAAGGTGCGTGCAGCGGCTGCCCTTCGTCGCGCGCGACGTTGAAGCACGGCATCGAGAACATGCTGCGCCACTACGTGCCCGAGGTGGTCGCCGTCGAGCAGGTCGAGCTCTGAGCGATGCCGGCGATCAACGACGTTGCCCTCGACCAGCTGTTCCGCAACGCCCGCACCCACAATGCCTGGACCGACGAGCCGGTCAGCGACGACACGCTGCGCGAGCTTTACGACCTGCTGAAGCAGGGGCCGACCTCGGCCAACAACTCGGCGGGCCGGTTCCTGTTCCTCCGCACGCGCGAGGCCAAGGAGCGGCTGCGTCCGGCGCTGTCGGCGGGCAACACCGAGAAGACGATGGCCGCCCCGGTGACGGTGATCGTCGCCTACGACCCGAAATTCTACGACCACCTGCCCCGGCTGTTCCCGCACACCGACGCCCGCTCCTGGTACGCCGAGAACGAGGAGCTGGCCGAGGCCACGGCATTCCGCAACGGCACCTTGCAGGGCGCCTATCTCATCATGGCGGTGCGGGCACTGGGGCTCGATTGCGGCGGCATGTCGGGGTTCGACAATGCCAAAGTGGACAAGGAGTTCTTGGCCGATCGCGGCTGGAAATCCAACTTCCTGCTCAACATCGGTCACGGCGACCCGGCCGGGGTGCGTCCCAAGGGCCCCCGCTTCGCGTTCGACGAGGCGTGTCTGCTGCTGTGATCTTGGTTGCCCTTCAGGGGTGACGGGCGCTATACCCCGCCCCGGCCGCCGACGTAGCTCAGTGGTAGAGCAACTGATTCGTAATCAGTAGGTCCACAGTTCAAATCTGTGCGTCGGCACCAACAAGCTCGAGGATTTTGGCGCAAAGCTCAACCCGCAAGACGGGACGCCGCGGCGGCGGAGCTCACGGCGCGCGCCGAAAAGGCGCATCTGACGCGACGGCTTAGCGATCGGGCAAAAAGGGCAGTCGCAACGAGGCGGGCCAATGCCGCCGCCGGGAAGCCTCGCGAGCGTTGATCCTCCGCTCCGCCGCCCCGAAGACCGAACCGCAAGCGGATGAAACGCTCATCCCGCTGGCTTACGCCGCCGCCGCCTCATAAAGTCCCCGCGCAGCACGCCGAACCGAGCGTGCGCATTGGGGGAGCTACGAGTGACGTCCTGCACATCCGCGTTCGCGCGGGCCTTTACCTATCTTGTCATAACGTTTGGTTGCATGGCGATGCTCGCCGCGCCGGCCCTGGCGCAGAAGCCCGGCGGCACCATCACCGTCGGCCTGGAGCTCGACATCCCAGGTTTCGACCCGCTGAAGGTCGGGGTGTTCGACACGGCGGCCGAGAGCGCCGCGGTGCTGATCTTCGATACCCTCACCACGCTCGATGCCGACGGACAGCCCAAAGGCAAGCTGGCGGAGTCGTGGACCCATTCGGACGACTACAAGACCTGGACGTTCAAGCTGCGGCCGGGCGTCACCTTCTCGGACGGAACGCCGCTCAATGCGCAGGCGGTGGCGTGGAACAACGCGCGCCAGAAGGACCCGGCCAATCACTGCCGCTGTGCCTTCTACATCCAGAACATCATCAAGGTGGACGCGCCGGACGATCTGACGGTGGTGTACCATCTGCGCGACCCGTCGGTGCTGATGCCGTCGTTGCTGTCGCTGCCCTCCTCCAACAATGTGATCCAGTCGCCGACGGCGATCCAGAAGCTCGGCGACGACTACAACCGCCATCCGGTGGGAAGTGGGCCGTTCGTCGTGAAATCCTGGACTGCCGGGGATCGGATGGTGCTGGAGCGCAACCCGAATTACTGGAACAAGGGTCACCCCTATCTCGACCGGGTGGTGCTGCGGCCGTTGCCCGATTCGCAGTCCCGGTTCGCCAGCCTGCAGTCGGGCGAGGCCGATCTCGTCTGGGCCGACGAGTTCGAGGCCGACAACATCCATCGCGCGCAGAAGGACCCTTCCCTGCAGGTGCTGACCTATGCGGGCTCCGGCGCGGCGGTGAACGCCTTCAACACCAAGGTGGCGCCGTTCGATGATGTAAGGGTGCGCCGGGCGCTGGTGATGGCGCTCGATCGCAAGCTGATGTCGCAGGCGCTGACTGACGGGCTGGCGCGACCGGCGACCAATCCGTACGGCGACGGCTCCTGGGTGAAGTGCAAGGACGATGGCGCGCTGCCCTACGACCCGTCGCAGGCGAAGAAGCTGATCGCCGAGTACGGCAAGCCGGTGAAATTCAAGATGCTGTTCACCGCAACTCCGCGCGGGCGCGCCAACGGGCAGGTGCTGCAGCAGCTGTGGAAGCGGGTCGGCGCGGAGATGGAGATCGAGCAGGTCGATCAGGCGACCATCGTGCCGCGCGCCTTCACCCATCGGTTCGAGGTGACACCCTGGCGGATCATCGATCTTCCTGACCCCGATCCGCAGATGTTCGCGAATTTCCACTCAGGCAGCCCGGCGAACCTGGCGCAATACTCCAACCCGGAACTCGACAAGCTGCTCGAGCACGCCCGCGACACCGCCGACCAGAGCGCGCGCATCGCCGACTATTGCGCGATCAGCCGACTTCTTAACAGCGAGGCGACCTGGTTCTGGACCTTCCAGAACACCTACTACGCGATGGCCAAGGCGAAGGTGCAAGGCGTGCCCAAGATGTTCAGCGGCGTGATCGACGTCTCGAACGCCTGGCTGGAGTAACCGCGTGCTTGGCTTTGTCGGCAAGCGGCTGCTGCACCTAATCCCGGTGCTGCTGGCCGTCACGGTGCTGACCTTCCTGATCGCCTCGCTGCTGCCCGGCGACCTCGCCTATGTGATGCTCGGCGATCAGGCGACGCCCGAGAAGGTCGCCGCGCTACGCCACACGATGGGACTCGATCTGCCGATCTGGCAGCGCTACCTGCATTGGCTCTCGGACGTGCTGCGGGGCGATCTCGGCCGGTCCTTCCGCACCGGAGAGACGGTGCTCGGCGCCATCTCGGCGCGGCTGCCCGTCTCGTTGCAGCTCATGGTAATGGCGGAGGTGATCGGGCTCGCCGTTGGCATTCCGCTGGCGATCTGCTGCGCGGTGCGTCCGGGCGGGCGGCTCGATCGGGCGCTGACGGCCGTGGCGTTCGGAAAACTGTCGCTGCCGTCCTTCATGGTGGCGATTCTCTTGATCTACGTGTTCGCCGTGCAGCTGCACTGGCTGCCCGCGACCGGCTACGTGCCGCTCACCGAGGACCCGCTCGGCAACCTGCGCTGTTTCGTGCTGCCGGCGCTGACCTTGGCGTTCGGCGAGTGGCCGGTGCTGATGCGGGTGCTGCGCTCCGACATGATCGCGACGTTGCAGGAGGACTATATCGCGATGGCGCGCGCCAAGGGTTTGCGGCCGGCGCGCATCCTGCTGGTGCACGCGCTGAAGCCGTCCTCGCTGACCTTGGTGACGGTGACGGGCATCAATATCGGCCGGCTGATCGGCGGCGCGCTGATTGTCGAGACGATTTTTGCCTTGCCCGGGATCGGTCGGCTGCTGGTGGGCGCGATCTACGCGCGCGACTTCATCATCCTGCAAGGCGTGGTGCTGTTCGTCGCCGCTGGCTTCGTCGTCGTCAACTTCATTGTCGATATGCTGTACGCGGTGCTCGACCCGAGAATTCGGCATGGACGCGCTTGATATCGCCGACCCGATCGCGGCCGAGGATATAGCGCCGGTACAGCGGCGACGGCGGCGGGTGGGCTTTGGTTTTGCCCTCGCCGCCGGCTGGATCGTGTTTGTCCTGCTGCTCGCGATCTTCGCCAACGTGTTGCCGATCCAGAGCCCGACCGATGCCGATTTCCTCGCCAAGCGCGCGCCGCCGAGTGCGGAGCATTGGCTGGGCACGGACAATCTCGGCCGCGACGAACTTTCGCGACTGATCCACGGCGCGCGTATTTCGCTGACCGTGGGATTGTGCGCGCCGGTGATCGGCGTCATCGCGGGAGGCCTGCTCGGGCTGCTCGCGGGCTATTTCCGGGGGCGGTTCGAGGCGCTGGTGGTCGGCGGTGTCGACGTGCTGCTGGCATTTCCGCCGCTCGTCCTGGCGCTGGCGGTGACGGCGTATCTCGGCCAGACGATTCCCAATCTGGTGATGGTCCTTGGCGTGCTCGGGATTCCCGCCTTCACCCGCGTTGCCCGTGCGGCCACGCTTTCGCTGGCGCAGCGGGAGTTTGTGGTCGCGGCGCGCACGTTGGGGGCGACGCACGCGCGCATCCTGTTCCGCGAGCTGTTGCCCAACGTGGCGCTGCCGCTGATCGCGTTCTTCCTGCTTGCCGTCGCCGTGACCATCGTGGTCGAGGGCGCCTTGAGCTTTCTCGGCCTGGGTGTGCCACCGCCGGCGCCGAGCTGGGGCATCATGATCGGCGAGGGGCGCGAGAGCCTGGACATCGCGCCGCGCCTTGCCTTCATGCCGGCGGCGGCGATGTTTCTCACTGTGCTGGCGTTCAACATGGTGGGCGACAGCCTGCGCGCGCTCACCGATCCGCGCCCCGGTGCGCTGTGAGCGCGGCGGCGCTTCTCTCGGTCGAGGACGTCTCGGTCGAGCTGCCGACACCGCGCGGCGCGTTGCGGGCGGTGGACGGGGTCGATCTCGCGCTGGCGCCGGGGCGCACGCTGGGCGTGGTGGGCGAGTCGGGTTCGGGCAAGACCATGTTGTCGCGCGCCATCCTGCAGCTGCTGCCCAAGAGGGCGCGGCTTGGCGGGCGGGTGATGTTCGAGGGGCAGGACCTTGCGCGTCTGTCGCCGGCGGCGCTGCGGCGGCTGCGTGGGCCGGCGGTCGCGGTGGTGTTCCAGGACCCGATGAGCTCGCTCAACCCCGTGCTGACCATCGGCACGCAGATCGTCGAGACCTTGCACGCCCATCTCGGCATGGCGCGGCACGCCGCCACGCAGCGCGCCGTGGAACTGCTGGGGTCGGTCGGCATACCCGCACCCGAGCAGCGGCTGCGGCAATATCCACATCAGCTCTCCGGCGGGATGCGGCAGCGCGTCGCCATTGCCATCGCGCTGTCCTGCGAGCCGCGATTGCTGATCGCCGACGAGCCCACGACGGCGCTCGACGTTACGGTGCAGGCGCAGATCCTCGATCTGCTGGCGCGCGAGCAGCGGCGGCGGCATATGGCGATGATCTTGATAACGCACGATCTCGGCGTGGTCGCCGGGCGGACCGATGAGGTGGCGGTGATGTACGCCGGGCGTGTGGTCGAGCGCGCGCCGACGCCGGAATTGTTCGCCGCGATGCGGATGCCCTACACGCAGGCGCTGCTGGCGGCACTGCCGAAGCTTGACGCGCCGCCGCACACGCTGCTCCCCGCCATCGCCGGTCGCCCGCCGGACCCGACGCGACGGCCACCGGGCTGCGCTTTCGCCGCACGCTGCGATCGCGCCGAGGAGGATTGCCGCGCGGCGAGGCCGCCGCTGACGGCGGAGGCTCATCAGTTCGCGTGCCTCCATCCGCTGCCGGGCTTTCCCTCACCCAACCCTCTCCCGCAAGGGGAGAGGGCTTTCTTCTCCCTCTCCCCTTGTGGGAGAGGGCCGGGGTGAGGGGAATGCCGCTGCTCGATGTGCGGAATCTCGT
>JAFKFI010000094.1 GCA_017307285.1 Alphaproteobacteria bacterium | reverse complement strand
CATCGATCACATGCGCTCGCAGGGATTGGAGCGGATCGAGGCACGGCCCGAAGCTGTGGACAAGTGGGTGGCCGAGGTCAATGAGGTCGCCAGCCGAACGCTGCTGCCGATGGCGACGCATTCCTGGTATCTCGGGGCCAATATTCCGGGCAAGCCCCGTGTGTTCATGCCATATGCCGGCGGCCTGATCCGCTACCGCGAGGTCTGCCAGGACGTAGTTGCGCGGGGCTATGAAGGCTTCACTCTGTCATAGCCCCCGGAAGCTCTCCACGACGTCGGTCGGCTGATGGCCGGCGGCGTGGGAGAGAGTGGTGCCCAGGGGCGGAATCGAACCACCGACACTGCGATTTTCAGTCGCATGCTCTACCAACTGAGCTACCTGGGCAGCAGCCGATGCTGCGGCGCAGGCCATAACCCAACGCCGTCGCGCGATCAAGCCACGGCCTACCCTAGACGGCGTGCGGTCAGTCCGGGATCTCCCGCGAAATCCCTTCTGCGTCCGCCTCATCGTCACGAACCGGAATGCGGTACTGCCCGGTGAACCAGCGGCCGAGGTCGACCTCCGCGCAACGTGCGCTGCAGAACGGGCGGAAGCGGCTCTGTCCCGGCTTGCCGCAGACCGGGCATGGTTTGGCATGCGTCATGTCAGGTCCCCTCCAGCACCCACGCGCAGGCTGGCAGCGTGGGGTCGCTGCGCAGGATCATGGAACGCCCGGTGCGCCGCGCAAGGTCAGGCAGGGCAACTGGGTCGGCTTGCAGCGCCGCGATCACCGCTGGGGCGGCGCGGAGCGCTGGCGCGTCGCCGGGGCGGAAGCTAGCCTCGCGAGCCGCCTCGCGCAGGGCAGAGAGGCCGGCCGCGTGAGGGCCGGAGAGGAGTTCGTGCAAGGGAGGGTGCACGCGCGGCCGTACGATCTCGGCGAGGCCGAGCGCAGTGAACCCCAGAAAGCGTGGCCGCAGAGGGTCCTCGCGCAGCAGTTCCGCGAACTCGGGGCCGAGCGCTTGTCGCCGGCGCGGCGACAGGCCGGCGAAATCGACCAGGATGGCCCCGGCAAGATTGCGCAACCTGATCTGGCGCGCGAGCACAGGCAGGATCTGGCGATTGAACCCGAACTGCGACACGACCTTTTCCCGTCGGCCGGACGATGCGCCGCCAGTATCGACGTCGATTGCCACCAGTGCGGATGTCGGCTCGATGTGGAGATGGCCGCCGGACGGGAGCGACACCTCGCTGAGAGCGAGCGCGTCCATCGCCGCGTCCAAGGCGTCGTCGAGTGGTTCGCGCGAAACGCCGACGCGATCGCCGAGCTGTGGTCGCAGCTGTGCTGCGAGTCCCGGATCGTCAACCAGGATCGCCGCCTCGGGATAGCGGCAAGCCATGATCTCGACCGCGCTCGGACCGCTGCGCAGCAGGGCGGGCGGGCCGCTGTCGGCGAGCCGCCGGTCGGCATCGAGCAACTTCGCGGTGAGGCGCGGTCCCTTGCCGCCCTGCGCTGAACGGGTGATCCGGACCGGCAGGACGGTGCCCTCGCCGAGCCCCTTGCCGCCCTCGCTGTCCGGCAAGAACCCCTCCGAGCCCGGCAGGGTGACGAAGCAGCCGCCCATCGCGGGAACCCGGGCACTGACCCGCCCACGCAGGAGGTCGCCCACGCCATCCGGAGCGCCGGGCCGCCAGATTGCGTAATCGAGCAATTCGTTGCCCCGCACTGCCGCAACGCGGACCTCGCCCGGACTGGACAGGGCAAGAATGCAGAGCGTCACGACATGGGCCATCCCAGGCCGCGCAGCAGCTGGGCGGTCTCGAACAGCGGCAAGCCGACGACGTTGGAGTAGCTGCCCGACAGGAAGCGGATGAAGGAAGCCGCCCGGCCCTGGATCGCGTAGCCGCCCGCCTTGCCTTGCCACTCGCCGGAGTCGAGATAGGCGCGCTTTTGCGCCTCGCTCAGCCTCGAGAACCCGACGGCGCTCTCCACCACGCGCTCGGATCGCCGGCCGCCGGGCGCGACGAGCACCACGGCCGTGATGACCCGATGACGGCGGCCCGAGAGGAGATCGAGGCAGGAGGAAGCCTGTTCCACCGTGATAGCCTTGGGCAGCATCCGTCGGCCGACGGCGACGATCGTGTCGGCGGCGAGGACGAAGCCGTCGGGGTGAGGAACGCCGGCCGCCTTGGCGCGAGCAAGCCGCTCCGCGCAATGCCGAGGCAGCTCGGCTGGCAACGGGCTCTCGTCGAGCTTCGGATCGTGGACCCGGTCAGGTGCTACGCCGATCTGCTCCAGCAGGGCCAGCCGGCGCGGGCTGGCGGACGCCAGTATCAGGCTTGGCCGGATGATCTCGGCCGGTCGGTGAAGCGGGCTGGCTACTTGAATCGGCCCCGTTACTTGAATCGGAACGTGATCCGACCCTTGCTGAGGTCGTACGGCGTCATTTCCACGTTCACGCGATCCCCGGCCAGGACCCGGATGCGGTTCTTGCGCATCTTGCCGCTGGTATGCGCCAGGATGGTGTGTTCGTTGTCCAGCTTCACGCGGAACATGGCGTTGGGCAGAAGCTCCATCACCTGGCCGCTGAATTCGATCATGTCTTCTTTCGACATCAGGCCTCGTTCTGTGTGTGATTGTCGCCCCGGAACATGATGCTCCGGGCAATCCGGGTCAAGCGGAGCGGGTCGGTCCGTCCATCACATCGCCGGTCGGTTGAGACGAAGCGCGACGCTGCGGGCGTGGGCATGCAACCCCTCGGCCTCGGCCAACGCCACAGCGGCGGGACCTATTTCGCCCAGCGCGCGGGCGTCGGCCGCGACCCAAGTGGTGCGTTTGAGGAAATCATACACTGACAAGCCGGAGGCGAACCGCGCCGTGCGGCCGGTGGGCAGCACGTGATTCGGGCCGGCCACGTAATCGCCGACCGCCTCGGGGCAGAACCGGCCCAGGAATGCCGCCCCAGCGTGGCGCACCCGCGCGAACAGGGCCTCTGGGTCGCGCACCATGATCTGCAGATGCTCGGGTGCGAGCCGGTCCACCAGCCCCACGGCCTCATCCCAGTTCCGTACCAGGATGATCGCGCCGTGTGCCTGCCAGCTTGCGCCGGCGATGGCGGAGCGGGGAAGGGTGGGGATCTCCGCCGCGACCGCCTCGGCGACCGCGCTCGCGAATGTCGCGTCGTCGGTGATCAGGACGGCCTGCGCCGCCTCGTCGTGCTCGGCCTGCGCCAGCAGGTCCACGGCCACGAGACGCGGGTCGTTGTCGCGATCCGCCAGCACGACGACTTCGGAGGGGCCGGCGACGCCGTCGATCCCCACGCGCCCGAACACCTGCCGCTTGGCTTCGGCGACGTAGGCGTTGCCCGGCCCGACGATGCGGTCCACCGCCGCGATGCTCGATGTGCCCCAGGCGAGGGCCGCGATCGCCTGTGCGCCGCCGACCCGGTAGATCTCGCTCACCCCGGCCCGCCGCGCGGCGGCGAGGACCAGCGGGTTGAGCACGTCGTCAGGCGTGGGAACGCACATCGCGATGCGTTGGACGCCGGCGACACGCGCTGGCAGGGCGTTCATCAGCACCGAGGATGGATAGGCCGCCTTGCCGCCCGGCACGTAAATTCCGACCGCATCGAGCGGCGTCCAGCGCATCCCGAGCATCAGGCCGGCGGCGTCGGTAGTGCGAAGGTCGGCGGGAAGCTGGGCCCGGTGGAACGCCTCGATCCGGTGCGCGGCGAGGTCGAGCGCGTTCGCCAGTTCGGCTGGGATGCTCGCCGCCGCCGCGTCGATCTCCGCTGGCGTGACCCGCAGCCGCTCCGGAGCCATGATCAGCCGGTCGAACTGGGTGGTGTATTCGCATAGCGCGGCATCGCCGCGCGCCCGTACGTCGGCGATGATAGCGGCGACCGCCTGGTCGACCCGCTCGGTGGTCTCGCGCGCCTCGGCGAGCAGCGCCTCGAAGGCCGGCGCGAAGTCGGGGTCGGTGGTCGAGAGGCGCTTCACGAGAGGGCGGTGCGGAAGCGGTTGATCCAGCCGCCGATCGCCTCGGGGCGGGTCTTGAGTGCCGTGCGGTTGACGATGAAGCGGCTGGTGATGTTGGCGATCACCTCGGTCTCGACCAGCCCGTTGGCCTTCAGGGTCGCGCCGGACTGCACAAGATCGACGATCAGCCGCGACAGGCCGAGGCCGGGGGCGAGCTCCATCGCGCCGTTGAGGCTCACCACGTCCGCATGGACGCCGCGCGCGGCGAAGTGACGGCGGGCGATGGTTGGATATTTGGTGGCGACACGGACGCGCGACCAGCGGGTCGGGTCGTCGGAGCCTGCTGTCTCCTGCGGCTCGGCCACCGAGATGCGGCAGACACCGATGCCGAGATCGAGCGGGGCGTAGATTTCCGGGTAGTCGAATTCCATCAGCACGTCGGCACCGCAAATGCCGATCTCGGCCGCACCAAACGCCACGAAGGTCGCGACATCGAAGGGGCGGACGCGCACGACGTCGAGGTCGGGGTCGTCGGTCGGGAAGCGCAGCCGGCGGCTGCTCTCGTCGGCGTAGTCGGCGGCGGGATGGACCCCGGCGCGGTCGAGCAATTCGCCGCACTCGCCCAGGATGCGACCCTTGGGCAGCGCCATGATGAGCGGGCCGGTGGTTTCCGGCTCTAGGGCGGCGGCCTTGTAGGGCGCGGTCATCAATCTCCTCCGGCCGGTGGGGTTGCGGGGCTCTACACCCTTGTGGCCACGGCCGGAAGCCTCAGCCCCTCAGACGTTCTATGTCCGCCCCGCAGGCCGCGAGCTTCTGCTCCAGCGCCTCGTAGCCACGGTCGAGGTGATAGACCCGGTTCACCACGGTCTCCCCCCGCGCCGCCAGCCCGGCAAGGACCAGCGAGACGGAAGCGCGCAGGTCGGTGGCCATGACCGGGGCGCCGGAGAGTGCCGGCACACCACGCACGATGGCTGAGGCGCCGT
>JAFKFI010000081.1 GCA_017307285.1 Alphaproteobacteria bacterium | reverse complement strand
AAGATCGCAATGGAGGAGGATTGGCTGCGCTACGGCGTCACCGCGCGGCGCAAGCGCAACCAGAAGCGCCTGGCCGACCTGCACGGCCTCCGCCGCAAGCGCCGCGAGCAGCTCGGCGCCCCTTCGACGGTCCGCATGGCCGCCAGCGAGACCGAACTCTCCGGCAAGCTCGTGATTGTCGCCGAGCACGTGAGCAAGGCGTGGGACGGCCGCCCCGTGGTGCGCGACCTCTCGACCCGCGTGCTGCGCGGGGACCGGCTCGGCATCGTCGGCCCCAACGGGGCGGGGAAAACGACCCTCCTCAACCTGCTGACCGGCGCGCTGGCCCCCGATTCCGGCGAGATCCGCCTCGGCGCCAACCTCGAAACCGTCACACTCGACCAGCGCCGCGAAAGCCTCGACCCCGCCGCGACCCTCGCCAACACCTTGACGGGAGGCGGCGGCGACAAGGTGGTGGTGGGCGGCCAATCGCGCCACGTGATCGGCTACATGAAGGATTTCCTGTTCGGCCCCGAGCAGGCCAACACGCCGGTCGGCGTCCTCTCGGGCGGCGAGCGCGGCCGGCTCATGCTGGCCCGCGCCCTCGCCAAGCCCGCCAACGTCCTGGTCCTCGACGAGCCGACCAACGACCTCGACCTCGAAACCCTCGACCTCTTGCAGGAACTCCTCGCCGACTATCCCGGCACCGTGCTATTGGTCAGCCACGACCGGGACTTCCTTGACCGCGTCGTCACCTCGGTCATTGCCACCGAGGGCGACGGTCGCTGGATCGAATACGCCGGCGGCTACAGCGACATGCTGGCCCAGCGCGCCGGCGGCCCCGAGGGTTCTTCCCCCGCCAATATTGCCCGGATCCGGGCTCAACCGCCCCCCGTTATTGCCCGGATCCGGGCTCAGCCGGAGGGTGATATTGCCCGGATCCGGGCTCGTCCGCGCCGCCTTTCGTTCAAGGAGCGACACGCGCTCGATACCCTCCCCGCGCGCATCGAGGAACTGCAATCCGAGATCGCCGGCCTGCACGCCGCCCTCGCCGACCCCGACCTCTACGCCCGCGACCAAGCCGGCTTCGGCGCCCGCTCCGCCGCGCTGGCCCGCGCCGAGCAGGCCCTCGCCGAGGCCGAGGAGCAATGGCTCACCCTGGAGATGCTGCGCGAGGAGGTTGAAGGCTCATAGATGGGCACGCGCGCGGCAAGCTGGAGCGTTGCCGCCGCGCTCGCCGCCCTCGCGCTTTTGCCGCCCGCCGCCGCCTCGGAGCTCAAGGTCCACTCGCCCACGGTAGAGCTCGGCGAATTCAGTTTCGAGTGGAACGGCCTCGCCACCGTCGACCGCGAGGGCTCGCCGAACAACGCGCGACGTGCCCAGACCTTCGAGCTCGGCTATGCCGTCCTGCCCTTCTGGCGGCCGGAGATCGAGTTCGAGCGCGAGACCGTCGAGGGGCGCGACAAGTGGAGCGAGATCACCTTCGAGAACACGTTCCAGCTCACGCCGACCGGCAAGTATTTCGTCGATCTCGGCCTGTTCGCCGCCTATTCGCAATCCCTGCTCGGCGACGAGCCGAGCGCCGTCACCGCCGGCCCGATCCTGCGCAAGACGGTCGACCTGTTCGGCCTCGACACACGCCACACGCTCAATCTTTTTCTCGATCGCGAGATCGGCCCCAACAGCAACGACGGAGTTGGCTTCGCCGGCGCCTGGCAATCGGTATGGCGCGCGAGCCCGCTTTTCGCCCCCGGCTTCGAGGCCTACAGCTTCATCGACGACCTCGGCCGCGCAGGCCGCTTCAACACGCAATATCATTCGCTCGGCCCGGTGGTCGTCGGCGCCCAAGAGTTCGAGCGGTTCGGCGCGCTGCGCTACGAAATCGGCTACCAGTTCGGCCTCAGCTCCGGCGCCCCGCGCGGCGCGGTTCGGTGGAAGCTCGAGTACGAAATCGCGTTCTGAGCGGGTGATCCGGCGGAACGCGGCACGGCAGTCGATACGGCTGCGTTGCAGCCAATTCCGAGCTAGTGCAATTTGCGCGGGCTAGAGGCTGCTTCGAGACTGGGTGCAAGCTGGGCTCTGCGGAACGATGCAATCCGAGGATTTCGATACACGAACCGAGCAGCGGTCCAGGCAGTTCGATGCCTGGAGGAGCTGGTGGTCTGGCTTCGCGACCGAGATGCCGGAGCAATCGCCGCGGGCGGGGTTCCCCGCATACACACGAATCTGGCAGATCGGCGATCTCTCCGTCACGCGCGTGAGCGCGCCGGCGCTGCGCGCCACCCGATCCAAGGCTCATATCCGCCACGCACCCTATGATCATTGGAATGTCGTGGTCGGGTTGCGCTCGGAGACGCGGATGGCCGTCGGGTCCGACCAGCTCGTGGTCCCGGCCGGCCAGCCCTTGGTGGTGTCGCTCGGCACGGAGGTGATCAGCGAACGCGACGCGGACGATCGCATCCAGCTCTATCTCCCGCGCGACCAGTTCGCCGATCTCGCGCCGACCCTCGATCGGGCCTGCGGCGTCGTCGCCGACACCGCGGCGGCGCGTCTGCTGGCCGACTACATCATCGCGCTGGAGCGACGCCTGCCGGACCTGGAGCCGCACGGGGTTCCGCGCCTGGGTGCCGCGATCGGAACGATGGTGGCGGCCTGCATGCAGCCAAGCGCCGATCTCGGCCACGCGGCACAACAGCAGATCAGCTTCGCTCGCATGGAGCGGGTCCGCCGGATCACTCGGGCCAACTTGCGCTCGCCGCACCTGAACACGGCCTTCCTGTGCCGGGAGGTGGGGGTTTCCCGCTCGCAGCTCTATCGCCTGCTGGAGCCGCATGGCGGCGTCGCGCATTGGATTCAGCACCAACGCCTGCTGGAAAGCCACGCGCTGCTGAGCGACGTCTCCTGCACGGAAACCATCGCCGCGATCGCGCAGGAATTCTGCTTCGAGGATGCGAGCGCCTTCAGCCGCGTGTTCCGCCGCAAGTTCGGGGCATCCCCGCGCGACGTTCGCGCCGCTGCACTCGCCGGGATCGCGCTGTCAGTGCCGAGCGACGCCCACATCGAGAGTGGTGGCCTCTTTGGCCTCGCCGACTATCTCTCGGCGCCTCTGACCCCTCACCGCAGCTCAGCAAAGTCCGCCTCGCGAAACTCCCCCGCTGCCCTGGTCCCGGCCTGAGCACCGCCTGGCCGTCCTGCGCTGCGAGATCGGCAACCAGTTCGCCGCTGCATTCCCGCACGCTCGACGCCACATGAGAACGGCATGGCCACGAGTTTCACACCGCGTCTCGACCAAGGACCGCCTCGCCAAAGCGGCACGGGAGGTCGATCTCGACCGCCTGCCGACGATCGATGCGCAATGCGAGGCGTCACGATGAAACGAATTCCGCTCACCCCCGAGACGGAAGCGGTAGCGCGCCGGATCGTATGGTTCGAGTCCCCCGCCGAAGCCCTCGAAGACCCGATCCGCTTCATGGCCTACGCAATGGCGCACGCCACGCACGACGACATGAGGGTGCTGCGCCGCTACGTATCGGACGAGGATTTCCGCGATGCGCTCGATCAGGCCCCGCCCGGCATCATCGATTCCCGATCCTGGGCGTATTGGAATTCCAAGATGGGCCGTTACCCGGCGCCGCCCTTGCCGAAGCGCCGCCTGGGGTAGTCGTTGCATTCGCGGTTGACCTTTCGATCTCCGTCGCCATCATTCGTTCGGTGGAGGCAAGAATGAATTTCTTCAAATTTGTGGTATTTGGATTCAAATTTGTGGTATTTGGATCAGTCTGCTGGCTGGCGCTCTCCGCTTGCACACCCCGTGTCTACTCGTTGGCGAGGCCTGCGGCCGGGTATGATGCGCTCAAATTTAGGCGCAGTCTCGTCATCAATCCTGGAGCAATGGCTCCCAACGTCGAAATACCACCAGGGACGATGCTTGTTGGAAATCGAATTACCACCACAGGCGATGGGGTCTACTGCGGTCCTATGGTGGAGGAACGTTCGCTTACTGTCCGGCAATATTGCGTTCTGTACCGCAACGGGATTCTGGTCTTTATAAATGGGTTCGGCGAAGAAGTAGCTCATGTTGTGGCCGAGCCTGATCTCGTTGACCATCTCAAGATATGACGCGGTGTCATCGGCTGCATGACCCGGTGGCGCGGGGCCGAAGGGACCAAGTCAACGGTAAGTGTCCTCTCACCGCAGCTCCGAAAAATCCTCCTCGCGAAACTCCCCCGCCGCCCGCGTCCCAGCCTGGGCCTGACGCTCCTCCGCCTGACGCAGCTCCACGCGCCGTATTTTCCCCGAGATCGTCTTCGGCAAATCGGCGAACTCGATCCGCCGCACCCGCTTGAACGGCGCCAGCCGCTCGCGCAAATGCCGAAAGATCGCCAATGCCGTCTCGCGATTCGGCTCCGCGCCCTCGACGAGAATTACATAAGCCTTCGGCACCGCCAGCCGGATCGGGTCGGGCGCCGGCACCACCGCGGCCTCCGCCACCGAGGCATGCTCGATCAGCACGCTCTCCAGCTCGAAGGGACTGATCCGATAGTCCGACGCTTTGAACACGTCGTCCGCCCGCCCGACATAGGTGAGATAGCCGTCCGCATGGCGCGAGGCCACGTCGCCGGTGTGGTAGAACGCGCCCGATAGCGGCTCGATCGTGCCCGCCTCGGTCTGATAGCCGCGCATCAGCCCCGCCGGCGGATTGTCGAGCGCAATGCCGATCTGGCCCTCCTCGGTCTCCTTGTCGTCGGGGTCGAGAATGCTGATCCGATAGCCCGGCGCCGGCCGACCCATCGAGCCCGGCTTTATCTTCATCCCCGGAGAATTGCCGACCTGCAACGTCGTCTCGGTCTGGCCGTAGCCGTCGCGCAGTTCGAGCCCCCACGCCGCCTTCACGCGGTCGAAAACCTCCGGGTTCAGCGGCTCGCCCGCCGACAGAACCTCGCGCAACTTGGTCTTCCAGGCCGTCATGTCCTCCTGGATCACCATGCGCCAGACAGTGGGCGGCGCGCACAGCGTGGTCACGCCATGCTCCACCACCGCATCGAGCAGCACGCGCGCGGAAAAGCGCGGCTGGTTGAGCACGAACACCGTGGCACCGCCGAGCCAGGGCGTGAACACCGAGCTCCAAGCGTGCTTCGCCCAACCCGGCGACGAGATGTTGAGATGCACGTCACCCGGCTGCAGCCCGATCCAGTACATCGTCGAGAGATGCCCCGCCGCGTAGCTGCCGTGGCTGTGCAGCACGAGCTTGGGCCGCGCCGTGGTGCCCGAGGTGAAATACAGCAGCAGCGGATCGGCTGCGTTCGTCTCTCCATCGGGCGTGAACGCCGCATCCGCTTGCAGCAGATCGTCATAGCGATGCCACCCCGCCGGCGCGTCGCCGGTTGCGATGCGCGTCACGTCGGCGTCAAGTCCCTCGATCTTCGGCGCATCCGCCGCCGAGGTGACGAGATGGCGCACCCGTCCCCGGCTCACCCGGTCGCGCAAATCCGCGGGTGTGAGCAAGGTCGTCGCCGGGATCACCACCGCGCCAAGCTTCATCGCCGCGAGCACGGTTTCCCACAGCGGCACCACATTGCCGAGCATCAGCAGCACGCGGTCGCCACGCCGCACGCCCAACGCGCGCAGCCCGTTGGCCACGCGGTTCGATCGCTCGGACAATTCCGCGAAGGTGAGCGATGCCGCCCCCTCGCCCACGATGGTCAGCGCCGCCCGGTTCGCCGCGTCGCCCCGCGCCAACGCGGCGTCGAACCAATCAAGCGCCCAATTGAATTTCTCCAGCACCGGCCAGCGGAAATCGCGATACGCCGTGTCGTAATCGGCGCGATGAGCGAGCAGGAAGTCGCGCGCCGCCTTGAGGTTCGCCGTGCTCATTCAACCCTCCCCGACCGAGCCCCGCGCCTGCTTGGCGAGCCAGGGATAGATGGCGGAAAAATCCCGCCCCGCCTCGCCCGCCTCGGCAAGCGCCGCGTACAGCTTCGCGGCATGTGCCCCGAGCGGCGTCGGTGCACCGACCGCCTCCGCCGCCGCCTGCGACAGCCGCACGTCCTTCAGCATCAGCGCCGTGGCAAAGCCGCCGGCATAGTCGCGGTTCGCCGGCGCGGTCGGCACCAGCCCCGGCGACGGGCAATACGTCGTCAGCGCCCAGCTCTGCCCCGACGAGGTCGAGGCGATCTGAAATAGTTTCGCGTGATCCAACCCGAGCTTGGTCGCCAGCACCAGCCCCTCCGCGAGCCCGGCCATGTTGATCGCCAGCATCATGTTGTTGCAGATCTTCGCCGCCTGCCCGGCCCCCGACGCGCCGGCATGGACGATGTTCTTGCCCATCGCCTTGAGGATCGGCTCGCCCCGGGCGAAGCCCGCATCCGGCCCACCGACCATGAACGTCAGCGTCCCCGCCTGCGCCCCACCGACCCCGCCCGAGACCGGCGCGTCCAGCATGTCGAACCCCGCCGCCCGCGCCTCCTCCGCCACCGCACGCGCGCTCTCGACATCGATGGTCGAGCAATCGATCAGCAGCGGCTTCTCCCCGCCGCGCTGTTTCGCCACGTCGATCAGCCCGCCCTGCCCGGTCCACACCGCCCGCACATGCTCGCCCGCCGGCAGCATGGTGATAACCACATCGGCGGCCCGCGCCGCCTCCCCGGCACTCGCCGCCTGCTTCCCCCCGGCCGCGACCAGCGCCTGCACGCCGGCCGGGTTGAGGTCGAACCCCGTCACCTCATGCCCCGCGCGCACCAGATTGGCCGCCATCGGGCCGCCCATATTGCCAAGGCCGATGAAAGCGATCGCGGTCATGCCCGTCTCCCCGTTATCCCGCGATGACACCCCATCCGGCCCGGCCGCACAAGCATCCGGCTGGCACCGCCGCGCGCCACGGCCTAGCATCGCCGCGTCCAAGAACCAGCGGAGCCGCGTGCCATGCCCTCTCCCCTGCCCGTCGCCGACCCGGCCTCCCTCGGCCTAGCGCCACGGCCGCTCGAACATCTCGACCGGCTGATCAAGCAGCACATCGAGGAGGGCCGCTATCCCGGCGCGCAGATCGCCGTAGCCCGGAACGGCAAGCTCGCCCTCTCGCGCAGCTATGGCCGCGCCAGCACCGACCCCACCCGCGAAGCCACGGACGACACCCTGTTCCTGCTGTTCTCCAACACCAAGGTGCTCACCACGGCCGCACTGTGGAGCCTGATCGAGGAGGGCCTCGTCTCCGTCACCGACAAGGTCGCCGACCACATTCCTGATTTTGCCGCGCGGGGGAAAGGCGAGATCACCATCTTCGAGGTCGCGACCCACCAGGCGGGCTTCCCGTCGAGCAACTGCACCCGCGAGTCCTGGGCCGATCATGCGCTGATGCGCCGCGAGGTGTGCGACTTCTCGCTCGAATGGACCCCGCGCAGCCAGACACAATACCACCCGCGCAGCGCGCATCTCACCATCGCGATGATCCTCGAAGCCGTCACCGGCCGCGATTTCCGCGAGGTGATCCGCGAGCGCGTCATCGCCCCGCTCGGCCTCGAGGACGAGATCTTCGTCGGCGTCCCGCGCGCCAAGCAGTCCCGCTGCGCCGACATCTACGCTCCCGCCGACGGCGAGCAGCGCGACAACAGCCCGGAATTCCGCGAGGCCGGGCTGCCGCATGGCGGCGGTTTCGCCACCGCGCGCGGCATGGCGACGTTCTACCAGGCGCTCGCCAACAAGGGCCGGCTCGGCGAGGTGCGCCTGTTCTCGCCGCGCCTCATCGAGTTCGTCACCCGCGACTTCACCGGCGACCGGCCCGACGTCTACATGGCCGGCATTCCGATGCACCGCGGCATCGGCCCGCATTCGCGCGGCTTGGGCGAGCGCATCCGCGGCCTCGGCAGCCTCGCCTTCCCCGGCACCTTCGGCCACGGCGGCGTCGGCTCGTCCTATTGCTGGGCCGACCCCGAGAGCGGCGTGTCGTTCGCCTATCTCACCAACTACGTCGCCCCTGATCCGTGGCATTCGACGCGGCTCGATCGCGTGAGCAATTTGGTTCACGCCGCGATCGACTAAACAACACCGTCATGCCCGGCGAAGGCCGGGCATCCACGACTTCGCCGGCACGCAAGGAAGTCGTGGATGGCCGGCCTTCGCCGGCCATGACGGAGGAGGACTAACCGACCTTACGAAACTTCTGCAACGACCTGATCTCCGCTGGGCGGGGCGTGTCGGGAAAGCTCGTCGTCCAGTTCGTCCAGCTCACCTCGCCGACATAAATATCCCCGCGCGAATCAACGCAAATTCCATGTGGCGCCATGAACGCGCCCGCCTCCAGCCCCGGATGCAGCGCCCCGATGCGGGCGATCCGCTTGCCGGTGTTGTCGACGATCGACAGACGCGGCCCGAGATTCGGCATGTTCAAATTCACCGGCATCCCCGGCCCCAACTCGCCGATATAGCAAACCGGACATTTGCCGCGCGGCATGAACAACCCGCAGGGCCGATGCAGATTGTTCCATTGCGTCTCGTACCGCCCGTTACCGTCGAAAACCTGCACCCGGTGGTTCTCGCGATCCGCCACATACACCCAGCCATCGGCATCGCAGGTGATGTTGTGGATGATGTTGAACTCGCCCGGATCGGTGCCCGGCCCACCCCACGACATCAGCAGCTTGCCGTTCGGTGAGAATTTGTGGACGCGCGAGTTGCCGTAGCCGTCCGATACGTACAAGTCTCCGTTCGGCGCCTGCGCGGTGTGCGTGCAGCGGTGGAACGGCTCACCGCTCATATACGGCGTCGGCTTGCCCGGCACGCCCAAGGTGAGCAGCACCTTACCGTCCAACGTGCACTGGCGCACCGAGTGGTCGCCGTCATCGGTCAGCCATAGCGTCTCGTCCGGCCCGACATGCAGGCCGTGCGCCCGAGGAAAAATCCCCTCTCCCCATGAACGGAGAAAATTGCCGTCGCGATCGAACACCATCATCGGATGCTCGCCGCGATTGAACACGTAGACGTTGTCGTTGCCATCCGTGCCGACCGCTCCGACCTCGCGGAACGACCAGCCCGGCGGCAGCTTCGCCCAATCCTCGACCAGCTCGTAGCGATACTCGCCACTGCCGACGGTCAGCGGCTTGTTCTCAGTGATGGCCGACATCTCCATCCCCCTCGTGTCGATGGTCCCTGACGCAAGCTTCCCACGAAGCCCATGTGAGCGCCAATCCGTGGCCCGGCACCGGCGAAACTTCGGGCGTGGCCGAAGCGATCCGGCAAGACATCCAGTTCGTGGGCCACCATTTTCCGGGCAACCGAAAGGGAGGTCACGCCATGAACCAGCAACTCGACCCGCGCGAGCAGCAGTTCCGCATCCCGAGTCATCACGTGGGTCTCGAGCTGTTTCTGCGTCACCTGCCGCCGCCGCACGGCGGAAGCAACGCGCCCGTCGTGCTCTACGTCCACGGCGCGACCTTCCCCTCAGCCACCTCGATTGCCCATCGCTTCGACGGCCGCTCCTGGCGCGACGAGCTGTGCGCCGCCGGCTTTCACGTCTGGGGCCTCGACTTCCACGGCTACGGCCTGTCCGACCCGCACCCCGAGATGCGGCAGCCCGCCGACACGACCGACCCGCTCGGCCGCGCCGAGGACGCCAGCCGGCAGATCGAGGCGGCGATGCGCTTCATCACCGCGCATCACGCGACACCCGCGCTATCGATCGTCGCGCATTCCTGGGGCACCATCGCCGCCGGCCGCTTCGCCGGACGCTGCCCGAATCTCGTCCGCCGCATGGTGTTCTTCGGGCCGATCGCGCGTCGCGACGGAGACACCGCGCCGCCAAGACTACCCGCTTGGAAGCTCGTCTCGGTGCAGGACCAGTGGGACCGCTTCATCGCCGACACGCCGCGGGAAGAAACCCCAGTCATGCTCGAACGCCATTTTTCCCAGTGGAGCGAGGCGTATCTCGACGGCGACCCCGAGAGCCGCGCCCGCACGCCGCCCGCGGTCCAGGTACCGCTCGGCCCGCTGCAGGACATCCAGGATGCCTGGGCCGGCAAGCTTGCCTATGATCCGGGGCTGATCCAGGCACCCGTCGCCATCATTCGAGGCAACTGGGACAGCCTCTGCACCGACGCCGACGCCGCCTGGCTGTTCGACGCGCTCTCCGCCTCGCCGATCCGGCGCGACGTGAAGATCGCGCGCGCCGGCCATCTGCTGCATCTTGAGGAAGGCCGCTACGCCCTCTACCGCGAGACCGAAGTATTTCTCCGAGGCGGCGACGAACCGGGAGGTTCCTGATGTTCATTGTGCTTTTCGAGGTCCATCCGAAAGCGGAAAAGTTCGACGACTATCTCGCGCAAGCCAAGCTGCTCAAGCCCGAGCTGGAAAGGATCGACGGCTTTATCGACAACACCCGCTACGGCTCGCTGCGCCGACCCGGCTGGATTCTCTCGCTCTCCACCTGGCGCGACGAGAAGGCGCTCGTCCGCTGGCGCACCCACGCACTGCATCACGAAGTCCAGGAGAAAGGCCGCTTCGAGATATTCTCCGACTACCACCTCCGCGTCGGCCAAGTCGTCTCCGACACCCACGTTCCCCCGGGCCAGCATCTGCGCGAGCAACGCCTCGACGAGACCGAGATAGGCGAGGCGCGCGCCATCTCGATCGTCGAGATACAGCGTCCGGTGGACATGCCGGCCAACGCCTCGCCCGAGCAGATCGCCGGCTGGCTCGGCCTGCGCGACGGGGCGATGGGACTGGTGAGCTGGGACCTGTTCGACGCGATCCTGACGCCGGGCAAGCTGCTTTTGATGCTGGCGTGGCGCGACGCGGCGCGCGAGGATCTTGCTTCCGTGCCGCCGGACGTGCGGCACCGGCGCGTCCGGGTGATCCGCGACTACGGCATGTTCCGCCGCGAGGAGGCGCCGCAATACTACAAGGAGGTCCCGCCCGGCCCGCTTGCCGAGGCGCCGGGCGGGGCGTAACGATAGCGGCGGATCGGGAGGAGAGCACCGCCATGAAACTCGTCAGTTTCCGCCGCCCCGACGGGCGCGCGAGCTGGGGCATCGTCAACGGCTCGGGCGTGATCGATTGCGGGTCCAAGGCGCCGAGCCTGCGCGACGCGCTCCCGCAGCTCGCCTCGCTCAAATCCGACGCGAGCAAGAAGCCCGACTTCCAGCTCGATGCCGTGACGTTGCTGCCGCCGATCCCCAATCCGGAAAAAATTCTCTGCGTCGGCCTCAACTACATGACGCATATCGCCGAGGGCGGGCGCGAGCCGCCGGAGAAGCCGATCATTTTTGTTCGCTTTCCCAACAGCCAGGTGGGTCACGGCGAGAACCTGATCGCTCCCAAGGCGTCCGAGACCTTCGACTACGAGGGCGAGCTCGCCGTCGTCATCGGCAAGACCTGCCGCCACGTGAAGAAATCCGATTGGCAAAGCGTGATCGCCGGCTATGCCTGCTACAATGACGGCTCGATCCGCGAGTGGCAGCGCCATTCCGGCCAGTTCACGCCGGGCAAGAATTTCTATCACTCGGGCGCCTTCGGCCCCTGCCTGGTGACGCCCGATGAAATCGCCGATATCCGCGAGAGCACGCTGCTCACCCGCGTCAACGGCGAGGAGCGGCAGCGCGCACCGATCAGCGATCTCTGCTTCGATATTCCGACATTGATAGAGTACTGCTCGACCTTCACCCAGCTGGAGCCCGGCGACGTCATCGTCACCGGCACCACGGGCGGCGTCGGCGCCTATTTCAAGCCGCCGAAATGGCTGAAGCCGGGCGATACGGTGGAGGTGGAAGTCACCGGCGTCGGCCTGCTGCGCAACCCCGTCGTCGCGGAGAAGTAGCGCCGCAGCGATGCTGGCCACGATCCCGTGGGCGAGCGACCTGCTCGCCACCACGAACGCACACGCCGAACGGATCGCGGTGCATGACGGCGAGCGCGGCATCACCTTCCGCGAACTCGCCGGCCGTGCGGCGCGCGTGGCGCATCTGCTGCGCGAGCGCGGCATCGACCCCGGCCAGCCGGTCGCAAGTTCGCTGCGCAACGGTATTCCCGCCGTGTGGACAAGCGTTGGGCTCCGCCTCGCCGGTGTCGCGGAGACCGCGCTGAGCGCCGGCTACACCGAGGCCGAGCGACGCCACGCCCTCACCCTGTCCGGCGCTCGCCTCGTGCTCACGACGCGGAACGAAGCAGCTGCGTTCCGCGATCTCGGCTGCGAGGCGGTCGCCATCGAGGACATCCCCGAGGCACCAGGCGACCTCGCCACGCTGCCGCCGGTGCCGGGCGATGCCTGGGCGCGCATCGGCTTCACCTCGGGCACCACGGGCGCGCCCAAGGCGATCATCACCACGCACGAAGCTCGTTTCATCGGTAACTTGCTGCAGCGAGCGAGCTTCAGCACCATGCCCGGCCCAGGCAGCCGCGTCCTCCTGATGACGCCGTTCATCCACGGCGCCGGCCTGCTCGCCCACGCCTTCAACGACCGCGGCGCGGCCTTCGTGCTGCTCGACGGCGTTGACATCCCGCGTGTCACCCGCCTGCTCGACGGTGAAGAAATCGACCACATCTTCGCCCCGCCCACGGTGCTCGCCAAGCTGGTCGCCGCCTTCGAGGGCCGGCACTTCTTTGGCATCCGCACAGTATTCTGCGGCACCGCGCTACTGAGCCGAGCGCTCTACGTGAAGGCGCGGGAGATGTTCGGCCCAGTGGTCCGCGTCACCTACGGCAAATCCGAGATCAACAACCCCATCGCGGCGCTTTCGCCTGACGAGTGCGACGCCTACTACACGCAGGAGCCGCCACAGGACGGTGTGTGCGTCGGCTTCCCCGGCACCGGCGTCGAGATCGAGATTCGTGGCGACGACGGCGCGCGCTGCGCCTCGGGCGAGGTCGGCGAAGTGCATCTGCGCGGACGGCACATGTCGATCGGCCACGTCGACGCGAACGGCTTCCGTCCGTTGCCCCCCGACGGCTTCCACGCCACCGGCGATCTTGGCCGCATCGACGCGCGCGGCCGGCTGCATCTGGTCGGGCGCATGGCCGACGTCATCAAGTCCGGCGGCTACAAGATCCACCCCGACGAGATCGAGCAGGCACTCGCCGGCAGCGCCGGATCGGCCGCCGTGGCCATCGTCTCGCTACCCTCGGAATATTGGGGCGAGGTGATCATCGCCGTCGCGGAGACGGACGACCCAAGCTGGCCCGAGCGCGCCCGCGCCTCGCTCGCCGCGCTGTCACGCCACAAGCACCCGCGCTCCTTCCTCACGCGGGCGGAGCTGCCGCGCAACCCGCAAGGCAAGATCATGCGCCGGCTGATCCGCGCCGCCCTACTAGAAGAATACACGCTCATCGACGGGCCGCATCCCAAGCTGGAGCGGCGCTGATCCGCACGGAGGTTATTCTCGCCATGTCCCACATGCCGAAATTCGTGCAGCTCAATGAGGAAGGCCCGCGCGAGGGTTTCCAGATCGAGAAGGGCCCGATCCCCACCGAGCGCAAGGTCGAGCTGATCGACGCACTTTCGGAAACCGGGCTGAGCCAGATCCAGGTGGTTTCCTTCGTCAACCCGGCGCGCGTGCCCGGCATGGCGGATGCCGGCGAGGTGGTGCAGCGCTTCAAGCGCAAGCCGGGCATCCGCTACACCGGCCTATGGCTCAACTCGAAGGGCCTCGAACGCGCCCTCGCGACGGGCGTGCTCGACATCAAGGGCTCGCTCTCGCTCACCGCCTCGGCGAAATTCCTCGCGCGCAACCAGCAGCGCTCGATGGAAGAGAATGTCGCCGCGCAGCACGATCTGATCCGCCTCTACAAGCAGCACAACGTGCCGATCGAGCGCGCCTCGATCATGGCGGCGTTCGGCTGCAATTTCGAGGGCGACATTCCGCACGAGCGAGTGCTCGGCCTCATCCGCACCATCTTCGACCTCGCCGAGGAGCACGGGCTCACCATCAAGCTCGTCTCGCTCGCCGATACGATGGCCTGGGCGACGCCGCTCTCGATCAAGCGCCTGGTCGGCGCGGCGCGCGAGAAATATCCCGAGCTGCGACTAGCGTTACATCTGCACGACACGCGCGGCCTCGGTTGCGCCAACGCCTATGCGGGATTGGAGATGGGTGTCGACGAATTCGACAGCACCGTCGCCGGCCTCGGCGGCTGCCCCTTCGCCGCGCACAAGGGAGCGGCGGGCAATGTCTGCACCGAGGATCTCGTGTTCATGCTGCAGGAAATGGGCATCGAGACCGGCGTGAACCTCGAAAGGCTCATCGAAGTCGCGCAGCTCGCGGAGGACATCGTCGGCCACCCCCTGCCTGGCTCGGTCAAGATGGGCGGCAGCCTGAAGCCGCTGCGCGCAGCGGCGATGCACTAGTTTCAACCCGTCATGATCGGCGAAGGCCGACCATCCACGGCTTGCGGCCGCAAGAAAGTCGTGGATGCCCGTGACAAGCACGGGCATGACGATGAGGACAGACGGGAGGAGAGCGCAAATGCACCTGACACAGGCCCTCGGAAACTTCGTCGCCGACCTCTCGCCCAACCGCATTCCCGATGAAGCCCGCCGCGTCGCGCGCATGGGCTTCACCGACTGCATCGGCACGATGATCGCCGGCCGCTACGAGGACGCGCCGCAAATCCTGCGCCGCGTGCTCGCTCCCGCCGGTGGCGACGCCAGCCTGTATTTCAGCGAGCACCGCGCGCCGGCGCCGGAAGCCGCGTGGATCAACGGCACCGCCGGCCACGCGCTCGACTTCGACGATGTGGCATTGCGTGGCCACCCCAGCACCGTGCTGGTGCCCGCGATCCTCGCCGAAGCCGAGATGCTGGACGCCTCGGGGGACGACATGCTGACCGCCTATATCGCCGGCTACGAAACCTGGGCCGAGCTGTTCCACCGCGACACCGGCCTGCATCACGGCAAGGGCTGGCACCCCACCGGCATCTTCGGCGCGATCGGCGCGGCCGCCGCCTGCGCCAAATTGCGCAAGCTCGACGCCGCGCGCACCGCGCAAGCGATCGCGCTGGGCGCCTCGCAGAGCGCCGGGATCATGGCGAATTTCGGCACCATGACAAAGCCGTTCCACGCCGGTCGCGCCGCCCACGCGGGGCTGATGGCGGCGCGCCTCGCCGAAGCCGGCTTCACCGCTTCGCCCGACGCGCTCGAACATCCGCAAGGCTTCCTCAGCGCCGTCTCGCCCGCCGGCGACGTGAACCGCTCCGATCCGGTCGGGCTCGGCACCGAATGGCGCATCCTGTCGCAAGGGCTCGGCATCAAGAAATATCCCACCTGCTACTGCACGCATCGCTCGATCGACGCGATGCTCGACCTAATGGAACGCCAGCCGCTCAAACCCGACGACATCAAGCAGATGACCGTTTCCATTAGCGAGAACTTCGCCACCATCCTGCGCAACCACGCACCGGATACCGGGCTCGCGGCGAAGTTCAGCATGGAGTTCGCCGTCTCCTCGGCAGTGATCGCACGCAAGGTCGGACTTGCCGAGCTCACGGATGGCTTCGTGCGCCGCCCCGACGTGCAGGCACTGATGGGCCGCGTGCGGATCGAGACCAACACCGACTACGACCCCGAGATGTCCGGCGCCTCACGGCACGACCAGGTGCGGATCGACCTCACCAACGGCGGGACGGCGGAGACCGAGCAAGTGCGTCGCGCCACCGGGCATCCCACACGGCCGCTCTCCGATGCGCAGCTCTACGAGAAGTTCCGCGATTGCTTGGAAGTGGGAAAGTCGGAAGTCCCGGCCGAGGCTGTGTTCCAACGGCTACGGGACATGCAGCAATTGCAAGCACGGCAGATCACCGCGTTGCATTGACCCCTCACCCCGGCCCTCTCCCACAAGGGGAGAGGGAGAAGAAAAGCCCTCTCCCCTTGTGGGAGAGGGTTGGGTGAGGGGTCAGTCGCCGTTCGGCTTGAAGTCCATCGCCGCGCCGTTCATGCAGTACCGCAGCCCTGTCGGACGCGGCCCGTCCGGGAAAACGTGTCCGAGATGCCCGCCGCATTTCGCGCAATGCACCTCGGTTCGCACCATAAACAGGCTGCGATCCTCTGATGTGTCGACGCTACCCTCGAGCGGCGCGTAGAAGCTCGGCCAGCCGCAGCCGCTCTCGAACTTGGTCTCCGACTCATAGAGCGGTGTTCCGCAACCAGCACAGACGAAAGTGCCCTCGCGCTTCTCCGCATTGAGCGGACTGCTGCCTGGACGCTCCGTGCCATGCTCGCGCAGAACGCGATACGCCTCGGGGCTCAACTCGCGCCGCCACTCCTCATCGGTTTTCTCGACCGGGAAGCTCTCGCTCGGCCCTGACTTTGTGGAACTGAACAGACCCATCGCTCGCTCCTCACGCTTTGCCGGGATATGGGGACGGCGCCCCCGCCGGAAAACCCGTCAACGAAGCACCGCCTCCGCCTTGCGCTCGATCAGCTCGAAATCGATCTCCGCGCCGAGGCCGGGCCCCGTGGGCGCGTGCAGGAGCCCGTGCGCGTCGATCTCCAGCTCCTTCGCCATGCCGTATTTATGCGCCTCATGCGGCAGCAGCACCTCGAAGAACTCGCAATTCCGTAGCGCCAGCGCGAGATGCAGGTTGGCGAGATTGTTCAGCGAATTGCCGCTGTGGTGGATCTCGTAGTTCATGCCGAAGGCTTCCGCGAGATGCGCGGTCTTCAGCATGGTGGTCAGCCCGCCCTTGTTCGGAATGTCGCCGCGCAGGAAGTCTGTGGCGCGCTCGGTGATCCAGATTGGGTAGGTGTCGAGGCCGCCGGCGGGAAACTCCGTCGCCATGATCGGAATGTCGAGCTTCTGCCGCAGCTTGACGTAGTTGTAGATGTCCTCGTCGGCCAGCGGGTCCTCGTACCAGAGGAAATCCAGCTCCTCGATGGCGTAGCCCACGCGCAGCGCATCCTGGTAGCGGTAGCTCCAGGTGGAATCGAGCATCAGGGTGTAGTCGTCCCCCACCGCGTCGCGCACCGCCTCGCACACCTTGATGTCGGTCGCGGGCTGCGTCGGCGGATGGATCTTGTACGCGCGCCAATGGTTCGCCTTGAAGAACCGCGCCTGCTCGACATAGGCCTCGACACTCGGCAACACCTGCGAGCTGGCATAGGCCGGGATCGAGTTCTTGTAGGTGCCCATCAGCGCATGAACCGGCAGTTCGGCGATCTTGCCGGCGAGATCCCACAGCGCCACGTCCGCCGCGCCGATGTTACGGTACGACACCGAACGCGACAGGGTAAGCATTTGCCGGTGCAGCCGCTCGCGCTCCAACGGGTTCTGCCCCATCAGCAGCGGCTTGAGCCAACGGAGCAGCTGCGGCCCGTCCATGCTCGCCGGATTGCCCGCCGAGCCGAGGAAGGCATGACCCTCCAGCCCCTCGTCCGTATGGATGCGCAACAGCCCGAGATTGCTCGACCGCGTGACGAAGGAACCAGCGTGATAGCGCGTCGCCGGAATGTCGTCCCAGGCGAAGATGGTCAGCGTGACGTCGTCGATCTTCATCGCACCACCTCCTCAGCCCGGCATGTTGAGCACGTTCTTCGCGACGATGTTGCGTTGAATCTCATTCGACCCGCCATAGATCGTCGCCGGCCGCGCCTGGATGAAGACGCCCGTGGGATTGAGATCGCGATTGCCGCCGATCGGGCCGAGCAATCCGGCGTTCTCCCCGGCGATCTCCAGCATCGCGTCGGTGATGCGCTGGAACAGCTCGGTCTGGTTGATCTTCAGCAGCGAGATGTCGGGGCCGATCTGCTCGCCGCGTCGCACCTTGTCGGCGTAGGACTCGAACAGCACGTTGTGATCCTCGAGATCGAGCCGCAGGCGGGTGTAGCGATCCTGGAAGTTTGGATCGTCCCATACGCCCATCGTCTCGGCCAGCATCTTCAGCCGGCGCAGCGCGTAGCCGGACTGCCGCGGCGAGCCAATGGAGATGCGCTCGAACCCCAACAGGTTTTTCGCCATCGTCCAGCCCTTGTTGGGCTGACCGACCAGGTTCTTCGCCGGCACACGCACGTTGTCGAAGAAGGTCTCGCAGAACTCCTCGCCGAGATCGAGGTTGCGGATCGGGCGGATGGTGATGCCCGGCGTGCTCATCGGCGCCAGGATGAAGCTGATGCCTTCCTGCTTCTTCGCCGTCTTATCGGTGCGGACGAGAGCAAAAATCCAGTTGGCGTCCATCGCCAGCGACGTCCAGATCTTCTGGCCGTTGATGACGTATTCGTCGCCGTCGAGCACCGCCTCGGTGCGCAGGCTGGCGAGGTCGGAGCCGGCATTCGGCTCGCTGTAGCCCTGACACCAGATGTATTCGCCGCTCAGGATGCGCGGCAGGAAATGCGCGCGCTGCTCGTCGGAGCCGTATTTGATGAGCAGCGGCCCGACCATCGAGATGCCCTGATCCCGCATCCGCGCGCAGCCGTGGCGCTGATATTCCTCAATGTAGATCAGCAACTTCGCGGGCGAGAGCCCAAGCCCGCCATACTCGCGCGGCCAGGCCGGGGCGAGCCAGCCGTCGCGCGACAGGCGCAGATACCATTCCTTCACGTCGGGCCAATGCAGCCGGCTCGGCGGATTGCGGATTTCCGGCGGATAGTTCGCCTCGATCCAGCCGCGCAGCTTCATGCGGAACCTGTGATCGTCGAGCGTGTTGAGGTCGTCTTGCTGGGCAGCGGCGGTGGCGGTCATCGTGCTGTCTCCCTCCTCACCCGGCCTTCGCGTTGCGAAACGGCGTGTTGCTGTCCGCGAGTTCGCGCAGCAGCTTCGCCGGCGCCCAGCGCTCGCCGTATTGCTGATGCCAGCGCGAAATCTGGTCGTATACCGCGCGCACGCCGATCTGGTCCGCCCAGTACATCAGCCCGCCCCGATAACGCGGAAAGCCGAAGCCGTGCAGCCACATCACGTCGATATCGCTGGCCCGATAGGCGATCCCCTCCTCCAAGATCTTGCACGCCTCGTTGACCGAGGAGAACAGCAGCCGCCGCAGGATTTCCTCATCCGTGAAGCTGCGCTGCTCCACACCCATCTCGGCGGCGACTTCCTTGATAACGCGCGCCACCTCGGGGTCGGGATGCGGCGTGCGGTCGCCCTTCTCGTAGCGATACCACCCTGCACCGGTTTTTTGTCCGTGCCGCCCCATCTCGACGATGCGATCCGAGATCGGCAGCTTGCGATAATTCGGATTCTCCGCCGCGCGGCGCCGCCGCCCCGCATAACCGATGTCAAGGCCGGAGAGGTCGCCGACCGCGAACGGCCCCATCGGATAACCAAAATCCACCATCACCTTGTCGACTTGCTCGGGCAGACAGCCCTCCTCCAGCAGGATTGCCATTTCGGTGTTGAACGGCGCGCGCGAGCGGTTGGCGACGAAACCATCGCAATTCCCCGCCATCGCACTGATCTTGCCGATCTTGCGCCCCAGCGCCATCGTGGTCGCCAGCACCTCGGGCGAGCTGGCGGAGCCCTTCACCACCTCCAGCAGCTTCATCACGTTGGCCGGGCTGAAGAAATGCGAGCCCGCCACGTCCTGCGGCCGCTTCGTCGCGTTCGCCATCTTGTCGATGTCGATGGCCGAGGTGTTGGTCAGTAGCAACGCACCCGGCTTCATCACCGCGTCGAGCTTGCCGAACACCTCCTGCTTGACCGGGATCTCCTCGAACACGACCTCGATCACCACGTCGGCGTCGGCGATGTCGTCATAGCTCGTCACCGGCTGGATACGCGCGAAACGACGCTCCATCTCGTCGGCGGCCAGGCTGCCGCGCTTGACCGAGGTTTCGTAGTTCGAGCGGATGCGCTGCATCCCACGATCCAGCGCCTCCTGCGTGACTTCCAGCACGCGCACCGGAAAGCCGAAATCGGCGAAGCTCATGGCGATGCCGCCGCCCATCGTGCCGGCGCCCACCACGGCGGCGGTCTTGATGTCCTTGATTGGCGTATCAGCGGGAATGTCGGGCAGCTTCGCCACCTCGCGCTCGGCGAAGAAGGCGTAGCGCAGAGCGCGCGCCTCGTCGGCGTTCTCCAGCTCCTGGAACAGCGCCTGCTCGCGTGCCAAGCCTTCCTGGAACGGCAGGGTGCAGGCGGCCTCAACGGCGGCGATGCAGTTATACGGCGCCTTCTGGTTGCGCGCCCGCCGCGCGATGCTCTTGCGCATCGCGTCGAACATGCCGGGCTCGTCCTTCGCCTCCTGCAATTTGTCGCTGCGCTCGCTGATGCGCGGCAGCGGCCGCTTGTCGGCGACGGATTTGGCGAACGCCACCGCCTCGGCGCGCAGATCGGCGCTGTCCTCCACCACCTTGTCGAGAATGCCGTAGCCCAACGCCTCGGGCGCCGGCACGTGACGGCCCGAGACGATCATCTCCAACGCGCGCTTCGGCCCCGCGACGCGCGGCAGCCGCTGCGTCCCACCGCCGCCCGGCAGAATGCCGATCAGCACCTCGGGCAGCCCCACCTTCGCACTCCGCGCCGCGATGCGATAGTTGCAACCCATCGCGTTCTCGAGTCCGCCACCCAGGGCAAACCCGTGGATCGCCGCGACCACCGGCTTCTCGCTCGCGTCGAGAATGTCATGGCTGCGCTGCCCGATCGGCGGCCGCACCCGCCCGGTGCCGAACTGGCGAATATCCGCCCCGGCGATGAAGGAGCGCCCCGCCCCGATCAGCACGATTGCGCGGACGGCCGGATCGGCATTGGCGCGCCGCACGCCGTCGATGATGCCCTCGGGCACGCCAGGGCTGAGCGCGTTCACCGGCGGATTGTCCACCGTGATGATCGCGATACCATCCTCGGTCTCATATCGGACGAGCGGCTTGTCGCTCACGGCATTTCCCCCGGAATCTTGCGTCGGGAGAAGCTTAGGGGATGGCTTGGGAGGCGTCCACGCCGCCCGGGATTACGGCGCCGGAAACAATGCGCTACTCCGCCCCATCGCCCAATAGGCCACCAGCCCCACCCATTCATGCACCGCCTCGTCGAGTTGGCTAAGGCTTCCTCCGAGCGAGCTTGGCAGCCAAAGAAGCAGGCTGTGGCCGGATTTGTAGCCGACCGGCCAGCCGATCACGTCCCACCCCACCGCGCGGAACGCGCCGACGCCGCGCGCGACGTGGTCCGCCGAAGTGACCAGAATCCAGGTCTCGCCCGGTTTGGGATGCACCAGTTCCTTGGTGAACACCGCGTTTTCCCAGGTGGTGCGCGAGCGGCGCTCCATCACCAGCCGATCGGGGGCGACGCCGAGGTCGGTGAACAGCATGCGCGCCACGTCAGCTTCCATCAGGCTGCCGCTGATCACCGCGCCGCGCCCGCCGGTGAACACGAGCTTCGCGTTCGGATATCGGCGCGCGAGCGTCACCCCCTCGGTCATGCGCTCCGCGTTGCCGTTCAGCGAGGGGATGCCGCGATCGGCGGTGATGTCCGGCTCCACCGCGCCGCCGAGCACGATGATGCCGTCGACATGCGCCGGCGGGTTCGCGATCTGTGGAAACCGGTCCTCGAGCGGCAGCAGGGCCCATTGGTCGATCGGCAGCAGCAGCACGAGGACGAAGCCGCCGACGCCGGCCAGCAGCAAGCCGCGCCCGAGCCGACTCCGCCCGCGCCAGGAGAGCGCAAGTCCGACGACGCAGCACAGGAGGAGGAGCGTGCTCGGGCGCAGAAGCACGCCGGCGAACTTGGAGAGGAGGAAGATCATGCGGTTGGCGTCATTTGCACCGGCAAGCTAGCCTCCCGCCACGCGCCGCGCCACGGGATGGAGAAAAGATCATGCTCAACGGCATCCACCGGTTCACCGAGATGGAGCAGGTCGTCTACGGCCGCCCCTTCGCCGCCGCGGCCGCCGCCGAGGTGGAGCGGTTGGGCGCGCGCGCCGTCTACGTGATGGTCGGCGGCACCTTGTCGCGCGAGACCGACGTGCTCACCCAGCTGCGCGACGCGCTCGGCAACCGGCTGGCCGGCATCTGCACCAAGATGGGCGCGCACACGCCGCGCGCCGACGTGGTCGCCGCCGCCAACGCCGCGCGCGAGGCGAAGGCCGACCTCATCCTCACCCTAGGCGGCGGCAGCATCACCGACGGCGCCAAGGTGGTCGAGCTCTGCCTCGGCAACGGCGTGACCACCACGGAAGAACTCGGCGCCTTCGCGGCCAAAACGGCACCCAACGGCAGCAGCCGCCGGCCGCCGACCAAGGCGCCCGCCGTGCGCGGCGTCACCATCCCGACCACCCTCTCGGCCGGCGAGTTTTCTGCTTTTGCCGGCTGCACCGACACCGAGCGGATGGTCAAGGAGAGCTACCTGCACCCGCAGCTGATCCCGCTCACGGTCATTCTCGATCCGGCAGTGACGGTCCACACGCCGGAATGGCTGTTCCTCTCGACCGGCATCCGCGCCGTCGATCACGCCACCGAGGCGCTGTGCTCCGTCGCCAGCGCCCCCTACGCCGACGCCTCGGCAATGCACGCGCTGCGCCTGCTCGGGCGCGGGCTCAAGGGCGTGAAAGCCAATCCGGGCGATCTCGAGGCACGGCTCGACTGCCAGACCGGGGCCTGGCTGTCGATGGCCGGCGTCGGCGCGGGGGTGCCGATGGGGGCGAGCCACGGCATCGGCCACGTGCTCGGCGGCACGGCCGGGGTGCCGCACGGCTACACCTCCTGCGTCATGCTGCCGCACGTGCTGCGCCACAACGAGAGCGTCAACGCCGAGCGCCAAGCCTGGGTCAGCGAGGCCCTGGGCGAGCCTGGCGGGCGCGCGGGCGACGTGGTTGGCGCACTGATTGCCGGCCTCGGCCTGCCGACGCGGCTGCGCGACGTGGGCGTCGAGCCGGAGCAGTTCGACCGCATCGCCGCACAATCCATGCACGATCGCTGGCTACCCACCAACCCGCGCAAGATCGACGGTCCAGCCACGGTTAGGGCGCTGCTGGAACAAGCCTGGTAGGCCCTTCCGGCGCGCTCTACTTGGCGGTAGCCTCCCGCCAGCGGGAGGGATCGTGCATGTCCGACTATGATTATATCGTCGTGGGCGCCGGCTCGGCCGGCTGCCTGATGGCCAGCCGGTTGAGCGAGGATGCGGGCAAGCGCGTGCTGCTGCTGGAGGCCGGCGGCAAGGACGATAGCTTCTGGATTCCGATCCCGGTCGGCTTCTCCAAGCTCATGGTAAACCCGAAATATAACTGGATGTTCAACACCGAGCCGGAGCCCAACTGCCACGGTCGCACCATCCCCATCCCCCGCGGCAAGACGCTCGGCGGGTCGAGCTCGATCAACGGGATGCTCTACGTCCGCGGCAACCCGCTCGACTACAACACCTGGGCGCAGTTCGGCAATCGCGGCTGGTCGTATGAGGGCGTGCTGCCCTACTTCAAGAAATCCGAACATTTCGAGCGCAACAACAACGATCCCGCGCGCGGCTACAACGGCACGCTGAACGTCGCCGAGATGCGCGAGAACCACGAGATCTGCGACGCCTTCATCGCCGCCGCCGTGGGCGAGGGTTTCCAGCGCAACCCCGATTACAACAACGGCCACCAGGAGGGCTTCGGCTACTTCCAGGTGACGCAGAAGAACGGCCGGCGCTGGTCGACGGCGCGCGCCTTCCTCGACCCGGCGCGCGGCCGGCCCAACCTCACGATCGAGACCAACGCGCAATGCACCGGCGTCATCCTCGACGGCAAGCGCTGCGTGGGCGTGAAGTTCATGCAGAACGGCCAAGCGCGCGAGGCGCGCTGCCGCGGCGAGGTCGTGCTGTGCGCCGGGGCGGTGCAATCGCCGCACGTGCTGGAGATCTCCGGCATCGGCCAGCCCGAATTGCTGCGCTCCTTCGGCGTCGAGGTGCGGCACGAACTCCCCGGTGTCGGCGAGAACTACCGCGACCACTACGCGCCGCGCATGAACTATCGCGTCAAGCTGCCGATCACGCTCAACGAGCAGACGCGCGGCATCGGCTTCGCCCGTGAGATCGCGCGCTATTTCATGTCGGGACGCGGCATCCTCACCTACACCGCCGGCATCGCCTACGGCTTCGTCAAGACACGCCCCGAGCTGGAAGAGCCCGACGTGCAGTTCCACTTCGCGCACGCGAGCTACGGCAACGCCGCCAACCGCGTGCTGGAGCGCGAGCCCGGGATGACGGTGACGACCTACCAGTGCCGTCCGGAATCGCAGGGCTCGATCCACTTGCGCTCGCCCGACCCGCTCGCCGCGCCCTGCATCCGGCCGAACTATCTCGCCGACCCGCTCGACCAGCGCGTGGTGGTGGACGGCATGAAGATCGCGCGTCGCATCATCAACAACCCGGCGATGGACAAGTACCGCGCCCATGAGATGAACCCCGGCGATGCGGTGCAGACCGACGAGCAATGGCTCGATTTCGCACGCCACAACGGCCAGACCACCTATCACGTGGTCGGCACCTGCAAGATGGGCCGCGACCCGATGGCGGTGGTGGACGACGAATTGCGGGTCCACGGCATCGAGGGCCTGCGCGTCGCCGACGCCTCGGTGATGCCGACGATGGTCTCGGGCAACACCAACGCCGCTACCATCATGATCGCCGAGAAGGGTGCGGATATGATCAGGGCGGCGGCGCGAAACGGGATGGCGCAGGCGGCTTGAGACGACGGGGCGCGGGATTTGTGCTAGGCTTCCCGCCATGAACATCGCGCTCCGTAAGGCCATGACCCTGGCCGAGTTCCTTGCCTGGGAGGAACGCCAGCCGCTGCGCTACGAGTTCGACGGCTTCCAGCCGGTCGCGATGACTGGAGGAACAGTTGCCCACGCCTTTATTCAGCGGAATCTGGCCATAGCTGTTGGCGGCCGCCTTCGGGGTAAGCCATGCCAGTTCGCGGGCAGTGATCTGAAAATCGAGGTGGCGGGTAGGATCCGCTATCCCGACGGCCTAGTCGCCTGCTCACCCCTTCCGCTGCGGGGCACCGTGGTTGGCGACCCGGTGGTGATCTTCGAGGTGCTGAGCGAGAGCACGTCGCGGACCGATATCATCACCAAGAACCACGAATACGCCGCCACTCCTTCCGTGATGCGCTACATCATCCTGGCGCAGGACGAGATCGGCGGGACGATGTTCGAGCGGACGGGCAGCGACTGGATCGGCCACGTTCTCGGCGCGGACGCGGTTCTGCGAATGCCCGAGATCGGGATCGAGGTACCGCTCGCGGAATTCTATGAGGGGGTCGACCTCCCTACCCAGGACGGCGACAAGGTCGAGGCGTAGTGGCACGATCTCACCGCGCGACCTCGATAACGCCGGAACGCACAAGGCCGTCAATCGTCGGCCCGTCATAGCCGAGTTCACCGAGCACCGCCTCGGTATCCGTCCCGATGGCGCGCGGTGCCTGGGCCGGGGCAAACGGCGCGCCGTTGAGCTTGAACGCCGTTCCCATCAACGTATGGCTGTCGAGCCTGCGCAGCATCCCACGCGCCTCGGTGTGCGGCTCGGCGACCGCCTCGGGAAGCGTGCGAACGCGGCCGGCAGGCACGTCGGCCTGCATCAGCAGCGCCTCCCATTCGGCCGCTCCGCGCGCGGCCAGCGCCTGCGCGATCTCGACACGCAGCGCCGGTGCATGGCGCGCTCGCTCCGGCCGGGTGGCAAAACGAGGGTCGCGCAGCCAATCGGGCCGCTCCAACACCGCGCAAAGTCGCTCGAACTGGCGCTCGGTATTGGCAGCGAGCGCCAGCTTCCCATCCGCCGTGTCGAACACCCCAGCAGAAGGACTGTCGCTCGCTGGTATATTGCCGGCGGCCTTGGGCACAACCCCCGCATTGACGTGCGCGGAAATCACCGAGGACATGGCGGCGAAGGCGCAGTCGCGCATCGCGATATCGACCCGTTGGAACCCACCGTCCCGCTCGCGCGCGGCCAGCGCCGCCATGATCGCGAAGGCGGCGTGCAGCCCCGTCAAATAATCGACCACCGGCGGCCCAACGCGCAGCGGCCCGCTTTCCGGCGTGCCGGTCAATGACATGAGGCCGGACATCGCCTGCACGATGTGATCGTAGGCCGGCCAGCCCGCGAACGGCCCGTCCTGCCCGAAGCCGGTGATCGAGGCGTAGATCAGGCGCGGGTTGAGCGTCCGCAGCGCCGCATCGCCGAGCCCGGCGCCCGCGGCGACACCGGGGGTGAGATTCTCCACGAACACGTCGCATGTGCGGGCCAACGCGCGCACGATCTCCGCCCCCTCCGGCGCGCGGATGTCGACGGCGATCATCCGCTTGCCGGCGCTCTGCGCGAGGAATCCGGCACCAAGCCCGGCGTCCCGTCCCGCACCCGGCGGCCCTTGGTGACGCAGCCACTCACCGCCCGGCACCTCGACCTTGACGATCTCGGCGCCGAGCAGCCCGAGCTGATACGTGCAATACGGGCCAGCCAAGACGTGCGTCAGATCGACGACGCGAATGCCCTCGAGCGGACGCACGCTCATGGCCTGGCCGCTCAGGAGAGCGCCACGCCTTCCAGGGTAATGCGGTGCAACAGCCGACGCTGGCCCTGGTAGTCGTTCAGCGCGTAGTGCCAGGTCGCGCGATTATCCCAGAACGCCATCGAGCCGGGCTGCCAGCGGAAGCGGCAGGAGAACTCGGGCCGGCTGGCATGGCGATAGAGATAGTCGAGCAGCGGGCGAGACTCTTCCACGGTCCAGCCCTCGAATTGCAGGGTAAAGCCGGGATTGACGTAGAGCGCCTTGCGGCCGCTGCCGGGGTGGCGAATGACGACCGGATGCGTCGCGTCCTGTGTCGCCAATTCCGCGTTGCCGATGCGGCCCTTGCGGTCCTCGGCGTTCTTCTTGTTGGCGGCGCCGAACACATGCCGGCTGGAGTGCATCGCGCGCATTCCCTCGAGTGTCGCTTTGAGCCCATCGGAGAGCGCGTCATAGGCGGCGTACATGCTGGCGAACAGCGTGTCGCCGCCGGTCGGCGGGACCTCGCGCGCATAGAGGATCGAGCCGAGCGCCGGCACTTGATCGTAGCTGTGGTCGGTGTGCCAGCCGCCGCCGATATTCGCCTTCTGGTCCGGCTCCTTGCGCACCTCGGCGATCGTCGGATAGCCGTCGGCGTGCTTGAAGAAGCGATTGATGTTGATGGGCGCGAACCGCTCCGCGAAAGCGATGTGCTGCTCGGGCGTCAGCTCCTGGTCGCGGAAGAACACCACGCCGTGCTCGAACAACGCCGAGCGCACGGTCTTCACCTCGTCCTCGGCCAGCGACCGCGACAGATCGAGACCGTGGATCTCTGCGCCAACCGCCCCGCCCACCGGGCGGATTTCGATGCGGTCATTGCGGATGATGGGCGGGGCGGAGACGGCGATGCTCATTGGTCGGTTCCTATCGAGAGATGTTGGTTATCGTGACGGAGCGAAAGCGCGCCGCTCATCCCAGCAGCCCGGCCCGCAGGACGACGACGTAGACGAGGATCAGCAGGAAGGTCAGCCACGTGGTCCGGGCGAAGGGCGAGAGCAGAGCCTCGCGCAACACCCGACGCAGGCGTTTGCGGTCTTTCAGCATGAGCCTGCCCCCAGCTCGGCGGTGGCGGGCGCGTCCGGGCGTGGTGGCGCGAATGGGACAAAGCGCCGCTCGCGCTCGACGATGGCCGCGAGGCCGTTCGCTGCGATAGCGATGAGATCACCAGCGAAGCCCGGCAGTCCGGTTCGTGGAATGCTGCTCCGCGACGCCGCCGCGTCCCGCTGCCAGTCGGCGAGCGCGTAGATCGCGCCGCGCGCGCAGAGGGAAAAACGTTCCAGCAGCGCCCGAGGCGGCAGACCGGGATAGCGCGCGCGATAAAGCCGAAAGCAGCCCCGCATCCCGCGATCATTCTGCCCCGTCGAGCGATACGCCGATTCCGGGCGCTCCGTGACATAGGCCTGCGACAGGAAACGCAAATAATTGCCGCCGCGCGGATCGCTCAGCATCAGTTCGACGAGCGGAATGATGACCCCGGCGGCAATGGCGCTCTCGTCCATCTCGACCCTGGCCCGCGCGTATTCGTCGAGCAACTCGACCCGGCGACCGTCCACGGCGGCACGGCGGAATTCGAGGATCGCCAGAACCAGCTCCTCGCGCCCGCCGATATGATAACCCAGCGCCGAAGCGTTACGCTGTCCCGCCCCCGCCACGACCTCGCGCAGCGGCACGGCATCGATGCCCCGTTCGCCGAACAGACGCTCGGCGACCAGGATCAGCTTGGTCCTGGTGTCGAGGTCTTCCATGTCGAGATCGGCGGCGTCCATGACGGTCAAGATGGCCATGACGACCCGGCCGGTCCAGCGGATTTTAATGTCATCACATTAATGTGAACATATTAATAAACCAAGGCATGGTAGCAAGCAGCCGGGGAAACAAGGCCGCTGGCGACCCGTCGCGACCAGGGCTGCATGATCGGGGAAGGAGCGTTCATGGACACGGACCGGGTAGCGCCGCGCGGCTGGCTGATCGTCGCCATGCTGTTCTTGTTCATGGTGGTGAACTTCGCCGACAAGGCGGTGCTCGGCCTCTCGGCGGTGCCGATCATGCGCGAGCTGGGGCTTGACCACACCGAGTTCGGCTTGATCGGCACGAGCTTCTTCGCGTTCTTCTCGCTCTCCGCTGTGCTGGTCGGGTTCCTGGTCAACCGCGTCTCGACCAAATGGGTGCTGTTCGCGATGGCGCTGTCTTGGGCGATCGTGCAGCTGCCGATGGCGCTGCCGGTCGGCCTTGCCGCGTTGGTCGCCAACCGCGTGCTCCTCGGCCTCGGCGAGGGGCCGGCCTATCCGGTCGGGCTGCACGCCACGTACAAATGGTTCCCCAACCAGCGCCGTCCTTTGCCGACCAGCATCATCGCCATCGGTGGCGCGTTCGGCGCCGGGATTGCCGCTCCCGGCATCGTCTACGTCATCCAGAACTATTCCTGGCGCCACGCCTTCGCCATGCTGGGCGTGATCGGCTTTGTGTGGTGCGCTGTCTGGCTATTCGCCGGTAAGGAGGGTCCGCTCTCGGCCGAGCCGGCGGCGACGGGCTCGGCGAGCTACGGCCGCGTGCCCTACTCGCGGCTGCTCACCTGCCGCACCTTCATCGGACAGGCGCTGGTCGCGTTCGCCGCCTACTGGCTGGTGACGCTCTCGGTGGTGTGGCTGCCCGCCTATCTCACCAAGGGCGCCGGCTACACGCCGACCGAGACGGGCTGGATCATCACTTTGCCGGCGCTGGCCAACATCGTGCTGATGCCGGCGATCTGCGCCTTCTCCGAGCGGCTTAAGCGGCGCGACCTGTCGAGCCGCATGGCGCGCGGCGGATTGGCCTGCGCCGGGCTATTCATCGCCGGCCTGCTCGCCTTCGCCTTGCCGCAGGTCCCCGGCCGCTGGCTGCCGATCGTCTGCACGGCGCTCGCCTTCTCCTGCGGCAACTCGATCTTCAGCCTCGGGCACGTGATGGTCGCCGAGATCACGCCCACCGCCCAGCGCGGCTCGATGCTCGCCATCGGCAACGCCCTGGCCACCTTGGCCGGCCCGCTGGCGCCGGTGGCGATGGGCCTGGTCGTCGACACCGGCGTAAACGCGGTCGCCGGCTTCCGCACCGGCTTCATGCTCACTGGCGCCGCACTCGTGCTGGTCGCGGTGCTGGCCGCGCTGCTGATCGACCCCGAGGGCGACCGCGCCCGGTTTGCGGCGGCCGATGCGGAGCCGGAGTTGCTGGGCGCGGATGCGGCGGCGCGGGGTTAGCCCGATCGGGCTCCTCCCCCGCGTCAGGGCATGAACCCACCGGTGTCATCGCGAGCGGCGAAGCCACGTGGCGATCCATTGGGCCCGCCGACGGGCGGTCGCAGTGTGCGAGGACGATGGATTGCCGCGCTTCGCTCGGAATGACGTCGTTCGGTAACCTCGACCGACTCTACCTGGTTACAAGCTGTCCCGGACTGGCAGGCGAAACGGCAAGTTCCGGCCGATGAGCCGCTGCTCGAGCGTCCGCCAGGACCGGGTGGCGCGACGCACATCAACGGGCTGTTCGTCGGGGGAGTACGGCTGGGAGCGGTCCGGCTTCTCGGCAGCTGGGAACCGGCGGCGCAGTTTCACGCCGGCAATGCCGAGTGCGGCGAACCCGAACAAAGGCAGCGCCGGGGGCTCAGGAACTGCGATGGATTCGAGTCCAGGGCTAAATATGAGGGTATACTCACCCGCTCTTGCAAACGTGGGGTCGATAGCGAACGAAGGATCGGCAAAAGCTGTAGCAGTCCAGCTCGAACCTCCCCCGTACAGGACGACGGCATCCACAAGCACGCCATATTCCTGGTTTGCCAACACCGAATAGATCCCGGTTATATCAAAGGACGAATGATCTCCGGCGTGACAGTAATCCCTAGCCAACCCAGCGCACGCTCCACCCAGCCCACCAATGATAATCGCCGCCCCTGCGTTCTGCGACGTTGCGTCCCCGCTGACCTGGATCCCGCCATTCCCAATGACCAAGATCGGGACGGTCCCGTCTGGGCCGCTGATCTCGAACGAATACTGTATGTACGCCTCAGCAAACGATAAGCCAGCGACTGAGCCGTACCCGTTTCCGGTCGCCGCCACCCTCGTGATCCCAAGGGGAGCTCCCGCTGACGCGGCTTCGTGTGTGCCCCCGTTCAAGGCGTTGTAACCAAGCCTAAGGGTCGAATACGTGTTTGCCACCGTCACGCCTTGGGCAAGATTGCCGGCGTCGACTTGAACCATTGTGGGCGGCAGCGGATTTGCTGCGCTTTTGTCCGGCATTCCAGTCAGCATCGCCACTCCAATCCCAAAAATCGGGAGAAGACGGACTACTCGCATCGAGATGGCTCCTTCGGTCAGCAGTTCGGGTCATTGTCCCGAACCGTTGCCGTAGGTCAGATGACGCTGACCTGCATTCCGTCACCCAAACGGGTGACGTTCAATCATTCCGATCACAAAATCCTCCAGGTCCACCGTTGCGCAATACAAGCGCAACCAACTCCGCCTGCCGCCCCACGCCCATCTTCGCCATGCTGCGCTTAAGATGCGTCCGCACCGTCTCGATGCTGTTGTCCCCGCGAGCGGCAATTGCCTCGGCGCTGCAACCATTCGCCAACTCGGCGACCACCGCCGCCTCGGCCCTCGTGAGGCCGTAGAGTGCGCGTAAAGCCTCGGTGTCTACCGCCGGAGCGCGGTCCGGGTCGCGCGCCAGCACGAGTGCGGCGAGCGGCGCAAAGCCGAGCCCGGCCGGCTCCGTGCGCAACGGGCTGACCAGCGCGACCAGCGGGCGGCCCTCGCGGCGGGGTAGCGGCAGGGTGCCACCGGGATCGGCGCCACGCAGTCCGGCGGTGCGCGCCGCGCCGGCGATCAGCGCGTGCAACCGCTCCGTCACCGGCGGAGTACCGGCGCGCAGCACGCCATTACGCCCACCGCGCAATCCGTCATTGCCGCGCAGCAGCTGCTCGGCCGCGGCATTGGCGAACAGCACGCGCGCCGCCTGGTCCACGATCAGCGCCGCCGTCGCCAGCCGCTCGAAGCCGGCGAGCGCGCCGTGCAACCCAACCCTCGCCGTGCTGAGCTCCTGGTGCACGCGGATCGCGCGCTGCAGATGCGGCACCAGCAGGCGCAGCATGTCGAGCTGCTCCGGCGACATCACGCCCGCCTTCTCGGGGCGCATGATGCTGAACTCCGTGACCACGCCATCCGCCTTGCCGAGCACGCAGGCGGTGCCGTGGTAGAGGTCCTGCGGGCGCAGCCAGTCGTTGCGCCACTCGCTGCGCTCGAAGCGCCGCCGCTCGGCCACGTCGTCGTTGGTGACGACGGCGCCGACGGGCAGCGCGGCCACCGCCGGCGTCCAGATATTCACGCCCGCGTAGTGCGCGATATAGCTGTCGAGGAAACCGGCATCGATCCCAGCCGTGCTGAACACCGTCGCGGCCGGGCTGCGACTATCCTGCGCGAACAGCACGCCGACCCCATCGAACAGGTGCGCCAGGCGCTCCGTCAGCGCTTGCCAGCGGCTCGGGTCGAGGGCCGCGTCGTAGATCTCGCCGAGAACGGCGGCAAATTGCCCGTACTCTGGCGGAATCTTTCCCATAAAGAATTAGTTACATGGAGATACGGAATGTCAACCGGAATCCGCCATTGCCGGAACGGTTTTTCAACCGGCGCGCCTCGGTACGCCGCGTTGCGAAGAGACGTCCGCGGTCTACACGTCCCGCGCGCCCACGGTGCGGTCGCGATAGCCCTCCGGCACCGCCCGCCCGGCGTCGGTGAAGGCGCGCTTCACCGCCTCGACGGCGCCGCCGACCACCAGCTTGCGGTTCTCGCGGACGAACTTGTTCGACGCAACGATGGGGTCGAGCGAACCCTGGAAGCGCGGCATCACGTGGCGTGCGAACAATTCGTAGCTGCGCAGGGTCTGCTCGCGGTTGGCCCATTCATGCGCGCGGAACATCAGCCCGCCGAAACCGCCCTGGCTCAATTCGAGCAAACGCTCGATCCCCCGCGCCACGGTCTCCGGCGAGCCGACAAGAGTAGAGCCCATCTTCACACCCTCGCGCAGCGGGTCGTCGGCGCGGCCCGGCGGGCGGCCGAGCGTGTCCTCGAAATAGGTCACGGTCTCGATGCGCTCGCCCGCCTTCACCTCCGCGAGTGCCTGTTCGTCATCCTCGGCGACATGCGCGTTGACCACGATGCGCCAATCGCGCCGGCTCACCATTTTTCCGCTCTTTGCCGCGGTCTCCTCGGCGATCTGCCACTGCTTCGCCAGCGCCTCCGGCCCGCCCGGCAGCCCCGCGCCGATGGAGAGCACGCCGAGCCCGTGCGTGCCTGCCGCGATCATGCCGAACGGCGTGATGGTGCTCGCCACGGCGATGTCGAAGCGCGGGTCGGAATAGGGTGCGAGATGCAGCCGCGCGTCGCGCAGCTCGAACCAGTCGGTGCGCATCGTCACCGGGTCCTCGCAGCGCAGCAGGCGTGTGATGGCGTCGAGGCTTTCCATCATGCGGCGGCGCTGATCGACCGGCTCGATCCCCATCATGTAGGCGTCGGACGGCAGCGCGCCCGGCCCGCAGCCGAGCATGGCGCGGCCGCGTGTCATGTGGTCGAGCTGCACGAAGCGTTGCGCGACCATCAGCGGATGGTGATACGGCAGGCTGGTCACGCCGGAGCCGAGCTTGATGTGCCGGGTGCGCTCGGCGGCGGCGGCAATCACCAGCTCGGGCGCGGCGATCAGCTCCCAGCCGGCGGAATGATGCTCGCCGATCCAGGCCTCGTCGTAGCAGAGATGATCGAGCCACTCGATGAGCTCGACGTCGCGCGCCAGCGCCAATGTCGGGTTCTCGCCGACCCGATGGAACGGGGCGAGAAAGATACCGAACCTCATGCCGCGCCGGGCCATGCGCCACTCCTTCCAAACAGGCGCTCATGCTGCAAGCTTTCCGCCGAGCCGCCAAGCCGCGCCGTAGCCAAGCGGGCCCGTGCGTGGCAGCCTTTCGCGACATGCGATGAGAGGGGAGGACATCATGCGGCTCGCGAACAAGGTTGCGATCGTTACGGGCGGCGCGTCGGGCATGGGAGCGGCGACGGCACGGCGCTTCGCGCGCGAAGGGGCGAAGGTGATGATCGGCGACGTGCTGGAGGACGACGGCCGCAAGGTGGCCGCCGACATCGCGAGCGCCGGCGGCACCGCGGCATTCGCCAAACTCGACGTCACCGACGAGGAAAATTGGAAAGCCGTGGTCGAGCAGACGGTGCGCCAGTTCGGCAAGCTCGACATCCTGGTCAACAACGCCGGCATCAGCGGCAGCGGCTATCAGGATCTGATGAGCACGCAGGCCTGGGAGACCGTGATGGGCGTCAATGCGACCGGCGTGTTCCTCGGCATGAAATACGCCGTGCCCGAGATGCGCAAAGCCGGCGGCGGATCGATCGTGAACTTCTCGTCGATCTCGGGCGTGGTCGGCCAGAAGGGCATCCACATGGCGTACAACGCGTCGAAGGGTGCGGTGCGCACGATGAGCAAGTCGGGCGCGGTGCAGTGGGGCCGCGACAAGATCCGGGTAAACAGCATCCATCCCGGCGTGATGCCGCCGATGCGTACTTCGGGGCTCACCGCCGATCCGGAGTTCCGCGCCAAGATGCTGGCGCCGGTGCCGCTCGGCCGCGCCGGCGAGGTCGACGAGATGGCCAACGCGGTGCTGTTCCTTGCCTCCGACGAGGCCTCCTACATCACCGGGATCGAGCTCTACGTCGACGGCGGCTTCCTCGCCGTTTGAACGCGGTTTGCGGGCAAGGGCGCAGGCCAGGCGTCCTCGCCCGCAAATTGTCGCCAGCGGCTTCAGATTCGCCTTCGCAGCGACGGCGTTTGTCGTGCTAGGCTTTCGATCCGGCTTCCGGGGATCGAGGCCCGGAACGGAGTCAGGTCAGCGGTCAGAGGGTTTATCCCGCCAGCTCACGACCTCAAGCGGGAACTTGGCCCGGACAGGCACGTTGGCCAGCTAGGTCGCTGGTGTCACGCCGGACATGATGCGGGCGACAAGGTGGGTCGTGTGGGGCCGACCTTTGAGTGAATGCCGCGACCAATGACGGCATTCAAGCAACGGTCCGCCGTCACATTCCGGAAACGCGTTTCGTCAGACTGGAGGAACCCGTGCCCTTCGATGGTAGCGACTTCTCCCCAACGTTCCAGCCAACAACCGAGCCTCCTGTCCCGAACGGCGCGCCCGGCTGGCTCGGTGCGACCAAGGCCCTTTGCGAACGTGCATTGCGGGTCAGCAGGCTTCCGTACCTGTTCACCGGCAATCCGCCCGAGCTTCTCGAACCCTCGACCGCGCATCTGTTGCGTCGCGCGCGGCTGCTGATCGAGGCCGACGAGAAATGGGTGCAGGGCTACTACTCCACCTCGGACGGACGGCGCTGCGCGATGGGCGCGCTGCGGGCCGCGGCTCGGCACTCCGATCCGCGTCGGGTCCGCGCCCGGGCGCATCACCTCCTGCGGGAGGTCGCGCGTGAGCGGGGCTTCCAGAGCGTGGAGGGCATGAACGACCGCTGCACGCACCACCAGGTGCTGACAGCCTTCGACATGGCCATTCGGGTCGCCGAACGTTCGCCTCGCTCGGCCTGACCGGCCGTCGCATCGCTGGAACGCCTCGGCGGGCGCCCTCTCGGGGGCGGCCCGCCTCGGCTGTTTGAGCGCCGGGAGTGCGCGCCGCTTGCACTAGGCGAAGGCGTGTCCCGGCGCGAGATTGTTGATGGTGACGGTGTGGTTGGGCGCGATTGTGAGGGTGGTGTTGCCGCCGGAGGCGGTGGCGCCGGCGATGAGCGCCTGGATCTGCGGCGTGGTAAGAGCCGCGCCGCCAGCGCCGGTGACGTGCAGGTGATCGCGGCCGGGGACGAAGCCGGCAATGATGTCCTGGGCCGCGTCGGCGGCGGCGAGGTTGAACAGCGTGCCGCCGCTGCCCGCCTGCAGCCAGTTATGGCCGCTGCCGCCGGATAGCGTGGACGCACCGGTGCCGCCGAACAGGAAATCGTCGCCGTCGCCGCCGATCAAGAGGTCCTGGCCGCCGCCGGCGAACAGGATGTCGATGCCGGAGCCGCCGGTGATCGTGGTGTTGCCGGTGCCCTTGTCATAGACCAGCTGGTCGGCGTTGCCGTAGCTGACGTTCTGGTTGGCGCTGCCGCTCAGCAGGTGGACATTGCTCGAGGTGAGCAGGTTGCCGTCGGCGAGGCGGGGGACGATGTTGTAGAGCGGCGAGGCGGCCTGCCAGGCGGCGTTGACCTGGGTGTGGGCCTGCAGCCAGCCATAGGCCTGGATCGCCTGCGGGGATTGCTCGACGGTGATGGTGCTGGCCAGGGTGGCGAGCGCCCAGGCCTGGTAGCTCGGGTATTCGAGGGCGGCCCACTGGCCGCTGAAATTGGCCCCGAGGCCGGAGGGGGCGATGGCCTGCTCGATCTCCGCCCAGGTCTGGAACAGCGAGCCGTTGCCGGTGCCGACGATCATGTTGTAGGCGACGCCGTCATGCGGGTCGAAGCCGTTGCTCGCCTGCAGGAAGCGGCCGACCAGGTAGTTGCTCTCCCAATGCAGCACCTGCTTGGCCTGGGCGTTGCCCTGCTCGGCGGCCATCGCCACCACCTGGCCGAAATAATCCTGCTGCCA
>JAFKFI010000080.1 GCA_017307285.1 Alphaproteobacteria bacterium | reverse complement strand
CACCTGCACGTCACCGGCGCTGGCGGCGCGGCTCTTACCACGCCGCAGATCCAGGCGCTCATCGCCGGCGCCACCGCCTCCGGCGGCAACACCACCCTCACAATCGCGCCCAACCACACCGTCACCATCAACAATCTCGCGCCGGGACAACTTACTTCCGCCGCCTTCGCCTGACGCATTCTCTGGCCGGGAAGCGTCTCGTGGCGTAAGATGAGCCGTATGACGATATTTGCGGCGCAATCTCATATTGCGCCGGCGAGGGGATTTGATGGGGACATTTCTCGTCACCGGGGGCGCCGGGTTCATCGGCTCGCATCTCTGCGAGGCCCTGCTGCGGGAGCGGCACGCCGTCCGGGTCCTGGATGATCTCTCGTCCGGCTCCCGCGCCAATCTGCCGGCGGGCGTGGAATTCCTGCTTGGCGATATCGGTTGCCCGGAAACCGTCTCGCGCGCCCTGCAGGGGGTGGACGGGTGCTTCCATCTGGCGGCGATCGCGTCCGTCGAGCGCGGCATGCGCGATTGGCTGGGTACGCACCGCGTGAATCTCACCGGCACGATCACCCTCCTCGACGCGATCCGCCGGCGATCCTCCACGGCGCCGATCCCATTCGTCTACGCTTCCTCGGCGGCAGTCTACGGAGACGCCGCCACACTGCCGCTGACAGAGGGGACGGCGACGCGCCCGCTCTCCGCTTATGGCGCGGACAAGCTCGCCTGTGAGTTGCACGCCGCGGTCGGCAGCCACGTCCACGCGATTCCGACCGTCGGCCTCCGCTTCTTCAACGTATTCGGCCCGCGCCAGGACCCGAAATCGCCCTATTCGGGGGTCATCTCGATCTTCTGCGACCGCCTGCTGCGGGATGCTGCCGTCGAGATCTATGGTGACGGGCTGCAGACGCGCGACTTCGTCTATGTCGACGACGTGGTTGGCGCGCTGCTGAGCGCGATGAGACTTCGCGCTCAACGGCCGGCCGTATTCAATGTCTGCTCCGGCGCGCCGGTCTCGGTGCTGGACCTGGCTCGCACGATCGCCGAGCTCGCCGGCCGGCAGCCGGAAATCCGCTTCATGCCACCCCGCGTCGGGGAGGTCCGGCATTCGGCCGGCTCGCCGGACATGGCCCGTGGGAGTCTCGCGCTCTCCGATCCCACGCCGCTGCGCACCGGACTCGCGCGGACATTGGCTTGGTTGCGGAACGGCGCGACGGGCTGATCGGCGGCGCACGCAAAAACCGATCCCAGGAAGGGACAGTTCGTGCCGCTGAAATGGCTGCTCGTGGCGTTGCTGGTGCCCCCGGCAAATCTCGTCTGGGTCAGCCTCGCCGGCATTGTTCTCGGAATGCGCCGCTCCCGCGCCGGGCGGATCCTGGTCATCGTCGGCGTTTGCGGCCTGTTCATCCTTGCCATGCCAATCTCCGGCGGCTTGCTATTCGCCAGCCTCGAGGAAGGCCTTCCCTTGACCCCGTCGAGCTCGGACCCGCCAGCCGCCATCGTCATCCTCACGGGCGACGAGGCGCATAGCGACGGACTGGCGCTGGAGGTCTCTGCGGTCGGGCCGCTGAGCCTGGAGAGGCTGCGCGCGGCCGCGATTCTCTACCGGCGCGTCCATTTGCCGATCCTGATCACCGGGGGCAGCCTGCATCCGGACGAGGAGCCCTTGGCGGCGATCCTGGCGCGCAGCCTGGACGAGGATTTCGGGGTGAAGACGCGGTGGCTGGAAACGAAATCGCACGACACATGGGAGAGCGCCGAGAACACCGCCGCGCTGCTGCATGCCCAGGGAATCAGGTCGGTCTATCTGGTAACGCACGCATGGCATTTGCGCCGGTCCTTGCTCGCCTTCTCGCGGTTCGGCATTCAGGCGACCGGCGCCCCGGTCAGGCTCGATCGGCCGCCCAAATGGCGGTTCTCCGACTTCGTCCCCACCACGGCAGGCTGGCTCACCAGCTATTACGGCCTGCATGAATGGATCGGCCTTGCCTATTATGCGCTCCGCTGAACCGGAAATTGCCCTGTTCGCCGATCCGGCGGACCTGCCGCCCGACTGCGAGGCCCTGTTCGCCGCTGCTGGGAGCTTGTTCGGCAGCCGAGCCTGGTACCGCAACGTGGTGCGGCATGGCCTTCCGGCGGGCACGACGGCGTGTTTCGCGCTCTGGTCCGAAGCGGGCCGGCCAAGGGCGATCTTTCCCATGCAGCGGGACGCGGCTGGCATGCAGCGGAGCCTGACGACACCTTACACTTGCCTCTATTCCCCGCTGCTCGCACCGAATATCGAGCGCTCAGCGGTCATCCGCGCCGCAGCCGCGTTCGGACGGTTCTGCCGCCCCGCCGCAAGCGTCCGGCTCGACGCGATCGCGGCGGACTGGCGCGGTCTTGACCCGCTGGTCGAAGGCGTGCGCCGGGCTGGGCTGGTGGTCCAGCGTTTCGACCATTTCGGCAACTGGCACGAGCCAGTCGGCGGCCGAAGCTGGCAGGCCTATCTTGCGGCCCGGCCCGGTGCGTTGCGCGAGACCGTGCGGCGCAAGCTCGGCAGGGCCGAGCGCGACCGGAACACACGGATCGAGACGATTGCAGGGACGGACGGCCTCGAGGACGGGATCGCGGCGTTCGAGAGCGTCTATCGCCGCAGTTGGAAGGAGCCCGAGCCTTTCCCGGAGTTCAATGCCGGCTTCATGCGCGAGATGGCGCCGCTCGGGGTGTTGCGCCTCGGCATCCTGCGGATCGGCGGGGAGCCCGTCGCCGTGCAGCTCTGGGTGGTCGACAATGGCTGCGCGACCGTGCTCAAGCTCGCCCATGACGAGGCATTCAAGCCGGCCTCGCCCGGCACCGTCCTGACCGCGACGATGCTGCGGCGGCTGCTCGACGAGGAGCGAGTTTCCGAGATCGATTTCGGTCGCGGCGACGACCCGTACAAGCGGCAATGGGCGAGCGAGCGACGCCAGCGGATCGGCGTGCTCCTGGTCAACCCGTTGCGCGCGCGCGGGCTCGCGACGCTCGGCCGGCAGGCGGCCGGGCGGGGGCGCCGGGCGGCTCTCTCGCTCGCCGGCCGGCTGCGTAGCTCTAGCGGGATGGGCTGATGCGCATTCTGTACAGCCACCGCATCCAGTCGCGCGACGGGCAGAGCGTGCATGTGGAGGAGCTGATTGCCGCATTCCGCCAGGCCGGGCACGAGGTCCGGGTGGTCGGGCCGGGATTCTACGACGCCGGCGATTTTGGCGGTGAGAGCCGCTTCGTCGCCCGGCTGCGCGCATTGCTGCCGGCCGCGCTGCATGAGCTAGCGGAGCTCGCCTATAACATCCCGGCGCATCGGCGCCTGCGGAGCGCCTGCCGGGAGTTCCAGCCGGATCTGATCTACGAGCGGTACAATCTCTACTATCTGGCGGGCGCGTTGCTGTCCCGGCGCCGGCGGCTGCCGCTCTATTTGGAGGTCAACGCGCCCATCGCCGAGGAGCGAGCGCGCTACAGCGGGTTGCGCTTGCGGCGTCTGGCGCGTGCTTTGGAGCGGTGGGTCTGGCGTTCGGCGACGCGGGTGCTGACGGTGACGGATGTGCTCGGGCGCATGGTGTCGGCTGAGGGCGTCGAGCCGGACCGGGTCGAGGTGATCCCGAACGGCATCGATCCGCGGCGTTTCGCGGCGCTGCCGGCGCGGCCAGCGGGCAACGGGACGCTGGTTCTGGGGTTCGTCGGGTTCGTGCGCTCGTGGCACGGGCTGGATGCGGTGATCAGCGCGATGGCGGCCGACGAGGCGAGCACGGCCCTGCGTCTGGTGGTCGTGGGCGACGGTCCCGCCCGGCCCGAACTGGAAAGCCTGACGGCCACCCTTGGCATCGGCGATCGCGTGTCGTTCACCGGGCTTGCCGCGCGCGACGCGGTGCCGGAACTGGTTGCGGGATTCGACATCGCGCTGCAGCCCAAGGTGGTCGCCTACGCCTCCCCGCTGAAGGTGTTCGAGTACATGGCGGCCGGCCGCGCGATCGTGGCACCCGACCAGCCGAATATCCGGGAGATCCTGACCGACGGTGAGACCGCGCTGCTGTTCGATCCCGCCGAGAGCGGATCGGTCTGGCGGGCGATCCAGCGCCTCGTCGCCGACCCGGACCTGCGACGCAGATTGGGCGAGGCGGCGCGCGCGGAGATCGCCCGGCGGGACTATACCTGGGAGCGCAATGCTGAACGGATCGCGGTGATGGCGCGGTCCGATCTGGCGGATGGATCGGACGCTGCCGGCTCGCGTTTGCCTGTCGCCGCACGGTGAGGCTTCTCGCCGTCTTGCTTGCGCTGCTCCTCGGCCCGATTGCGCCCGGATCGGCGGCGACCCTCATCGATTGCGCGGTCTGGCCCCAGCGCAATCTCACCATCGAGGGCAAGGGTCGGGGTGCCGTGATCCGTCGTCGTGTGTGCGACGACAAGGGCGTGTTCGTGACGGTCGGGGACCACATCACGCTGCGCAACCTGACATTCGCGGAGGCGCGCTCGCCGTCGCACAACGGGGCAGGGGTCCGCGCCGAGGGCCGCGATCTCACGGTGCAGAACTGCCGCTTCGTCGACAACGAGAACGGCATCCTGTCGGCGCCGGCGCCGGACAGCACGATCCTGGTCACGGGCAGCGAGTTTCGCGGCAACGGCAGCTGCGAGTCGGCCTGCGCGCACGGGATCTACGCTGGCGCAATCGGGCTGCTGCGGGTGGAGCGCTCACGTTTCTCGGGTACCCACCAGGGACACGACATCAAGTCGCGGGCGCGTCGCACCGAGGTGATCGACAATGTCATCGAGGACGGATCTGGCGGCAGCTCGAGCTACCTCATCGACATACCGAACGGTGGCGCCACCCTGATCCAGGGCAACCGGATGGCGAAGGGCCCGCATTCGGACAATCCCGGTACGGCGATCTCGATCGGTGCCGAGGGCGTCAGCAATCCGACGCCGTGGCTCATCGTGCGGAACAACCGCTTCACCAACCACCAGGCGGTCCGCACCGTGTTCGTGCGCAATTTCACCGGGACGGAGGCACGCCTTGCCGGTAACGTGCTTCGCGGCGCCGTCAGCCCTCTCGATGGCCCAGGCAGCGTTCGCTAGGCCCGTTGGTCGCCGCGAGCCGAGCGTCCTGCCGGCGCAACAGTTGCCGCGCGCCGGCTGCAAGCCACCTCGCCGAGAAGCGCGGCAGGTATTCGAGCCAATGCAGCGTGGTGGAGGCGTTGGCCAGGCTCGTCTTGTAGCGGTCTTCGCCGCCCAGGAAATCGTATCGGCTCATGCCTTCGGATTGGTAGAGCTCGATCGCCAGCCGATGGCTGGTGAGCCCCGGCTTCAGGTGGGGTTCGGCGGGTTGATAGTCGAAACCGCTCTGGTACGAGTAGACATGCCGGCGGTAGACGAAATTGTACAGGAAGCCGATCACGCGATGGCCGGCCGAGATGCGCAGCAGGTCGATCTCCCCGGCCGGCATGGCGCGGTCGATCAGCGCGTGATGGAAGCGTGTAAAGTCGGCGCCGGCGAAGGCGCCGGGATGGCCGCGGCTTTCCCAGTATCGCTGATGCAGTGCGGCGAGTGCCGTGAGAAACCCGTGCGCCTCGGCCGCCGTTCCCGCCCGTTCGATGCGCAATTCCCCGTCCGTCGCGTAGCGCCGGTCCGAGCGGCGGATCTGGTAGCGCGTGTTGGCGCTGAGGCTCGCCACATAGGGGCCGGCGGGCAGGGCGGCATAGTCCACGTAAGGCGCCGGCCGGGTCTGCCGTATGCGCACCGATCCGGGCAGGGCTCGCAGGGCCAGCCGGTGGGCCTCGTCTACTCCGCCGAGCACCAGCCGCCGCGCGGCGGCGACGCGCAGACCGGTCGGAATCAAGGCCCCGCCGGCCTCATCGCGCGCGATCAGGAGACCGTTGTGTTCGATGAAGACAGAGTCCCAAGTCGGGATGCCGGTCTCACCGAGGAACAGGGCCCGGCCGTGGCGATTGAACAACGCGAGTGCCGCGACTTCGCCGTTCTTCCGCACTTCGAGGAGGGTGGGTCGGTCGAAGCGCTGCTCCGCCAAGCATCCCATCCACGCCCAACTCTGGAAGAACGAACTGTCGGCGCGGCTCTCGAACGATCGCCACATGCTGCCGAGTGTGTCGAAGTCGACAACTGGTGTGAGCGTGGCCTCTATCATGCGGCGGCGCTGTCCACCGGTCGGGCGGGGCCTGCATGGCGACCCGCGTGAAGCCGACCGAAGGAACCCAACGATTGCCGCCGAAGACGCTCTTGCACGTGTTCCCGAGCTTTGCGATCGGCGGGCAGCAGACACGCTTCGCGACGATCGCCGCGCGGCTGGATCAAGCATATCGGCATGTGATCGTCAGCCTGGACGGCCGCGATACGGCGCGCCGCTTGCTGCCGGCGTCGGTCGACGCGCGGATGCTCGGGGTGCCGCGCTCCTCCGGCCCGCGCGCTTTGGTCGCCTATGCGAGGGCAATCCGCATGGTCCGGCCCGACGTGCTCGTCACCTATAATTGGGGCTCGATCGAGTGGGCGATCGTCAACCGGCTGTATTGCGGGCTGCCGCATGTGCATCTCGAGGATGGCTTCCAGCGCGACGAGGCCGACCGGCAGCTGAAGCGGCGGGTGCTCACCCGCCGGCTGGCGCTGCGACGCTCCGCCGTGGTCGTCCCGTCCCGCACCCTGGCCGCGCTGGCCGTGCGCGAATGGCGGCTGCCGCCGGGGCGTGTGACGTACATTCCCAATGGGATCGACGCCCACCGGTTCAATGCCGTGCCCGACGTGCGCGCATTCTTTGACCGCGCGGGCGCCGACTGCGTGATCGGCGCCTTCGCGCCCTTGCGTGCGGAGAAAAATCTCGGCCGGCTGCTGCGCGCCTTCGCCCGGCTCGACGGGACGGCCCGGCTGGTGATCTGCGGCGATGGTCCGGAGGCGGCGCCGTTGCGGGCCTTGGCCGGCGAGCTCGGCATCGCCGACCGGACGAGTTTCACGGGTCATGTCCAGGCGCCCGAGCTGGTGATGGGCGCCTTCGATGTATTCGCCATCACCTCCGACACCGAGCAGATGCCGTACGCGGTGCTGGAGGCCATGTGCGCGAGGCTCCCGGTAGTGGGCACCGATGTCGGCGATGTCGCGACGATGGTGCATCCCGACAACCGCCGCTTCGTCGTGCCGCGCGACGAACCCGAACGGCTGGTCGCGGCGCTCGGCGCCTTGCAGTCCGATGCTAGGCTCCGCCGCCATCTCGGGGAACGCAACCGTGCCGACGTGGAGAACCGCTTCACAATCGACCGGATGACGTCCGATTTCGCCCGGATCCTGGAGGGCGCGGTCAGCGCCGCCTGACCGCGTCCGCCGCCAGCGCGCTGATCTGCTCGGCGAGGCCAGGCCGGTCGGCGATGAAGGAGCGGAGCCGGTCGGATGGCCAGTTGCGATTGAGGCCGGGCTTGGCCACGCTGAAATCGAGCTCCGCCGCGACGGCCACGGGGGCATTGCTACCTCCCGATAGACTGGTTCTGGCCTGCCGGAGCCGCATTCCCAACCCGCCGGCTGTCGGTCGGCCGTCGATCCAGAGAGCCGAGGCCGCCGCCGCCGGAGGCAATTCATGCGCCTCGACCAGCCGCCACGGCACGTCCGTGTTGGGGACGTGGAGCGCCGATACCTCGAGCTCGGCGCCGTTCACCCGCCCCGTCATTCGGCGCTGCTCGGCGAGGATCTCGTTCGGCCCGGTGCGAGGTGGGAAGACCGCCACCCGCAGTAGGATCGCGCCGCCCTCGCAGGAGAACCGCAGCAGGGCGCCGCCGTCGGGTGGGACCATTGACGGATCGGCAGTGTTGTCGGGCTGACAGCCGGCAACGCTCATGGCGGGTGCCGATACGCGCTCGCTGGCCGCCGCCCGGCTCAGCAGCCCGGAAACCAGCGGGCCGATGACGGCGAACACTGCCAATGCGCCAGCTGCTCGGAGCGACAGGCCGAAGGGCGCCGGCGGCGGGACGATGCGAGGCGGCGCGGGCGCCGGTGACGTGTCTTGACGGAACGGCAGCCCGAGAACGACCAGCAGGAGAATGACGATCGAGACCGCGATGAAGATCGCCCGACGCGGCCAGCTCCGATAGATCAGCACCGCGTAGAGCACGCCGAAGGCGATCGAGGCGATGAGGAAGCGCAGGCCGGCGCAGGCTTCCGCGACGTAGAACGTGCCCTCCGGGATCTCGATGATGTAGTTGTCGATGAAATACGGCAGCGAGGTCAGGCTCAGCCCGAAATCGATGAACTTCGCGGTGAAACTCTGCAGCCAGGGCACAATGAACGCCCCGAACGGCACCAGGAAGAACAAATACAGCAACGGTGCCGCCAGCTTGCCGTACATGCGCCAGCCAAGCACCGCCAGGAATAGCAGCTCGACCAGGCACATCAGCATGAGCTGACGCCCCTCCATGATCCCAAGCTGGTCGGCGACCAGCCACACGGCGCCGACTGGAAGTGCGGCAAGCGCCAACCAGGGCACCGGCTGGATCGGCACGCCGATCAGCGTCGCCCGGCGGTCCCAGGCCATGTAAAGCGCGATCGGCAGCACCAGAAAGCAGTGATTATAGGCGGTCGAATTCGTCCAGACCCGAATGGCGGCGCCGATTTCCTCCTGAAAAAGGAGGGCCAGCACGACGAGCCCGAGGGCCAGGGCGAGACTCGTGCTCTTGAGCGCGCGCGGCAGGGTGGTCGCGGGAAGCGTGCTGACGGTCACGAAAGAACCCCGGATTGCGGAAGGCGGACCGAACCGGAATGGACAGCCATCGGCTCCGGTTGCCAGATCGTATCAAGCGGCGCGAGCGTCGTCGACCAATCATACCGCGTCTCGACGGCATTGCGTGCCTCGCACCCGAGCAAGGGGTGGCGCCCGTCGAGCACCTCGGTCACGCATTGCGCGAGCGCGGGCGCATCCTCGGCGATGAGCAACTCGCGCCCCGGTTCGGCGCGGATGCCCTGGAAGGCCTGTGGTGTCGCGACCACCGGCCGCCCCATCGCCATTGCCTCCAGGACCTTGTTCTGGATCCCGCGCGCGATCCTGAGTGGCGCCGCCACCACGTCGGCATGGGCCAGATAGGGCCGCGTGTCGGGGACCCGGCCGGTGACATGAACCCCGGCAAGGTCCGCCAGCCGACGCACCTCGTCCGCCGGATTGGCGCCGACGATCCAGAAGCCGGGTGAGCGGCCGTCTTCGCGCAGCAACGGCATGACGTCCCGGGCGAACCAGGAGACGGCGTCGATATTGGGCCGGTAATCCATCGCGCCGGTGAACACGATCCGCGCGCCGCCGGTCGGAAACGGGTCGTCGAACGGGTGAAGAGGCGAGAAATACCGGAAATCGACGCCGTTGGAGATGAAGCTGGTGCGGCCGGCGCTTTCCGGCGCCAGGGAGCGAAAATGCCGGAGCTCGTCCTCCGAGACAAACACTGAATGGTCGAAGCTCTGGGCGGCGCGGCGCTCGAACTCGAGCAGCGTTCGGCCCTCGCGTGCCCACACCCAGCTCATCGGCCAGCGCGACCGCTCGGCGTACTCGGTCCATTTCGAGGAATCGGCGTCGATGAAGTCGAGCACCCGCTCGGCGTCACCGATATCGATGGCGTAGGGTACCATCGCCGAGCAGAAGACGAAGACGCGGTCGATCTCTTCTCGCTCGATGGTGTCGAGCACCCATCGGCGCAGGCGCGGGTTGTGGAAATAATCCAGGGTCAAGGGTTTGCCGGGGCGAAAACGGGCCAAGGCACGCAGCTTCTGCCAGCGCGGGTGCAGCGGGAAGCACGCGAGTTCGGCGCAGCGTTCCCGCAGTGCGGGGACATGAGCCCAGTCCGCCGGATCGTCGATGAGGCAGCCGACGAACACCCGATGTGATTGCATCAGGTGTCGCAGGATGTGCCAAGCGCGGATCTTGTCGCCCTTGTCGGGTGGATAAGGGATCCGGTGGGAGAGGAAGAGCAGCTTGCGCACCGGGTTTAGCGGGCCAACTGTCCGCGGATCAGCGGCCCGATATGCTGGCCGATGCGGTCAGGCATATAGGCCGACCAAAGCCGGCTCATCCGCTTCATCGAATCCGACGACGAATTGATGACGACCTGCCGCTCGCCATGCTGCTTGGTCGAGGCGAGAAGATAGTTGTGGTGATCCGCGAGGACCGTGCCCCACTTCTTCTTGTAGGTAGACTGGCCCTCGTAGCGGACGCTGCCGAAATCGAAGAAGCGATGGCCGGCCTCCGCCGTGCGCTTGATAGCCTCCCAGTGCAGCAGGTCGTTGGCCTTGAGGTTCCAGTATTCGGGGTCGGACACGGTGTTGATGATGTTGACCCGCGAGCCGCAGGTGAAGCCGAGCAAGCCTGCGATCGGGGAGCCATCCGCCGCGCGGGCCATCGCCAGCATCATGTCGGAGCCAAATTCCCGCAGCGACAGCCCATAGTAGGCGAATTTATGGGGCGGCACGCCGAGCCGCTTCATCGACTTCAGATAGAGCGGGAAAAATTCGCGCTCCAAGATTGTCTGGTCGCAGGCGAACGAGATGGTCACTCCGTAATTCTGTGCCTGCTTGACCGCCTTGCGCACCGAATAGCGAACCACATCCCGCCATAGCGTGTCGGTATCGGAGGTCAACTCCATGTAGGCGATATATCCGACCGCCTCTGTTCGCACAGAGGGACTGTCCGGTGCCAGGTGCGCGCCGTGGTTGCCGTGCAACTCGAGCGAGGAGGCGCGGCTTTGGCCGCCCAGATGGCCGCGCAAGGCGTCGAACGCCGTTTGCACCTCGTCGTCTGACAAGCCCGGATGCAGCAGCAACCCGCCATATTCAGAGAATGGCTGGCTGACGAGGCGCCGACGGTAGAGAACGCTGGATACCTCGGCGGCCGGCAAGACGCCGACAAGCTCTTGGTTGCGGAGGAATGCGAGGTATCGCGGTTTGTAACCGTAACTTGCGACCACCCGGCCGTATCCGAATAGCTGACAGTAGCGGGACTGCGGATGGGCGCGGACGAACGCGTCCCATGCCTCGGCGTCGGACCATCCATCCTCGATCCGGATCATCGCGCGGCACTCCCGCCGGCGCGTGGGCGCCGGGCTCCGAATGGCTCAATTGCGGCATGTCGGGCCGTCATCGTCTCGGTGTTCCAGACCTTTTCGCTTTGGCCGCACTCGACTCCCGATCGCCGAGCACAAACGCCATATCGGGACGACTTTACCCGGATAGTCCTTCAAATGCGTCAAGAGGGGGCGCGGCCCCTAGCCGGTCGCGGCGATGGTCTCCGGAGTGCTCGCCAAGGCTTCCGCGTAGACCCGATCCATCCGATCCCAGGCGAAGTCGCGCAGCAGACGATCGAGACGTGGGGCGGTGCGCGACAGGTTCACGTAATGGCGGAAGCGAGACATACGACTGCAATCGGCGACGCGCGGTTGATCGGGGTCGATCTCCCAGGGGTGAGTGTAGAAGATGCCTGGCCGGCGCTCCTGACGGTTCATGCGTCCGAGGCCCAGCCGGAACACCCGGTACGGCAGCAATCGGAAATAGCCACCCCCTGAGCAGGGCAGATTGCGGTCGAGCAGTCTGGCCGTCGTCATGGGGAATTCCCACAGCGATCCCCCGCCGGGCCGAAACGGGAAGCGGGGCGCTTCCGGCATACCATAAAGATCGTGCTTCACCGGATAGATGCTCGAGCTGTAGCGATAGCCCTCGCTCGACAGGGCCGCGAACGCCCACGGATTGCGCCCACCGATCGAGAAGGTGGCGGCCCGGTAGCCGATCACCTCGCACCCGGCGGTGTCCTCGAGGGTGACCTTGGCACGGCGGATATCGGCGCGGAAATCGGCCTCGCTCTGTGCGTCGGCGCGGGTGTGGTCATAGCCGTGGCTTGCCAGCTCATGCCCCGCAGCGACGATGCGCCGCACCAGGGCTGGGTGGCGCTCGGCGATCCAGCCCAGCGTGAAGAAGGTTGCGGTCACCCCGGCGCGATCGAACTGGGCGAGGATACGGTCGGTATTGGCCTCCACGCGGCGAGGGAAGCTCTCCCATTCGCTCCGTGAGATACTGCCGGCGAAGGCCTGGACCTGGAAATAATCCTCCACGTCCACGGTCATGGCGTTGCGGATGGCCTCTTGTGGGTATGGGTTCATCGCCGTGCGTTGCCTGGCCGTTGCGGGTCGAGATACGAGCTGAGGAGGTCGAGCAGGCGCCGGAAGATGCGCTCCTGGCGCGCCGCCCCGGCTTCGAGCGCCTGGATCCGCGGCAACAGCACCTGTGCGACGGCATCGGTCTCAACGGCGGCCGGCGGCATGGCACCCGTCGCGTCCGTCACGGCGCCGAGGTCGCGCTGCAGATCGTTGGCGGTCTCGTCCACGATATTGGCGGTGATCAACGATGTGCCTTCGAGCGCTCCATACAACAGTACCCGTGAGGAAAGCGTGTTGATGCGACGCGGGAGGCCGTCGGTGTGCCGGAATACCGCGCTGAACGCGGCGTCCTCGAAATAGGGATTGCCGCTCCAGCCCACGGTGCGGAGGCGGTGGAGGATGTAGTCACGCGTTTCCTCCTCACTCAGCGGGCCGAGATGATAGGCGGCCAGCACGCGCTGGCGCAGCTGGTCGAGGTCCGGGCTGGCGAGGATGCGGCGGAATTGCGGCTGGCCCAGCAGGATCGTCTGCAGCGACGCGCGCCCGTCGACAGTGATGTTCGACAGCATCCGCAGTTCCTCGAGCGCCGCGAACGACAGGTTCTGCACCTCGTCGACAACGAGCAGGCAGCGTCGTCCGACCGCCCGGTGTTCCCGGAAGATCGTCTCCAGTCCACGCAGCAAAGTGGATTTGTCGGCCCTTTCCTCCTGCAAGCCGAAGCTCGATGCGGCGAGCCGGAGCAAATCGTCGCCCGAAACCTGCGTCGTGACGATCCGGGCGATGATGTAGGTTTGCCGGTCGAGGCGCGACCAAAGCTGTTCGACAAGCGTTGTCTTTCCCGCGCCGACCTCACCGGTGATGATGATGAAGCCTTCCTGCTGGGAGAGCCCGTAGACCAGATGGGCGATCGCCCGGCTGTGAGCGCTGCTGTCGAAGAAAAAGCGGTTGTCGGGCGTGAGCTGAAACGGCATACCCGAGAGCTTGTAATACTCGGCGTACACGGGATCGCTCAGAACTGCTTGCTTAGACCGAGTAGGAATACATTCTGCGTAAAGCTTAACCCCGGGAAATTGGCCACCCGGTCGGTATAGGTGTACTGGGCGATGCCGCTCAGCGTTGGCGTGAAATTATATCTGATTGCCGCCTGCACGGCATATGTGTCTTCCACTTCGCTACCCAAGCCCGGGAAGAACTGGTTGCCGTTCTGCCGCCCATAGCTGAACAACAGATTGGAGTATGTGTCCGGGTTGAGCTGGTGCGTCCAGCCGACGAGGCCGCTGAAGCCGCTGGAGGAGGATGCGCCGAACTGGTTCGTGGTGGCCACGATCTGCCGGTCCTGCCAGTTCACTTGCAGGGTTATCTGGTCCCGGTCGAGGCTGAGCGTCGCACCGCCGCTAAAGGTCTTGGTCCGGTACAGATTGTTGTTGCCGGCCGCGCGGAGGGCACCGTTCGTGAGGCCGATCGGCGCCCCGGTCGTTTGATCGACACTGTTGCCGAACGCATCGACGTTCGTGCTGTTTGCGAAGGACTGGAGCTGTGTCAGGTCGGTCCCGAGCCCTGTCTGATACTGGCCATAAATACGGGTGCGCGCGGTCACCGCATAGGAGGCGTTCAGCAGGGCTGAGTCGGTGCCGTATTTATGGCCGTAGCCGACCGTGATGATGCTATCGGGGTTGGGGGTCCACTGACCTCCCACCGCCCAGACGAAATCCTGGATGTTGGTGGTCGGAGTGCCGCTGAAATGGATATCCTCCACGCCGACCTCGCCGAAGACGACGACGTCCTGCGTGATCGCATAGCCGAGCTGGTTGGTGAGAATATACTGGTAGGCGCCGCTGGTGACGCCCGACCCCTCGAACTGGGTGCCGGTGGCCAGGACCAGCTCTCGGAACCGGCCGAAATCTTCGCCCGAGGTGAACTGCAGAACCTCGTTATGGGTATTCAGCGAGCCGTTGGCCTCCGACGACGTCGAGATCGGAAACGCCGTGAAGCCGGAGAGCGCGCTGGAGCTGGAATAGCTATACGAATAGCCGGCTTTGACCGTGCCGAAAGTGCCGAACCGATGCACCAGGTAGGGGGCGACGCTGAATGTCTCAGTCTGCGTGGCGTTGTTCCTGGTCAGGAATGGCGAGGTATTCTGGCCGATGCCCGATCCCGGCGACAATCCGAACCCGCCGCTCGCGGTGGGCAGACCGCCAAATGTTGGCTGGACCGCTGCGTAGCCGCGCAAGTCGACGAAGAACGTGTCAGGAACGACAGTGACTGTCCCGTACGCGTTCAGGTTCTGCGCGATCATATCCTGGCCGCCGTGGGAGGCGTAGATGATCGCGGTGGGAGCGTAGTGAATCTGCGCGAGTACCGAGGGGGTGTTCCCGGTGATGCTCACCCCCGGCGTGATGTAGGTGATGAAATCCGAGCTGCGGTTGTTCTCCCTTTGGAAGATATTGTCGTTGAATGCCTCGGATACGTCGACCCTGGGCAGGATCGTCCAGCCGGGCTCCGGTGGTCCCGGGAGCTGGGCCGAAGGCCCGCCGGCGATATGGTGCTGCACGTCGGCCGGGACCCCCGGCGTGGTGGCAGGCGCCAAGGATGATCCGGGATACGGATATCCCGTATCGGGGAACGCGCTCGCTTGCTCGTTGCCGGCGATCCAGCACACAGCAACGGCCGCCGTCAGGCACGCAACGGAACGTCGCGGCAAGGCCCCAGCCGCCCATGCACGTATGTCCTCGGCGCTCATGGAGCCTAGGACGATGTGTAGGAGGACGCGTATGCGCCGAAGGTGTGGCTGGTCGTGACTTGGACCTTATTCAATAAAAGAGATATCGTGGGACAGGACTGGATGAGGTCCAAGGCCGACTCGAGCTCCGCTCGCTGGGTTCGTTCAGCTTCCACCACTAGCACGATTTGCCCGACGATCGGCGCCAGCGTGCTAGGGTCGCTGCTCGACAGGCACGGCGCCGCATCGAGGATCACAACGCGATCGGCATAGCGTCGGGCCAAATCCTTGATCAACCGAGTCATCTGTCGGGTGGCGAACAGCTCGGCACTTGCCTCCGGCTTGGTTCCGATCGGCAGAATAGACAGCTTCTCGAACCCCGTCGGAGTAATGAGATCGTCGGCATTCAGCCGTGGATCAAGCGCGAGATCGAGCAGACCGGGCGTATCGACCAGTCCGAGCGAGCGACCGAAAGATTCGTCCTTGGAGTCGGTATCGACCAGAAGCACGGCGTGATCGCGTTGCCGTGCGATGCTGAGGGCCAGATTGAGCGAGGCGAAACTCTTCCCCTCACCTGGCCTCGCGCTTGTTACCATAACCAGGTTGGCCAGCCCCTGGCCGGTGCTTTCCGGAGCGAAGGCCGTTCGCATGATATGGCTCTGGATGATCCGGAATTCCTCGGAGACCCGGCTCCGTCCCTTCGACCAATCGATCATGCCTGCGCGCTCCAGGACCGCGGTATCGATGGCCGGCGTCGATCGCATCGGTGCATCGAAAACGGGGGCGATCGGGTCCGGCTGGTCCGGGACGGCGACCCCGCCCGTCTTCTCAATATCCAGCAGATGAGCGGCCGACGTGTCGAGCGAGCGGGTTTGGCGAAGGCGCTCCGCGGCACGCTCGACAAGGTTCAGAGGTTGCGAGGACATGCTCAAACCATTGCCTGGGTGCGAAGCACATACGCGACGAGGCCGCCGAAGACGACGACAAGAGCGAGGAGACCCGCGCAGAAGCCGATCGTAGATACCACTCGTCGGGGTGAAATCGCCGCGCCGAGCAAGCTGATCCCTCCGAGGACTGGCAGCCCCAGATCGCGAAGATCTTCGATCGTATGGAAGGACCGATCGAACTGACTCAGCAGGAACGCGATGCCGACACCAACACCGAGCCCCACAAGAAGGACCGCGGGAAGAAGGACCAACCGGTTGGGCGTCACAGGGATACGCGGCACTTGCGGCGGGTCCACGACATTCAGTTTAACCTTGTCCGCCTGGGTTTCCGCCGCCTGCGCGATTTGTGCGGCCTCTCGCCGGGTCAGCAGTTCATCATGATCCTGCTTAAGAACCCCATAATCACGATCCAACGCCTTGTACTCAGCCTGGACTCCGGGTGCCTGCTTGGCAAGCTCCTCGATTGAATCGCGCTCCTTCGTCGCCTCCGCGAGCTGGCGCTTCAGGGATCCGACATTGGCTTCGGCGTCGACCAATTTCAGCTTCAATTGTTCGTAGACGGGGTTAGAAGCCGACCGCCCGCCGGAGCGGCCCTTGCCGGGGGGCGGGGACGCCTTGAGGGATGCGATCAGGTTGCGGGTGGCAATCACATCGGGGAAGTCATCCGTGTACTGCAGGCGCAGTTCGCGCAGCTGCTCCTCCGCCTGGGCCAATTTCGAGGCCGTTCCCGAGCCGCCGTCGAGTGTATCCGAGCTGACGGTCGGCGGCGTCTTGGCCAACTCTTGCTGCAGGCCGTCCCGCTTGAGGAGCGCGTCCTGCAACTGGCCATTCAGCGCGATGACCTGGCTGCGGACCTGATCGAGCCGAGTGGTGCCGGAAAAGCCGCCCTGACCGTTGTCCTGGGGCAGAATACTCAGGTAGCGGCTGCGGAATTCCGCCCGGCGACGTTCGGCGGCGGTAAGCTGCACGTCGTAAGCCGCGATCTGCCGATCGAGAAAGCGCCGGGCATTCTCCATGTCCGCGCGGTTCGTTCCGGTCGCGTTCTCGATGAAGATGTTCAGCAGGGTCTGCACCACGTCGTAGGCGAGTTTCGGATTGGGGTTGCGATACTCGATCGTGAACAGGGTCTTGGTCTGCGGCTTGACCTTGATGTCCGCCCCAAGCTCCTTGATCAGGCGCTCGCGATCCTCTGGACCCTTCAATGTCAGGTCGAGATCAGTCTTCGAGATCAGCTTTTGCAGGTTCGGCCGGCTGAGCAAGGTCCGCTGCAGGATATCGAGCTGGCCGGTCGCCGAACTCTCGGCCGCGACGCCCTTCAGCAGCGGCGTCAGAACCGCATCAGTATCAACATACAATCGCGCGCTGGACTCATACTGATTCGGTATTAGGTAGATCCCCACCCAACCAAGCACGCACACCAGCCAGGCGACACCGAGCGCAATCCAGCGTCGTTGCCAGGTGGCCTTCAGGTAACGGCGCAGCTGAAGGCTGAGCGAATCCATCGCACTCTCCGGTCAGAACCAGGTTTGGGGTATGATCAGGGTGTCGCCTGGTGCCATCTCGACGTTCTGACTTATGTCGCCGTCCTTTACCAAATCGTTGAGGCGGACGGGAATCTTCGCCTGCTTGCCGCCAGGTTCACGCCGAACGATGATGGCGCTGTTGCCGGCGGCGAACTTGGTCAGGCCCTTGGTCGCGATCATCACGTCCAGCACGGTCATGTGGTCCCGATACGGAAGCGCTACCGGCTCGGTAGCCTCGCCGATCACCTTCACTTGGCGGTCGAGCGGTCCCACGAAGCCGCGGACAATGACGGTGACGCTGGGATCCTTGACGTATTTCTTGAGGCGAGACTCGATCTCACGCGCGAGCTGGGTCGGAGTCTTCCCGGCGGCGACGATGTCCTCGATCAGCGGCACCGAAATGCGCCCGTCAGGCCGCACCGGAAGGTCCGGAACGCTCAACTCCGGCGAGCGATAGACGAACACGCTGAGCGTGTCCCCCGGACCGACCACATAGGCCGCGTTGTCCGCCACGGCGCTGGGCGGCTCGCTTGTTGGCGGCGTTTGCGTGGCGCAGCCCGACGCACCCAGAGCCAACCCACAGGACATCGTTATCAAAATAACGCGGAATCTGCCGTTCACGGTGTACCCCAAAAGAAGTCAGAGCCGGGAGATGAGCCCATCCTAGGGCGGGAGGCTAGTACCCCGTCTTCGCCCGGTGGCGGCAACGCTCTGTCTCCGCGCGAACAGCCCGGGCGCGTCAGCATCGCCGATCCGCACCGGGCGTCCGATCAATTTCTGACGCGGTGCAATCCGTAGCATCATTGCAACCCAAGATCAATCGTTCGTGCTGCCCACGCGCCAGCGAGAAAGCTCAAGCCATGAGCGAAAACGGGATTGCCTCGCCCGTACGGTCAGGGGCATCCTTCCGCAACCCGAGGTTAGAATCAAGTGTAAACATTTCTTGACGATCTGCATGGAATGTAGACAATTGGGTCCAAGAGGGGGAGGTTATGGGGCGGAATGAAGCGGTCCGTCCCCGTTCCACCCCTCGAGGGCCGATCGCCTGACGAGGCTTTGTATAGCGGCGCGCCGGCGTCCGTTTTGCCGCGCGTGGTGTATCGTTGTTTGGCGTGATCGGCGGTCCGTTGCGGACCCGGGAGGCAATGGTGGCCAGGTCCTTCGGACGCTACCTCTCGCTTGAGATGGTATTGCTGTGTCTCGTTGAATTATTGTTATCCTTCATCATCATCTATGCCATGTTGGTCTCTGCTGCGGTGCCGGACGCGCCGCCCCTCGGGTCAGTGTCCTTCCTGTCGATCCGGCCCGAGACCGTCAATCTCGCGGCGGTGCTTGCCTTCACCATCGGTGCCAGTTCTGTCACGATCGGCCTGTATCGGTCGGAGCTCTGTTTGCAGAGCCGCCATCTGCTGGTCTACGCGGCGGTCGCGGGCGCGCTGGCGTTCCCGGTGATCCTGTTGGTCAGCGAGACGCTGCAGATCCGCTTAAGCCATTATTATCTCCTGTGGATCATGAAGGTGCTGCTGGCGTGGGCCGGTTGCTTGGTGGTCAGCCGCTGGATCTTCGCCATCGCGGTGAGCCATAAGGTGTTCGTCCGCCCGGTCGTCGTCCTGGGCGATGGCCGGCGGGCGGCTCGGCTCGGTGCGGTGATCCGCGCCCAGCGGGGACGCCTGTTCGAGCTCGCCGGAATGCTGGACCCCGCGCAGCCGGAGGCGGCCGTCGCGGACTTAGCCGAGCGGAGCAAGATTTGGGCTTTGGTCGTGGCCACCGAGGAGCGGGGCACGTTACCGAAAGACGAACTCCTCGCGTGCAAGCTCAAAGGCACCCGTGTATTCGATGACGTCACATTCTGGGAGCAGCATCTCGGTCGGATCGACCTCGCCAATACCGACCCGAACTGGCTGCTATTCGCGGACGGGTTCCAGTCCGGCCCGGTGGTCAATGCGATCCGCCGCGGAGCCGACCTCGTGATCAGCATTGCCTTTCTCATTGCCACGCTGCCGTTGATGCTCGTCGTGGCTGGCATGATCAAGCTGGACAGCCCAGGTCCGGTTTTCTATCGCCAGGAGCGGATCGGGCTGCACGGCAGAGTGTTCACGCTGCTGAAATTCCGCAGCATGCGGACCGATGCGGAGGCGGAAGGCAAGCCGCGTTGGGCCGCGCGCAACGACTCCCGTGTCACCCGCGTGGGGGGCTTTATTCGCTCCACCCGGATCGACGAATTGCCGCAGCTCATCAACGTGCTGCGCGGTGAGATGAGCTTCATCGGTCCGCGCCCTGAGCGTCCGCATTTTGTCGAGGAGCTGGCGCGCGATATCCCGCTGTATCGCGACCGCGCCTACGTCAAGCCTGGAATAACTGGCTGGGCGCAGGTGAACTTTCCGTATGGGGCTTCGGTTGAGGATGCTCGGCAAAAACTGTCGTATGATCTCTATTACGTGAAGAACCGCAGCCTCTTCCTCGATCTTCTGATCCTGATATCAACGATCCGTGTCATTTTGTTTCAGGAAGGGGCGCGGTAGCGCGCGGCTGGCGCCCGCATTCGGCGCGGTGCGGGCGGGGGGAACGACCGGGTTGACCCATAGGTCGGTTCGGGGCGGCTGCCGATGATCGGCGATTTTCCTGTAGTCGCCCTGCTCCATGCGGGATGCGCGGCGGCCTACCTCGTGCTGGTTGCCCTCATCCTGATCCGGGCGCGGCTCAGCCGGACAGGTCTGATGTTGGCCGGCGCGTGCCTGGTTACGGTGGCGTGGACGTCGGCCATTGCCCTGCAATGGTCAGAGCCGCTGAAGGGGCTGGCCGGATGGCTCGAGATCGCTCGTTCGGTGGCGTGGTATTGCTTCATCCTGCATCTCTACCGGCGAACGGTATCGCGAGAGCGGCAAATCGGCCAGATTGCCGCCAATATCGGGTTAGCGGTAGCGGTGTTAATCGGCGTCGCGCCGTTGATCGACGTGCTCGCCGGGCGATATGGCGCAAGCCTTTGGTCGGTCGAGATCGTGGCCCGGCTTGGGTTGGCGATCTGCAACCTCCTGTTAATCGAGAACCTGTACTTCAACACCCGCGAGGATGCCCGTTGGCATATCAACCTGATCTGCATCGCGCTGGGAGGCCTGTTCCTGTACGATCTCGTCCTCTATTCGGACGCGCTGTTGTTCCGGCGGGTGTCCGCCCTGCTGTTCGAGGGCCGGGCGAGCGTGACCGCAATGGTGGCGCCGCTCATCGCGGTCGCTGCGGCGCGAAACCGCGATTGGAAGATCGACATCCACGTGTCGCGTACAGTGGTCTTCCACAGCGCGAGCCTGATCGCCAGTGGTGTGTTTCTCCTGGCACTCGCGGCGGCCGGGCAGGTATTCCGCGAGAGCGGCGCCGAGTGGGGCGTCGTGGCGGAGACCAGCATCATATTCGGCGGGCTGGTCACGGTGGCGGTGCTGCTGACATCGCGCTCGGCTCGCTCCAGGCTGCGGGCCCTGGTGGTCGAGCATTTCTTCAGTCTTCGTTACGACTATCGCCGGGAGTGGATGCGGTGCATCCAGATCCTCTCCTCTCCGGAAAGCTATATCGGCTTGCAGAATCGGGCGATCCGGGCGGTCGCCGAGGTGGTCGACAGCCCCGGCGGCGCGCTGTTCGTGCGCGATTCGCGGGATACCGCCTTTCTGTGGGCCGGCTCCTGGAACACGCCGGCTGCGACCATGCCGGTCCCGCTCGGCGACCCGCTGCTGGCCGCGTTCCGGGAAGGCGACTGGATCGTCGAACTCGCCAAGGCTGGCGCGCGTCCCGAATGGGCTGGCGACCTGGCGAACCTCTGGCTCGCCGTTCCGCTCAATCATCTCGGCCAGCTCATCGGCTTCGTGCTGGTGACCGAATCCCGCGCCAGCTTCAAACTGGATCGAGAAGCCTACGACCTGCTGCGTATCGTTGGGCGCGAGGTGGCCAGCCACGTCGCCGAGCAGCGCGCCAGGCAGGTCTTGGCGGAAACGCGCGAGCTCCAGGAGTACGGGAGGCGCTTTGCCTTCGTGGTGCACGACATTAAGAACGTGTCAAGTCAGCTCTCTATGCTGCTGTCGAACGCTGAGATTCACGCGGACAATCCGGATTTCCAGCGCGACATGCTGAAAACGGTCCGAGCCTCGGTCGCTAAGATCACTGCGTTGCTGACCCGTCTCCAGGCCGGGGACCGCGAGACCGAGACCTCGCTCACGGTTCCCGTCGATCGTCTGACGGAGTTGGTCGCGACCTCGTCCCGGGTGCGTGGCACTGAGGTCGAGTTGCGCCACGACGGGCGAACCGCGAATGTGGTAATGGGACCCGGTTCGTTTGACGCGGTCGTGACGCATCTGCTTGACAACGCGATCGAGGCGGCTGCCGGGCAGGGCCCAGTGACGGTGAGCATTCGGCACGATCCGCTGAGCGTCACGATCGACATCACCGATCGCGGGCCGGGAATGTCGCCCGAGTTCATCCGGGACAGGCTCTTCGTGCCGTTTGCCTCCACCAAGCGGGGCGGGCACGGAATCGGCGTCTATCAGGCGCGTGTCTTGTTGCGCGAGGCCGGCGGCGATCTTCTCGTGATCAGTCGCCGAGACGTAGGCACAACCATGCGCATTCTGCTACCATCAGTGGCGGCTGTCGCTGAACAACGTTCGCCGGTATCGGCGTAGATTGAGTGCTGCCATGGCCAAGCCAAAACTGCTCATCGTGGAAGACGATGAAGGGATTGCCTCCCAGTACCGCTGGGCTTTTCCCGAATACGAGCTGTTCATCACCCATAGCCGGCAGCAGGCGCTGACCGTGTCGCAGAAGGAGGCGCCTGACGTAGCACTGATCGATCTCGGCCTGCCGCCTGATCCGGACGGGGTGAGCGAGGGTTTCGCGACCCTCGAGCAGATCCAGCGCGTCGTTCCCGACATCAAGGCGATCGTCGTCACGGGCAATGGCGAGAAGCCCAACGCCCTCAGGGCGGTGTCCAACGGCGCTTACGATTTCTGCGAGAAGCCCACAGAAATCCAGGTTCTACGCACCATCGTGGACCGCGCGCTTCGGCTCCGGCGGCTCGAGGAGGAGAACAAGCGGCTGGCCGCCCTGCCGCAACGCTCACCGATCGAGCGGATCATCACCGCCAACGACGCCATGCTGAAGGTGTGCCGCGATATCGAGAAGCTGGCGGCGGCGAATGTTCCGGTGCTTCTGCTTGGGGAGAGCGGCACGGGCAAGGAAGCGCTGGCCCATGCCCTGCACGAGCTTGGGCCACGATCGAAGCAGCCATTCGTCGCGATCAATTGTGGCGCAATCCCCGAAAACCTGCTCGAGAGCGAGCTGTTCGGGCATGAGCGCGGAGCTTTCACCGGGGCGGTAAAGCAGACCATCGGCAAGATCGAGGGTGCGAACAAGGGGACGCTGTTCCTCGACGAGATCGGCGATCTGCCACATCCGCTGCAGGTCAAGCTGCTGCGCTTCCTGCAGGACCAGGTGATCGAACGGATCGGCGGCCGCCAACGCATCCAAGTGGACGTGCGGATCGTGTCCGCGACCAATGTCGGGCTGGAGGAGCGGGTGCAGTCCGGGGCGTTCCGCAACGACCTGTTCTACCGGATGAATTCCGTGACTGTGCGGATCCCGCCACTGCGTCAGCGTGGCGGCGACGTGATGCTGCTGGCCAACTATTTTTTCGGCCGGTTCAGTCGTGAGTTCGGTCGAACCATCAAGGGTTTTACGGATCGGGCGGTCGCCGCGATCACGAGCCATACGTGGCCGGGGAACGTGCGCGAGCTCGAGAATCGGATGAAGCGCGCGGTGATCATGGCCGAGGGCAAGCTGCTCGACGCCGGGGATCTCGAGCTCGAGCCGGCGGAGGATGACGGCATCGGGCTGGACCTTCGCTCGGCACGCACGCGCGCCGAGCGGGAAGTGATTCAAATCGCGCTGGCGCGGAGCAACGGCACCTTGTCGACGGCCGCCAGGCTGCTCGGCGTGAGCCGTCCGACATTATACGGATTGATGGAATTGCATGGGATCGAAGTCGAGCCGACCAGGGGTTTCGATCCCTCGACGCCCGATACGACGGTCGCGTCAAAGCTGGATATGGAGTGAGCCACAACCATGCGGAACCGATATGTGGGCTGGGCGCTCGTCGCTGGGTGGGCATTGCTTTGGCCCAGCTTGGCGGATGCGCGCGACTACCTCAACGACGCGCGCCAGTCGCTGCAGAAGGGCGATCTCAAGGCCGCCCAGATCCAGCTGCGCAACGCCGTGAGGGAGGATCCGCAGAATGCGGAGGCGCATTTCCAGCTGGCGCGAGTCAATCTCCAGCTCGGCGATCCTGTCGCTGCGGAAAAGGAGGCGAACGCCGCCCGTGATCGCGGCTACGACAAGCACAAAGTCGTGCCGGTCCTTGCGCAGGCCTACATGGCGCAAAGCAAATACCAAGATCTGCTCCGCGATTTCACCGTAGACCACAAAGACGCCGCGCTGGACGCTCAGGTCCTGGTGGCGCGCGGTTACGCGCAGGCGGCGCTGCGCGATCTGGCTGGGGCCGCCAATTCCTTTGCCGAGGCAGAGCGTCTCGCGCCGACAGCGCTGGAGCCGCTCGCCGCTCAGTTCCGGCTGGCGATCGCCAAGGGCGATCTGGACACTGCTCAGGCCAAGATGGAACGGGCGTTGTCCCTGCAGCCGAAGAACCAGGAGGCGCTGCTCGAGAAGGCGCAGCTGCTGCACCGGAAGGGAGATCTCGCAGGGGCGCTTGCCGCGGCTGACGAGCTGGTCGCCGTGGCGCCGGGCTTCCCGGACGGTCGGCTGGAGCGGGCCACGGTGCTGGTCGCGATGGGCAAGGAGGACAAGGCGAAAGAGGATCTCGCCGCCGTGTTCGCCGCTTTGCCGAACAATCCGAGGGCGCTTCTCCTGCAGGCGTTGCTCGAATCACGCCACAAGGACTTCAAGGCGGCGGATGCGACGTTGCAGAAGATTGCCAGCGTGCTGCCGAACCTGCCCCGTGGATACTTCTTGCAGGCATTCGTCAAGGCGCAGCTTGGCGACTGGGAGCAGGCGGAGGCGGCGGCGCAACGTTATGTCGCACGCGTGCCCGACGATCTCGCCGGCCTCAAGCTACTGGCCGGCATCGAGATGCAACGACAGCGACCGGACAAGGTGATCGAGGTGCTGGCCAAGCCTGCCGCCGCCGGGGTCGCGGATGCCGCCACATTCGACTTGCTCGGGCGAGCGTATGCGGCCTCCGGACATCAGGAGGAGGCGATGCGCGCCTTCGAGAAGGCTGCCGCCCTGGCGCCCGATGATCCGCAGATGCGCGGTCGCCTGGCGGCGAGCCGGCTGGCGATGGGCGATCCGAACGCGGCTGTCGGCGATCTCGAGAAGGCGTTGGAGATCGCGCCGAAGCAGCCCTCGATCGGCGCAGCCCTGTTCTTCGCCGAGATGGCGACCGGCGACCTGAACCGCGCCGCCGGGGCGATCACCAAGATCCGCCAGGTGCAGGGCGATACACCGGTGGTGCAAAACCTCGAGGGATTGCTGAAACTGGCGCGGCTCGATGTGGATGGGGCAAAGGCGCAGTTCACCAAGATCGCCGAGACGGATCCTGACTTCACGCCTGCGAAAGTGAGCCTGGCGCGGATTGCCGCAATGCAGGGGCGTCCGGACGACGCGCTGAAGATCCTCAACGATATCCTGGCGAAGAACCCGACGAGCGAACCGGCGCTGAGCATGGTGGTGGCGGCGCTGACATCGACGGGCAAGACGGCGGACGCGGCAGCCGCGCTGGAGCGAGCGAGGGCGGCGGCGCCGAAGGATTTGCGTCTGACGATCGGGCTGGCTGACCTTTACAGCCGAACGGGGGATGCCAAGAAGGCCCTGGCGTTGCTGGCGGAGGATCCGACCGCGCTGAACAGCAATCCGGCGTTGCTCGGCGCACAGGCGCGCGCCCGCGCGGCCCTCGGACAGACGGCGGAAGCGCGGGACAGCTATATGCGGGCCCTCGCGATCGATCCGAAGTCGCTCGATACCAGGCAGCGGCTCATAGCCCTCTTGGTCCAGGCAAACGAGCTGGAGGCGGCACGCAACGTCGTCCAGGAGGGGCTGCGGAACTCGCCGGAGAATTTTCAGCTGCTCAACGACTACATCGCAATCGATAACAAGGCCGGTGGGCTGGATAAGGCGTTGGCGACGGCCGATCGGCTGCGCAGCCAGGTCAGTGATACGCCGAGCGCCCGCGGCCTGAAGGGCGATGTGTACATGTCCGCCAACCGGTTCGACGATGCCGCGAAAGAGTTTGCCTCGCAGCTGAAGCAGGCACCTTCGGCCTATCTCGCCATGCGACTAACCGGTGCGCAGCTCGCAGGCAACCATCCGGACCAGGCTCGCCAGACATTGACAGACTGGCTGGTGAAGCATCCTGACGACCTCGGCATCATGGAGGCATTGGCGGGGCTCGAGATCAAGCAGGGCCGCTACGATGACGCGGAGGCGCATCTCAAGACCATACTGAACAAGAAGCCGCGCGATCCGATCTCGCTCAACAATCTTGCCTGGATCTATCAGCAGCGAGGCGACAAGCGGGCGCGAGATATCGCGCAGGAAGCCTATGTGCTCTATCCGAGCGGCCAGACGGCGGACACGCTCGGCTGGGTGCTGGTCAAGCAGGGAGACGCGGCGACCGCGCTGCCGCTGCTTCGCCAAGCGAGCTCGCAGTTGCCCGGGAATCTCGATATCCGGTACCACCTCGCCGCCGCGCTCAACGACACCGGCCAACGCGATGAGGCACGCAAGCTGTTGACCGGCATTGTCGAAGCGAACGCGAAGTTCGACGAGAAGCCGAACGCGCAGAAGCTGCTGGACGAGCTCTCGAAAAGCTGAAAGAGGGCGACGGGCGGGACACGAGCGTCTATGACAACCTATCCCAACACGTGTCCCGCGCCGCCAGCGGTCTGATCTGGAATTCGAGGAAGGCGGCGGATGCGCTCCATACTATTCCTTTGCGAGATGCTGGCGCTGCTGCCCATCGTGGTCGCGCGGCCTTTCGTGGGCGTGCTGATCTTCTCTTTCATCTCGTTCTCGAACCTGCACCGGTTTACCTGGGGATTTACCACTGGCCTGCCCTGGGTGTACGTGACGGTCATCCTCACCTTGATCGGCTGCGTCGTGGCGCGCGAGCCGAAGCGGCTGCCGATCAACGCCACAACTCTCCTCGTCCTGATGTTTTTGATCGGTATCACGCTCACCTCCATGGTGGCCCTGGCGCCGTTCGATCTGGTGATGACGAAATGGGAGGCGGTCTCCAAGGTCTTCTTCTTCCTGCTGGTCACGGCGGCATTGCTCACCGACCGATACCGGATTCACGCACTCCTGTGGGTGATGGTGATTTCGCTCGGCTACTACGGCGTGAAAGGTGGCGGATTCACCTTGCTCACCGGCGGCGGCGGGCGGGTCCTGGGCCCCCCATCCAGCATGATCGCGGACAACAACCACCTTGCCGCCGGCCTATTGGTGACTCTTCCGATCATCAATTATCTGCGGATGCAATCCGCGCATCGGATCGTTCGGACCGGATTGCTGGCCGGCATGATCCTGACGCTGTTCGGCGTTATCGGCAGCTATTCGCGAGGCGCCTTGATCGGACTCACCGCAGTCTCGTTCGTGCTCTGGCTGCGCAGTTCCAACAAGATCGTCACCGGGACCGTCATTGTCGTGGCCGTGGTCGCTGCGGTGAGCGTCATGCCGCAGGAATGGCAGGACCGGATGTGGACGTTGCAGGACGCCCAGGCGACGGATTCCGGGCAGTCACGATTGGCCATCTGGCACGCGGCGTGGAACATAGCTGTTCACCGGCCGCTGGTCGGTGGCGGCTTCTTGAGCACATACACCCAGTCCGTCATCGATGATTATGCTCCGGGAACCGTGCCGCGCGCTGTGCACAGCATCTGGTTCGAGACGCTGGGAGAGAACGGCTTCCCAACGTTCTTCGTGTGGCTCGCGATTTCGGGCGTCGCGATCCTGAACACCTTCGCCATTCAGCGTGAAAGCAAGCGAATACCTGAGCTGCAGTGGTGTCGAGACCTAGCGCGGATGGCGCAAGTTTCGATCGTTGCATACATGACAGCAGGAACGTTCCTATCCCTGAGCTATTGGGATTTTTACTTTACGTTCCTGGTCGTGATCGCTGCGACGAGGATGCTCGTCCGAGAGGAGGTCCGGAAGACCCGGCAAGCCCTGCCGGGTGACCTTGGCTGGCGACCGAGGCCCCTGCCCGGGATGCCGCAGCCAGGGCTCGCCCTGGCTGGCAGACCGATTATGGCCGGGCAGATTTCCGGTGCGCGGCCGCAAGGAGGGGGTGTCCGCGGCGGGCCAGTTGCAGTTCGGGAAGCGCCCGGTCGGCTTGCGGCGCCCAGCCGACCCACCACAAGGACCGGCCTCGATGGATAGCGTCTGGTTCCTGATGGGTTGCGGCGGCTTCTTTTGGGTCGTGCTCTGGTCGCTGCGGGATTTCAGCAAGCCGACCAAGCGATTCTGGCCGTTCGACGCTCGCTGGATGGAGCGCCCGTCGGAACCCGAGCCGCGTCGATGGCAGCGCGGCGCGCCGGGGCGCAGGCGCAGCTGACATGGCGCCGCTGCAACTGCTGACTTACACGACGCTGTTTCCCAATGCCGAGCGGCCGAATCACGGCATCTTCGTCGAGAATCGGCTCCGCGACTTGCTGCGCAGCGGGCAGGCCGAAAGCGTCGTGCTTGCCCCCGTGCCGTTCTTCCCGAGCGCCAACCCTTGCTTTGGCGAATGGGGGCGCCATGCCAAAGTGCCACGGTCGGAGGCACGCGCGGGTCTCATTGTGCATCATCCGCGCTTTCCAGTCATTCCCAAGGTCGGCATGTCCCTGGCGCCCTGGCTGCTGTATCAGGCCAGCGCGCGGGCGTTGGGCCGAATGCTTGCGCAAGGGCGACGCTTCGACCTGATCGACGCGCATTATTTTTACCCCGACGGGATCGCGGCCGTGTGGCTTGGGCAGCGCTTTGGCCTGCCCGTGGTCGTGACGGCGCGCGGATCTGACGTCACGCAGCTGCCCAATTACCCGATTCCGCGGAGGCTGCTGCGTCAGGCGATCCAGGAGGCGGACGGCCTCATCGCAGTGAGTGCCGCACTCAGGACCGCTCTCGTCGGGCTCGGCGCCGACCCGACCAAGGTCGAGGTGCTCCGTAACGGCGTCGACACCACACTATTCCGCCCGATCGACCGCAACGCGGCGCGAAGCGAGCTTGGACTAAGCCGCCCGACGCTGATCTCCGTGGGCCTGCTGGTGGAGCGGAAGGGTCATCATCGGGTAATCGAGGCGATGCGCTTGCTGCCCGACCACGAGCTGCTGATCCTGGGCGAAGGGGGCGAGCGAGCCCGGCTGCAGGGGCTAATCGACAGGCATGGCCTGGGCGATCGTGTGCGCCTGCTCGGCTCCCGCCCTCATGCCGAGCTGCCGCTCTTCTATTCGGCGGCCGATGCGTTGGTACTGGCCTCCAGCCGGGAGGGATGGGCCAACGTGCTCCTGGAGGCGATGGCGTGCGGCACACCTGTGGTCGCCAGCCCGATTCCGGGCAATCCCGAGGTCGTGCGGGGCCCCGAAGCCGGCGTGATCGCACCGGAGAACAGCCCGGACGGCATCGCCGCCGGCGTGCGGACCCTGTTCGCAGCACCCCGCGACAGGCTCGCGACCCGCGCCTATGCCGAGCGGTTCGGCTGGGCTGCCACCACCGAGGGCCAACTTGCGCTATTCCGGCGCGTGTTGGGCGGTGCAAGCACTTCTGCCGCCACACCGGCCGACGCAGCACGTGTCTTGGTTTAGAGCCTGGCCCTGAACCGATGTGAACGGGTCATCGGCCTGACGAGCGGCATTGCAGACGCGGCGCAATAGGAAGGCGGTCTCGGAAGCAACGGTTGTCTCGACCGTTGGTAAGCCGCCGGTCGCGGCGGGCCAGAGGACGGCGCGCGGAGCAGTTGCATGCACGCGGGGCGAGCCACAGGGCCGTGCTGACGGCACAAGCCGAAGCACCCGATGTGGAGGGTTTCCACCCGCCGAGATCGCTCGGCGCCCAGCCCTGAAGCGAGAGCTCGACGCCTGTGCAGGACTGAAGGCGGAGGCACGGGCCGAAGCCGGCGCTCGGCCTTCGACGCGAGCGAGGCGGCTTACCATCCAATCGGTGCTGGCGCGGCCGCCCGCCACTGCCACCCAACGATGATCCACCGTCGCAATCTGACCGATCCGGACGCTGATGCGCCGCTCTAATGCGCATGAGTATCGTCAGGCCCACAACGCGCAGACGGGTAGCCTTCGCCAACAGCGCGCGCAACTGAAGTGACTCTCATGGGAATCTCGGGGCGGCTGATCGGTTATTCTGTTCTGGCCCGACCTAACCCCGTAGGACCGGACGGGATGAGCGATACGAATCCGCGCAGACCTGGCGAGCCCTGCGGAACTGCGCGGGTTGGCGCGGCGCGAGCGCAGCCGCAGATTAGCACGTTTGCCTGCGATCGTCCCGGCGCTGGAGGGGGAGCCGAGCCGAGGCAGCGAGTCTTGCTGGTATGGAGCAGCGGGGTTGCGGGACGCCGTGATCCGCTACAATGCGGAAGGCATCACTGGGCTGCGGGATCGGACGACGCTGGGACGCAGGCGGTGCCTGTCAGATACCGAGCGGGCGTCGCTGCGGGCGATGATCCTGCACGGCCCGATGATCGTCGGGACCGGACGTGCCAATCGGCTCCATCCAGCAAGCGTCTCGCGCATCGTCCGCCGGCTCGACTTGTTGCGGCAGAAGACCCGGCCGCGGCATCCGCCCTCCGATCCGTAGGTGCAGTCGCCTCGAAAATGGAGGCTCTCGCATGCGTCGAGGCCGCCGCTGCGGCGCATTCGGACAAGCGCATGGAACCGTGGTTCATGGACGAGACCAGGGTCGGACAGAAGGGCCGTACCGGCTATGGTGGTGGCCGCGCGGCGAGCCGCCGCGCGGGCTGTGTGATCGCCGTTCGACTGGACCTATCTCTACGCCACTGCTCGCCCGGCCACCGGCGACGGCTTCGCCCTCCTGCTGCCCGAGGTCTCGATCGAAGCGATGAGCCCTCCCTCGCGCGGTTTGCTGCGACCCTCTGCGCCGATGCGCGCCGGTCCAAGATGGCGATAGGTCGGCAATCTCTGAGAGTCAGTCCACTCGAGATCGATTGCCATGCTCTACAGGGGGTGCGACCTCGGTGAGAACTTCTTCCGTAAGCTTAAGTATTCTGCAAGCTTAAGGAGTGCAAACTTGTCGCCATGCGCAGCGACAAGACCGATCTCCGTTTCCCGCGACGATCCTTCTCGTCATTGCCGCCATTCGGCCGCGATGAATTCAACAAGCCATCGTCGGGCAGCGACCCGTGATTCTAGTATGTGAGATGACATGGACAGGCGTGATTCACGCGCCCGGCAACAGCGCCACCATCCAGGTCATCGCGCGCGCCTTCCCCGGCCAGAAGGTCCGGGTGCTTGCCGATGCATCCCACCTTGCGGAATTGCGTCGCGATGCCGCCCTGACCGGATTGGCCAACGTCGATTTCTACCCGATCGAGGTCTCGCCCTTGTTCCGCGGCAAGACGCACATCGTCTCCGCGCGTCGATTCCGCCAGGAATTGGCTACGCTTCGATCTGCACTGCACGACCTTCCACCGGACGAATCTTGCCTGCTGATGCTAATCTCCGCGACCCCGACGACAATCTTCGCTGCCTCCCTGCTGGGGCGATGGCTGGGGCGGCAGCTCGGGGTGCAGGTCGGGCTGCATGGCAACCTCAACGAGATCACTCAATGGCGACCGCGCAACCCGCTGACCCGTCGTTTCGATTTGGCCTCGGCGTTGTCGTTGTCCGCTCCCATCCCGAAGAGTGCCGCCCGGCTGCGTTTTCTCGTACTCGAGCAGCCAATCAAGGACGCGCTGGCGCGGGTCGCACCCGCCGCCGCGGCGCGCACCGACGTATTGCCGCTGCCGATCAACCTGGCCGAGCTTCCTGAGCAGGTCACGGCGCGGATGGAGCCGCCAATCCGCATCGGTTTCGTCGGCCAGGGCACGCAGGCTAAGGGGTTCGACCTGTTCCTGGCACTCGCGCGGGACCTCAAGGCCCGGTACGGCGAGCGGGTCGCATTCCACCTGATCGGCCGGGCTGCGCCTGGGACCGATCCCGGGCCGCTTGCCGTCCTGGCCGATCCGCCATCGAACGAGCAATTGCCGCGCGCCGAGTTCGTCGCGCGTCTCGCCAAGATGCACTACGTGCTGCTGCCGTTCCGCGGCGGCTACTACGATCTCTCCGCCAGTGGGGCTCTGATCGACGCGATCACCTGGCTGAAGCCCCTCATTGCCACGAATGTGCCGCTGGTCCGGCACCTGTTCGATCGGTTCGGCGGGATTGGCTTCGCGTGCGACGACGAAAGCGGACTCCGCCAAGCCGTCGAGATGGTGCTCGCCGACATGAACCAGCAGCGTTACGACGCGCAGATCGCGGCACTGCGGCAAGTCCGCGACAGCCGCCGGCCCGAAATCCTGGCCGAAACCTACCGCACGCTGGTCGCAAGCGGGTTCCCGGGGCTGCTCGACTGACCGGCCGGCGCCGGTCAGGCTCGATTGCGAGGCCACGCGGCCTCAGAGTATAGGGACGGCGCCCGTCGCTCTGCGCCGGGACATGACTGCCAGCGGGGGTCTCAGCTTGATTTCGCCAGTTGATTGCGCCAAGGACCGGCGCTTCGTCGCCGACTATCTATCCGAGACCGCGAGCTCGGTTGCCGGATTCGCCGCCGACGCCGCCGCGCAGGACCTGATGTTCGCGATGTCGGGTGCCATCGCCGGCGCGATGCGGGACGGGCGAAAGCTGCTGATCGCGGGCAATGGCGGCAGTGCCGCGGACGCGCAGCACATCGCCGGCGAGTTCATCTCGCGGTTGATGTACGACCGCGCGCCGCTGCCCGCAATCGCGCTGACGACCGATACCTCGTCGATCACCGCCACGGGCAACGACTACGGCTACGAGCATGTTTTCGAGCGGCAGGTGCTCGGCCTCGGCCAGCCGGGCGACGTGTTTCTTGCCATCTCAACATCCGGCAACTCGCCCAACGTGCTGCGCGCGCTGGAAGCGGCGCGGGGGCGCGGCCTGACGACGCTGGGCTTCAGCGGCGCCGGCGGCGGAAAGATGCGCGCGAGCACCGACCTCCTGCTCGCCGCGCCGTCCGACCGGACGCCGATCATCCAGCAAATTCACATCATCGCCGCCCACGTGATCTGCGCCCTGGTGGAGCGCGCCCTCTGCCCGCCCCCGAACGCGAGCTAAGCGGGGTGCCGGGGGCGACCGTTCGGCAATGCGCCGTACTGGTCGGCGGATTGGGCACGCGCCTCGGCGCACTCACGGCGGACACCCCGAAGCCGATCCTGCCCTGCGGGGATCGGCCGTTTCTCGCCTGGCTGCTGCGCGAGTTCGTCCGCTTCGGCGTCTCCGAGTTCCTGCTGCTGACCGGACATCTCTCCACGCGCATCGAGGAGAGCCTGCGCGCAATCACCGAGCGGCTGCCGGTCCCAGCACGTATCGTCCTCTCAGAGGAGCCGTTGCGTGCCGGTACCGGGGGAGCGGTGTTCCACGCGCGCGACCAGCTGGATGCGCGATTTCTACTGTGCAATGGCGACTCCTTGTTCGACTGCAACCTCGCGCGCCTGCTTGCGGCAGCGGCCGGAGACGGGGGCGACGTGCTCGGGCGGGTCGTGCTGCGGCGGATGCGGGACGCCTCGCGATACGGGGTGGTCGAACTTGATGGCGATCGGATCACCGCGTTCCGAGAACGTCCGGGGCCGGGCAGTCCTGGACTGATCAACGGGGGCGTCTATCTGTTCGATCGGCGGATCGTGGACAGTCTCGCCCCGCAATGCTCATTGGAGGGCGAGGTGATGCCGCGCCTCGCGGAGCAGGGCGCTTTGCGGGGGCTGCCGGCCGAAGGGTATTTCCGCGACATCGGCATCCCCGAGGATCTCGTGCGTGCACGCGACGAGCTCCCGACGAGGATGCGTCGCCGGGCGCTGTTCCTGGATCGCGACGGCGTCATCAACGTCGATCATGGCTGGGTCGGCACCCGGGAGCGCTTCGAGTGGATCCCCGGCGCCATCGAGGCGATCCGCATGGCGACCGAGGCGGGCTGGCACGTGTTCGTCGTGACCAACCAGTCGGGCGTGGCGCGCGGCCACTATGACGAGGTGGCGGTGGGCTCGCTGCACGCATGGATGACGGACGAAATCCGTCGACATGGCGGCACCATCGACGACATCCGCTACTGCCCGTTCCACGAGGAGGCGGTGCTGCCGGAGTATCGGCGTGCCAGCGACTGGCGAAAGCCGGAGCCCGGTATGATCCTCGACCTTATGCGGAAGTGGGAGCTCGATCCTGACTTGTGCGTGCTCGTCGGGGATCAGCCGAGGGACATCGAGGCGGCCCGAGCAGCGCGCATCGTGGGACATCTATTTCCCGGCGGCGATCTTGCTTCCTTCGTGGAACCGATCCTGCGACCATAGACGGCAAGCGGAGAGAGAACCGTGCTGATCGAGAAGAAGCCGGCCGTCGACCTCGCGACCGTTCGTGCCCGCGTGCCGCTGCGTCTCGGGCTGGCCGGCGGCGGCACCGATCTCGCGCCCTATTGCGACGATTTCGGCGGGGCGGTGCTGAACACCACGATCGACCGCTACGCCTACGCCTTCATCGAGCCATCGCCCGACGACCGCGCGCATTTCGTGGCACCCGATCTTGGGCTCGAGGAGAATTTCGCGCCTGACCTCGAAGTAGTGGCGGCGGCCAACCTGAAGCTGCACGCGGGGGTCACGCGGCGCATGATCCGCCAGTACGGCGGCGGCGTGTTGCCGCCGATTCGCATCACCTCCTATGTCGACGCCCCGGCCGGCTCCGGTCTCGGCTCCTCCTCGGCATTGGTCGTGGCGCTGGTGGAGGCGTTCACGACGTTCCTGCAAGCGCCGCTCGGGCCATACGACGTGGCGCATCTCGCCTATGAAATCGAGCGGATCGATCTCGGCTTGGCGGGCGGCAAGCAGGATCAATACGCCGCCACGTTCGGCGGGACCAATTTCATCGAGTTCTTTGCCGGCGACAGGGTGATCGTTAATCCGCTTCGGATTGCCGCTCCCGTGTTGAACGAGCTCGAGACTTCGATCGTGATCTGCTTCACCGGCGTCTCGCGCAGTTCCGAGGCTATCATCGCCGAACAGCAGCGGCTCATGGCGACGCCGGGCGGGAAGGCGCTCGACAGCCTGCATCAGCTCAAGCGCGACGCGATGGAGATGAAGGAGGCGCTGCTGCGCGGCCGGGTCCCCGACATGGCGGAGATCCTGAACCGCTCCTGGCTCGCCAAGAAGCGCACAGCAAGCGGCATCAGCACCAGCCAGATCGAGCAGCTCTACGAACTGGCGCTCGACCACGGTGCGACAGGGGGAAAGGTGTCGGGTGCGGGTGGCGGTGGGTTCATGATGTTCATCGTGCCGCCACGCCACCGCGTGCCGGTGGTTCGAGCGCTGAACCAGGCGGGCGGCACGGCGACCGGCGTTCATTTCACGAACCAGGGCGCAGAATCCTGGATCGTTTGACGCGTTCGGACGGCGCGGCTGGCGTACGCTCCGTCCATTGACGCGCGCTGCAGTGGGAAAGGGCGAGACCCTGTCGAGAAGCCAGATCATGCCCGCTGGACGTTTCGAGGCGTCGGCTGTGCTCGAACATATGGCCGATGGCTTCGTGGCCTTCGACAGTGCGTGGAACTGCATCTTCGTCAACAGCGCCGCGGAAGCCGCATTCGGACTCTCACGATCGGACCTGCTCGGCCGCAATCACTGGGACTCGCCGATTTCGCTGGCCGGCACCCGCGCCGAGATCGAGCTGCGGCGGGTGATGGCCGACCAGGTGGTGTCCAGCTTCGACATGGAGTTCGCCGGCAAGCTGTTCAATTTCCGGCTTTACCCGCTGCCAGAGCAATCTCTGGCCGTGCGGCTTCGTGACATCACCGCCCAGCGGCGTGGTGAGGAACGCCTGCAGCTCGCCTTGGATACCACCGGCCTCGGCCTGTGGGACCACGAGATCGCCGTCGACCGGCTGTTCTGGGACGAGCGCACCCGCGCGATGTGTGGCGTGCCCGCGGACGCGCCGATCGACGGCATGACCACCTTCGAGCGACTGCTGCACCGGGAGGATCGGAACTGGGTGCTCGCCGCCTACCGCGCGGCGCTCGATCCGTCCGGCGCCGGCCTGTTCGACTGCGAGTTCCGGGTAATCGGACTGACGAACTCGATCGAGCGATGGTTGCTGGCCAGTGGGCGCACCATCTTCGACCGCCACCGGGCCCCGGTGCGGATGCTTGGCACCGTGCTCGACATCACTGAGCGCAAGCTTGCCGAGCAGCGGCTGCAGCAAAACGAGGAGCGTTTACGGCTGGCCGTCAGCGCGACCGGACTCGGCACCTGGGACCATGATGTCGCGACCGGCCGGCGGACCTGGTCCGAGACGGCCCGGGAGTTGCTCGGGCTGCCGCCGGACATCGAGGCATCGCGCGAGTTGCTCGGCGCCTTGCTCCATCCCGAGGACGAGCCTCGCACGGACGAGCAATACCGCCGTGCGTTCGATCCGCAACATGGCGGCGAGTATCAGAACGAGTTTCGCATCCGCCGCTACGACAACGGCGAGGAGCGCTGGCTCTCGCTGCACGGCCGCGTGCTGTTCGACGCCAACCACCGTGCGACGCGAGCGCTTGGCATTGTGCGGGACGTGACGGAGGAGAAACGCACCGAGGCGACGCTGAGGCAGCTCAACGAGACCCTGGAAGCGCGCGTCGCGCAACGCACCGGAGAGCTCGAGCAGGCCAACCAGGAGCTCTCGGCGGAACGGACGCGGCTTGGCGCGATCCTTCAGCAACTTCCATTCGGCGTGATAGTAGCGACCAGAACCGGCGCGATCGCTTTCCAGAATATGGCCGCGCGGCAGATGATGGGCCGCGATGTGTCCGGAGTGGGGGAATGGCAGGATTTCGCCGGAATAGGCGCGGTCAGCTCGGAGGGCCGGCCGCTCGACGCTACTGAGTATGCCCTGGTGCGTGCCGTGCGGGACGGGGCCGTAACCGAGCGCAAGCTGCAGCCCTTCTCGTCGGGGGAGGGGAAGCTCGTGATGTTCGAGGTCAGCGCCGCCCCGGTGCGTGACGCGGGGGGCGAGATCGTGCTCGGCGTGGTGGCGCTCGAGGATGTGACGGCGCGCCTGGAGGCCGAGGAGGCGTTGCGGCGGGCACAACGCATGGAGGCGATCGGCCAGCTGACCGGCGGCGTCGCGCATGATTTTAACAATTTGCTGACGGCGATCCTCGGCAATCTGGAAATCCTCGGACGGCGCGTGACGGAGCCGCGCATCCTGCGCCTGGTCGAGAACGCCACGCGGGCGGCCGATCGGGGGGCGAAGCTGACCGCGCAGTTGCTCGCCTTTGCCCGCAAGCAGCGACTGCAGCCGCAGGCCGTGGACCTCAACCAGCTTGTCCAGTCGATGGGGACGCTGTTGCGGAGCACATTGGGCGGCACCGTCGAGGTGGATGTCGAGCCGGCACCGGACCTGCGCCAGGCGCTCGCCGACCCGACGCAGCTCGAACTCGTCGTGCTCAATCTCGCGATCAATGCCCGCGATGCGATGCCCGATGGGGGCAGGCTGACCATTCGCACAGAGAACGCGACGATCCTGCGGCCGAGCCGTCCGGAGGACCCTCCTCCCGGCAATTTTGTGGCGTTGACCGTCGCCGACGCCGGTGTGGGTATGACGGCGGACGTGCTCGCTCGCGTGTTCGAGCCATTCTTTACCACAAAGGAGGTCGGCAAGGGCTCGGGGCTCGGGCTGCCGCAGGTGCTCGGCCTAGCGCAGCAGCTGGGCGGCGGCGTGCGTATCGCGAGCGAGCCGGGCCGAGGGACCAGCGTGACCGTCTATCTGCCGCAGGCCCGCGCCGAGGATACGGCGGTGGCCAAGGCAGCCGGAGAGGGCGGGTTGAGCTCGCTTGCCGGCCTCTCGCTGCTGCTCGTGGAGGACGATCCCGACGTGCGGGAGATCACGGCAGATCTGCTGCAGGAACTGGGCGCATCGGTGGTGCTCGCGGCCAATGGCGTGGAGGCGCTGGAGCGGGTGGACTCGCATTTCGACGCGGTCCTGCTCGATTTCGCCATGCCGCAGATGAACGGCGCCGAGCTCGCAGGACACATTCGCCAGCTCTATGCCGGATTGCCGTTGCTGCTTGTGACCGGGCATAGCGACGATCTCGTGGTACCCAATACGGTCTCCGTGCTGCGCAAGCCCTTCCAGACCGCCGAACTGGCGCTAGCGATACGCCGTGCTATCGCAACCGGCCGAACGTCGCGCGTATAGCCCCGCGGGGGGACGCCCGATCAACACCGCAATGGCGCGCTTCTGACTGGCCGGAGAGGAATTCTCGGCTAGGATCGTGGTTTGAGGGCCGGCGTTCGGGTTCCCGATCGAGCCATCGGCGCCGCCACAACAACGGCCGGAAAGCGGCTCAAGCGGAGGGGTCCCGATGTCAGCAAGCGCATCAGCCAACGGCAACCGGCCGCGTTCCATCGCCTTGGTCGGGCCATATGGCAGCGGCAAGTCCACCTTGTTCGAGGCGCTCATGGCGGCGGCTGGTTCGCCCGTACGGCGAGCGGGCGACGCGCGCAACCGGGCGATGAGCACCGAGCTGCGCCTCGGCCATTGCAATTTCATGGGAGACGAGTGGTCGATCCTGGACTGTCCCGGGTCAATCGAATTCGCCCATGAGGCGTGCTGCGGCCTCTCGGTCGTCGACCTCGCCGTGGTGGTCTGCGAGCCGAATGCCTCGCGCGCACTGACGGTCGCGCCGCTGCTCAAGACGCTGGCCGATGAGGGCGTGCCGCACATCCTGTTCGTCAACAAGATCGACACGCTCGAGGGCCGGGTGCGCGACACGCTCTCTGCCCTGCAGGCCTACTCGAAATACCCGCTCGTGCTGCGCCAGGTGCCGATCCGGGAGGGCGAGAAGGTGACGGGCTATGTCGATGTCGTGAGCGACCGGGCGTATCTCTATCGCAAAGGGCAGCCCTCGGAACTCGTGCAGGTGCCCTCGGACATGGAGGAGCGCGAGAAGGAGGCGTTGACGGCGCTGCTTGAAGTGCTCGCGGATCACGACGACGCGCTGCTGGAAAAGATCCTCGAAGACGTGACGCCGAGTTCGCAGGAAATCTATGGCCAGCTGCACAAGGATCAGGTGTCCGGCGCGGTGGTCGAGGTGCTGCTTGGCTCGGCGGAGAACGACAACGGCGTGCGCCGGCTATGGAAGGCGCTGCGCCACGACACGCCGGAGGCGGCCGAGACCGCCGCGCGGCGGGACATCGAGGCCGATGGCGAGCCGCTCGCTCAGGTGTTTAAGACCGTGCACGCCGGCCATACCGGCAAGCTCTCCTATGCCCGAATTTGGCGGGGCCAATTGAAGGATGGCGTGACGCTGGCCGGCTCCCGGCTCGGCGGCATCTACCGGATGCCCAACGGCGAGGCGACCAAGGCGGCCGAGGCGCATATGGGCGAATTGGTGGCGCTTGGGCGATTGGAGAGTGTGGCGACGGGTGCGACGCTGTCGCCCTCGGGCTCGGCGGAGGCACTGCCGTTTCCGACCCCGCCGGAGCCGGTCTACGCGATGGCGATCACCACCTCGGATCGCAAGGACGACGTCAAGCTGTCCGGCGCATTGCAGAAGCTGGCCGAGGAAGACGCGTCTCTGGTCGTGGACCACGACCAGGACACCAATGAGACCGTGCTGCGAGGCCAAGGCGAGATCCATCTCAACGCGACGATCGAGCACCTGGCGAAGGCCTACAATCTCAAGCTCAACACGGCGAAGCCACAGGTCGCCTGTCGCGAGACGATCCGCCGCCCGGTGCATCAGCACGCCCGGCTGAAACGCCAGACCGGCGGGCATGGGCAGTTCGCCGACGTGAAGATCGACATCGCGCCGCGCGAACGAGGCGAGGGGTTCCAGTTCCACGACAAGATCGTGGGTGGCGCGGTGCCTCGGCAGTACATCCCGGCGGTCGGCGAGGCCGCCGAGGACGCGGCCAAGAAGGGGCCATTCGGCTATCCGGTGGTGGATATCTCCGTCACGCTGGTCGACGGCACGTTCCACTCGGTCGACAGCTCCGACATGGCGTTCAAGTCGGCGACGCGCATGGCGATGGCGGAGGGCCTGGCGAAGGCCGACCCGGTGCTGCTCGAGCCGATCCATCACGTGACGGTCAGCGTGCCCAACGAGTTCACCGCGCGCGCCCAGCGCCTATTGACCGGGCGCCGTGGGCAGATCCTCGGCTATGCGGAACGGCCCGGCTGGACGGGTTGGGACGACGTCGAGGCGCTGGTGCCCGAGGCGGAGATGCACGACCTCATCATCGAACTGCGTTCACAGACGATGGGGCTCGGCAGTTTCCGCCGCCGGTTCGACCATCTGGCCGAGGCACGCGGCGGCAAGCTGGAGCGCGCGACCGCTTAGAGCATTTTCGGTTTACTCGGAGGCATAGCCGGCGTGGTGGAGATATGATCGGCACTCGTCTGGACTGAAAGCTTTGAGGAGGTGCCCGATTGCGTTCCAGAGCGCTTCGCGGGTGCGGGCTGCGGCCTTGCGTAGCAGCGC
>JAFKFI010000079.1 GCA_017307285.1 Alphaproteobacteria bacterium | reverse complement strand
GGACCGCGTGGCCCTCGCGGATCAGGCGCTCATTCGCCACCGCAACGGCCGCATTCAGGTCGGTCTGACTGCACAACCCGAGTATCACCGGGTCGCGCGGTTTGATATTGGCGCTGTTCCAATGAGTGCGGTCGCGCACCTTCTGGATGGTGTCCTTGGTGGTTCCCAGCAACTTCCCCACTTGCGCTTCCGACAGCTGCGGGAAGGTGCGCAGCAGGAAGGCAATGGCGTCCGGCCGGTCGTTGCGCTTGGCAACAGGCGTATAGCGGGCGCCGCGCGAACGCTTCGGCAGGGGATTGTTGCTCGGCAGCAGACGCAACCGTGCGTTGGTATCCGCCTCGCAGCGATGGATCTCGTTCATCGTGAGCTGGCCGTTCGCCACCGGGTCGTAGCCGACGATGCCCTGCGCCACCTCGCCATCCGCGATGGCCTGCACTTCGAGCGGGTGCATCCCGCAGAAATCCGCGATCTGAGTGAAGGTGAGGGCGGTCTTCTCGATCAGCCACACGGCGGTGGCTTTCGGCATCAATGGCAGGGTCATGGCGTGTCACCTTCAGCCCGGGGAGCGCTGCACAGACTCGCGTGCTCTCGGTGGGGCAAAACCGGGATATGACTTGTGGTTGGGGGTGGGTCAAGAGCGCCCGCCGGGATTATGCTGCGGCTGCAAAACGCAGGAGAACCGCATGGCCCTGGAGGAAGACGCCCCCCCGCGTCCACGCGCGCGGCTCGAGAAACTGCCGCTTGACTCGCTCGGGATCGAGGAGTTGGAGGCGTATATCGGCGAGCTCCAGGGCGAGATCGCCAGGGTCGAGGCGGACATCGCCCGCAAGCACGGCCACCGCAGCGCCGCCGACGCCGTGTTCCGCACCAAGCCCAAGTAAAGGAGGCGGAATGAATTCCGCCTCCTAAAAAGAGGGGCCGGTCGCCCGGCCCCTCCCATTCGTGTGTCTTCGCGCTTAGGCGGCCTGGGACGGCGCCGCCGCGTCGTTGGCGATCGCGGCCGGCGTGCCGTTGCCGATCTCGATCCGGCGCGGCTTCAGCGCCTCAGGCACGACTCGCTTCAGGCCCACATGCAGCAGGCCGTTGCGCACGTCGGCGCCCTCCACGACGATGTGGTCGGCGAGCACGAAGCGGCGCTCGAAGGCGCGGCCGGCGATGCCGCGATACAGCATCTCGGGCTGCTCGCCCTCGCTGTGGACGCGACCGCTGACGAACAGGGTGTTGTCCTTCACCGTCACATCGAGGTCCTGAGGGCTGAACCCGGCCACCGCCATAGTCAGGCGGTAGGAGTCATCGCCGGTCTTCTCGATGTTGTAGGGCGGGTAGGACGGCGCCTCGGCCGCCGCAGCAGCGGTGTCCATCAGCCGTGCGAGACGATCAAAGCCGATGGCGGTACGAAAAAGAGGGGCGAAATCGCGATTGGTCACGGTGAACCTCCTGCAGGAGCAAGGTTGCGTTCGAGCCGCCCGGATGGGCCGGCCCTGTCGAAGTCCCCGAGACCCCGATTGGGCGTCTCGGACAGGCTTGATTTGGCAATCGGAAGCAGTGGTTTCAAGAGCTTCCCGGACCCTGACGCGCAATGAGTGAGAGCACGAAGCGGACTGTTCCGGGCTGTCGGGCTTCCTAGCCTGTCCCCGTTCAGCAGGGGCGGCACATGCTCGAAAAGTCCACGACCTACTCTCGATCTGCATCGAGCCAGACCGACGGGTGGCTTGCCTGGGTCATGGTCGGCGCCGCCTTCGTGGTCGGCTTCGTCGTATTTGGTGTGACGTATAGCTTCGGCGTCTTCTTCAAGCCGATCGCCGCCGAGTTCGGCGCCGGCCGGGCGGCCACGTCGGCCTTCTTCGCCATCACGGGTCTGATCTTCTACCTGCTTGGCTCCGTAGCCGGCCACGTGAGCGACCGCTTCGGGCCGAGAATGATCGTTGGCGCGGGTGCCGTCATCATGGGCGTCGGCCTCGTCTTGACTGCGTTCATCCATGAGGTCTGGGTCGGCTATATCACCTATGGGCTGGGCGTCGGCATCGGGTCCGCCTGTGTCTATGTGCCGACGCTCGCCATTATCGGCGGATGGTTTGACAAGCGGCGGAATACCGCTCTCGGGATTGCCGCCGCGGGAACCGGGTGCGGCACGCTGCTGGTGCCGCCCTTCGCCGCTTGGATGATCGAGCTCTACGGTTGGCGGTTCGCCGATATCGTTCTGGGCGTGGTCTGCGCGGCGCTGCTGGCCGGCTGCGCCATCGTCGTGCGGGCGGGGCCGCTTGCGGCGTCTGGGCAAAAGCGCCCGCTGAGCGGCGTCGTGCGGTCCCGCGCCTTCATCATGCTGTACGTCTCGTGGGTGCTGGCGACGACCGCGCTGTTCGTGCCTTTCGTGTTCCTGCCGGCCTTTGCCACGAGCCACGGCGCGAGCGAGATCGCCGCCTCCGCGCTGCTCTCGCTCCTGGGCGGCATGGGCATTCTGGGCCGTGTCGGCATGGGCGCGCTCAGCGAGCGGATCGGAATGCTGCGCCTGTTCAAGGGATCGGTCCTCATCATGGCGGCCAGCTACCTGATCTGGCTGGCGACGGCCTCCTATGCCTGGCAGGTGGCGTTCGCGATCCTGCTCGGGCTCGGCTACGGCATCCGCATCGCGCTGATGCCGGCCGTGCTCATCGAGTTCTTCGGGCTGCCCAATCTCGGGGCGATCCTCGGCATCTTCTTCACCGCGTCGGGTATTTCGGCGGGTATCGGACCGTTGCTGGCGGGATGGATCGTCGATGCCACGGGCAACTATCGCTCGGGCATCGTCTTCGCGCTCGCGATGGCCACTCTCGGCCTCCTCGCCATTGTTCCGTTGCGCACCGACGATGCGCGGGAGGGCGGTCGTGATCGGCGGCGGATGGTGTAATCACATGCCGCATGAGGTTCGACGGGCGATCTGGCGGAGCGGGGCGCGGCAGCTACCACCACGGCAATCTGCGGGAAGCGCTGATCGAGACCGCGCTGCGCCTGATCGCCGAAAGCGGCCCGGCCGGCTTCTCCTTCGCCGAGGTCGCCAGAGCGGCCGGGGTCAGCCCCGCCGCGCCCTACCGGCATTTCCGCGACCGCAACGCGCTGGTCGCCGAGATCGCCCGACGCGGCTTCGAGCGCTTCGCCGCCGAGTTGGAGGCGGCGTGGAACCAGGGCAAGCCGAACCCGGTCACTGCGATCGAGAATTGCGGCAAAGCGTATCTTCGGTTCGCCCGCCGCGAGCCCGCCTCCTACGCGGCTATGTTCGATTCCGGCCTGCCGTTGGAAGCCGATCCCGCACTGCTAGTCGCCTCCGATCAGGCCTTCACGGTGCTGCGCCGCGCCGCCGAGCTCGCCTGCGGCCTGCAACGCAAGGGAACAAGGCCGCCCCCCTTGATGGTGGCGCTGCATATCTGGGCGATGGCGCACGGCATCGCCTCGTTGTTCGTCGAGCGCGCCGATGGCGGGCGGCGCAAGCTGCCGATGACGCCCGAGGATCTGCTCGAAGCCGGATTATTGATCTATCTCCAGTCGCTCGGGCTTGAAGAAGCGTAATGGTCGCGGTATCTATGTGAATGTGATTTACATTCACGGAGGCTCGCATGACCCTCGCGGCTAGGATGGACGAGATGGGCGGCAGGGGAGGCTGGATCGCGGCGACGGTCCTTGGCTTCATCCTGTATTGGCCCGTCGGTCTCGCCTTCCTGATCTATCTGGCCTTGAGTGGCCGGCTGCGCTCCTGGCTATACGGTGGGCCGGGCCGCTGGTACAATCAGCCAGCACCGGCCGGGCAGGTGTGGAATCAGGGCCATCGGTCCGGCTGCGGCTGGAACTGGGGCGGCTGGTCGGGCTACGCCACGCGCCCGAGCGGCAACCAGGCGTTCGACGAGTACCGCGCCGAGACGATCCGCCGCTTGGAAGAAGAACAGCGCGAGTTCGTCGAGTATCTCGAGCGCCTGCGTCGCGCCAAGGACAAGTCCGAGTTCGACCAGTTCATGGCCGAGCGCCGCCGCCGCACGACGCCCGACGAGCCGACCACCGACACGGCGGCCTGAACCGAAGCGCCCTGCCGCCGTCCGGCGGCAGGGCGCGTTTCCTCACCAATTCGCCTCCAATCCCAACAGTCCCAGCACCTCGCGCCGCAGCTCCGCCAATCGTGGATCGCCGCGATGGCGCGGATAAGCGAGATCTACCGGCACGATCGCCTTGATCTGCGCCGGCCGATCGCTCAGTACGACCACCCGGCTTGCCATGAGCAACGCCTCCTCGACGTCGTGGGTGACCAGCAGCGCCGAGAAGCCCGAGCGCTGCCACAGCCGCACGATCTCCGCCTGCATGGTGATGCGGGTCATCGAATCGAGCTTTCCCAGCGGTTCGTCGAGCAGCAGCAGGCTGGGGTCGTTCACCAGGGCACGCGCCAGCGCCGCCCGCTGCGCCATGCCGCCCGAGAGCTGGTGTGGGTAGGCGCGGGCGAAGCCGGACAGCCCGACCATCTCGAGCGCCTCGCTCACCCGGTCGCGCTGGCTGCGAACCGTGCCGCGCGCCTCCAGCCCGAGTGCGGCGTTCTTCCACACCGTCCGCCACGGGTACAGCGTGGGGTCCTGGAAAACGACGACGCGCGACGGATCAGGTCCCGCGATCGGCGCTCCGTCCACCAGGATGCGCCCAGCGCGCGGCGCCTCCAGCCCTGCGACCAGCCGCAGCAAGGTGGACTTCCCGCAGCCACTCGGCCCGAGCAGGGCGACGAACTCGCCGGGCTCGGTGCGCAGGCTGATCCGGTCCAGCACAGGCAACGCCCGCCCGTGCAGATCGAACTCGTGCGACACGTCGCGGATCACCAGCGCGGTCCCGGCCTGCGTTTCGGGGGCGGCGAGGGCGGCGGCTACCATTGCACCAGCCCCTTCTGCCAGGAAAGCAGCCGGTCGCGCAGCCGGAACAGCAAGGTGATCAGGCCGGAGCACATCAGCGCCATCACCAGCAGCGCGGCATACATGTTGCCGTAGGCCGCCCAGCCTTGCGCCCATTGCAGATACCAGCCGAGCCCGGCCTTCACACCCATCATCTCGGCGACCACGAGCACCGAAAAGGACGCGCCGAGCCCCATGAACAGCCCGACGAACACCGAGGGCATTGCCGCCGGAATGGCGACTTTCAGCACGAGAAACCGCTGCCCAGCGCCCATCGTGCGCGCCACGTCATAATAGGCGCGATTCACGCCCGCCACGCCTGACCAGGTAAGCACCGTGACGGGAAAGGCGGTGGCAAGGGCGACGAGGAAGGTGCTGGCGCTGCCGCTCGTCGGGAAGGCGAAGAAGGCGAGCGGCAGCCACGCCGTTGCCGGCAGCGGGCCGACCAGGCGCAGCACGGGATGCACCCAGTAGCCCGCCGCGCTCGACCAGCCGATCAGCACGCCGGTGGTGAAGCCGGCGGCGGCGCCGATCACGTACCCGCCGATCAGCAGGATCAGCGAATGCAGCACGCTGTCTCCGAGTCGTGCCCAATCGTCGGTGAACACCTCCAGCAAGCCTTGCGGCGGCGCGAAGAACGGCCGGGGCAAGAGTTGCAATTTGGCGGTCGCGACCTCCCACCCGGCCAGCACGATCGCCAGCGCGATCAGCCACGGTCCGATGCGGCGCAAGCGCGTCAGCCTGGCGCCAAACAGGCCTCCCGCCGCCGCCGCGAGGAGCAGCCCCACCCCGATCGCCGCCATCAACTCGGCGAGCAGGCCGGTGCGCTCCCAGTCGTCTGCGTCGGGCCAGCGGTCGGTCAGCGCGGCGGCGGCGAGCCACGCGGCGGCGGCCAGCAGGCCCACGGTCCACACACGCGGCTCCGCGGCCGGACGAAGCGGTTCGTCCGAAATCGACTGGTTCGCCGCCTCCGCCGGCTGAAGCTGCTTAGCTGAGAACATTGGCGTACACCTTGTCGGATAGTCGGGCGGGGTCGGTGCGGGGCTTGATCACCGAGACGACTTTCAGTTCGGCGATGTAGGAGGCGAGCTCCTGCTTCAGCGCGTCGCCCGTCGGGTGATGGGCGTGGGTGTGGCTGCGCAGCATCGCCGATAGCTGTTCGGGTTTCGCCGCCGCCGAGTAGGGCGCGAAGATCGCCGCCGCCTCGTCGGGGTGGGCGGCGACCCAGTCTTGCGCCTCCAGCAGCGCCTCGGTCACGGCCGCCGCCGCCGGACGTTCCTCGCGGATCAGGCTGCCGCGCACGCCCAGGATGCAGCAGGCGCGGTGGGCGTATTCGCCGGCGAGGTTGTTCGTCACCTCGACCAGCCCGTCGCGGTCGCGGATCACCCAGCCGAGCGGGTCGCCGAGCGCGAAGGCGTCGATCTCGCCCTTCTGCAGCGCAACGCCGAGCATGTCGGCCGGGAAGATGCGCCACTCCACGTCCTTGATCGGGTCGATGCCGCGCTTGGCGAGGCCGATCGAGAAGAAGTTCTTGTCGGGCGCGCCCATGTCGGTGGCGCCGACGCGCTTGCCCTTGAGGCCTTCGAGCCCGGTGATGCCCGAGCCCTTGGCCGCCAGCAGGCGCATGCAACCGCCGTGGATCGCGGTTGTGATCTTGACGTCGAAGCCCTGCTCCAGCGGCTTCAGCCAGCGCAGCGCCATGCCCACCCCGGCATCCGCCTTGCCGGTGGCGATCGCCTCCAGCAGCTGGTCGGTGGAGCCGCCGAAATTGATCAGCTCGACCTTGAGGTTTCGCTTGGCGAACAGCCCCTTGGCGTCCGCCACCGGCACGCCGACGGTGCAGATCGCGTTGGCGTTCCAGGTCAGCCGAAGGTGCTTGGTCGCCCCCTCGACTACGGTGAGCGGGGCGGTGTCCGCGACGTTGCAGATCGGTGGGTCAAGTAGATCGTGCGGCAGCGATGCGGGCCGGCTCGTGGCGAGCGCGCGATGGCCGATGGCGCCCATCGCGGCGACCGCTCCGGTGAGACCGGCGGAGCGCAGCAGGCGCCGGCGCGACAGCGCCCCTTCGACCGTGACCGCCGAGTTGGTTTGGGTCATGGAGTTTCCCTCGACGTCCGTTCAGTGGACGGGGATGGAGAAGGCCAGCTGCTCGAACGATGCGTCCTCGTCCGTGCCGTCGGGGGCCGTCGAGTCGCTCACGCCGGCGACCAGCAGCACGATCATCGTGAGGCCGACGGCTATACTGGTCGCGGCCCCGATCAGCCCCTGGCGCAAATCCGGCGCGGTCAGCATGGCTCCCTGCCAGGCGAGCAGCAGGAGCACCGAAAGGATCCGTTCAATCACGATCATACTCCAGTGGATGTGTGTTAACTGTATCCACGATTATACGTCGATAAATCGGAGTCAACAGCTAATCACGCGTCCATACCGTCGATCCGTGCCGAGACACTTCGTGATAATTCGGGCGAGGACAGGCGCGTGCGAGCACGCTATGCTGCACCTGCGAGCGAATCGGCGCCTTGAGGGATGCGCCACTGGGGACCATTTGCGGCGAGGGCGCCGCCCCCCGCATCCAGGAGCAGCAATGTCGGTTTCGTCACAATCCAAGCGCGATCGGCGGATCGACTTCCTGCGCGGCTTCGCGCTGCTGACGATCTTCATCGACCACGTGCCGGGTAATTTTCTCGATACCCTCACGCTGCGCAATTTCGGCTTCTCGGATGCCGCCGAACTGTTCGTCGTGCTCGCCGGCTTCTCCTCCATGCTGGCCTACGGGAAGCAATTCGAGCGGGCGGGGACCGGGCCGGCACTCCGCAAGGTCGCCTTGCGATGCTTGCGGATCTACCTGTTCCAGGTGGGAATGCTGATCCTCACGCTGGCGGTCATTCGCAGCTGGCTCTGGCATTTCGGGATGGAGGCGCACGGCATCGCGCCGCTGCTGTACGGCGGCGTGCGCGGGCTCGGGCATGGGTTGGTGCTGCACGCGCTGCCATCCAACCTGAACATCCTGCCGCTCTACATCGTGCTGCTCGCGCTATTCCCGCTGCTCTATCTCGGGATGCGGCGCCACGTCTGGCTCACGCTGCTGATTTCGGGGGCGGTCTGGGCGGCGGCCAACTTCAATCGCGGACTCAACCTGCCGAACTGGATGGATGGGCAGGGCTGGTTCTTCAATCCGTTCGCCTGGCAGTTCCTCTTCGCCATCGGCGTCGCGGCCGCTGGGTATTTCGCTGGCCCCGGCCGTTCCGTGCCGTACCGGCGCTGGGCCGTGCTGCTGTGCTGGGCCTATCTCGGCTTCGCGCTGCTGGCGATGGCGCCCTGGACCAACTGGGGCTGGACGTGGAAGCCGATGGACATTCCCACGGACAAGACCGGCCTGGCTCCCTTGCGGCTGCTGAACATCCTGGCGTTCATGTACGTCTGCATGACCTCGGGGCGGTTCGCCGAGTTCGTGCAGATCCGCTGGCTGAGCTTCGTCGAGCTCTGTGGCCGCCATTCCCTCGAGGTGTTCGCCACTGGTACGATGCTGTCGCTGCTTGGCCGGTTGTTGTTCCGCACCTTCGGCACGCCCTGGGAAATGCAGTTGCTGGTCAACGGCGTGGGCTTCGCCTGCATGGTCGGCGTCGCGATCCTGCTGGAACGGCCCAAGGCCGCGTTGCGGGCTCAAACGGAGGCTCGGGCGGGCGGCGTGCGTCGATAATTGCTTGCCATCGGATCATTTCTGTGACATTCACGGAAATATGTCCGGCCTGCCGCAACGATTCCGTGTCGCGACGATCTGCCTCCTCGCCATGATGACGAGCATGGCGGCACCGACGGGCGGACGGGCGGACGAGCCGCGACAGGAGAGCTTACCCCGGACCGCTGTCCGAATAGCTGACGAGTCGCCATTGCGCATCATTGCGTTCGGCTCGTCTTCGACCGAGGGCATCGGCGCCAGCTCACCCCAGGCGACCTACCCAAGCCGGCTCCAAGTGGAATTGTCCGCGCTTCTGCCGCAGGAGCAGATCATCGTTCTTAACCGCGGGGTAGGTGGGGAGGATTCGGACGACATGGCCAAGCGCCTGCCCGCCATCCTCGCCGAGCACCCCGACCTGGTGATCTGGCAGACGGGCAGCAACGACCCACTGCGCGACGTGCCACTTGACCGCTTCATCGGCCAGACCGAGGCCGGCCTCACGACGATGCGCGCGGCTGGGGTGGATGTCATGCTGATGGAGCCGCAATACTGCCGCCAGCTGGCAAGCAAGCCGGGCTCGGAGCGGTTCCGCGATGCGATCCGCGCCATCGGCGCCAAGTACGGCGTGCCGGTGATCCGCCGCTTCGGCTTGATGCGTGCCTGGCTCGACAAGGGCCTGGTGACACCGGCGCAGTTGCTCTCCGCCGACGGGCTGCACATGGCCGACGCGGGATACCGGCTGCTCGCGGCCGAGGTGGCGCGCGAGATCGTCGCCAAGGCGCGTGTTGCCGCGCGGTTCGGCACGGCGGCGCGTTAACCGGAGCCGATTTGCCGATCCTGTCAGGCTGTGCCTAACGTGGCGCGCAACAAGCCTGGAGGGACATCGGCATGATCCACGTCGTCGCCATCATCACAGCCAAGCCCGGCATGCGCGGTCAAATCCTCGAAGCGTTCCGCGCCAATGTGCCGGCGGTGCACGCGGAGAAGGGCTGCATCGAATACGGCCCCGTCATCGATGCCGAGGGCATGGGCAGCAAGTTCGGGCCGGATACCTTCGTGGTGATCGAGAAGTGGGAGAGCCCCGACGCGCTGAAAGCCCACGCCGCCTCGCCGCACATGGCGGCCTACGCCGCCAAGACTAAGGAAATGATCGCCAACCGCGTCATTCACGTACTGCAGCCGGCCTGACCCCTCACCCCGGCCCTTGGTCTGCTCATCGCAGCCCAAGCCCACAAGGGTAGAGGGAGAAGAAAAGCCCTCTCCCCTTGTGGGAGAGGGTTGGGTGAGGGGTTCGTCGAACGAAAATCACTGCGTCGGCAAATGCTCCCGATACCAAGCAACGGTCGGCTCCATCACCTGGCGAAAACACTCGCCCGCATAAACCTCGTAATGCCCCCAGCCGGACAGCACGACGAGCTTCTTCGGCTCGCCGGCACGGCGGTACATCGCCTCGCTCTCCTCGGGCGGCACCAATCGGTCGTCGCTCGTGGTGATGAACAGCACCGGCCGAGGCGCAATCTTGTCCACCACCCATTCCGGATTGAAGCCCAGCGTGTCGTCGATGAATTCGAGCGGGATCTGGCTCACCGCCCCCGGCGTGCCACGCCGCGCCGCGGCGGCGAGTTCGGCGGATTGCCGGTCGGGCAGCAGGATGTCGCCGCGCTCCACGAATTCCGATTCCCCCGTGGTCGCGCGCCGCAGCCGGTCGGCAGCGGAGCGGTCGAGCAGGTCGAAATACTCGTCGGGCCGGCGGACGCTCCGCATCCAGCGCTGCCCGTTGCCGACGCCGACCACTGAGACGACACACTTCACCCGCGGATCGACCGCCGCAACCCAGACCACCGTGGCACCGCCATAGCTCGTGCCGTAAAGGCCGAGCCGATCAGCCGCCACCATCGGCTGTGCGGCGAGGAAGGTGAGGGCGGCTTGCACGTCGGCGACGCGGCTATACGGAGCCAGCCGGTTCTTCGGACCGTCGCTGTCGCCCCAACCCTTGTAGTCGAACGACAGCACGACGTAGCCCGCCTCGTTCAGCACGCGCGCATTATCGGGCAGATATAATGCGCGCACGCCGGTGTAGCCGTGGCACAGCACGACGCCGGCACGCCGCTCGCCGGGCTTGAGGTCGGGCGGCAGGAACAAATCGCCGGCGAGCTTGACGCCCTCGCTGTAGAAGCTGACCGGTTGACTGGGCATCTTCCTCTCCCTCGCTCAGACCGAGGCCCGCCGCAACGCGCCGATCGCCGGTCGCGTCAGCCCGAGATTGTCGCGCAGCGTGGTGCCCTCGTAATCCCGATGGTACAGCCCGCGCCTTTGCAGCTCGGGCACCACGAAGCGGACGAAATCCTCGTAGCTGCCGGGAATGTGCGTCGCCGAGATGACGAAGCCGTCGCAGGCCGGCGCGCAGAACCATTCCTCCATGTAGTCGGCGATCTCCTTCGCGCTGCCGACCACGGCGTGGCTCGCCTTGCCTCGCTGCGTCACATCGAGGAAGTCGCGCACCGTCGGGTTCGTCTTGCCGCTGACCTGCACCACGCGGTCCCGCATCGCGTGCATCCCGGTCATGCTGGCGAGCTCCGCATCGGTGAACGGATCGTCGATCGCCTTGGTCGCGAAGTCGAAATTCAGCGCCTCCGAGAGCAGCGACAGCCCGTCCACGTCGCGATACCCCTTGTCGATCACCGCCATCTTGTCCTCCGCCTCGGCGCGGGTCTCGGCGGTGACGGGCCAGATCAAGGTGGTGATCTTGACCTCCTCGGGGTTGCGCCCCTCGTTGGCGATGGCGTCCTTCAGCTCGGCATATGACTGCTTGCCGCCGGCGAGGTTGGGATAGGCCACGAACACCAGCTCGGCCCAGCGCGCGGCAAAGCGCTTTCCCCGGCCGCTCGATCCGGCCTGGATCACCACTGGATGCCCTTGCGCCGAGCGGGGCACGGTGAACGGGCCGCGCGAGCGGAAGAATTTTCCCTCGTGGTCCAGCCGGTGAACCTTCTCGGGGATCGCGAACACGTCGCGCTCGCGGTCGCAGACGATCGAGCCGTCGTCCCACGTGTCCCAGTGGCCGAGGACCACTTCCATGAATTCGTCGGCGCGGTCGTAGCGCAGGTCGTGGTCGAGGTGCTGCAACTCGCCCATGTTGTGCGCCTCGCCATCATTGACCGAGGTGACGACATTCCAGGCGGCGCGTCCCCCGGTCATCAGGTCGAGGGTGGCAAACACGCGGGCGACGTGGAACGGCTCGTAATATGTGGTGGAATAGGTGGCGCCGAGGCCAAGTTTTTTTGTTGCCGTGCCCATTGCCATCAGGATGGTCGTCGGGTCCATCTTCACGCAGCGAATGCCGTTCTGCACGATGAGCCCGTGGTCGAGCCCGTACATGTCGGGCATCGCCAGCCGGTCGTCGAAGAAGCCGAGCTGAAATTTCCCGGCTTCGAGCACGCGGGCGATGTGCTGGAAATAGTCGACATCAAGAAAATCCAGCCGCGCCTCCGGGTGTCGCCAGGAGCTCGCGAGCTGGGTGCAGTTCTGCGCCTGCAAGAATCCGACCATCACCATCTGGCGCATCTGGGCATCCCTTCCACCGCTTTCTCGCTCATCTAAGCGCCGGAGTCGGCGGCCGGTCCAGGGAGTGTCAGCCGGGCAGGCCAGCGACGCAGTCGGCCAGCGTGTGCGCGTCGAGTGCTCGATAGAATTGGTCCTTGGCACCCTGCAGCATTCCGCGAAGCCGGCAGGTGGGCGTGAGCACGCACAACCCGCCATCGGCACGGAAACACTCGACGATGGGCTGATCCTGTTCGAGCTGGCGTATCAGCGTGCCGACCCGCACCTCGCCCGGTGAGACCGCCAGCAGCACGCCGCCACCGGCACCGCGCACGGTTCGCACCACCCCGAGCGCCGTCAGGTCTTGGACGATCTTGTGCAGGTGATTGCGCGAAAGCCCGCCGAGCCGCTGGGCCAGCACCTCGACACTGAGATGCCGGCCGGGCGGCTCCCGAGCGAGCACGGTGAGAACACGCAATGCGATGTCGGTCGAGGCAAGAAGACGCATGGGTGAGTCCTGAATTTGGTATTGACTTTACCACATTTGCGAGGCGAGAAAATGGCATCGCCAATACCAGTATAGGTGGCGATCACCGCCTCGCCGGGTCGCGCGAGGCGGTGTCCTGATCCCGCGACTCACGTGCCGATCCACCAAGGAGAACGCCATGCCTGCTCCGCTCTCAGCCCAGACCGTCGCCCTGATCAAGGCGACGGTGCCCGCGCTGGAGGCGCACGGCCTCGACATCACGCGACGGATGTACGAGCGCATGTTTCAGACCGAAGCCATCCGCGACCTGTTCAACCAGTCGCATCAGGGCGGGGCGGCATCGCAGCCCAAAGCGGTTGCGGCTGCGGTGCTCGCCTACGCGCGCAATATCGACAATCTCGGCGCGCTGGGGGGCGCGGTCGAGCGGATCGCGCAGAAGCACGTAGCGCTGAACATCCTGCCGGAGCACTACCCCTATGTGGGCGAGGCGCTGCTCGGCGCGATCGGCGACGTGCTCGGCGCGGCGGCGACCGACGAGATTGTGGCGGCCTGGGGTGAGGCGTACTGGTTCCTCGCCGAAATCCTCAAGGGACGTGAGGCGACGGTCTATCGCGAGATTGCGGCGCAGCCGGGTGGCTGGACTGGCTGGCGCGATTTCGTGGTGCAGGACACGGCGGACGAGAGCGACATCATCCGATCCTTCGTGCTCGCCCCCGTCGATGGCGGCCCGGTGCTGCGCCACAAGCCTGGCCAGTATCTCGGCTTCGCGCTCGACCTGCCCGGCGTCGGCAAGCTTCGCCGCAACTACAGCATCTCTTGCGCGCCAAACGGGCGCACCTATCGGATCACCGTCAAGCGCGAGGCCGCACCTGGCCTGCCGCCGGGCCAGGCGTCGAATTGGCTGCACGATCACGCCCGGCCGGGCGCGGTGCTCAAGGTCGCCGCGCCCGCGGGCTATTTCTTCCTCGACCGGCAATCGGATCGTCCGGTGGTGCTGCTCAGCGGCGGCGTGGGGCTAACGCCGATGGTGAGTATGTTGGAAACCATCGTGGCCGAGCGCCCGAGCCATCCGACCTGGTGGGTGCATGGCGCGCTGAACGGCCGGGTGCACGCGATGCGCGACCATGTCCGCTCCTTGGCGTCGCAGGCCACGCAGACGACAACGAGCGTGTTCTACGCCGACCCGCTCGACGGCGACCGCCGCGGCGAGGTCTATGACGAGGCAGCTTTGATCTCGCCCGACTGGCTCGCACGGCACACGCCGGTCGACGAGGCAACCTACTATGTCTGCGGCCCGAAGCCGTTCCTGCGGGCGCTGGTGGGTGGCCTGGCGCGTCGGGGCATTCCGGCGGAGCGGCTGCGTCACGAATTCTTCGGCCCGGCCGAGGAATTGCTCGACGACGCCGCCTGAAGGCGCGGCCGGTCCGTGTTCAGACGCGGATCGGCCAGCCGCTTTATCTCGTCGCTGCGCGCTGCCATCCTGCTCGCATCGCACGTTCGAGGTGGGGCATGGCTTCCAGGGAAGGCGCGGTCGCTCGCGCGCTCGGCTTCTTCGACGGCGGCTTCCGCGACCGGCTCGCGGCGCTCGTCGCGATCCCCAGCACGTCGCAGGACCCGGGCCATGACAGCGATCTGCGCCGCTATCTTGAGCAGGCGATCCGACCGTGGCTGGCCCGCCTGGGCTTCACTGTCGCGGTGCATGACAATCCGTGCGCGGGCGCCGGCCCAATCCTGACGGCGGAGCGGATCGAGGATGCCGGGCGGCCGACGGTGCTGACCTACGGCCACGGCGACACGGTGCGCGGGCTCGCGGACCAGTGGCGCGCCGGGCTCGATCCGTGGGTGCTCACACCGGAGGGCGACCATTGGTACGGGCGTGGCACGGCGGATAACAAGGGCCAGCACGCGGTCAATCTCGCGGCCCTCGAAGCGGTGCTCGACGAGCGCGGCGGCCGGCTCGGGTTCAATCTCAAGCTGGTGCTGGAGACGGCCGAGGAGCGCGGCTCGGCCGGGCTGCGCGAGTTCGTCGCCGCGCATGCGGAAGCGCTCGCGGCCGACGTGTTGATCGCGAGCGACGGGCCCCGCGTCATGCCGGAGGTGCCGACCATCGCCACCGGCACGCGCGGCATCTTCGTGTTCGACCTTGCACTCGATCTGCGGCCGGGCGGCGTGCATTCCGGCCATTGGGGCGGGCTCACCACCGACCCGGCAATCATGCTCGCCCATGCGATCGGCTCGATCTGCGACCAGCGCGGGAAAATCCTGGTGCGCGACTGGCTGCCGGCGAACGGCGTGCCGGCGAGCGTGCGCGCGGTGTTGGCCGGCTGCCCGGTCGGTGGCGGCGGCGAGGCGGCGACGATCGACCCCGATTGGGGCGAGCCGGGCCTCACGCCAGCGGAGAAGATCTACGGCTGGAACAGTTTCATCGTGCTGGCGATGCTGTCCGGGCGGCCGGAAAACCCGGTTAACGCCGTCGCGCCCAGCGCCCGCGCGCGTTGTCACATCCGCTACACCGTGGATACCGATCCGACCGGCTTCGAGGCGGCGCTGCGCCGGCATCTCGATGAGCACGGTTTCCGGCAAGTGCGGATCGAGAATGCCGGCGTGGGCATGGCCGCCAGCCGCACCGACCCCGCGCATCCCTGGGTGCGCTGGAGCGTCGCGAGCATGGAGCGCACGCTCGGCAAGCACGTGCAGGTCATTCCCAACGCCTCGGGCGGCCTGCCCGGCGACGTGTTCGTGGACCATCTCGGCGTGCCGCTGGTTTGGGTGCCGCACAGCTACAACGGCTGCAAGCAGCACGGCCCGGACGAGCACCTGCTCGCCAGCGTGGCACGCGAGGGCATCGCCGCGTTCGCCGGCCTGTGGTGGGATTTGGGTGAGCTCGAGGCGCCGCAAGTGGAATGAATTTCGTCCTACAAGATCTACACAGGGCTAAAGTCATCGCCGGCACATTGCGGCCCCGGCGCGGCCGGCATGGCCCGTGTCAACAAATTCCAAGGGCAAGCGAGCCGGCGGCGAAGACGTCCTTGTACTCGCCATTTGGCTCGCACCATTCCCAAAGCGGCGGATTTACTGTCGGGTCGTACACCCACAGGATGCGCTTGCCGTAGGAGCCCCACGAATTCATCTTCGTTTCGATCAGGCCCGGATATCTGTCCAAGGTACAGCACGTATTGGCCCAGGGATCGAGCGCATGAATATCGGAGAACATCAGATTTTTGTTCAAGGCGGTTAGGCTCGTGAGCGCCGGATTTTGCGCTATCCAGTTCAGGTCCTTATTCGGTCCGTACAGACAGAACGCATGGTCGGCCTGCTTCTGGCCGGGCGCCGGATTGCGCGTGTAGACGTAGGCGACCGCAAGCTCGTTTGGCGGCACGCCGGCCTTGTTGAGCAGGTAGCAAGAGACCTCCGCCAACTCGCCACAGTTTCCGGCGCGTGCACCGGTCGTATAGAGGTACTTGCCCTTCTTGATGGTGTCGAGCGACTTCAAGTAGGCGCTACTACGGTTGGCCTTGATCACCTGCTGGGCGAGCGGCTGTTCGGCCCTGCGCGAGGCCGCCTTGCCTGAAAGCTGCTTCCACCACGACCACTTGTCCGAGTTGTCGTCGTATTTCTTGTTCCCCGACTTCAAGCCGCTTTCGTAATAGGTCCGCGCCTTGGCAAAGGCGTCCTTGGCTTTCGATGCCTGGCTCATCGCCATCTCCTGTCCTGAGCTTCGAAGAGGGGGGAAACGGGCCGCCCCCGCCCGGCGATCGCGAATGGAGAGGTCAGACCGACTTCAGCTTGTCCGCGATCGCGGCCCCGACGACGTCGGAGTTCTGGGTCTTCAGGATCGCCATCTCGTTCGGCGACAGCAGCTCAGCGACGATCGCCTCGGCCAACTGGCACTCATGCGTGATCAGATGCCGGGCCAGCACATGCGCGTAGAACGAGCGCCTAACGCCCTTGGTCGAGCTGATCGACTTGTACGCCGCGCGCCCCATTGAGTAGAGCGTGGTGAGGACGCCGAGGCCGGCTGAACCGATCCCCTTCTTCACGGCCTTCTCGGTCTTTTGCCGAATGATGTAGGGAAGGACGATCGATCCGATCCAATCATGGTCCTTCGCCATCTCGGCGGCTCCTGCCGCGCTTTCGCGCTCGCATACGTTGTAGCGGCCGCGATCGTAGCCTGCCTTGATGTCCTTCAGGTTCTCGCAATGGGCGATCGTCTTGACCATCGATCGCGCGTTGACAAATATCGAGCCGACGGTGAGCGCCCCGGCCGCCGCGACGAGGCCGACGCCGGTTGCCGAAACAGCGGCGCCGGCGGCAACCGTCCCGCCAACGGCAAGGGCCGAGGTGCCGGTGCCGAGTTCGGCCGCCGTGAGGCCAACCGAGGCGCCCGTCGCCACTCCGCTTGCGATCCGCTTGCCAGCCCTCCCGCGATCGACCTTGCCACGCAAGCCGGGGTATGCCGAGTTGACGGTCGGCCAGGTGGGGTTGAACTTGGCAAACTCCATATCGAGCTCAAGGCTGTCGGACGGCATCGCAAAATCCCTCGGGCAGCAAGTGGACCGCTGACGTTGTCGGCGCTTGGAGCGGACCCTTTGAAGGCGTTCGCATAGCGGCTTCGGGCGTGCCATCTATCCGAAACGGCACGCGTGCCGTTAGCGATCGCATCTCAATCGGCTATCGTTTTTGTCTCATAGTGCGAGCGATGACCGATTTGACGGCGGGTAGCGGCGGAGGTGCTAGGCCTCCCGCTCCAATCCCCGACGAAATACGTCGCTCGGCCGCATGCCGAAGCGCTGCCGGAACAGCCGCGCGAAGTGCACCGGATTCTCGAAGCCGCATTGGAATGCGATGTCGCCGATCTTCTCGCTCGCGCTCGCCGCGGCAAGCGCCGCGCGGCATTGTTGCAACCGCGTGTCCCGGATATAGCCCGCCACGGTGAGCTGGTGCCGCCCGAACACGCGGTAGAGATGCGCGCGCGAGCAACCGAGCCGACGGGCGATGGTCTCCGGGGTGAGGTCGGGCGAGCCGAACCGGCGACGGATCAACGCCTGCGCCGCAACGAACATCCCGTCCTCGCAAACCTCGCTCTCGGCGGAGTCCTCGCCGAACTCCCGCCGCAGCACGGTCACCGTGAGATCGAGCACCGCGCGCAATCCCGCCTCACGGTCGGCCGATCCGAGACCCGGCGCGATCTGCGACAGCACTTGCATCTGCGCGGCCAGCATCGGCGCCAGACCTCCGGGCGCCAGCCTTGCGCCGTCGCCCGTCAGAATGCGACCCAGCGTGCGAGCATCGAAGGCGGTCCGCGGAAGGTCAACGAAAAGCCCTCGGTGCTCCTGACCGGCCCACTCGGTCACGCTTGGCTGGCTGTAGTAGTCGAACAGGCGGACCTCGCGGCTCGCCTGGCGGAAGGTTCGGTCGGGATTGCCGAGCCAGCCATTTCCCCCGCTTCCAAATCCGATGCCGACAACGATGTCGTCAACGTCGTCTGCACGACACATCCGCGCCGTCCGCCGGACGCCCGAGGAGCTTACGCGGACAGAGGTGAACGCGCCGGTCGGCCCGAAGAGCCGCCGGACGCTGGCACCGAACGGCTTGTCGACAGGGCCCGGTCCCGTCGGCTCGAAGCGTCTCATGCAGCAGTCGCGCCAGAACGCGAACCGTTCGTGCGGCGGCACGCCGTTGGTGTCGAAGGATTCGTATTTGAACGAGACACCGTCTGCCATTAGACGAGACCCGCAGTTCGCCACCCCATTTGAACGCGCAGCCAGCCCCGTCGGCAAGTGGTCTCAGCGCGAACACCACTCTGCAGCCCTTGCGCGAGCCAAATCGGAGAGATGCGCATTGCCGCGTTGCGCTGATCCCTCTCAGCGGCCTGCCGCCTGAAACAGCGACTATCGGTTCCTGAGCCAGGTCATCGACAGGAACGCGCCGAGCCACGATCCGGCGGCGGCGAACACCACGTAGATCCAGGATTGCGTGTAGCTGATGACCGCGAAGGCGCTCAGCAGGTACCAGATGCTGCTCCAATTCGCCGCACCCAGACGCCGACGCGCCGACACGGCGGCGTTGAACTGCACATAGACGGCGTCGGTCGCCATCGTGGAAAGCGCGACGCCGGCCGCCAGCAATGGATCGACCGGCGGCAGCGTCATGGCGCGACCTACCGGCTGGCCGCGTCGATCCGCTCGATCGCGTCCTTGTCGAGCTTCAGCGTGGGTGCCTTCATGATCTCCTGGAGCTGATCGAGGCTCGTGGCACTTGCGATTGGCGCGGTGACGCTGGGCCGCGCGATGAGCCAGGCGAGGGCGACTTGGCTCGGTTTCGCCCCATACCGCCCCGCGACCTCGTCGAGTGCTGCGAGGATGCGGGAGCCGCGCTCGTTGAGGTATTTCTCCACCCGTGAGCCGCGCGCGCGGTTGGCGGCGTCGGCCTTCGAGCGGTATTTGCCGGTGAGAAAGCCGCTGGCCAGCGAGTAGTAGCAGATGACGCCGATATTCTCGCGCTGGCATAGCACTTCCAGATAGCCCTCGAACTCACCGCGCTCGGCGATGCTGTACATCGGTTGCAGGCTCTCGTAGCGCGGCAGGGCATGTCGTGCGCTGGTGTCCAGCGCCTCCTTGAGCCGTTCGGCGGAGTAGTTGGAGGCGCCGATCGCGCGCACCTTGCCGGCCTTGATCAGCCCCGCGAAGGTCTCCAGTGTCTCGACCAGCGGCGTGTCGGGATCGTCGCGATGGGACATGTAGAGGTCGATGTAGTCGGTCTGCAGCCGCTTGAGGGACGCTTCGACCTCTCTCGTGATGTAGGCGCTCGACAGCCCCTTCTGGCCCGGCCCCATCTCGATGCCGACCTTGGTGCCGATCACCACCTTGTCGCGCCCGCCGCGGCTCTTGAGCCACTTGCCGATGATGGTCTCGCTCTCGCCGCCCTGGTTGCCGGGGTGCCAGCGCGAATAGACGTCGGCCGTGTCGATGAAGTTGAAGCCGCCGGCGACGAACGCGTCGAGCAGGGCGAACGAGGTCGCTTCGTCGGCGGTCCAGCCGAACACGTTGCCGCCGAACGCCAACGGCGCGATCTCGAGCCCCGAGTTGCCGAGCTTCCGCTTCTCCATGCCGCCTCTCCTGCTGAGTGTGTGTGATAGTTTGAGCGCGATGTCGGCTTAGGAATAGTTGGGAGGGCGCTTTTCCAGGAATGCGGCAATCCCCTCCTTGAAGTGGGGGCTGGCGCGCACCCGGTCGCCGAGCTCCTGCTCGAGCGCCTCGCGGCTTTGCGCATAATCCGCGATGCTGGCGCTGATCTGCTGCTTGACCGCCTGCACCGCCGACGGGCTGTTCGCCGCGATCGCCTCCGCCGTCTCGAGCGCCCAGCGCATCAGCCGGTCTGGCGGGAGGACCAGGTTGACCAGGTTGATCCGCTCGGCGGCCTGCGCGTCGATGAGCTTGCCCGTGAGCAGCAAGTCCATCGCGTGCACGTAGCCGATCTGATGGATGAGCTTCACCGTGGCCCCTCCGAACGGGTAGATCGACCACTTCACCTCAGTGAGCCCGAAGCGCGCGGCGGGGACGGCGGCGCGGATATCCGTCGAGAGCAGCAGCTCGATCCCACCGGCGATGCAGTCGCCATTCACGGCGGCGACGATCGGCCGCGAGAAGGTCGAGTTCTTCAGCAGCGCCCGGTTCACCATGCGCGCCATCTCCGGCCCGGCGCTCAGATCGCCGGAGAGGTCAGCGCCCGAGGTGAATGCCCGGTCGCCCGCGCCGGTGATCACCACGCAGCGGCAGGCCGAGTTCTCCAGCCGGTCCCACAGCGCGGCGATCTCGCCCAGCATCGCACGGGACATCGCGTTGCGGCGCGGCTGGTTCTCGATCGTCACGACCACGATGTGCGGCCCGTGCTCGCTGATCTCGATCGGCATCGAATGCTCCCTTATGGCCCCACCATGCTGCCTCGGCTTCATGGTTGGTGCAAAATCCGCTGCACTGACGCATACTCGTGCACGCAACGAATTCGGGGGAACCGAACGATGGCGGCGAGGAGCGCGGAAGCGGTGCTGCGGCACTGGTTCGAGGATGTCTGGAGCGGCGGCCGTTCCGATTTGATCGACACCTATCTGGCGCCGGACGCGGTGGCGCATGGCCTGGATGAAACCGGCCAAGGCTGCGTCGGCCCGGCGGGATTCCGGCCCTTCTACGATAAGCTGCGCGGTGCCTGCCCCGATATCCGGTTCAAGGTCGACGATGTGGTCGCATCCGGGCCGATGGCGGCCTGCCGTTGGACCGCGACGCTCACGCACACCGGCGATCACCTCGGGGTGCGGGCAACCGGGCGCGCATTGCGCGTGACGGGAATGACCATCGCCCGGGTCGAGGATGGGCGGATCGTGGAGGGATGGAACGAGTGGGACCGGCTCGGTTTCGCGACCGCGCTCGGCCTGGTTGCCCCTGCGTCGTCAGCAGGCTGAGCGCACGCGGATCAGATCGACTTTCCCGGTTTCATCGTGCGTCGGATCTCCTCGCGTGCCCGACCGGCGAAGAAATCCTCCTTGAAGCGATGACTGCCGATGAAGTGCAGGCACTTGGCCTCCATCCGCGGGCCTTCGGGATGAAAGCTGGAATAGGCCGGGTAGGGCAGGGTGACTGCGCCAGGCGAGTTGGCGATCGCGAAGTTCGAGGCGCATTGCTCGGTGCCCCACTCGGTCCAACGCGGACCCATGAGTTCCGACATGTTTTGATGAAAGGCCTCGATCTCCCGTCGTCGCTTGCCGCCTCGGGCGAACCCGGTGAAGCCGGAGGATCCGTGAACATAACGGAGCCCGTCGGCGCCGGGATAACGGCCGAAGGCGCGCGCCGTCGCGTGCCCGATATGGTCGTTCTCCATATGCTGTTGTGCCCAACGGACGACGTCGCGCATGGGGACGATCTGCGCGTCGTCCGACATCGCAAACGGCACATTTCCATTGGCGAAACTCAGCACCTCGCTCAAATCTCGGCCAAACGCAAGTACATCGGAATCGAGCTGGATGACGTAACTGTCCTCCGACCGATCCAGGCAGTAGACCAGCCGCTCCCATGTCCCGCCGCGCTGGCAGACACCAGTATCAATTTCATCGATGACTTGCAGTTCGATGCCCTCTATGTGTCGTCGTAGCAACGATATCTGCGATTGCGGCAAGTCGACGGGAATAATGGCTACGATCCGCCCTCCGCCCATGCGGCGATAGAAGGCCTTGATGCACACCAGATACATCATCAGGTCACGCGAGAACACCATGCTCACGATGATCCAGCGAGCATCCACGACATGGATCGGCCGCGTTTCCAGAATTCCGCTGATCTGCCGATTGAAGCGGCGCGTTCGATATTTACGCCTCCATCCGTAGAACATGCGGTCTCCGTGTATCCGGCAGGAACAGGAGCGCACAGTTTCTAGCCGGGAATGCTTGCCAAGCCCTGAACGTCCGGCCGGATGGAAGCGTGGGGTGCTCTTTTTGAGACCGACAGGTGGCCTGGCCCGCTAAGGATCCGCCGTGGCGGATTCCGGCGCCGCGACCCGCGATGGCTGCGCCCGGAACGGATGCAGCAATTGGCCAGCCAACGAGTCGGGCAACTTCGTATCGATGCCGTAGGCCGAGGGCCATTCATTGTGGGGCAGGTGCAGGGTGCCGAAAAGCCAATCCATGCAGGGCAGCATGGACGCATAGTTCCGGTCCCGCGGCTCGGGCAGGGTATGGTGCCAATGATGGAAGCCCGGGGTGGAAATCAGCCATTCCAGCGGCCCCAGGCGCCAGCGCACATTGGCGTGGATAAGGAAGCCCCACACGATGAACAGCAGCACGAGGAGCGCGGACACCGCGCCGCCCGACGGGGTGAGCGGAGTAGCCAGTCCGAGGATATAGACCGGAATGAGCCCGCACAGCCGGATGAACACGTTGTCGACCGGATGGGCGCGGGCGCTGACTAGGAAATATACTTCCGTCGGGTGATGGTGAATCGAATGGAAGCGCCACAGCAGGGGGATCTCGTGCGCCCAGCGATGGCCCCAATAGAAGCCGATCTCGCTCACCACCAGTGCGCCCGCGATCCGTGCCCAGAGCGGCAAGCCGGCGACCGTCGCGTGCAGGCCCGGCGGGATGATGGCTTGCACCCCTAGGGCGACGAGTGTCAGTGGCGGAGTGAGCAGCACGGCCGGCACCAGGCCGCTGATGAAGTAGAAGCCGATGTCGCTTGCGAGGCCCTTGCTGAAGATCTTCCGTGGACGCACCGCGAGCAGACGCTCGAGCGGCAGGAAGACGACGGCGAGCAACAGCAGCCACACGGACAGCCGGACCACACTGAGCAGGAAAGCCTGAAGATGCTGCTGGTCCAGGAACGACGGCACGGAACGCTATCCCAATCAACCGGCGGAACCGCCAACCGTTCCGCATCTGGGCGAGAGTATCCCGCCCAGATGCTCGAACGGTAGTGGGATCAGCCCGCCGCTTTGCGCTTGGCGCGCTGCCGCAGGACGGTGCCGCCAAGCCCGATCAGACCGACGCCCAGGAGCGACAGGGTTGCCGGCTCCGGCACGGCCGGCGAGTTGACGCCGGCGAGGAACACCGTCGGCGGAAGATTGACGGTGCTGCCGCCATTGCCCCAGGCCAGGAATGTCAGCGCCTCGCTCGCCGCCGTCGCGGTGAACGTCATGGTCACTTGCTGCCAGGGCGAAACGCCCTGCGACGCGGTGTTCATGAGGGGCGAGTCATGCTCCTCGTTGGTGTTCGGGTCGACTGTGCACGAACCGCCTCCGCAGGTAAGGGTGACGGGGTCGTTGCCCAGAAAGACCCTCCACTGCTCCGTGGTCGCACCGGTGAATCCCTGCTGCTGCCCGGCGGCCTGCCAGAAGCTCAGATCGTACTGCTGGCCGATGGTCAGGCCGGAAATCTGCTGGAAGAACGTGCTCTCGAAGTCCGGATTGCCGTCCGCCTGCACGAAATTTCCGCCGGGCGGCGGATTGGCGAAGGGACCATAGACGCCGTAACCGCCGACGAAGCTGGTCGCGGTGCCGGGCGCGTCAATGAACACCAGGTCTCCCTGGCCCGCAGGGGCGCCGCGCTGCCAGCCGCCGGTCGGATTGACCGCCGAGAAGTTGTTCTTGGGTGCGACCCCCGTATACGAGGAAAATGTGAGATTCTGCACCGGCAAGAACGGATTGGCGTTCGCCGACGGCGCCAATCCCAACGTCAGTCCGACGGCGGCGAGGCCGAGGATGGCAGGCTTGCTAAAGGATATACGCACGTCATTTCTCCCCAACATTATATCGGGGAACGAGAATGCAAGCTTCGTGCCGTTCGTACAAACCCACTTGAATCAATCGATTAAGCGAGTGGAATATCTTTGGAAAAACACAACTGTAAAGTTTCTCGACGCTGGCGCCGACCCGCCTGAGATCTGAGTGGAAAGATGGTGGGTGCGACAGGGATTGAACCTGTGACCCCCGCCGTGTGAAGGCGATGCTCTCCCGCTGAGCTACGCACCCGGGCCACCATCTCGCCGCTTCCTAAGAGTTTGGGCGCCGCCGTGCAAGGGGCGGGTTTCTCAAGCGGGCATCGTGCGCGGGAACGAAGCCATTGCGCGGGACATGGCGTGGCGAGAAACTGGAGGGATGCGCGCCTGTCTGCCTCTCCTCGTCGGAGGCCTGCTGTTCCCGCTGGCCGCTAGCGCGCAGCCGGCGCCGGAGCAGCGCGCGGGCTACGAGATCTACGCGGCTGGCGTGCCAGTGGCGGTGTTGAAGACCGGGTTTGCGCTCGGGCCGAGCGACTACCGGATCGACCTTTCATTCCACACTACGGGCCTGGTCGGCTGGCTCTACGGGGGACGCCAGCAATCCAACGTCGAGGGAGAGTGGCGGGGCGATCGTCCGGCGCCGAGGCGCTTCGCCGGGGAGGGCATGTGGGGCGGCCGTGCCCGGCAGACGCTGATCGACTACATCGCCGGACAGCCCCTGGTGCGCAGCCTGCTGCCGCCGAACGACGAGGAGCGCGAGCCGGTGCCCGCTGCGCTGCAGGCGAATTCGATGGACGCGCTGAGTGCCATTGCCATGTTGATCCGGCGCGTCGCGCGGACCAACCGGTGCGAGGGGCAGGCGACCACGTTCGACGGGCGGCGCGCGATGGACCTCGTAGCCCGCACCGTGGGCGAGGAGGTGTTGCCGCCCAGCACCCGCTCGGTCTTTACGGGCCGCGCCTTGCGCTGCGATTTCGAGGGACGCCTGCTCGCCGGCTTCCTGCGCGACGCCGATCAGCCGGAGCTGCGCCGGCCCCGGCATGGCTCTGCTTGGCTCGCACAAATCACGCCGGGCGTGCCGCCCATTCCGGTGCGGATCGAGTTCGAGACGCGCTGGTTCGGGATCGCGACAATGTACTTGACCGAAGCTGGTAGTGGACCCGTGCGCGGCGCATCGGCTCGATAGGGTCAGGGGGAGAGCAGGCGCGCGGCGACCGGCGGCAGGTCGGCGAAGCGTTCGGCGACTGCCGCGGCGCCCCGCGCCATCTCCGGCGGGCCATAGCCCCAGTCGGCGAAGATGCAGGGCAGCCCGGCGCCGGCAGCGGCCATCACGTCATTGGCATGATCACCCGCCATCACCGCACGATGCGGCGTTCCTCCGGCCGCCCGCAAGGTGGCGAGGAGGTGCGCCGGGTCGGGTTTGCGCGTGCCGAAGCTGTCGCCGCCGCCGATCGCGCGGAACAGGTCGGCGAGGCCGAGCTTGGCCAGCAATTCACGGGCCATCGCTTCGGGCTTGTTGGTGCAGACGGCGAGCTGCCAGCCAGCCTCGGTCATGGCTCGCAGCGTGGTCTCCACGCCGGGATAGGGGCGGGTGGCTGCGGCGAGGTGCGCGCCGTAGTCGGACAGGAACGCGTCGATCGCCGCCTCGTCGGCGGAGTGTCCACGGGCAGCGAAGGCGCGCTCGACCAGCTTTCTTGCCCCGTCTCCCACCATTGCGGCTGTCTCCGCTTCCGAGAAGCGGGCGAGGCGGCGCGCCGCCATCAGCCGGTTGAGGGACGCCGCGAGGTCGGGCACGGAGTCGACCAGGGTGCCGTCGAGGTCCAGCAGCAACGTTCCGATCACCCTGTTGCACTCCGAAATGGTAAGTGACGGAAAGGATTGTGGGTTAGCTTTGACACACGACGGCGCCCGCCGCTACGCGGCTCCACCAGAAAGCATGGGGTGACGATGAAGGCGACTGGCACCAGGCAGGCAGCAACCGCGATCATCCTGGCCGCCGGGCACGGCACGCGGATGCGCTCGAAACTCCCCAAGACCCTCCACCCGCTCGCCGGCCGTCCGATGCTGCGCCACCTGCTGGCCAGTTGCGAGGCGGTGTTCTCCCAGATCGTCGTGGTTGTCGGCCCCGGCATGGAGGCGGTATCGCAGGCCGCGGCGCCGCACGCGAGCGTGGTGCAGCAGGAGCGACGCGGAACCGCGCACGCGGCGCTGCAGGCGGTCCCGCTGTTCGGCGAGGGCGAGGTCGCGGTGCTCTACGCCGATAACCCGCTGATACGGCCGGAGACACTGTGCCGCCTCCTGGAGCGTCGCCGCGCTGGCGACGCCGGATTGAGCCTGCTCGCCATGCGACCGCCCGATCCGGCACAGTACGGGCGGGTGATCGAGCGCGGCGGTTATGTCGAACGCATCGTCGAGTGGGCCGACGCCAGCGAGGCGGAGCGGGTCGAGACGTTGTGCAATGCTGGCGTGTTGTGCGCCGACGGCGGTGACATGGCGCGTTGGCTGCGCGACGTGCGCGACGACAATGCCGCCCAGGAATTCTATCTCACCGATGTCGTCGCCCTCGCCACCGCCGAGGGCAGGCGCGTCGCCGCGTTGGAGGCGCCGTTCGAGGAGTTGCGCGGAATAAACTCGCGGGTCGAGCTCGCCGAGACGGAGGCGGTGCTGCAGGGCCGGATGCGCCGCGCGGCGATGGAAGCGGGCGTGACCATGACCGACCCCGCCAGCGTCTTTCTCTGCCACGATACCGAACTCGCCGAGGACGTGGCGATCGGTCCCAACGTGGTGTTCGGGCCGGGCGTGCGCGTCGCGCCGGGGGCCGAGATCCGCGCCTTCAGCCATCTCGAGGGCTGTGTGGTCGGGCCGGGCGCGATCGTCGGCCCCTTCGCCCGGCTGCGGCCGGGGACGGTGCTGGGCGAGGGGGTGCATATCGGCAATTTCGTCGAGCTGAAGGCGGCCAGCCTCGGTGCGGGGGTCAAGGCCAATCACCTGAGCTATCTCGGCGACACCGAGATCGGCGGGGGCACAAATATCGGTGCAGGAACAATCACCTGCAATTATGATGGCTTTGCCAAGCACCGCACGGTGATCGGCGACAGCGTGTTCATCGGCTCGAACACCGCCCTGGTGGCGCCGGTGCGGGTCGGCGAGGGGGCGATCGTCGCGGCGGGCAGCGTGGTGACGGAGGATGTGGCGCCCGACGCGCTGGCGATTGCGCGTGGGCGCCAAGTGGAGAAGCCGGGCGCGGCGGCGGCGTTCCGCGAGCGAGCCAGGGCGGCGCGGAGGAAGGGCTGATGTGCGGGATCGTGGGCGTGATCGGGGTGCGGCCAGCAGCACCCTTGCTGCTGGATGGGCTGCGGCGGCTGGAATATCGCGGCTACGACAGCGCCGGCATCGCGACACTGGTGAATGGCCACATCGAGCGCCGCCGCGCCGAAGGCAAGCTCGGCAATCTCGCGACGGCACTCGACCGCGCGCCGCTGCCGGGTGTCACCGGCATCGGCCACACGCGCTGGGCGACGCATGGCGCGCCGACCGAGAACAACGCCCACCCGCACGGCACGGCACGTGTTTCCATCGTACATAACGGCATCATCGAGAACCACGCCGAGCTGCGCGCCGAGCTCGAGGGGGCGGGGCAGGAATTCAGCACCGAGACCGACACCGAAACGGTGGCGCAGCTCGTGGACTTCCATCTGCGTCAGGGAATGGGGCCGGTCGAGGCGGCAGGCGCGGCGCTGCGTCGGCTCGAAGGCGCGTATGCGTTGGCGATGATCTTCGCCGGCCACCCGGAGCTGATCGTCGGGGCGCAGAACGGCGCGCCGTTCGCCGTGGGATTTGGCGACGAGGAAATGTTCGTGGGCTCGGACGGGCTGGCGCTGGCGCCGCTGACCCGGCGGATCGCCTATCTGCGCGACGGCGACTGGACGGTGGTAGACCGCCACGGTGCCCGCTTCTTCGACGCCGCCGGCAACGAGGTCGAGCGCGAGGTGAAGCTGACGCGGCTGACCGGGGCGGCGATCGGTAAGGGCAATTTCCGCCACTTCATGGAGAAGGAGCTGCACGAGCATCCGGCGGTGATCGGCGACACGCTGCGCCGCATGGTCAACCCGTCGACGCGGGCGGTTGCCCTGCCGGAACTTCCGTTCGATCTCGCGCAGGTCTCTCGCATCACGATCAGTGCCTGCGGCTCAGCATTCTATGCCGGCATGGTGGGGCGTTGGTGGTTCGAGGCGATGGCGCGCATTCCCGCCGAGGGGGACGTCGCGAGCGAGCTGCGCTACCGCACGCCGCCGCTTGCGCGCGGCGGCCTCGGCCTGCTGGTCAGCCAATCGGGCGAGACCGCCGATACCTTGGCTGCGCTGCGGTACATGAAGGGGCAGGGCCAGCACATCCTCTCGGTGCTCAACGTCGCGGAAAGCAGCATGGCGCGGGATTCGGACGCCGTGCTGGAAACCGTCGCCGGCCCGGAGATCGGCGTCGCCAGCACCAAGGCCTTCACCGCGCAACTCGCCGTGCTCGCGTGCTTGGCGCTCGCGACGGGACGCGCGCGGGGCGCCATCTCGGCGGAACAGGAAGCGGCGATGACGGCGGCCCTGCTGGAGGTGCCGGGCCGCGCCGCCGAGGTGCTGGAGCGCGACGAGACCATCCAGCGCATCGCCGCGATGGTCGCCGAAGCGCGGGACGTGCTGTATCTCGGCCGCGGCAACTGCTTCCCGATCGCGATGGAGGGCGCGCTCAAGCTCAAGGAGATCAGCTACATCCACGCGGAAGGTTACGCCGCCGGCGAGATGAAGCACGGCCCGATCGCGTTGATCGACGCCTCGGTGCCGGTGATCGCGATTGTTCCGTCGGGGCCACTGTTCGAGAAGACCGCGTCCAACCTGCAGGAAGCGGCGGCGCGCGGCGGGCGGGTGATCGTGCTCAGTGACGAGGCCGGCGCGGCGAGGCTGCGCGGCATCGCCGCCGAGACCATCGTGCTGCCGGCGGTCGATCCCTTCGTGGCGCCGATCCTGTATGCGATCCCGGTGCAGTTGCTGGCCTATCACGTTGCGGTGCTGAAGGGCACGGACGTGGACCAGCCGCGCAACCTGGCGAAATCAGTGACGGTGGAGTAGGAGGCACAGCGTCGGCTGCGTCATTCTTCAGCGCCCTTTTGGGGCCGCTCGCTCCCGCTAACCAGCTTGCGCGTCGTGCTGCGTTATTGCGGTGATGAAACGCTGCATGGGGCCGACCCAGGCACCGAGCCGGTCGAGCACCGCCTCAAGGCGCAGCGGCCTGCCTTCCTTATCCAGTGTCCAGCCGCCACGGGGTAATGACCGTACATCGCAGCCAAACGCTCGGGCAACATCGCCTACGTAAGCGTGGACTAGCTCCCGAGGTACTGTTGCGATCGTGGCATCGGTCCAGATGGATGTGTACTTGAAAATATAACCAAGGTTGACCGGCCTCGCGCCCGGCCTGCTCCATTTCAAGTTCAGCGATTTGAGGGACTCCGGGTACACGCCGAGCGGTTCGGCGGCTCGGATTAAGGCTTCGAGGGCTGCTTGCGCTCCTGGTATTTTTGTATCCAGCGCCTGCCAGTACGCCTGCACGCTCAGGGTTTCCGGGACGGCAAGCCGTACTTCCTTGACGGCGGCACTGCCACCGGTGACATCCACGATCGTGCGTTGAACGATGGCAGTCTTAGCCAATGTGCGCGGCCGGATCAGATATCCGCCGGCGTTTGGCATCCGGAACACGCCTACCTCGATCAAGGCCAGCGTGAAGCCGAAACGAGCGTGGGTTTGAAGGCCGTCAAGGAGACCTTCGGCCTCGCTTCTTATGCCGTCTCCCACGACCAGAACAAGGGCGTTGCCTCGGCGGAGGTTGTTGGAGACAGCATCGACAAACGCAGCTTCTGGCAGCTTGTCTCCCTCGGGGAGCGCTTCGTAGAGGGAGGCTGGCTTGGCGGAGGGAGCAAAAATGCCCTTCAAGGCCGTCTGCTCGAATTCGCCATAGCTCATTGCGAACAGGCCGGTGGCGTAGTCGAGCGCCTGCGCCAGAACCTTGCGTCGCGCTTCGGGATTGCGGAACAGCTTGGTTTCGACGACGGCGATGTCGCCGGCCCCAGTCAGCAGCAAGTTATCGATGTAACCTCGTGGCGTCGGTATCTCTCGGCACACCGCCGCGAAGACGTCGAGTCCTGGTTCCAGCTCCGGGATGGGGAGGCACGCCGGATTTTCGTGAACGAGCCGCTGCAGCCACGCCTCGTCGAACGCGCTCTTGGCTTCCTGCGTGAGGGGAACGCGTTCCAACAGCTGACCCATTCCGTCTGGGCCCACAAGTACAGGCGTGGCGCTCAATTGTGAATCAGCCGCCATGATCTGTTTCCTGTCGGCCAGGAAATGGATGGGCGGCGAGCAGGGCTACTATCGCGGCCCGCCCCGCGGCGTTCGTTGCGATCAGCTTCCGTCGCAGCGTCTCGCAGAGCAAGTCGAGCAATGCTTCATCTTCGCCTTGGGGCGCGTCGCCGAAGTGTCGCCAGCGGCGGTGCTCGTAGAACAGGCACAACCACAGTTCGCGCGCGCTACCTCGCCAATCACCTTCGAGCCGCGCTTTCGCGATCCTGTCGTTAGCCAATCGGGATAGACCATTGGAACTCATCGCCGTGTAGCCATTGAGCAGATGGGCAAAGCATGCCGAAGAGGACCAACCGAGCGGCGCGGGAATGGCCTCAAAATGTCCCTGGCTGGCCTGCTCCTCCCAGGAGCTCAGCTGTTCGAGTGCCGCGGCTGACGTGGGATGGCCAGCCATCGGCCCGCATTGTGCTTGCGTCATCGGGTGCTTCGTTCCGCGGCCAGGATGGCGCACCGGATTGTATCAAAGCATTGCAATTCGGCAACCCGAACCTGCCGTGAACGGAACGGTCTCGCGAAATTCGCTACTATTGGTTACTCTATCGTATCCCGGGTGCTGGCAGGAGGAGGGTGAGATCGTCAGGACCGCCATCACGTTCATGATCTCGAACTATCCGCTGACCTTCCTCGTCATCGGCCTGATCGCCGCTGCCATCGCCATCGTGCGCGCGGCCCAACCAGCAAGCGGCGCGCTCGCCGTCGAGAAGCTGCTGGCCTGGTACGTGTTCTGCAACATTGGCCTGACCTTCCTGGTGAACTTCGTCTTCCACGTGTTCTTCGGCCAGATGTCGGCGGCGTTCATCGGCTGGGCGGATAGTCCGTTCCAGTTCGAGGTCGGCACGGCGAGCCTCGGCTTCGCGGTGGTCGGCTTTATCGCCGCGTTCGCGAGCTTTGATTTGCGCCTCGGCGCGGTGATCGGCCCGAGCATCTTCACCCTCGGCGCGGCGGCCGGCCATGCCTACCAGATGGTGACGGCCGGGAATTTCGCGCCGGGCAATGCCGGGGTGATCTTCTACACGGATATATTCGTTCCGCTGTTCGGCTTTCTGCTGCTCTGGTTGCAGTACCGCCTCGGCCGGCCCGACCGGATCGAACGCCAAGCCCGATGATCCGCTCGAGCCAGCGCGAGTTCTTCAAGCCGGAACGGCTGCTGGCGTTCAGCGACGGCGTGTTCGCCATTGCCGTCACGCTCCTCGTGCTCGACCTGCGGCTGCCACCCGAGGCCACGGCCGGCGGCGACGCGGGTGTCGCCGCGGCGTTGCTGGCGATGTGGCCGAAGCTGCTGATCTTCGCCTTCACCTTCATCGTCATCGGCATCGGCTGGCTCGGGCATCACCGCAAGTTCAGCTACATTCACAAGGTCGATTCCGGGCTGCTGTGGCTGAATCTGCTCTACCTGCTCTCGCTGTGCCTCGTGCCCTTCGCGACCAGCTTGCTCAGCGATCACTCCGATCGGATCTCGTTCGTCGTCTACAGCTGCGTGATGGCGCTCGTCATGCTGCTCGCGGCCGGACTTTCCGCCTATGGTCTGCGCGTGCCATATCTCGCCGCGACCGAGATGCCGCCCGGCGCGCGCCAGGACATGATCCTGTCGCCCTCCCTCACTGGCGTGATCTTCCTCGCCTCCGCCGCGCTGGCCGCCGCCGACCGGACGTCGTTTGCGCATTGGGCTCTCGTCCTGATCGTGCCGGTCTCCGCCTGGTCTGGTTCGCGGGCGCCAAAGAGAAGTTGATGGCTTCCCCCGAATGTGGCTCAGGATAGCTTGCCCACGCGGCGCAGGAGGGATCGGAATGACCGTCGCTCGTGAGAATCCGTCGGCGAGCCGAGGGGCACGCGCGTGGGCCTGGTTTGCCGAGGAAGTGCGGCATGTGCTGCCGCCGACGATCTTTTTCATCGTCGGGTTCAACGTCGTCGCGTTCTCGATCAACCTCGTGCTCGCCCAGTATTTCATTCATATCGCCGGTTTCGTGGTGGCCACCGTGGCGGCGCTGGTGGTCGGGAAGGCGGTGCTGGTCGCCGACAAGATGCCGTTCCTGCGCCGGTTCGACACCGCGCCGATGATCCGGCCGATCCTGTTCAAGACGTTCGTCTACTGGGCGTTCGTGTTCATCGCCCGGCTGATCGAGGCATGGGTGCACTACGCGATGGACACCGGCCGACTGTTCGGCTTCGCGGCCTTCACCGCGCAGGAATTCTCCTGGCACAAATTCCTGTTCATCCAGCTTTGGGTCTTGGTGCTGTTCCTGATCTACACGACGGCCTCGGAGCTCAACGCGGCGTTCGGCGACGGCGAGCTGTTCCGCGTGCTGTTCACCCGCCGCTCGTCCGCCCTGAAGCTGAATCGCCGGCAGCGCATCCGCGCCCTGGTTCGCATCGGCAGGCTGGCCGAGACCACACCGGCCGCCGAGCTATGGCGGCCGGGGAGTGGGGCCAATCGTGAATTGGCGGCGCTGGTCTCCGCCCTCGGGCGGACGGAGACCGCCTCGCGCTAGAAGCCGCTATTTCAGCGGGAAGATGCCGATACGATCGGCCCGGAAGCTGCTGACCCAAAGATGGTCGCCTACCTTGATCGCGCCGGTGCCGGCGCCGAACTCGCCGTGGCTCCCAGCCTTGATCAACGTGTTCAGCTTCATCGTGCTGGGATCCATGCTATCGATCTGGAACGGCACCTTCGGGCAGTTGACCTGCTGCGATTCGAAGCACTCCAGCACTTGCTTCACGCTCGTCGCCTGCCCGCCGACATAGATCGTGTGATCGTCGGGGCCCCAGCGCAGGTTGTCGGTGAGGAACCCCGTGTGGACCGTCTTCTTGTCGACCGGCGTCTTGCCGTAGCTCAGTCGTGCCACTTCCTTTCCCGACCAGACCGCGACGAAGATTTCCTTGCCGTCGGCCGAAGCGATCACGCCGTTGGGGCCGGACAGGCCCTTGGAGCCGGGCACCTCGACCCAGCCCTTCTCCGGGCTCCACGTGTCCAGCCCACCGACCACCTCACCCTTGCTGAGCTTGTCCAGCCGGTGCGGGTCCTCGGGGTCCCACAGGCTGGTGACGACGATCTCGCCATTGGGCAGTGAGGCCACGCCGTCGGGCCAGAAATGCTTCGGCACCACGGCGCAGCCGACCCATGTGAACGCCGGCTTGCCCTTCGAGAGATCGACGTCGAACACCTCGACGCCCTCCCGTCCGCCGTGATTCACGGCATACAGGGTGCGCTGTTGGCCGGTGCCGCGCGTCAGGTCGAGGCCGTGCGGCCCGAAGATCTTCCAGTCGGGCACGCCTGGGCAATCCTTGTAACGCTCCTTGTCGGGCTTGACCGCGATGTCGTTCGGCTCGACCGCGGTGGCGGTGTCGGTCTTGGTGTCGAACAGATACAGCGTGCCCTGCTTGCCGGCCGCGGCGAGATTGCTGCCGATCACCCATTGGGTGCCGGGAACAGGCGCCCAGTCCTCGACATTGGTGACGCCGCAGATGAATTTGACCCCGTTTACGGGAGCGCAGTCGCTCGGCGTAGCTGCGAGCGAGGATGTCGGGCTGGCCGTCCAGGCCGCCATGCCGACAAACAGGCCGAGGGCGATCCCGAGGGATCGGCGGGATGATCCAGCCATCCGCCCGTCGCGGATCGCGCGATCAAGTCTTGGCATTTTCGCTTCCTCCCGTTTGATGCAATCCGGGCAGCGTGGTCCGGCCGGCCGCTGAAACAAGTATGGAATGCCAAGACACGGTGCACGGATCGCCCGCATGATTTTCGTTCCGGCATGATCTGTCAAGGAACCGACTCGTGTTGACTGGCACAAGATCGACACGCCACTCAGCAGCGCCATGTGGATATTTGGAGTATTGTCTCGAAATTCGTCTGAGACCCCGAGCGGCTGACATCGGCCGAGGCGCCGCCTATCTTTGGGCTTCGAGACGCCCCGGAGGAGAACGGCCATGCTGAACCCGACTGCCCCGCTGCCGCTGAAGGACCCCAGCCTCTTCCGGCAGGCAAATTACATCGATGGCAAATGGGTGCAGGCCGATAGCGGCAAGACGATCCAGGTGCCCAATCCCGCGACTGGCGAGGCGATCGGGGAGGTGCCGGCCCTGGGGGCGGCCGAGACGCGCCGGGCGATCGAGGCGGCCAACCGCGCGCTGCCGGCGTGGCGCGCGATGCTCGCCAAGGAGCGGTCGGCGATCCTGCGCAAGCTCAATGATTTGATGCTGGCCAACACCGACGACCTCGCCGCCATCATGACCGCGGAGCAGGGCAAGCCGCTGGCCGAGAGCCGGGGCGAGATCGCCTACGCCGCGAGCTTCATCGAATGGTTCGCCGAGGAGGGCAAGCGGATCTACGGCGACACCATCCCGCAGAACGCCAAGGGCAGGCGGATCGTGGTGATGAAGGAGCCGATCGGCGTGTTCGCGGCGATCACGCCGTGGAACTTCCCGAGTGCGATGATTACCCGCAAGGCGGGTCCGGGCTGGGCTGCGGGCTGCACCGGGGTGATTCGCCCGGCGAGCCAGACACCGTTCTCGGCGCTGGCGCTCGCGGTGCTTGCCGAGCGCGCCGGAATGCCGGCCGGCGTGTGCAACGTCATCACTGGGCCTTCGGGCGAGACCGGGCGCGAGCTCACCTCGAATCCGCTGGTACGCAAGCTCTCGTTCACCGGCAGCACCGAGGTCGGCGCCAAGCTGCTCGCGCAGTGCGCGCCGACTATCAAGAAGACCAGCATGGAACTGGGCGGCAACGCGCCGTTCATCGTGTTCGACGACGCCGATCTCGACGCCGCCGTGGCGGGCGCGATGGCGAGCAAGTATCGCAACACGGGCCAGACCTGCGTGTGCGCCAACCGTATCCTGGTGCAGGACGGCGTGTTCGAGGCGTTCTCGGAAAAGCTGCGTGCGGCCGTGGAGGCAATGAAGGTCGGCAACGGGTTCGACGACGGGGTCAGCCAAGGGCCGCTGATCAACGCCGACGCGGTGAAGAAGGTCGAAGCGCATATCGCCGACGCGGTGGCGAAGGGGGCCAAGATCGTCACCGGCGGCAAGCGGCACGCGCTCGGCGGCAATTTCTTCCAGCCGACCATCCTCGCCGATGTCTCGGAGAAATCCGACATTTGGCACGAAGAGACGTTCGGGCCGGTGGCCCCTCTATTCCGTTTCAAGACGGAGGAAGAGGCGATTCGCATGGCCAACGACACCCAGTTCGGCCTCGCCTCGTATTTCTATTCGCGCGACATTGGCCGGATCATCCGCGTCGCGGAGGCGCTGGAATACGGCATCGTCGGCGCCAATGAGGGGATCATCTCGACCGAAGTGGCGCCGTTCGGTGGCATGAAGCAATCGGGGCTCGGGCGCGAAGGCTCCAAGTATGGAATCGAGGATTACCTCGAGATCAAGTATCTGACGTTGGGTGGAATCGGGACGTAGGCAGGCAGCCTTTCCCCTCCCCCAACCCCCTCCCACAAGGGGAGGGGGCTTTCTTCTCCCTCTCCCCTTGTGGGATAGGGCTGAGGGGAGTGGTGCGAGGGAGAGAAATGAAACACGAGTTCGACCTGTTCGTGATCGGCGGCAGC
>JAFKFI010000078.1 GCA_017307285.1 Alphaproteobacteria bacterium | reverse complement strand
CGCGCTGCGCGCCGAACTCCCACGCTCAACCGCACGGACAAGCCGCCGGCGCAGATCCTGAGACAAAGGTGCCGCCATCACAGCCTCGCTGCTCAACCGGCATTCTCGAATCAGAACCCGCCGACTCTACGCAAGCCTAAATTGCTCTAAGCGGACCAACTTGGATATGAATAACCTTGTGAGGTCGTTTGCGGCCTCTCCTGGCTTCGCCAGTTCATCTAAGCCATCGAAGAGCAGAACCAACGGCGGCCCGTCTTCGACCGCGTGACGGGATAAAGGCAAGTCACGAAATGTTCCTTGCGTCCTCTCGACAAAAAGACTGTTGACCGCGTCGCGTAGATCAAGGTCTATATTTATGTGAGCTAGTGGGATAAGAAGCGGGCGGAGATCGACAACATCCGCCAGACGCCGGGCAAACGCTCTGATCGTGGTTGATTTTCCGCTCCCGGGCCCTCCTCCTATAAGCTTGATCTGATCACTCGGGGCTGCGGTCCTAACCCAGGAATCCAGATGGTCATCCAATCTGAGAATTCTGGGTTTCCGCTCGCGCGCTTTGGGGACGACCAGCGCCGATCCGCGTTCATTTGGGGGCTCTTGTTCGTACCATACCGCTCGCAGTGGAATATAAAGCTGGCCCAGAGAGATCTTCGTCTTCTCCTGGCCAAACACTGGCCGCACTTCGAAGTCATGGATGAGGCGCCGACGATAGGCTGCCCACTGCAAGTCAAACGAGCTCGCGACGAACCCTGGTGCGTTCAATGCGGTTGCAATTGGTTGGAACAATTCGACCCGATGCGACCAAAGCTCAAAGACCGCACGATTGAAGGCCGCATCGAATCGAGCAGCTAACGCTCTACTACTCTCTTCTACACCAGCACGAAAGGCGACTCTGTGCTCGGTGAACTTGTCGCGCGTCTTCTGGTACAAAGGGAGTGTCGTCGGCCGCTGCAGAAAGCTATACGGCATGATCTGTCCGCCCTCTTTCACGGCACTCTTTGCTGCTTCAAGGGCGCTTCTGATTGCTATCTCGATCTTCTCTCCATCGACTTGATCAGTAGCGCGCAACTCGTCGAAGGCCCACGCAAAGGAAAGGGCGAACAATTGCCAAGCCCTTTCCCCGGGCGGGGAGTCGATTCGTATGGCACCAGCAGCTTCAGTCAATGCGGATACCGCTTCGCCGGCGCTCTCGAGCAAACCAAATGCCGTAAGAAAGCCGTGGATGCCGACCTTCACCATATTCGTGACAAACTCAGGCCATTCGGCCGTGAGTTGGACTTCTACCGTCAGATCGACTCCAGGCTCCGACTGGCTCTTACGATGGCGAGGCTTCTTTGCCACTCTTGGCTCCCTTCTCTAAGATTCGGGCTCTCGGCGCGCCGATGCGTAATGAGGATAATCTGAAAGTCCCAGAAGCGTTACGCCAGGAGCGTATCATAATGCCCGCAACGATTCGCGGTGGCATAGAATTCTCTCTACAATCTGCCAAACTTCATATGTGCAACCGGGATCGCAGGACCAGAAAGGGTGCGATCTCCAAATCGCAGAATACGCTGGCATCGGCATCCGGTGCGCTGGATCTATGAACCCGAGGGGCCACGCGTCGCCTTCATCTACCCAACACCCGCAGAGCCGCCTCCCCCAGCACCTCCACCCCCAGCGCCAAATCCTCGTCCTTCGTATCCTCCGCCCAATGGTGACTGACCCCACCAATCGAAGGCACAAACAACATGGCCGCCGGCATCCTGCGCGCGAGCACCTGCGCATCATGCCCCGCCCCCGACGGCATCACCTGCCAAGCACCCGGCGCCAACTCTTCCGCCGCCCCCTCCAGCGCCGCCATCATCGCCGGATCGCACACCGCCGGAATAGCCCGCGCGATCTGCTCCACCGTCACACTGCACCGTTCGCGCCGATTGCTCTCCCGCACCAGCGCGCGAAGCCCAACCTCCATCCGCTCCAACACCGGCACCGACACGTCGCGGAACTGGAACAGCACCTCCGCGCGCCCCGGAATGATGCTCGGCGCGCCGGGCGTGAGCACGATCCGCCCCGTCGTCCAGGTGCTGCGCTCCCCGGCAATCCCCGGAAACTCCGCGTCAACGGCGGCAAGGAGACGCACGGCGGCGAGGCCGGCATCGCGGCGCTCGGCCATCGTCGTGCCGCCGGCGTGGTCCTGCTGGCCCTCGACCACGATCCGCCATTGCCAGATCGCCACGATGCCGCTCACCACGCCGAGCCGCAGCCCAGAGCCTTCGAGCTGCGTGCCCTGCTCGATATGCAGCTCGAAATAGCCCTTGTGCCGCCCCGGCTCCAATCCCATCCGTGCCCGGCCCTCGAGCCCCGCCGCCCGCAGCGCGTCGCGCAACGGCATCCCGTCCGTGCGGTTGCGACTGCGATCGATCTCCTCGTCGCTCAGCTCGCCGATGATCGAGCGGCTGCCGAGAAAGCCGCCCTCGAAATGCCCTTCCTCGTCGGCAAACGCGCAGACATCCACCGGCAATCCCGCGCGCGCCAGCGCCACGCCGGCCATCACGCCAAGCGCCCCGTCGAGCCAGCCCGCCTCGTTCTGCGTCTCGATATGGCTGCCGACCAGCAGATGCGGGCCGGGGCCGGGATGCCGCCCATAGACGTTGCCGATCCCGTCGATCGACGCGACGAGTCCGCAGGCCGTCAGTCGCTCCACCAGCCACCGGCGCGCCTGCATGTCCTGCGGCGAGTAGGTCGGGCGATGCACCCCGCTGCGAAACCGGCCGATCTCGCGCAGCTCGTAGAGGTCGCGCAGGAAAGCGGCGGTGTCGATCGCGCCCATCGCCTACACCTCACACGTCCAGATTGGCCACCTTCAGCGCATTCCCCACGATGAAGTCCCGCCGCGGCTCCACCACGTCGCCCATCAGCGTCGAGAACACCTGCGCGGCGTCCTCCACATCGCCTACTTTCACCTGCAACAAGGTGCGCGCCGCCGGATCGAGCGTGGTCTTCCACAGCTGCTCGGGGTTCATCTCGCCCAAGCCCTTGAACCGCTGGATGGTCAGCCCGCGCCGGCCTTGCGCGATGATGCGGTCGAACGCGGTCGCCGGGCCGCGCACCTCGTGCTCGGCGGAGTCGATCTTCAGCCGCGCCGGCGACCCAAAGCGAGCGGCCAACCCCTCCGCGCGCTCGGCGAGCCAGCGCGCCTCGGCGCTGCGCATCGCCGCCGCGTCAAGCGTGTATTTCTCCGCCACTCCGCGCACCGTGCGCGCCAAGGTGAGCCCGCTCGCGTCGGCGGCGACGATCCAGCCGCGCTCGGTCGGCAGCGACACGGCATCCAGCCGTCCGGTCAAGGCCTGCGCGGCAGCCGCCGCGCGCGCCGGGTCGGGCGACAGCGCGCCGGCAATCGCCGCCTGTTCGAGGAATTCCACCGGAATCGCCGAAGAAAGCCGCCGCAGCCGCAAGCTTGCCTCACGCAGCCACCCCGCCTCGGCGGCGAGTTCCGGTCCCTCGAACACGCGGCCATCCGCATAGGAAATCCGCGCCTCGCCCAGCGCCTTGTCGAGCAGGAATTCTTCCAGCGCGCGGTCGTCCTTGAGGTAGCGCTCGTCATTGCCGCGCTTGGCGCGATAGAGCGGCGGCTGCGCGATGTAGAGATGCCCGCGCTCGATCAGCTCCGGCATCTGGCGGAAGAAAAAGGTCAGCAGCAAGGTGCGGATATGCGAGCCGTCGACATCCGCGTCGGTCATGATGTTGATGCGGTGATAACGCAGCTTGCTGATATCGAAGCCGCCCTGCTCCGGCTCGCCGCGACCGATGCCGGTGCCGAGCGCCGTGATCAGCGTACCGATCTCGGCACTCCCGAGCATCCGGTCGAAGCGCGCCCGCTCGACATTGAGGATCTTACCCTTGAGCGGCAGTATCGCCTGAAACTTCCGATCCCGCCCCTGCTTCGCCGACCCGCCCGCGCTATCACCCTCGACGAGGAAGAGCTCGGATTTCGCCGGATCGCGCTCCTGGCAGTCCGCCAATTTGCCCGGAAGGGTAGAAACATCGAGCACGCCCTTGCGCCGCGTGAGATCGCGCGCCTTGCGCGCCGCCTCGCGGGCACTCGCCGCGTCCATCACCTTCTGGATGATCGACTTTGCCTCGCGCGGATGCGTCTCGAACCAATGCGCCACCGCGTCCGCCACGGCCGCCTGCACCACCGGCTGCACCTCGGAGCTGACCAGCTTGTCCTTGGTCTGGGAGGAGAATTTCGGGTCGGGCACCTTCACCGACAAAACCGCCGTCATGCCCTCGCGCATGTCGTCGCCGACCAGCGACAAAGAGTCCTTCTTGCCCATCCCCTCGGCGTATTTGCTCACCACCCGGGTCAGCGCCTGGCGAAAGCCCGCGAGATGCGTGCCGCCGTCGCGCTGCATGATGTTGTTGGTGAAGCACAGCATCGTCTCGTGGAAGCTGTCGTTCCAGGTCAACGCGAACTCGACGCGGATGCCCTGCTGGTCGGCCGGCGTGCGCAGGCTGATCGGCGGCGACAGCACCGGCGACTTGGCGCGATCCAGCCACTCGACAAAGGCGATCAGCCCCCCGTCATAATGCATCTCGACCCGCTGCGCCGGCGCGTGCCGCTCGTCGCTCAGCACGATCTTGAGCCCCGAATTGAGGAACGCCAGCTCACGCAACCGGCGTTCCAGCACGGCGAAGTCGTACTCGGTCTTGGTGAAGGTCGCCGGGCTCGGCTTGAACGTGACCTCGGTGCCGTTGCGATGGCCATTCACCCCGATCACCGCCAGCGGCGCCTCGGCCTCGCCGTCGCGGAATCGAATAAAATGCTCCTCGCCGTTGCGCCAGATCCGCACCTCCATCCATTCGGAGAGCGCGTTGACCACGGCGGCCCCGACCCCGTGCAGGCCGCCCGACACCTTGTAGGAGTTCTGGTTAAATTTCCCGCCCGCGTGCAGGCGGGTCAGCACCACCTCGGCGGCGGAGATGCCCTCCTCGGGGTGGATGTCGGTCGGGATACCGCGGCCGTCGTCGGTTACGGTCACGCTGCCGTCGCCGTTCAGGGTCAGCTCGACATGCGTGGCAAACCCGGCCTGCGCCTCGTCCACCGCGTTGTCGATGATCTCGAACGCCATGTGATGCAGGCCGGAGCCGTCATCGGTGTCGCCGATATACATACCCGGTCGCTTGCGGACGGCGTCGAGCCCCCGCAGGACGGAGATGGACGAGGCGTCGTAGCTTTCGGACTCGGGTTGCGGCGCGGCGTTTTCGGACATGCCGTCGTGGTGCTCCAGCAGGCGGGGAATTTGTACTATAGATATATAGCCGCTACAGCGCGCCGGGCACAGGGGCTACGGCCGGAAAACCCTCGTCCGGGCGCAGTTCTCCACCTCCAGCGCGCAATCCTTCGGCAACCCCACGCAGGGGGAAAAAGGTCTCGGCGTCCGTGCCGGTAAGCAGCGCCTGGGCGGGCAGCCGAGCCAGCGCCGCAAACAGTGCCGCGCGCCTCTCCGGGTCGAGATGCACGCAGGGCTCGTCGAGCAGCAACAGGGGGGCGAAGCCGCGCGCCTCGGCGATCAGAGCGGCGTGGCCGAGGATCAGCCCGATCAGCAGCGCCTTTTGCTGGCCCGTGCTGGCGAGCGCCGCGGTGAGGCCGCTCTCGGCGTCGGCGAGGCCCATGTCGGCCCGGTGCGCCCCGACCGTCGCGGACCCCGCCGCCGCGTCCCGCGCGCGATTGGCGGCCAGGGTCTCGCGCAGCCAGTCCTCCACTGCCAGCGCCGGCCCCGCCGCCAGCCGCTCCGCGATCGGGCAGAGCAGCGCCAGCCGCGCGGCGGGGAACGGCGCGGCCGCACCCTGCTCCAGCACCGCGTTGAGGCGCGCCACCAGCCCGGCCCGCGCCGCCGTCGCCGCCACGCCGTGCCGCGCCATCGCATCCTCGATCCCGGCGAGCCACGCTGCGTCCGTGCGCGCTTCAGCGAGCAGGCGGTTGCGGCTGGCCATCGCGGTGTCGTGCGCCGCCACCTCGCGAGCGTGGGAGGGCTCGAGCGCCCAGGCCAGCCGGTCGAGGAAGCGCCGGCGGCCGGAGGTGCCTTCGACGAACAGCCGGTCCATCTGCGGCGTGAGCCACACGGCGGCCACGCGGGCGGCGATCTCTCCCTGATTGCGCGGCGCGGCGCCGTCCAGGCGGAACACGCGCCGATCGGCCGTCCCATCAGGCACGCTGCCGGTCCCGACCTCCATCGGCCCCGCTTGCGTCGCGAATCGTCCGGCGACCCCCCAGCGGCCGCTCGCATCCGGTCCCCTGCGGGCGAACTCGGCGCTGCGCGCGCCGCGCAGCCCGCGACCGGGGACCAGCAGGGACACCGCTTCGAGCAAATTGGTCTTGCCGCTGCCGTTCGGCCCGAACACCGCGCTGATCCGGGCCGCTGGCCGCCAGACCAGGGAGCGGTAGTTGCGGAAGTCGGTGAGGGTCAGGCGGGTGAGGCGGAGGGTCATGGGTGGTCAGCGCCCCTCACCCCGGCCCTCTCCCGGAGGGAGAGGGAGCAGAAAAGCCCTCTCCCTTTGGGAGAGGGTTGGGTGAGGGCAGCGCCGCTCAGACCCGCATCGGCATCAGCACGTACAACGCGCTGGAATCCGCCGCGTCGCGCACCACGGTCGGCGCTGAGCCGTCGGAGAACAGGAATTCCACCTGTTCCTTGATCTGGTCGGTGATGTCGTTGAGGTAGCGCGCCTGGAAGCCGATCTCGAGCGGGCCCGCCTCGTATTTCACCCGGTCCGCGTCGAGCTCCTCGGAGGCGGTACCCTGGTCGGGGCTCGACGCCGACAGCACCAGCAGGTCGCGCGCCAGGGACAGCTTCACCGGGCGGGAGCGCTCTGACGAGATCGCCGCCACGCGCGCCACTGCGTCGGAGAAATCCTTCTTTCCCACCCGCAGCACCTTGTCGTTGTCGCGCGGAATGACGCGCTCGTATTCCGGGAAGGTACCGTCGATCAGCTTGCTGGTCAGCAGCACCGGCCCGGCGTGGAACTGAATGCGGGTGTCGGACAGCGCCACCTCGACGTCGCCGCTGTGCTCGTCGAGCAGCTTCCGCAATTCGGCCACGGTCTTGCGCGGGATGATGACGCCGGGCATCGCGCCCGCGCCCTCCGGTAACGGCTCCTCGACCCGCGCCAGCCGGTGCCCGTCCGTCGCCACCGCGCGCAGCATCCTTTCCCCCTCGCCCTCGGCGACGTGCAGATAGATGCCGTTAAGGTAGTAGCGCGTCTCCTCGGTGCTGATGGCGAAGCGGGTGCGGTCGATCACCGCCCGCAAGGTCACAGCCGGCAGGTGAAACTTATGTGGCAGCGTCCCCGCGTTCATGGAGGGGAAATCCTCGACCGGCAGCACGACGAGGCTGGTCGCGTAGCGCCCGGCGCGCAGCGCGAGCTGGGCGTCCCCGCCGGGATGGTCGAGCTCCACTTCGGCGCCGTCCGGCAGCCGTCGGACGATCTCGTACAAGGTCGCCGCGGGGGCGGTGCAGGCGCCGTTGCGGGTGGTGCTGGCGGCCACGTCCTCGACGATGGCGATTTCCATGTCGGTCGCGGTGAGCGTCAGCCGTCCGTCGCGCACCGCGATCATCACGTTGGCGAGGATCGGGATGGTGTTACGCCGCTCCACCACGCTCTGCACATGGGCCAGCGCCTTGATCAGGGTGGCGCGGTCGGCCTTCAGCTTCATTGTCTCTATCCTCGTGGGCGGCGGCCGGCCCGGCCGCAACCGGCCACACGGACGCCCGGCTCGAATCGGGTCCGAGCACTCTAGCAATAGGCCCCAGTCGCGAAAAGCAGCGTCGCGGAGCGCGCGCGGCGGAAACCGCCGTCAGGCGGACTCCAGCATCCGTCGCAGCAGCTCGATGTCCTCGGCGAAGCTGGCGTCGCGCTCCATCAGCTCGGTGATGCGGCCGATGGCGTGCATCACCGTGGTATGGTCGCGGTTGCCGAACTTGCGGCCGATCTCGGGCAGGCTTCGGCTGGTGAGCTGCTTCGCCAGGAACATCGCGACCTGGCGCGGCCGTGCCACCGCGCGGGCACGGCGCGCCGAGGACATGTCGTTCATCCGGATGTTGTAGTGCTCGGCGACCCGGCGCTGGATCTCCTCGATCGTGACCTTCCGGTCATGCGCCTTGAGGATGTCGTGCAGCACCTCCTGCGTGGTCTCGAGCGTCACCGGGCGGCCGAACAGGTTGGCGTGCGCCACCAGTCGGTTCAAGGCACCCTCCAGCTCGCGGACGTTGGAGGTGATCTTGTGCGCCAGCAGCTCAAGCACCTTGGACGGCACGGCCACCCCGGCACGCGTCGCCTTGGCCTCCAGGATGGAGATGCGCAGCTCGAAAGTGGTGGCGTGCACGTCGGCCACCATGCCGCATCCGAGCCGGGTACGCAGCCGGTCCTCGAGCCCCGAGAGGTCCGACGGCGACTTGTCGGACGAGACGACGATCTGCTTCCCGGCGTCGACCAGCGCGTTGAACGTATGGAAGAATTCTTCCTGAGTGTTGTCCTTGCCGATGAGGAACTGCAAATCATCGATCATTAGTACATCGACGCTGCGCAGTTGCTCCTTGAACTCCATCGTCGACTGGCTGCGGATCGCCGCGATGAAGCGGTACATGAACTTTTCCGCCGACATGTAGGTGACGGACACCGGCACGGTCCGCCCGGCGTTGCGGCTCACCAGATCCCAGGCCATCGCGTGCATCAGATGCGTCTTGCCGAGCCCGACCCCGCCATAGAGGAACAGCGGGTTGAAGCCGGCGCTGGCGGGGTGCTCCGCCACCCGCCGCGCGCAGGCATAGGCGAACTCGTTCGGCTTGCCGACGACGAAGTTGTCGAAGGTAAAGCGCTGCTCGAGCGGTGCCGCCATCTCAGGACGCGCTTCGGGCTCCGCGCGGGAGGCGTCGGCCCGCGTCTCCGGCGGTGGAGCGATCGGCGGCTCCTCCGGTGCGGGATCGGCGGCGCCAGCGTTGGCCACGACGAACTCCACACGCCTGATGCGCCTGTCCTCGGCCTGCCAGAGTGCCAGGAGCTTGTCGCCGTAATTGGTCCGCACCCAGTCACGCAGGAACTTGGTCGGCAGCTGGACGATGATCTCGGCCTCGTCGAACGCCACCAGGGTCATCTGGCGCAGCAGCGTCCGGTATTCCACCTCGCCGACCTCGTTCTGCAGCCGGCCCCTGACCCGGGCCCATTTCGCGGCCAGCTGAGGGTCGCCTCCCGACGGCTGATCCACGGACACAGGCACGTCCTGCTCAAAGCTGCCGCTGTCGAATGCCACCGAAGTCCGCCCCCGCTGCGACGGATGGCTCCGCCGCTGACCATATTGGTGCCTTCGCTCCCTGGACGGGAGCGTCCTGATGAATCCCTCTCCTCTGGGCTAACATCTGAGTAATGATTAGGTCAGAGAGGCCAGCGTGGCAATCAGAATCTGCCATAAACTGTAACCGGCAAGTATTCAGCAAGAAGATATGAGGACGAGCGTATGTCGGACATTTGTCCGCCCACAGCGCGCGCACGCCAATCAACGGCCGTGCCACCGCACAGTCTTACGCACCTGATCTGTTGCTATTGCGCCGCGCCGGAGAACGGCGCGGCGAGACGGAGTTAGGCGCCCCCGGAGAGGGCCTTGATCCGCGCGGACAGCCGCGACAGCTTCCGCGCGACCGTGTTGTGGTGGGTGACGCCCTTATTCGCAGCCCGCTGCATTTCCGGCTGGGCCGCCTTCAACGCCTCCTGCGCCGCCGCCTTGTCGCCGCCGGCGATCGCGGTTTCGACCTTCTTGACGAAGGTCCGCATACGCGACTTGCGCGCCTGATTGCGCTCGGTGCGACGCTTGGTCTGACGGATGCGCTTACGCGCTGAAGCGGTATTGGCCATGACAGCTTTCGTGACAAAATCAGACGAGAATGCCGGCGATGGTCCCCCGGCCGGCGAAGGGACGTGTTCTATGCAGGCCCCGGAACCGAGTCAAGGAACCGGGGCGAGCAAAGCAGGAGCGAGTTGCGCCACGATTCCTCAACTTTTCCCAAAATTTGCCTTCCGCTTCTCGACGAATGCGCTCATTCCCTCGCGCTGATCTGGGGTACCGAACAACGAGAGGAACAGCGCCCGCTCGTACCGCACGCCCTCCACCAGCGTGGTCTCGAAGGCCCGGTTGACCGCCTGCTTGGCCATCGCGACGGCAACTGGCGACAGTTCCGCAATCTTCGCCGCGATCTTGACCGCCTCGGTGACCACCTGGTCGGCCGGAAATACCCGCGAGACCAGGTTGTTCCGCTCGGCCTCGGCGGCGTCCATCATCCGTGCAGTGAGAATCATGTCCATCGCCTTGGACTTTCCCACCGCCCGCGTCAGCCGCTGGGTGCCGCCGGCGCCGGGAATCACGCCGAGATTGATCTCGGGCTGACCGAATTTCGCCGTGTCGGCTGCCACGATCATGTCACACATCATCGCGAGTTCGCAGCCGCCGCCGAGCGCGAAGCCCGCCACCGCCGCGATCACCGGCTTTTTCACGCGCAGGATGGTCTCCCAGCCCTTGCCGATGAAATCCTCCTGAAACGCCGCCGGATAGGTACGCCCCTGCATCTCCTTGATGTCCGCCCCAGCCGCGAATGCCTTCTCCGAGCCGGTCAGCACGATCGCGCCCACGCCTGGGTCGGCGTCGAAGGCGAGCAGCTGTGTGCCGAGCTCCTGCATGAGCTGATCGCACAAGGCGTTCAGCGCCTTGGGCCGGTTGAGGCGGATCACGCCCACCCTGCCCTCAGTCTCGACGAGGATCGTCTCGTAGCTGGCCATGTCGCTCTCCGTCCTGGGTTCGCCGTTTCTAGCGCTGGGTGCGCGGACAATAAAAGCTGCTGCGGCCGGCTTGCGCCACGCGGCGGATAAGGCCGCAGCCTGGCGCACCGGGGCAACGCTCGCAGGCTTCTCCCTCCCGGCCATACACCTTCCAGGCGTGCTGGAAATAGCCGAGCTCGCCGTCAGGCTGCACGTAGTCGCGCAAGGACGACCCGCCCGCCGCAATCGCCTCCTCCAAGGTTGCCTGGATCGCCGGCACCAGCCGCCCAGCGCGCGCGCCGGGGATGGTGTGCGCCGAGCGCAGCGGGCTGATCGCGGCGCGGAACAGCGCCTCCGAGACATAGATATTGCCGAGACCGGCGACCACGCGCTGGTCGAGCAGCGCCGCCTTGATTGGCGTTCGCTTGCCCGCAAGCGCGGCCGATAGCCTGTTGGGCGTGAAGCCCGGATCGAGCGGCTCCGGCCCGAGGCCTGCAAGCAGCCGGTGGGCGTCCTCCGCCGCAGTCGGCATCAGGTCGAGCGCGCCGAACCGGCGCGGATCGACGAGCCCGATCCGCCAGCCCTCGTTACTCACCAGCACGAGGTGCTCGTGCAGCGGCGGCGCCGCGTTCGAGCCCGGCGGGCTGACCGCGACGCGGCCCGACATGCCGAGATGCAGCAGCACGCTGTCGCCGCCCGCGAGGCGCATCAGGATGTATTTCGCCCGGCGGCGGAACCCCGTCACGGCCGCCCCGGTCAGCCGCCGCTCCAGCCCCGGCGGGATGGGGAAGCGCAGATCGGCGCGGTTCACCTGGGCGCGCGCGATCGTCCGGCCTTCCAGCCGGGCGCGCAGGCCTCGCATCACGGTCTCGACCTCGGGGAGTTCCGGCATGGGCAGAGCGCAGGCTATATGCTTCCCAGCATGAGCGACACCCCCGCCGAGCCGACCGAGACCGCCGATTTCGGCTTCGCCCGCGTCCCCCGAGCGGAGAAGAAGCCGATGGTCCGCGCCGTTTTCGAGCGCGTCGCCGGCCGCTACGACCTGATGAACGACCTCATGTCGCTCGGCATCCACCGCGCCTGGAAACGGGTCTTCGTCAACGCGCTCGACCCTCGGCCGCACCGCACCCTGCTCGACCGCGCGGGCGGCACCGGCGACATCAGCTTCGGCTGGCTCGCTCGCGGCGGCGGGGCGGCGATCCTGTCGGACATCAACGCCGACATGCTCGCGGTCGGGCAGGACCGCGCCCTGGAGCGCGGCCTCGTCGCCGGCTTGTCGCTGCTGGTCGCCGACGCCGAGCGCCTGCCGCTGCCCGACCGCGCCGTGGATCGCGTCTCGATCGCCTTCGGGCTGCGCAACTGCACCGACAAGGACGCGGTACTCGCCGAGGCGCGCCGCGTCCTGAAACCAGGCGGGCGGTTCTTCTGCCTGGAGTTCTCCCAGGTCGAGGTCGCCGCGCTGGCGCCAGTCTACGACGCCTGGTCCTTCCAGGTCCTGCCCCGGCTCGGCCGCTGGGTGGCCAAGGATGAGGAGAGCTATCGCTATCTCGCCGAAAGCATCCGCATGTTCCCCGATCAGGAGACGCTCGCCGAAATGATGCGCACGGCAGGCTTCGCGCGCGTGGAGGTGCGCAACCTTTCGGGGGGGATCGCGGCCATTCATTCGGGGTGGCGGCTGTGACCCTCTCGACCAAGCACGTCCTGCTCATCATCGCTGGCGGCATCGCCGCGTTCAAATCGCTCGAACTGATCCGCCTCCTCCGCGCCCGAGGCTGCGCCGTGACCTGCGTACTCACCAAGGCGGGCGCCGAGTTCGTCACCCCGCTCTCCCTGCAGGCGCTCAGCGAGAACCGCGTCTACGCCGACCTCTTCTCCCTCACGGATGAGAGCGAGATGGGCCACATCCAGCTCTCCCGCAGCGCCGACCTCGTCGTCGTGGCACCAGCGTCGGCGGATCTGCTGGCGAAGATGGCGGGCGGCCACGCGGACGACCTTGCCTCCACCGTGCTGCTCGCCACCGACAAGCCGGTGCTCGCGGCGCCGGCGATGAACGTGCGCATGTGGCTGCACCCCGCCACCCAGGCCAACGTCGCCACCCTGGCCAAGCGCGGCGTCCACTTCGTCGGGCCGGACGAAGGCGCGATGGCCTGCCACGAATACGGCCCCGGCCGGCTATCCGAGCCCCCGATGATCCTCGCCGCCATCGAGGCGCTGCTCGATCCCGGCCGGAGGCCGCTCGCCGGCCGCCACGCGCTCGTCACCAGCGGGCCGACCCACGAGCCGATCGACCCGGTGCGCTACATTGCCAACCGCAGCAGCGGCCGTCAGGGCCACGCCATCGCGGCGGCGCTCGCCGAGCTCGGCGCCCGCGTCACCTTGGTCAGCGGCCCCGTCGCGATGCCCGACCCGCCCGGCGTCGCGATCCGCCGCATCGAGACGGCGGCGGAGATGCTCGCCGCCTGCCAGAACGCGCTGCCCGCCGACATCGCGGTGTTCGCCGCCGCGGTCGCCGACTGGCGCGTGGCGAACGCGACCGACCGCAAGATCAAGAAAACGCCCGACGGCAGCGCGCCAGGTCTCAGCCTGGTCGCCAACCCCGACATCCTCGCCACCCTCGCCCGCCCTGGCCCCGAGCGACCCGGCCTCGTCATCGGTTTCGCCGCCGAGACCAATGACGTCGCCGAGAACGCCACCGCCAAGCGGCTGCGCAAGGGCTGCGACTGGATCGTCGCCAACGACGTCTCCCCCGAGACCGGCATCATGGGGGGTGTCGAGAACGCGGTATTGCTCGTCACCGCCGGCGGCATCGAGACCTGGCCCCGCCTCGCCAAGGAGGAGGTCGCCAAACGCCTCGCCGCACGCATCGCGGAGGCGCTGCAAGAAACCCCTCACCCCGGCCCTCTCCCACAAGGGGAGAGGGAGAAGAAAAGCCCCCTCCCCTTGCGGGCTCGGGCTGCAGAGCAGACCGAGGTTGGGGGAGGGGTACGGCCGCCCGGGTCTGAAAATACCGCGCCATGAAAATCCGTATCCGCCGCCTCCCCCACGGCGAGGGACTTCCCCTGCCCGCCTATGCCACCGCCGGAGCGGCGGGGATGGATCTGCTGGCCGCCGTCGGAGCACCGGTCACGATCCCGCCCGGCGGCCGCGCGCTGATCCCGACCGGCCTCGCCCTCGCGTTGCCGCCCGGCCATGAATTGCAGGTGCGCCCGCGTTCCGGCCTCGCTCTGCGCCACGGGATCGTTTTGCCCAACAGCCCCGGCACGATCGACGAGGATTATCGCGGTGAGCTGCAAGTCATCGTGCTGAACGCCGGCCACGCGCCGTTCACCGTCGAGCGCGGCATGCGGATCGCCCAGGCGGTGCTGGCCCCAGTGCTGCGCGCCGAGTGGCAGGAGGTCGCGGACCTCGACGACACAAGACGTGGCGACGGGGGCTTTGGCAGCACGGGGATGTCGTAGGGCGGAAAAGCGCAGCGCATTCCGCCACCTCCATGCACGGTGGCGGAATGCGCTGCGCTTTTCCGCCCTACACCGGCAATCGGATACGCGCCCGCAACCCGCCGAGCGGGCTTTCCTCCAACACGATCTCCCCGCCATGCGCGCGCACGATGTCACGCGCGATGGTAAGCCCGAGCCCAGTGCCGCCCGCCGCGCCGCTCTCGAACGGGCGAAAGACGCTTTCGCGCCGATCGGGCGAGATGCCGGGGCCGTCATCGTCGACCGTCACCTGGATGCTGCGCGCGCTGTTCCTCTCGGCGCCGAGCACCACGCGTCGGGCGTGCCGACGGGCGTTGTCCACCAGATTGGTGATCGCTCGCTTCACCGCGTCGGCACGCAGCGGCAGAGTCAGCGTGTCCGGCGCGTTGAGCTCGACCTCCGCCCCCGCCCGCCGCGCCCCCGCCGCGACCTCCTCGAGCACCGCCGAGAGATTGACCGGCTCGGCCTGCTCGGTGCCCTCACCACGTGCGAAGGCGAGATAGCCGCCGATCATCCGCTCCATCTCCTCGATGTCGGCGGTCATCTCGGTCACGTCCTGCCGCGTCTCCTCGGTGGCCGGCAGCATCGCCAGCGCCAGCCGCAATCGGGTGAGCGGCGTGCGCAGATCGTGCGACACGCCGGCCAGCATCTCGGTGCGCTGGGCGAGGAAGCGGCGGATGCGGTCCTGCATCCGATTGAACGCGGTCGCCGCCTGACGCACCTCGACGGCGCCCTCCGGTCGGATCGGCCCGGTATCGCGGCCGACGCCGAACGCCTCCGCCGCAGCGGCGAGGCGACGAATGGACCGCACCTGGTTGCGCATGAACAGCGCAGCGATGCTGAACAGCAAGAGCGCGGTGCCGACCAGCCACAGCACGAACAGGTAGATCGTCGCCGAATAGAGCCGCTTGCGCGGCGCCTGCACCTCCAGCACGCCGTCGGGGAGTTGCACGCGGACCAGCACCGAGTTCGGCTCCGAAAGCCAGTCCATCGTGAAAGGCAGCCGCACCCGCTCAACCATCGCGGCGTGCAGATCGTCGTCCATCGGCCCAAGGATGTTCTGCGGTGGCTGGTTGGGCAGGATCGCGCCCCGCTTGATCTCCATGACCAAGCCAAACTGGCGACGGGCGGAGGTCAGGATCCAGTCGCGGTTCGCCTCGCCGGGAAACTGCCGCATGGCGTCGAGCGTGAAGGCGAGTTCCCCCGCGACCGCGCCCGACAGCCGGCGTGAGACCACGTCGAGATGGCTGCCGTAGAAGATCTGCAGCGCCACCGCCTGCAACAGCACGAGCGGCAGCAGGATCATCAGCAGGCTGCGGCCGAGCAGCGAGCGCGGCAGGATGCGCCGCTTCAGCCACGAGCCGAACGGCACCCGCGGCCCACGCATCCTACTGTCCCGGCTTCAGCACGTAACCGCGCCCGCGCACCGTGTGCAGGAAACGCGGCTCGCGCGGATCGGCCTCGATCTTGCGCCGCAGGCGCGTCACCTGCACATCGATCGCCCGTTCGCCCGCCTCGTCCATGCCAAGTGCGGCGGCGATCTCCTCGCGGGACAGCACCTCGTTGGGCTTGCGCGCGAGCGCCGTGAGCAGCGCCGCCTCCCCGCCGGTCAGCCGCACCACGCCCGACCGATCGCGCAACTCGCCTCGGTCGGGATCGTACTCGGCCTCGCCCAGCGTGACCGGGCCGGTCGGCACGCTCGGCACGACGGCGGGCGAGCGGCGCAGCATGGCGCGGATGCGCAACACGAGCTCGCGTGGATCGGAGCCCTTGGCAAGATAATCGTCCGCCCCCGCCTCGAAGCCGGAGATGCGGTCCTCCGGTGCGTCGCGCGCGGTAAGCAGCAGCACCGGCAAGTCGCGGTTCTCCCGGCGCAGCGCCTCGGTGAGGCCGAGCCCGCTCTCGCCCGGCATCATCACGTCGAGCACCATGAGGTCGGGGTTGAGGAAGCGCAGCCGATCCCGCGCCTCGGCGGCGCTCTCCGCCGTGGTCACGCGAAAGCCGTTCTCGGCGAGGAAGCGAGACAGCAGGGTGCGCAGCCTCGCGTCGTCGTCCACCACCAGGATATGCGGCGCCTCCGTCATGCAGGCGTCCGCAGGCGCGGCTCTCGGCTGGCCGGGTCGGCACTATCGAGATAGGCCCGCGCGGTGTCGTTCATGATGCCCCGCATCACCCGTCGGAACCCCTCGACGGCGTTCGCCCCCGCCTCGCGATAGGCCGCCGTCAACCGCTCGCGCTGGCGCTCGAACAGCCGTCGTTCGAGCACCTGGCCCTGTGGTGTCAAGGTCAGCAGCCGCTGCCGCCGGTCGGCGCGGCCGGGCGCCTGCACCACGTAGCCCTGCTCGATCAACGCCGTGAGCACCCGCGCCAGCGACTGCTTGGTAATCCGCAGGATGCCCAAAAGGTCACTGACCGTAATTCCGGGGTTACGGCCAATGAAATGCAGCGCCCGGTGATGCGCCCGGCCAAGGCCGAGCTCCTCCAGGATCACGTCGGCCGCGTTGGTGAAGTCGCGATAGGCGAAGAACAGCAGATCCTGCGCCAGCCGGATCTCCTCCTCGCGCAAGAACAGCAGGTTCGACCCTGCCGAGGCCGAGGGCTTCGGCTCCAGCATCGTCGTCACGCCGGCCTGGCCGCCGCAACCCCGCCCAGGGGGGCGCGTTCTACAAAGGCTATGGGCTCGCCCTTCGGGTCGGGCATGGCAGGCATTCCTTGAACTTGCGACAGCTTCATTGACGTATTTTCGCAGCCATTATACGGTCAGCCGTCCTGAAGCAACAATCTTGCGAGGAAGTTCGTCATGGCGCTTGTTCCTTTCGACGACCGCGATGGGTGGATCTGGTGGGACGGCGCAATGGTCCCCTGGCGCGACGCCAAGCTGCACGTTCTCTCGCATGGCCTGCACTATGCCAGCGCGGTCTTCGAAGGCGAACGGGCCTATGCCGGCAACATCTTCCGGCTGCGCGACCACACCAACCGGCTGATCAACTCTGGCCGCATTCTGGGGTTCGAGATCCCCTATACCGCTGACCAGATTGACGAGGCGTGCAAGGCCGTGCTGAAGGCCAACGGGCAGGAGGAGGCCTATGTCCGCCCGATCGCCTGGCGCGGGACGGAGATGCTGGCGGTCTCGGCGCAGCTCACCACGATCCATCTGGCCATCGCGTCCTGGCCCTGGCCGAGCTATTTCGGCGCGGACCGGATGAAGGGCATCCGCCTCGGCATGGCGCAATGGATTCGTCCCGACCCGCGGACCGCGCCCACCGCCTCCAAAGCGACCGGCTTGTACATGATCGGTACGATGTCGAAGCACAAGGCGGAGGCCGAGGGTTATGACGACGCGCTGATGCTGGACTGGCGCGGCCACATCGCGGAGGCCACCGGCGCCAACATCTTCTTCGTCATGGGCGGCGAGTTGCACACGCCCACACCCGACTGCTTCCTCGACGGCATCACCCGCCGTTCGGTGATGTCGCTCGCCAAGCACCGCCAGATCAAGATCGTCGAGCGCGCGATCCTGCCCGAGGAGATGAAGGACGCCTCCGAAGCCTTCCTCGCCGGCACCGCGGCCGAGGTGACACCAATCCGCCAGATCGGCACCGAGTACAGCTTCACCCCCGGCCCAATCACCGAGACCCTGCTCAAGGATTACGAGGCCCTGGTGCGGAAGTCGCCGGAGGAGGTAGCGCGGGTGACGGGATAGTCGGCTGCCGTTACCGCATCGAGCGATGTCCGGGTCCGAAAACCGCGAGACAGCGCGCGGGATACGGCCGATGATCCGGGCATGGACCTCGATCCGGACGCCTGCTACCGCGCGATTCTGAGCCGCGACGCACGCTTCGACGGGCGGCTGTTCGTGGCCGTCACGAGCACGGGCATCTACTGCCGCCCGGTCTGCCCCGCGCGCACGCCGAAGCGGGAAAACGTGCGCTTCTTCCCGACGGCGGCGGCGGCGGAGAGCGCCGGCTTCCGCGCCTGCCTGCGGTGTCGGCCGGAGACCTCGCCCGAGCTTGCCGTGTGGCGCGGCACCTCCAACACCGTCTCGCGCGCTCTCAGCCTGATCGAGACAGGCGCGCTCGACGGCGCCGACGTGGCCGCGCTCGCCGAGCGGCTGGGCGTCGGCGAGCGCCAGCTCCGGCGCCTGTTCGAGATGCATCTCGGCGCCTCGCCGCTTGCCGTCGCGCAGACCCGGCGGGTGCATCTCGCCAAGCAGCTGATCCACGAGACCGATCTGCCGATGGCCGAGGTGGCGCTCGCCGCCGGCTTCGGCAGCGTCCGGCGCTTTAACGAGACCTTCCAGCACCTCTATCGCCGTCCACCCGCCGCCCTACGCCGGCGCAGCAACCCGCGCGAGGCGCAGCCGCACGCCGTCTCGTTGCGGCTGCGCTATCGCCCGCCCTACGACTGGGACGCGATGCTGGCATTCCTTTCCATGCGTGCCATCCCCGGCGTCGAGATCGTCTCGGGCAACCGCTACGCCCGCGCCGTCGCATTCGGTTCAGATCAAGGAGTGATCGCCGCAACGCCTGCGGGGCGCGACTGCCTCGCCGTGGACGTGCGCTTCCCCCGTCTTACCGCCCTCCCGACCATCCTCGCCCGCATCCGCCGCATGTTCGACCTCGCCGCCGATCCCCTGCTGATCGGCGAACAGCTCGGACGCGATCCGAAATTGGCGCCGCTGATCGAGGCGCGCCCCGGCCTGCGGGTGCCTGGCGCGTGGGACGGATTCGAGCTCGCGGTGCGTGGCGTGCTCGGCCAGCAGATCACGGTGGTTGCCGCGCGCAAGCTCGCCGGCAAGCTGGCCCAGGCATTCGGCGACGAACTGCCCGAGCAATGGCGGGAGGACGGGCTAAGCCTGACCTTCCCCCGCCCGGAACGGCTGGCCGAGGCCGATCCGGCGCTGCTTGGGATGCCCCGCGCCCGCGGCCTCGCGCTCATTTCGCTCGCCGGCGCGGTCGCAGCCGATCCCGACCTGTTCGGCCCACGCCGCAGCCTCGAGGATGCCATCGAGCGGCTGCGCGCCCTGCCCGGCATCGGCGAATGGACCGCGCAATACATCGCCATGCGCGCCCTGCGCGAGCCGGACGCCTTCCCGGCGGCGGATATCGGATTGCTGCGCGCGCTGGCGGAACCGGATGGCACGCGGCCCACGCCCCGCGAATTGCTGGCCCGTGCCGAGCAATGGCGCCCGTGGCGCGCCTACGCCGCCCTGCACCTCTGGGCCGCCGAAGCCGCCCGCGCACGGCCGGCCGTGGAGACCGTCGATGCCAGACAAGCCGCCTGAACGCCTGCTGCTCGATCGCCTCGAAACGCCGATCGGCGAGGCGCTGCTCGTGACCGACGAAGCGGGAAACCTGCGCGCGCTCGACTGGGCCGACTACGAGGAGCGGATGCGCCGTCTGCTCCGGCTACACTACGGAACGATGCCGCTCGAACCAGGCGCCGCGCCGACCAAAGTCCGGCAGGCGCTGGAGGACTATTTCGCCGGCGATTTGTCCGCGCTGAAGCGCATCGCGTGGCGCACCGCCGGAACCACGTTTCAGCGCATGGTTTGGGAAGCGCTGACGCGGATACCACCGGGCGAGACGCTGAGCTACGGCGCGCTCGCCGCCCGGCTTGGCAAGCCCGCAGCCGTCCGCGCCGTCGGCACGGCGAACGGCGCCAATCCTGTAAGCATCGTCGTGCCATGTCACCGCGTCATCGGCGCCAACGGCTCGCTCACCGGCTACGGCGGCGGTCTCGCCCGCAAGCGCTGGCTGCTCGCGCACGAGGGCGTGCACCAAGCGGCGGAATGAATTCCGCCCTACACGAATGCCGTAGGGCGGAATTCATTCCGCCCCCGCGCCCCGAACCTTCACCCCCGCCCAACCTTCCACCACCCGAATCAACGCCGTGAAATCCTCGTCGGCGCGCCCCTCGCTCATGCCGAAGCGCCACAGCGAACCAACCTGCTGCATCACCCACATCGGCACGCCCAGCGCCTCGGCCTCGGCGAGCCCGAGCGCCACATCCTTGTACATCGTCGCCAGCCGCGCGCCGTAGTCGAAGCTCCCGGTCAACACCGCTTTCGGGATCTTGTCGGTCGTCGCGCTGTTGCGGCCGGTGCTGGCGTTGATCACCTCGACCATCTGCGCGGCGTCGAGCCCGCCCTTGGCACCCAACACCAGCGCCTCGAACGCCGTGGCCAAATTGGCCGCGTTGATAAGATTGTTCACGAGCTTCATCAGCTGCGCCTGTCCAGGCCGCTCGCCAACCTCGAACACGGTGCGCCCGATCCGCGCAAGCCAAGGGCGCACCGTCGCGAGCGCGTCCGGCGCGCCCGCCGCCATCACCGATAGCGTGCCGGCGCGCGCACCCTTCGGTCCGCCGCTCACCGGACAATCAACGAGCGCGATGCCGCGCGCACCCACCGTCGCGGCGATCCGCGCCATGCTCGGGCTGCCGATCGTCGACATCTCCACATAGGTCCGCACCGTGCCGCCCGCCGCGACCTCGCGCGCGACGGCCTCGCTCACCGCACTCTCGGGCAAGCACGCGAACACGATCTCGGCCGCGTCGGCGACCGCGCGTGCCGACCCATGCACGACCGCACCGCGTGTGACGAACGGCTCGGCGGCGCGGGCGTTCGGGTCAAACACGTGCAGCGTCGCACCCGCCTGCTCCAGCCGCTCTGCGATCGCCGAACCCATCTGCCCGAGCCCCAGGAATCCCAACTCCATCGCCCCCTCCTCTTGACGGTTCGGGCGGGAGGGTGACACGGAAGGGAAGCCGGCGCATTCTTCGCGCCAGTGTGAAACGCCTTGATCGAGGGAGAGGAACGGATGGGAACACTGCTTGAAGGCAAGGTCGCGGTCGTTACAGGATCGGGCCGCGGCATCGGGCGCTCGATCGCGCTGGCGATGGCCGATCAGGGCGCCAAGGTCGTCGTCAACGACGTCGGCGCGGCCGTGAGCGGCGAAGGCCAGGACGCGACGCCGGCGCAGGAAGTGGTGCAAAGCATCACTCAGAAGCACGGCCAGGGCCGCGCGGTGGTAAACACCGACAGCGTCGCCGACTGGAACTCCGCGCAGAACATCGTCAAGACCGCGATCGACACTTTCGGCCGCATCGACATCGTGGTGAACAACGCCGGCATCCTGCGCGACGTGATCTTCCACCGCATGACGCCGGAAGAGTTCGACGCGGTGATGAAGGTGCATCTCTACGGCGCGTTCTACGTCAGCCGCGCCGCGATCCCGCATTTCCGCGCGCAAGAGAGCGGCGCGTTCATCCACATGACCTCGACATCGGGCCTGATCGGCAGCGTCGGCCAGGTCAACTACGCCGCCGCGAAGCTCGGCATCGCCGGCATGTCGCGCGCCATCGCGGGTGACTCGGCGCGCTACAAGGTCCGCTCCAACTGCATCGGCCCGCACGCCTTCAGCCGCATGATCGAGAGCATCCCCGGCCTCTCCGAGGAAGTGCTGAAGAAGCGCGCCGAGCGCACCAGCCCGGACCACGTGGCGAAGCTCGCAGTCTTCCTCGCTTGCGATGCGGCCTCCGAGATCACCGGTAACATCTTCGGCGCACGCGGCAACGAACTCTATCTCTACAGCCAGCCCCGCCCCATCCGTATCCTGATGAAGGAGGACGGCTGGACGCCCGAGAAGATGGTGGAGATCGCGCTGCCGGCGTGGCGCAGCGGGCTCACCAAGCTCGAGCGCACCGGCGACGTGTACAACTGGGAATCCGTCTGAACCCATCGGGGCGAGACCATGTCGATCACTCTGCGGGCGGCGCGCATCTGCGCCGCCCTTCTCCTTGCGTGCCTGCTCGCCACCGCCGCGCGGGCGGAGCCGAAGCCGGTGCGTGTCGGCGTCATCATGCAGATGAGCGGCCCGCTCGCTGCCTATGGGCAGGAGACCTGGGGCGTCTTCAAATACATGATCGACAAGATCAACGCCGCCGGCGGGATCAAGAGTCTCGGTGGCGCGAAGATCGAGCTGGTGCTCGCCGACGACGCCAGCGTGCCGTCCCGCGCCGCCAACGAGGCGCGACGGCTGATTACGGACGAGCGCGTCGACATGCTCGCGGGCGGCTTGCAGACGCCGGAGATGCTGGCGATCTCACCCGTGCTCGATGAACTGAAGATGCCGACCCTCGCCATGTTTCCGGCGGGCAGCGCGTCGCCCTACCTGTTCTCGCTGAACTTTCCCTACGACCGCGGCTACGCCAAGACGATGGCCGATTTCCTGGCCTGGCTGAACAAGGACAAGGGCTGGCACATCAAGAACGTCGCCCTGGTGTACTCGAACTACGAGGCCGGTCAGAAGGTCAACACGGCGCTCAAGGAGCGTCTGCCCAAGCTCGGGTTCAATATCGTCGGCGAGGTGCCGCTCGACCCCAAGGCGAACGACCAGACCGCCGCGATGCTGCGTCTGCGCTCGTTGAAGCCGGATGCGACGGTGGGTCTCGTGCGCGTGCAGGACGGCGCGCTGATGGATCAGGCGCGCTACAGCCTCAAGATCAAGAACATCCTGTTCGTCGGCGGCACCGGCGGCTTCTCGGACGAGGTGCTGTGGCACGATCTCGGCGACAAGATTGGCCAGGAGACCTTGTGCAAGGATCTCTTCGGGCTCGCCATCTTCAGCCCCGGCTCGAACGCGCCGGCGCTGCGCGATCTCTGGGCCGACCTGCAGAAGAACGGCCATTTCGATTTCCCGCTCGGCGCCACCGGGATCAGCGGCGCGCAAGGCGCTCGCGTGGTGCAACGCGTGCTGGAGAACGCCGGCTCGACCGATCGCGACAAGCTCCTGGCGGCGCTCAAGACGGTGAACTTCCCGCCCGGCGACCCCGACCTCTACTACATACGCCCGACCGGCCTGTCGTTCGGCGAGGACCGCGCGCCGAAGGACTCGACTGGCCTCCTGATCCAGTGGCAGCCCGATCACACGCAGCAGATCGTCTATCCGCCCCAGCTCGCCACCGCCGAGCCCCGCCCGATGCAGTGACGTGACGGCGATTCTCGAAATTCGCGAGCTGAGCAAGAGCTTCGGCGGCCTCACGGCCGTCGATCGCGTCTCGTTCGACGTGCGCGAGGGTGAAATCCTCGCGGTGATCGGCCCGAACGGCGCCGGCAAGACGACGCTGTTCTCGCTCGTCTCCGGCTTCATCACGCCCGATTCCGGCTCGGTGGTGCTGGAGGGCGCGCCGATCACCGGGCTCAAGCCGCCCGCCGTCGCGCGGCGCGGCCTCGCGCGCAGTTTTCAGATCGTGCAGGTCTTCGCCGGCATGAGCGTGCTCGACGCCGTCACCGCCGCCGCGTTGCTGCGCTTGCCGCTCAACGAGGCGATCGCCCGCGCGCGTGACGTGCTCGACGACATCGGCCTCGCCTCGCGCGCCGATGCGATCCCCGACAGCCTCTCCATGCAGGACCGCAAGCTGCTGGAGATCGCCAAGTGCATCGCCACCGGCCCACGCATCATCCTGCTTGACGAGGTGATGTCGGGCCTCACCCTCGCCGAGGCGCAAGTGCCGCTCGCCGCGATCCGCCGCTTGCGTGACGGCGGGATCACCTTCGTGATGGTCGAGCACGTCATGCCGGTGGTGATGAGCCTCGCCGACCGCATCGTGGTGCTCAATTTCGGCCAGAAGGTCGCCGAGGGAACACCGGAAGAAATCGTCGCCAACCAAGCGGTGCGCGACGCCTATTTCGGCGAGGACATGGATGCTTGAAGTAGCCGGCCTCACCGCCGGCTATGGCGGCCCGAATGTGCTCGAAGATGTCTCGCTCGATGTCGAAGCAGGCGAGCTCGTCGGCCTGCTCGGCGCCAACAACGCGGGCAAGAGCACGCTGATCAACTGCATCTCCGGCGTGCTCCGCCCGCGCGCGGGAAGCATCCGGTTTCTCGGCGAGGACATCACGCGCGCCAAGCCGAGCGACATCGTCTCACGCGGCATCGTGCAGGTGCCGGAGGGGCGGCAAGTGTTCCCGCGCATGTCGGTGCTCGACAATCTGCTGCTCGGCGGCACCACCGCCGTCGCACGACCGCGTCGCGCCGACCGTCTCGAACAGGTATTCACTCTGTTTCCGCGCCTCAAGGAGCGCCGCCCGCAATACGCCGGCACGTTGTCGGGCGGCGAGCAGCAGATGCTCGCGATCGGCCGCGCCATGATGGGCGGGCCGAAGCTGCTGATGCTCGACGAACCCTCGCTCGGCCTGTCGCCGCTGTTCGTGCAGACCATCTTCCGCGCGCTGCGTGAGCTCAACGCGCAGGGCCTCACCATCCTGCTGGTGGAGCAGAATTTGAATCTGACCCTCTCCTGCGCGGTGCGCGGCGTGGTGCTGGAGCGCGGCCAAGTCGCGCTGGCCGGCACGTCCGCCACCCTCCGCGCCGACCCGCGCACGCGGCAGGCGTATCTGGGACTATGAGATCCCATCTTCGTCATGGCCGGCGCAGGCCGGCCATCCACGGCTTCTCCGGGTGGCACCGCAAGTCGTGGATGCCCGTGACAAGCACGGGCATGACACTTCTGGGTAGCGGTCGGGAAACGATATGACCGAACTGCTCATTCAGACGGTGGTGCAAGGCCTGCTGGTGGGCGGCGGCTACGCACTCGTCGCCCTCAGCCTCGGCCTCACCTACAACGTTTCGGGCATTATCAACTTCGCGCATGGCGACTTCTTGACGCTCGCGATGTATCTCGCCCTTGCGCTGCAAACCGCCTGGGCGCTCGACCCGTACGTCTCCACCGTCATCACCTTCCCGCTGCTGTTCGTCTCGGGCGTCGCGCTCTACTGGTTCCTGCTGCGCCCGGTGGCGCGCAGCCAGCTGCTCATGGTGATCCAGCTCACGTTGGGCGTGACGTTCGTGTTGCAGAACGGCATCCTGATGGTGTTCGGCGGCCAGCCCGTGCGCGTGCCCTCGGATTGGGAGGCGTCGTTGTTGATCCTCGGCGACTCGCTGTTCCTGCGCACGCCGCAAGTGCTCGCCTTCGCCGGTTCGCTATTGCTCGCCCTGCTGTTGTGGATCGTGCTCGACCATACCGAGACCGGGCGGCGCATCCGTGCTGTGCATCAGAACCCGCGCGCCGCCGCCCTCATGGGCATCGACGTGCCGCGGGTCCGTACCCTCACCTTTGGCGTCGGCATCGGCATCCAGGCGATCGCCGGCGCGCTGCTCATCCCCGGCACGCCGATCGAGCCGGGCCAAGGCTTCCGGTACACCGTGATTCCGTTGATGGCGCTGGTGATGGGCGGGCTCTCCGATTTCCGCGGCATCTATCTCGCCGCCATCCTGATCGGCGTCACCGAGGCGCTCGGCACCGTGTTCGTCTCTGGCACCTCCGGCATGATCGTGCCCTACGCGCTGTTTGTCCTCGTCCTGCTGCTGCGGCCGCAGGGCCTGTTCCGGCGCGCCTGATGCGACCCGACTTCTTCCAGTTCCTGCGCTCACCGCTGCTGTGGATTCCGGTGGCGATCGCCGCGTGCCTACCTTGGGGATTGTCCGCCTACCATCTCGCCATCGGCACCTTGGCGTTGCTCTACGTGTCGCTCGCCCTCGCGTGGAACGTCGTCGGCGGCATCGCGGGGCAGATCTCGCTGGCCAACTCGGTCTTCGTCGGCACCGGCGCGCTGCTGGCGAGCGCGTTGTACATCCGGCTCGGCATCGACATGTGGTTCGGCATGGTGATCGCCGCCGCCGTCTCGGCGATCCTCGGCGTGTTCATGTCGCTGCTCGACGCGCGCTTCCGCCTCGGACATCTGTCCTTCGCGCTCGTCACCCTCGCCTTCGCGGAGATCGGCGAGTTGGTCGTCGCCGGCACCGATTTTCTCGGCGGCGCGTCGGGGCTCGACCTGCCCAAGGATCACGGCCGTTTCTGGCTATTCGAGTTCGGCGGCGGGCCAGGTTATTTTTGGGCGGCGCTGGTGCTCGCGCTGATCTGCCTCGTGGTCAACCAGGCGATCCTGTCGAGCCGCCTCGGCTACTATCTGCGCGCGCTGCGCGACAACGAGGACGCGGCGCAGGCCATCGGCATCGAGCTGTTCCGCTCCAAGGCGACCGGCATGGCGATCAGCGCCGCGCTGAGCTCGGTCGCCGGCACGCTGTTTGCGCGCTACAGCAATTTCGTCGATCCGACGTTGCTCGCCTCGCCCAATCTCACCATCGAGATCGTTCTGATCGCCACCATCGGCGGCCTCGGCACGCCGCTCGGCCCGTTGATCGCGGCACTCGTGTTGATCCCGGTCGGCGAGATCCTGCGCGGTCAGTTCGGCGGCACGCTGCCCGGCCTGCATTTCTTTCTCTACGGCGTGCTCATCATCGTCGTGGTGCTGACCAGCCCACAAGGCATCGTGCCGCGCCTCCTCTCGCTGAGGCGCCGTTTTCGGCGGGCGTGAACCCCTCACCCAACCCTCTCCCAGAGGGAGAGGGCTTTTCTTCTCCCTCTCCCCTTGTGGGAGAGGGCCGGGGTGAGGGGTCGACTGCTACACGTGGACCAATGGACACCCACCCTCCGCCATCGGCCGAAACGCCTCATCTGCCGGCGTCGTCGCGAGATGGGTATAAACATCCCCCGCGTACCGACTCTCCTCGGGCTTCTTGACGCGGAACAGATATGCCGGATGGATCTTCCGCCCGTCCTAGCGGATCAACCCGGGGCCGAAGCAATCATCATCCGTCGGCATCCGCTTCATCGCCGTGACGGTCGCACGGCCTGATTCCTTGGCGTGCGCCGGCCCCATCTCCTTCACCACCTTCAGATAATGCACCAGCGCCGCGTAGCTCCCCGCCTGGTCCATATTGGGGAACACGCCGGAGGGCAGCTCCGGCTTCACCCGTTTGGTGAACGCGCGCGTGCGGTCGTTGAAATCCCAGTAGAAATTCTCGGTCAGGATCAATCCCTGCGCGGTCGGCAAGCCCATCGCCTGCACGTCGGTGATGAAGCAGGCGATCGCCGCCAATTTCATCGAGCGGTCTATCCCGAACTCGCGCGCCTGCTTCACGCAGTTGACGAAATTCGCCCCCGACGCGGCGAAGGCGAGCACCTGTGCCCCGCTCGCCTGTGCCTGGAGAAGGAACGCCGAATAGTCCGTCGTATCCGGAAAGGGAAACAGCGCCGAGCCGAGCACCTTGCCGCCGGCGGCGTGCACGAACTCCGTGGTGTCGCGCTGGAAGATATGGCCGAACGTGTAGTCGGCAGTGATGAAATACCAGGTCTTGCCGCCCTGCTTGACGATCGCCGTCGCGGTCGAGTGCGGCAGGTTCCAGGTGTCGAGCGTCCAATGCACCGTGTTGGCGTTGCACGACTTGCCCGTGAGCGCCGAGGTTCCCGCGCCGGTGTTGAGATGCACCTTGTCCTTCTCGGCCGTCACCGCTGTGCAAGCGAGCGCGACGGCGGAGCTGTCCACACCGACGATCGCATCAACGCCGCCGCGATCGTACCATTCCCGCACCAGCCCCACCGCCACGTCCGGCTTGTTCTGGTGATCGGCGACGACCATTTCGACCTTGATCTCGGGATGGCTCGCCGCGAACTCCTTGATCGCCTGCCGCGCGCAAGCGACACCCGTGGGGCCGGTCACATCGCGATACGGTCCGGACATGTCGGTGAGCATCCCAATGCGTATCGTGTCATCGGCGGCGCGGGCGCGAGGCAGCGGCAGCATCGTCGCGGCCGCGGAACCGGCAATGAGGGCGCGTCGGCTCAAGGTCATGGCGTTTCCCGTTGGGTGCTGATTGGATTGCGGCGAGCTTAATCGTGGCGGGGGCGGACGCAAGATGGCCGCGCTTCACTCGCGGGATGCCACCGCATATCCTGTCGCGGCCTCTATTTGCCGGAGCCGGTCATGGACACCGACCTCATCGCCCGCAGCCTTGAACTGGTCGCCGAGCGGCACGGAGACCCGGCACCGCTGGTCTACGCCAGGCTGTTCGCCGACCATCCCGACATGGAGGCCCTGTTCGTCCGCGACACCGCCGGCAGCGTGCGCGGGCAGATGCTGATGGTGGTGATAGAGAGCCTGCTCGATTACATCGGCGGCGACGCCTACTCGGCCAACCTCATCCGCATCGAGCGCATCAACCACGAAGGCCTCGGCGTGCCGCCCGAGGTCTTCGACACGTTCTTCGCGACCGTCATGGCGACGTTCAAGGATTTGCTCGGCGAGGACTGGACCCCGGAAACCGACGCAGCCTGGCACGAGCTGCTGGCCGAACTCGGCCGCATCACGGCGTAAAGCGCGCCCTCACCGTCCCACGAATTTCGGCTTCCGCTTCTCTTTGAACGCGGCGACGCCTTCGGGATTGTCCGCCGTCGCGTGCAGCGCCGGCTGCACCAGGCTTTCCATCTCGAGATAATCCTCGAGGCTCGGCCCCGTCGCGTAGTGGATCAGCTTCTTCGCCAATCCCATCGCGAAGGTCGGCCCTTCGGCGTAATCCGCCGCCATCGCCTCGGCCGTTGTAAGCACCGCGCCGTCATCCACCACTTTCTCGACCAATCCAAGCGACGCCGCTTCCTCCGCCCCGACCATACGCGCCGAAAACACCAGTTCCTTGGCCCGCGCCATGCCGACGCGACGCGCCAGGAACCACGCATTGCCGCCGTCGGGGGCGAGGCCGAGCTTGCGGAACACCGCACCGAAGCGTGAGCCAGTGCCGCACACCACCATGTCGCAAGCGAGCGCGATGCTCCAGCCGACGCCGACCGCGACTCCATGCACCGCCGCGATCACCGGCTTCTCGATGGCGTGCAACTGGCGAATATAGCTCTGACTGCCACGCTGCAGCCGTTCGCGACTCTCGCGCAGATCGCCCTTGCCCATCCTGGTGACATCCGCGCCGGCGCAGAAATTCTTGCCCGCGCCGGTGACGATCACCGCGCGAACCGCGTCGTCGAAGCGCACGCGGTGAAAATGTTCGGTGAGCTGCTCGCGCATCTCCCAGGTCAGCGCATTCATCCGCTCCGGCCGGTTCAGCACCACCTTGGCAACCGGCCCCTCGACGATCAGCTCGACCGACATTCTTCCCGCCCTCCCGCTGCGGCGGAAATCATGCACCGCTCGCCTGCCGCCTCCAAGCCGTGTTGACGCCGCGCGGCGGTCGGGCGCAGCGTTGCGAAGGGGAAGCGAGAGGAACCGTCATGCGCCCGTTCGAGGGGATTCGCATCATCGACATCACGCACGTCCTGGCTGGGCCATTTGCCGCCTACCAGCTCGCCGTGCTGGGCGCCGACGTCATCAAGGTGGAGCATCCCTCCGACCCAGACCAAAGCCGCGATTCCGGCACCGACCGCGCACTCAACCACGCCGGCATGGGCACCGGTTTTCTCACCCAGGCATCGAACAAGCGTTCCATCACCCTCGACCTCAAGACCGAGCCGGGACGTGAAGTGCTGAAGCGCCTGGTGAAGACAGCCGACGTGCTGGTGGAGAATTACCGGCCCGGCGCGTTCGAGGCGCTGGGCCTCGGCTACGAGGCGCTGTCGGCGATCAACCCGCGCCTCATCTACGCCTCCTTCTCCGCCTTCGGCCAGGACGGGCCGCGCGGCGGGCAGACCGCGTATGACCACGTGATCCAGGCGACCTCCGGCATCATGGCGATGACAGGCACGCCCGACGTGCACCCGGTGATGTTCGGCTCGCCCGCGATCGACTATGCGACCGGCACGATGGGCGCCTTCGCGCTCTCGGCGGCGTTGTTCCAGCGCGAGCGCACCGGGCGCGGCCAGCGCGTCGACATGGCGATGCTCGACGTCGCGATGATCCTGATGAGCTCGCACCTCACCGGTTTCCTGCGCAACGGCGTACACCCGAAGCCGCACGGCAACCGCCACAACTACGCGACCAGCGGCGCCTACCCGACAAAGGACGGGCTGCTGATGCTAGGCGCCAGCAACCTTCGCCAGCAGAAGCGCGTCTGGACCGTGCTCGAGCATCCCGAACTCATCAAGCGCACCAACGAGGAGCGCGAGGCGGACCGTCCGCGCGAGGCTGCCGTGCTTTCCGAGATCCTGCTCACCAAGACGGCCGACGAGTGGGAAGCATTCTTCCAGTCCCGCCACATCCCCGCCGCCCGCGTGCGCCAGATGCACGAGGCGCTCGACGATCCGCAGCTCAGAGCGCGCCGCATCGTCCACCGTCACGAAAGCGCACCCGGCATAGATGGCCCGTTCAGCGTGCCGCTCGCCGCCTTCAAGTTCGCGCATGGCGGCGCCAGCATCGAAAACCCACCGCCAAGGCTGGGCGCGCATACCGATGCCGTGTTGGACGAGCTCGGCTATTCCGCCTCCGACATCGCCCGATTGCGCGACACCAAGGCGATCTAGCCGCAAGGGCCGCGCGCCGCCGAAACGTCGATTTGAGCGGGCGCGTCGGCAACCTGCGGCGGTCCACTTCTTTCAGATTGAACGGTCCATCTGCAACAGAGGAGACGTTCAATGAAGACGTTCGCCGTGGCCACGGCCCTGGCGGCTGGCGTGCTGATCGCAAGTCCCGCGTTCGCTCAAAGCACGACCAACCCTGGCACCTCGTCGGGGTCCACGATGTCGCACCAAAGCACCATGAGTTCAAACGAGCATGGCAGCTCGGCGATGAACCCGAGCAGTCTCTCGCAAGATCAGATCAAGAGCGTGCAACAGAAATTGCAGCACGACGGCTACTACAAGGAAGGCAAGATCGACGGCACCTGGGGCCCTGAAACCCATCAGGCCCTGCAGAAATTCCAGCGGGACCACAAGCTGAACGCCAATGGCGAGCTTGACCAACAGACCCTGGCCGCGCTCGGCATCCAGGGCGGCTCCTGGAGCACAGCAGGGGCCGGCACCAACGGTTCCGCGACCAGCAGCCAGAGCGGCATGGGTAGCTCGTCGATGGGCGCAAGCTCCAGCTCGACCGCGCCTCACCCGGCCTCCGGCACCGCGGGCATGAACAGCACCGGAGCCAAGACGCACTAAGCGCAACCACTGCGCAACGGGGAGGGGCAGTTCCCCTCCCCTGCAGTGCGTTACTCTCCGCTGAATTTCGGCTTCCGCTTCTCGAGGAACGCCGTCACCGCCTCGCGATGATCGGCCGTCGAGTGCGCGAGCGCCTGCATGGAAGCCGCCATCTCCAGCAGCGTGTCCATGCGCGTCTGGCGCCCTTCGATCAGCAGCCGCTTTGTCATGCGCAGCGATGCCGCCGGATTCGCCGCGATGCGCTCGGCCACCCCGCGAGCGGCGGATAACAGTTCCGCATCGGGCACTACGCGAGAGACCAAGCCGCAGGCGAGCGCCTCCGCCGCGTCGATGGTGTCGCCGGTGAACGCCATCTCGCAGGCCTTGGAGAACCCCACGGCACGAGGCAGCAACCACGCGCCGCCGTCGCCCGCGATGAGGCCGACCTTGACGAAGCTCTCAGCGAAACGCGCGTTCTGTCCGGCGATGCGAATGTCGCACATGCAGGCGAGATCGAGCCCGGCGCCGATCGCCGGCCCATTCACGGCGGCAATGATCGGCACGTCCAGCCGCTCGAAGGCCAGCGGGATGCGCTGAATGCCGTGCTTGTAATAGCTCGGCGTCTTGACCGGCTGCCGCGCGCGACTCTCCGTCTCGGCCGCCATTGCCCGCAGATCGCCACCCGAGGAAAAGGCGCTGCCCGCCCCAGTGAGGATTGCCGCCCGCACGCTGTGATCGGCGTTCATCCGGTCTAATGCGTCGACGATCGCATCCACCACCTCGCGCTCCGAGATTGGGTTGCGCCGCTCCGGGCGGTTGAGTGTGAGCGTGACGATCGCGCCGTCCTGCTGGTACAGCACCGAATCCGACATGGTTCTCTCCGTGGCTAGTCCGTGTTCAGCGCAGCCCGAGGCCGCGTGCGATCATCCCGCGCAGGATTTCCCGCGTGCCGCCGCGCAGCGAGAAGGAAGGCGCGTGCAGCATGGTGTGCGCCAGCACTGCCGAAAAAGCGTTGGTCGAGTCAGCGGTCGGCTCCGTATCCACCAGCAGCCGCGCGATCTCCGGGATTTCCTGTTCCAGCAGCGCGCCGAGGTCCTTGACCAGTGCTGCCTGCACCGCCGGGTTCTCGCCCGCCTGCAACATGCCGGCGACCGAGCGCGACAGTCGCCGGAGCGTCATGGTGTGCGCCGCCAGCCGCCCGACCGCGATCGCCGCGCGGTCCGACGGGTTCGGTCCCAGCGCGCGCAGCAGTTCGACGACGAGCGTGAAGCTCGACAGGAACCGCTCCGGCCCGCTGCGCTCGAGCGCGAGTTCGCTCGTCACCTGGTTCCAGCCGTCCCCCTCCCGCCCGAGCAGCGCGCTCTCCGGCAGGAAGCAATCATTGAACACAACCTCGTTGAAGTGATGCTCGCCGGTGAGCGCGTAGATCGGGCTGATCTTGATGCCCGATGTATTCTTGAGGTCGATGACGAACTGGCTGACCCCGCCATGCCGATTGGCGCTATCGGGCGCGCCGGTGCGGCAGAACAGGATCATGTAGTGCGAGAGATGCGCGAAGGAGGTCCACACCTTGGTGCCGTTCACCAAATAGCCGCCCTGCACCTTGGTCGCGCGCGTCCGCACCGAGGCAAGGTCGGAGCCGGTATCGGGCTCACTCATGCCGATGCAGAAGAACGCCTCGCCACGCGCGATGCGCGGCAGGATAGTGTCTTTCTGCTCGTCGGTGCCGACACGCATGATGAGCGGCCCGCTCTGCCGGTCGGCGATCCAATGCGCGCTGACCGGCGCGCCCGCCGCCAGCATCTCCTCAAGCACGACATAGCGTTCGAGTGCCGTACGCTCGTGGCCGCCATACTTCTTCGGCCAGGTCATGGCGATCCAGCCGCGCTCGCCCATCTTGCGGCTGAACGCCGGATCGTGGCCATTCCAGCTCTCCGCCCGCTCGCGCGGTGAACGGGTGGCGAGCTCCGACTTCAGGAACTCCCTCACCTCGGCGCGAACGACCTCCGCCTCGGGTGATTCGGGCGGCGGCGCGAAATTGTAGACGGACACGCTGACCTCTCCTTGCAGGCAATGCCGCCCGCCTCCGGGGAAAATACCAGCGCGACGCGCGAGGGCAACCGCGCCCGGCTCAGAACAGGCGCATCAGATCAGGCACTCGCCCGCGCCCGCGCCGGCTGGCGCTCGGCCTCGGTGATGTAGTCGCGCGTCAGCGGCACCGCCGCCTGGTCGTGCGACAGCTGGATCTGGAACACACCCTGACCGTGCCGACGGAACGCGACCTCGCAGCCGGCGAGATAGAACTCGAACATCCGGCAGAACCGCTCGTCGTACAGCGAGGCGATGGCGTCGCGGTTGGCGGCGAAGCGGCGGCGCCAGTGGCGCAGCGTCTCGGCATAATGCAGCCGCAGCACCTCGATATCGTCGGTCACGAGGCCGGATTTCTCGATCCGGGCCATCACCTCGCTGAGCGCGGGGCAGTAGCCGCCCGGGAAAATGTATTTGGTGATCCAGGCGTTGGTCATGCCCGGCGCGTCGAAGCGCCCGATATAGTGCAGCAGCGTCACACCGTCGGGCTTAAGGCAGCGACGGACTGTCTCGAAGAACTGGCCGTAATGGTTGACGCCGACATGCTCGAACATGCCGACCGAGACGATGCGGTCGAACCGCCGATCCATCGCGCGATAGTCGAGCAACTCGAAGCTCACGCGGTCCTCGAGCCCCTCGGCCGCGGCGCGCGCGCGCGATTCGTTCAGCTGCTCGGTCGATAGCGTGATACCTGTGACGCGCGCACCGTAGTCGCGAGCCAGTGTGAGCGCGAGGCCGCCCCAACCCGAGCCGATGTCGAGCACCGAGAGGTCGGGTCGGTCGAGCCGCAGCTTGGCTGCAATGTGACGCTTCTTGGCCGCCTGCGCTTCCTCCAGTGTCTCGTCGCCGCGGGGGAAATAGGCACACGAATATTGCCGGTCTCGGTCGAGGAACAGGCTGTACAGCCGGCCGTTCAAGTCGTAGTGATGCGCCACATTGCGTTGCGCGCGGCCGGCCGGATTGAACTGGTCGAGCCGCCGCTTCACCACGCCAACGGCCTGCCGCAGATTGGCGATCGGATGGTTGCCGTTGGCAGCCAAATTCGTCACCAGCACATCGAGCATCTCGTAGACGCCGCAGCCCACGGTGGACAGGCCGCCATCCATGTACGATTCGCCCACGGACAAGGTTGGATTGAGCACCAAACGACGCACCGCCCGAGCATCCCGCAGCGCGATCATGGCTTCGGGTCCAGAGCCCGAAGGGCCGCCATAGGTCGTCTGTCGTCCACCGGGATAGCGGACGGTCAGCCGTCCCCGCGTGATGAACCGCTTCAGGATCGCGTCTAACGCAGCCTGCATCGCTCCCGTCCCATACCGTGGCCGTGCTCGGGACAGTAACAATGAATCAGGAGGGCCGTTCCGTCAAAACGCCGATGCCGACCGTTCGCGTGGGCGAACGACCGGCATCGTCGTTACTCGCGGTGGGACGAGAAGCCCCCTGTGTCGCTCAGGGCTGCGGCTGCTCGCCGGCACCGGGGTCGAACATATCCTCGGGCATCGCCGGCTGCTCGTCCTCGGCCTCGACACCAATGCGCTCGCCGCGCGCCTGGCGCTCGGCTTCCTCGGGGCTGCGGGCCACGTTGACCGTGACCGGGATCCACACCTCGGGGTGCAACACGACACGAACCTTGCTCAGCCCCAGGGTCTTGATCGGATGCTCCAGCACAACCTGCGAGCGGTTCACGGTGAGTCCGCCCTCGGTGCAGCCATCGGCGATATCGCGCGCCGAGACCGAGCCGTACAGCCCACCGCCCTCGCCCGCCTGGCGGATGATAGTCACGGACAGCCCGCCGACCCGCTCGGCGACGCGCTCGGCCTCTTCGCGGCGTCGGAGGTTCTGCGCCTCGAGTTGGGCGCGCTGCTGCTCGAACTGCGCGCGATTGTCCTTGGTGGCGCGCAGCGCCTTCTTCTGCGGCAGAAGGAAATTCCGGGCAAACCCCGGCTTGACCTTCACCACGTCGCCCATCTGCCCCAGCTTCTCGACCCGCTGGAGCAGGATCACTTCCAATGCGGCCATGACCCGCTCCTCAGCTCAGGATGTAGGGCAGCAGCGCCAGGAACCGGGCGCGCTTGATCGCCACCGCGAGCTCGCGCTGCTTCTTGGCGGAGACGGCGGTGATGCGCGACGGCACGATCTTGCCCCGCTCGCTCAGGAAGCGCGACAGCAGCCGCACGTCCTTGTAGTCGATCTTCGGCGCATTGGGGCCGGAGAACGGGCAGGACTTGCGCCGCCGGTAGAACGGCCGGCGCGCGCCGACCGCGGCACGGCGGGCGGCGGGGTTGACTTCGATGCTATCGGACATGATTGCCTACTCCTCCGCTCCGGCGCGGAATTCCTCGCCCTGCCGGGCCTCCGGCATATCCCGTGCGCGGAACTCCTCGCGCTCGTCATAGCCGCGGCGCCGCCCACTCTCGAACCGCCCGGGCGGCTTCGGCCCACGGAATGAGCGGTCCCGATCATCGGACTTGCGCGCCAGGATGGCCGACTGGCCCTCCTCGATCGCGTCCACCCGCACGGTCATGAAGCGCAGCACGTCCTCGTTGAGCCTCAGCTGGCGCTCCATCTCGGTGATCGACGCCGGCTTGGCATCGAGGCCTATTAGCATGTAATGCGCCTTGCGGTTCTTCTTTATGCGGT